>JAJFTI010000031.1 GCA_021373115.1 Eubacteriales bacterium | reverse complement strand
ATCAGCTCGAACGGTTCCACCTCGCAGGCTTCCATTTGCGCAAGCACGCTGGCGCTGCTGGACGCGGGCGTTCCGATTAAGAAATCCGTTGCGGGCGTCGCCATGGGTCTCATCAAGGACGACTCCACCGGCAACATCGCGATTCTGACCGACATCCAGGGCCTCGAGGACTTCCTCGGCGACATGGACTTTAAAGTCGCGGGCACGCGGGACGGCATCACCGCCATCCAGATGGACATCAAGATTAAGGGGATCAGCAAGGAAATCCTCACCCGCGCGCTGGAGCAGGCCCGCAAGGGACGTATGTTCATTCTCGACAAGATGGACGAAACCCTTCGCGAACCGCGCGCCGAGCTCTCGCCCTATGCGCCGCGCATCATCACGTTCTCAATCAATCCGGATAAGATCCGCGAAGTCATCGGAAGCGGCGGCAAGACGATCAACAAGATCATTGCCGATACCGGCGTGAAGATTGATATTGAGGACGACGGCACGGTCTATATCGCCTCGCCCGATTCGGCCGCCGCGGCGGAAGCCAAGCGCATTATCGACGGCATCGTCAAGGAGATCGAAGTCGGAGACGTATATCTTGGTTCGGTGGTCGGCATCAAGGACTTTGGCGCGTTCATCAACCTCAAGCCCGGAACGGACGGTTTACTGCACATCTCTCGTATCGCGAACAAGCGCGTGGAGAAGGTGGAGGACGTGCTGTCCATGGGCGAACAGGTTCTTGTCCGCGTGATCGACATCGATCCAAAGACCGGCAAGATCAGCCTGACCCGCAAGGATATGCTCCCGCCGGAAAAGGAATAATCAGATTTCGCAGTGTCGGGGGGCGCGGCGGCAACGCCGCGCCCTTTTCATAGGCAAACTTCATATACCGTATCAACGTGTTTTATGGTAAAATACAGAATTGCCAGCATGAAAACGCCTTCTCAAACTGGCGCAGGAAGGAAACAGGAATCCAATGATTCGCCAAATCACGCTGCCGAGCGGAATTCGGCTGATCCATGAGAAGATCGGGCATGTCCGATCCGTAGCGATGGGCGTTTGGGTCGACACCGGTTCCGTGCGCGAAACGCCGGAAACGGCCGGCGCGTCGCATTTGATTGAACACATGGTGTTTAAAGGTACCGGACGCAGGAGCGCCGAACAGATCGCCATTGAAATGGATGCGGTCGGCGGCAATATGAATGCGTTTACGGGCAAGGAGTGCACCTGCTTTTACGCGAAGGTGCTGGACGAACATCTGGATCTTGCGGCGGACGTGCTCTCGGATATCGTGTTCCACAGCGTTTTCGACCCGGAAGAACTGAAAAAAGAGCAAGGCGTCGTGCTCGAGGAAATCCTCATGAATGAGGACAGTCCGGAAGACCTGGTTTCCGAAGAGAGCAACATGCTCTTCTTCGGGGATGAACCGCTGGCAAGCCCGATTCTGGGAACGAAGCAGAGTGTGCGCGCGTTTTCGCGCGAAAAACTGCTTGCCTATAAGGACGAGTTTTATACGCCTGAGAATATCGTAGTTGCCTGCGCGGGCAACTTTGACGAGCAGAAACTGGCCGATACCGTATCCCGCTGGTTTGATCCGCCGAAATCCGCGCGGCAAACGCAGCCTGTTCCACAGCGGTATCCCGGCGGCAAGCACGAAACGTTTGTGGAAAAAGATATCGAACAGGTGCACCTTTGCCTTACCTTGCCGGGGTTTGCGCGGGATACCGAGGGGCAGTACCCGATTGCGGTGCTTTCCAACATCCTTGGCGGCAGCATGAGTTCACGGCTGTTCCAGAGCATCCGTGAAAAACTTGGCCTGGCATATTCCGTCTATTCGTATCCGACAAGCTATACCGGCACCGGCACATTTACGTTTTACGCGGGCACGGGCGAGGCGCAGGCGGCGGAGGTGCTTGGGCGCATGCTGGACGAGATCGAGCGCGTCCGCAAGGAAGGCGTAACGAAGGAGGAACTTGAACGCTGCCGCGATCAGCTCAAGGGCAGCTACCTGCTGGGCATGGAGTCTACCAGCTCGCGCATGAACGCGCTTGGTAAGGTGCTGCTGTTACAAAAACGTGAATATAACGAGCGGGAGACGATTCGCAGAATCGAATGTGTTACAATGGAAGATATCGAGCGAATTCTGCCCGTGTGCCTCGACCTGAATCAGGCGAGCACCGCATTCGTCGGGCGTGTAAAAAAGCAGAGGCCCGCGCTGAAGAAGTTGCTTGGCTGATGGATAAAACCGTCGCAATACAGTTCGGAGGAAACGGCATTGGATAAGCTGGACATGATTTTTCAACTGCAGCAATCGCTCGACGAGGATATTGTATCCCGCCGAAACCTGGACTATTCAAAAGAGGTCTGGCTGCAAAAAGAAGTGCTCGCGATGATTTCGGAATTATCCGAGGTGCTCGACGAGGTAAACTTTAAATGGTGGAAGAATCCGAAGCCGGTGGACGACGCGGCGCTGAAAGGCGAACTGGTAGACGTGCTGCATTTCTTTGTCAGCATGTGCTTGAAAAGCGGAATGAGCGCGGAGGAATTATTCGCATTGTACAAAGCAAAGAATCAGGAGAATTTCGACCGCCAGTACGGCAGATCGGAAAAACAAGGCTACGAAATCGGCGGTGAACGGAATGGCTAAATCGAGGCTGCGGCTCAAAGGGCGTTTTTTTCTGATGATACTGTCCGTCGCGGGGATCATCGCAATCGTCGCGGTGATCATTAACCTGACGAAAAAGTCCGGTGAGATCGAATTTGGCTCGCTCGGCGCGGATATGGAAGTGAATGCGGCGGTCATTCGGGATGAGACCGTCGTGATGTCCGAGCAATACGAAAAGATTACGTTCGACGTTGTGGAAGGCGAAACCATCAGCAACGACCAGGTCATCGCGCAGCTGTATAAGCGCGGTTATCAGGATGAAACTATGGTCACGCTGCTGAATTTGAAAAAGCAGATCTATGATTACCAGATGCAGCTGCTTGGCGGGCAGGAGACGCCGGAACTGACGGAACTGAACAACAGCATCGAAACGGTGGAACTCCAGATCCGCTCGGTGTCGCGCGCCGAGAGCAGTCTGGATATGCTTGACCTGGAACAATCGCTCAAAGACCTCGTGACGCAGCGCGAAACGCTCCTGAAGACGGTCGTTACGCCGGATACCACGCTGACCCAGCTCTATAACGATCTGTCCTCGCAGGAATCCGTGATGTCCGGCTGGAAGCGGGATATCAAGAACACCTCCGGTACGGGAGTCGTAAGTTTTTATTTTGACGGATATGAGCAGGTGCTCAGCGTGAACAAGCTTTCCACCGTGAACTCCGCGCTGGTCAAGGCGGTGGTCAAGGGCGGAAATACGGCGAATACCGCGAGCTCCACCAGCGAAATTCCGCTCTACCGCATCATCAACAACACGCATTGGTTCATTGCGTTTGTTACGAACGCAACCGACCCGATGCGGCTGGCGGATGGCGAGCAGTACAGCGTGATCTTTCCGAACTACTCCGAACAGCAGTATACCGCCACCGCGCGCGCGGGAACCGTTTCGGAAAACGCGGTCGTCAACCTGCTGGAGTTCAATGTGGATATCGGCAAGCTGATTGGCGTTCGCACCGTGAGCGCGAAGGTTTCCAAGTCCGCGCAGGGGCTCGTCGTACCGCTCAAAGCGATAGAAATCGTAAACGGCATTCCGGGCATCAACCTTTCCTACGGGGACAGCGCGCTGCGCGTCGAGGTGGATATCCTGGCGCAGGACGAAAAGAAGGCGGTCATCCGCGCAAAGAATGCATCGGATAATATCACCGCCGGAATGAAGTATTTAAAGCCATGAGGATCGCTGATAACATCGCTTGCGTACGATCGGAAATGGATGCCGCCGCGGCACGGGCGGGCAGAGACGCGAAAAAAATCGAGCTGGTCGCCGTTTCCAAGTACCAGCCGACGGAGCGCATGCTGGAGGCTGTGGAAGCGGGAATTCGCGTTTTTGGCGAAAATCACGCGCAAGAATTGAACGAAAAGAAAACTTTTTTTGAACTACATGGCTGCAAGGTGCATTTTATTGGACAACTGCAGACGAATAAGATAAAATATGTCTGCGGTTTTGCGGGCCTGATTGAGTCCGTGGACCGGCAAAACCTCGCGAGCCAGCTCAATCTGCGGGCGGAGGCAAGCGAAGTCGTACAGGACATCCTCATCCAGGTCAACATCGGTGCGGAAGTGCAAAAAGGCGGCGTCACGGATGGGGACTTGGATTGTTTTGCGGATTCACTCGCGCAGTATCCGCACCTGCGCCTGCGGGGGCTCATGTGCGTTCCGCCAATGGCGGAAGCGGAGCGGGCAAGGCTCTATTTTCGCGAAATGCGGCGCCTGTTTGAGCGCCTTCGGGAACGGTTCGGTACCGGAACGTTCGACACGCTCTCCATGGGCATGAGCCATGACTTTACGGTTGCGATTGAAGAGGGGGCGACGCAGGTTCGCGTTGGCACCCGCATCTTCGGCGCAAGGGATAAACTATAAAAACGAACATATGCCGCATGGATATGCGGATAACGGGTTTTCGGAGGAAGACGGATGGCAAGCCTTTACACGAAATTTTTAGACTTTATCGGTATAGAGGAAAGCGACGAAATAGAAGACGATCGCAGGGACGACGGATACTATCGAAACGATTCGGATGACCGCGGAAACGTCGTTAGCTTCAACAACGGCCCAAAAGCCGCCGCTGCGCCTTCGCACCGCCGAAACGACCGCTCGCAGGGTGCTTCCGGCGCGAATCTGCCGATTTCCGGCGGAATGAAGATGATTGTTTATCATCCCGTGAGTTACGAGGATACGCAGAGCATCATCGACAATTTAAAAAACCGTAAACCGGTCATCGTCAACATGGAAGAGCTGGAGCTGGATACCGCGCAGCGCATTTTGGATTTTCTCTCCGGCGCGGTCTATGCGCTCAACGGCACTATGTGCAAAATTTCGCGCGGAATCTTTGTTGTTGCGCCGAACAACTACGATGTGGTTGGAAACGGCGAGGACGACTACGGCGACTTGGTTTAGGCAATTTTTTCACAACTGACGAATTCATCGGCACATCATCGACTTGGTGTGCCGCTTTTATCAAAAGGACGGCGGCGGGAGCTAAAGATTCCACTGAACTTCGAAGAGAGGAATAAACCATGCGCGTAGACGACATCGTGAATCAGGTTTTTGCGCGTTCCTTTATGGGATACGATATCGAACAGGTCGATCTGTTCCTGGATGAGATCATCGAACGCTTTGAGCAGTATGAGGCGGAGAAAAAGGAAATGCTGCTTGCAATGGAATACCTGCTGAACAAACTGGAAAATAACCAGAAACTCCCGATTACCGAAATGCGCAAAGCGATTGACTCCGGAAAGACGAAAAGCAAGCGCGCGCAGCAGAGCACCCGCCGAAAGGGGCTGGAAGCGGCGGTTTCGCGGCTGGAACAGACCGAGGAGACGCGGGAAGAAACCAAGCCCGCCCGGTCGATTGCCCGCGGGGCACAACCGCCCAAACCCATGCGCGCGCCAAAGGTAAGCCGTGTTCGCACGGAACAGGAACCATCCGACAGGGAGATGCCAAAGGAGGCTGCCATGACGCAAAAGAACGCAAAGGACACTCCTGGTACGAAGCTGGACGGGAAGCCGCAAGCGGCGGTAAACGACGCGCCTGCCGCGGAAAACTGGCTGGACGAACTGCTGATGAATCTCATTGAACGTGAAAAGGTAGGATACGGCGAACCGCTATCGAGCGCGGAAAAGCCAAACTGCAACAACGGGGATATTGACCCGCAGAAAATGGAAACGGAAGGCGCCGAACCGGAGGGAAGCCCGCAAACCGGTCTGGAAGACGAACCGCCCGCCGTCGAGGAAGAACCGAGATAATGGCCAAACAGAAACCTGCTTTTCCGCCCGTTACGCGGGAAGAACTCCGTGCGCGGGGTCTTGACCAGGCGGATTTCGTATTGATTTCCGGGGACGCGTATATCGACCACCCGAGTTTTGGCGCGGCGGTCATTACGCGCGTGCTCGAGCAAAAGGGGTACAGCGTAGGGCTCATAGCGCAGCCGGACTGGCACAGCGCGGAGGCATTCCGCGCGCTTGGAAAACCAAGGCTTGCGTTTCTCGTGACCGCCGGGAATCTGGACTCCATGGTGAACCACTATTCCGTTTCCGGCGCGCGGCGGGATACGGACGCCTATACGGAGAACGGGCTTGCCGGAAGGCGCCCGGACCGCGCAACCATTGTGTACGCCAACCGCTGCCGCGAAGCTTACGCCGGCATTCCGCTCGTGATTGGCGGGCTGGAGGCGAGCCTGCGCCGCTTTGCGCACTACGATTACTGGGACGACCGCGTTCGCCACTCGATCCTCTATGATGCGTGTGCGGACATTCTTGTTTACGGCATGGGTGAACGCGCGATCGTGCAGATTGCGGAGGCGCTCCGCGCCGGTAAGCCCGTTTCACAGATCACTAAGATTCCGGGTACCTGCGTTCGCGTTTCGGATGCCGAACAGGCGAACGGCGCAGTTCTGCTGCCATCCTATTCGGAAGTTGCGGCCGATCGGAAGAAATACTGCGAAGCGTTCGTCCGGCAAGCGCGCGAACAGGACGCGGTGCGCGGGAAACGTCTGCTTCAGCCGCACGAGAAGGGCTTTCTGCTGTGCAATCCGCCCGCCGCTCCGCTTTCCACCCGCGAACTGGACGAGGTCTACGCGCTGCCCTTTACACGAAAGCCGCATCCTTCGATTTCGGGGCGTGTGCCCGCGCTGGACGAGGTTTCGTTTTCGATTACCTCCGCGCGCGGATGCTTCGGGGACTGCAACTTCTGTTCGCTGACGTTTCATCAGGGTCGCGTAGTGACCGCGCGGTCACACGAATCGATTCTGAACGAAGCGCGCGGTTTTGTACAGGATCCCGCGTTTAAAGGATACGTCCACGACGTCGGAGGCCCAACCGCGAATTTCCGGCACCCCGCCTGCGAAAAGCAGCTGAAAAACGGCGTCTGCGCGGATAAGGAATGCATCGGCTATTCGGCTTGCAGAAACCTTGACACGTCGGAGGAGGACTACGTTGCCCTGCTCCGGAAACTGCGCTCCCTGCAGGGGGTGAAGAAGGTTTTCGTCCGAAGCGGCGTGCGCTATGATTATGCGCTGCTCGACCGCGACGATACTTTTCTGCGCGAGCTGATCGAGCATCACGTAAGCGGCCAGCTGAAGGTTGCGCCGGAACACGTTTCCGACCGGGTACTGAAGTATATGAATAAACCCCCGCACGCGGTCTACGAGCGGTTTGTGCAGAAGTTCGACGCGATCAACCGTAACCTCGGAACAAAGCAGTATCTGGTCCCGTATCTCATCAGTTCGCATCCCGGCGCAACGCTGCAGGACGCGATCGAACTTGCACAGTATCTAAAACGGATCAACCACAAACCGGAGCAGGTGCAGGATTTTTATCCGACGCCCGGAACGGCATCCACCTGCATGTACCACTCGGGGCTCGACCCGTTTACCATGCAGCCGGTGTACGTGGCCAGAACGCGCGAGGAGAAGGCGATGCAGCGCGCGCTGCTGCAGTGCCATATCCGCAGGAACTGGCCGCTGATTCGAAAGGCGCTGCGCCTGGCCGACCGCGAGGATTTGATCGGCGCGGGAAAAGGGTGCCTCGTTCCGCCGGACACGAGGCCGGAAACCGCCGCTTCCTCCCCAAAAGGGAAGCCGGGCGGTTCGAATAACCGCTCCTTCCGGGCGGGAAATACGGAGAGAAGCGGGAAATCCTCCGTCAAAAAAGACGGTTCCAACCGGCGCGGGCGGATCTGAGCGTGTCCAATTCGAAAGCAAGCGGGGAAACCGCCGTGAAAATCGAATCGGAAACGCGCGAAGTTATTGACAAAACGCTTGTCAGCCGATAGAATATTCTCTGTTGCGTGGAAAACGCGCAGTCCTTTTCTTGCGCGCGATCCGGAAGAAACGCGCCGATTTCCTCGGCGGAACGGGCGGTGTACCGCATGCGCATTCGAGTTGCGAACGCCATTCGTCAAACGGGCGAGCCGTTTGCGTTCGAACAGTCCGAGCGGTTCGAACCGCAGGAGTTTGGCGAACGCACAATCGTCTTTCACGATCCGGTATTTGTTTCCGGAACCTATGTGTACGACGGAAAGGCGTTTAGCGTCTCCGCAAAAGCGGACGCGTCTATGGAAGCCGTGTGCGCGCGCTGTACGAAGCCGTTTGTGGAACAAGTATCGTTTTCCTTTTCCGAGCGTTTTGTCAAGGGGGAGAGCGATGCGGCGGAGGATGAGACGTATTCCTATTCGGGGGACGAACTCGTTCTCGACAAAGCCGTTCTGGACAATCTCTTTCTGGAACTGCCCATCGCGGACGTCTGCCGGGAGGACTGCAAGGGACTTTGCCCGGTCTGCGGCGCGGATCGCAACAGCGAAGATTGTCATTGTATTTTACAGGAAGCCTAGGGCAAACTTTTTGCCCGACGCGCTATCAGAAGAAGAATAGGAGGGATTATCATGGCAGTACCCAAGAGAAAAACGTCCAAGGCAAGGCGTGACTCGCGCAGAGCCGGCAATTTAAACCTGACCGCTCCGCAGCTCAACGAATGTCCGCAGTGCCACTCGCTCGTACCGTCCCACACGGTTTGCAAGACGTGCGGGTATTACGGCGGCAAGCTGGTCGTCGACATGGAGCAGAAGGAAAAGAAGAACGCCTGATCATCCGTCCTTCGAAGCTATGTCGAGCGCATCGACAGGCATGTATTTTTCAGCAACTGGGCTTTCCGGCGCAACGGCGACTTGGAAGGCCTTTTTGCGTTGCATCGAAGCCGGAAGTCCCGTATAATGAATTCGGATCGAGAGAATATGGCGGAGTGCCGCTTTTCTGCAGGGAAAATTTTTTGGGGAGAGCGGCAGCGCTGCCGCGGAATCGGGAGGAATGTACCATGAGAATTGCAATTGACGCTATGGGCGGCGATTTTGCGCCGCAAGCAGTACTCGAAGGCGTCAAGCTCGTGCTGCCGGAACTGACAAAGGACGCGGAAATCATACTCTACGGAGACGAGGCCGCGCTGCAGAAGGGGCTTGCCGGGCTGGGCGTTTCGGACGCGCGGATTCGGCTCGTCGCGACGACGGAGGTCATCGGTTTCGATGAGCAGCCGACGCTCGCCATCCGGAAAAAGAAGGATTCCTCCATGGTGCGCGCCATTGAATCCGTCGCAAACGGGGAAGCCGACTGCGTACTTTCCGCCGGAAGCACCGGCGCTCTGCTTACCGGCGCGACGCTGATTATAAAACGATTAAAGGGCGTGAAACGGCCCGCGCTCGCAACCGTGCTGCCAACGCTGGATTCCTGCGCGCTGCTGCTGGATTGCGGCGCAAACACGGACTGCAAGAGCGACTATCTTGTTCAGTTTGCAATCATGGGTTCCGCGTACATGAAAAGTGTGTTTGGGGTGGAACACCCGCGCGTCGGCCTGCTGAACAACGGCACGGAGGAGGAAAAAGGCAACGAACTGACGAAGGAAGCGCACGCGCTTCTCAAAACGGCGCCCGTCCGCTTCACCGGCAACTGTGAGGCGCGGGACGTGCTGGGCGGCGAATTCGACGTTGTCGTCTGCGACGGATTCGACGGTAATATTGTGCTCAAAGGCACGGAGGGAACCGCGTCGCTCATGATGAATCTGCTCAAGCGCAGCCTGATGATGAATTTTCGGACAAAGATGGGCGCGCTTCTTTGCAAGCCCGCGTTTAAACAGCTCAAGAAAAAACTGGATTACACCGAATACGGCGGCGCTCCCCTGCTGGGCGTAAACGGCGGTGTGATCAAGGCGCACGGCAGTTCTAACGCAAAGGCGTTCCGCTCGGCGATTCTGCAGGGCGTAAAGCTGATCTCCTCTAACGCGACGGCGCTGCTGGGCGAGCAAATTGCGCAGTTGGTAACCGAAGAATAAAGTTGGATTTGTACCCGGCAGGATAGCGCCGTTTGGATGAGGATTGACAGATTGGCGAGCGTACTATAGAATACTACGCGAATGAGATGCGTTTTGAACGCGTCATAAAGGAGTTTTTAACATGAGTTTTGAGAAGGTTCGCGATATTATCTCGAAGCAACTGGATATCGACGCCAACACCATTACGATGAACAGCCGCCTGATCGACGACCTGAAGGCGGATTCGCTGGACATCGTTGAACTCATTATGGATCTCGAGCAGGAGTTCAACATCGAGATTCCGGACGAGGAACTTCCCAAGGTACAGACCGTAGCCGACATCGTCGGTTACCTCGAAAAGAAGTAATCGCAACGCAAAGCAATGTCTGCCCGCATCCGAAGACTGAGAGAGGGTGCGGGTTTTTTTGTAAAACGCACGGAGGAAGCCCGCGCGTTTTGCAGCGCGTTTCCCCTTTCTACCGGCAAAGCGCGATAAAAAAGAATCAAGGAATCAACATGCCGCAACCGAACAATGCGCTTGATGCGCTCGAAAAAACCCTTGCGTATACGTTTCAGAACCGTTCCCTGCTGGAAACGGCGCTGACGCATACCTCGTTTGTCAAGGGCGACGGAAAGCGGCAGACGCATAACGAACGGCTGGAGTTTTTGGGCGACGCGGTGCTGGAACTCTGCGTGAGCGAGCATCTCTACCGCGGGCATCCCGAATTGCAGGAAGGCGCGATGACGCGCCACCGCGCGCGGCTGGTCTGCGAACAGGCTCTGTTTTCCGCCGCGGTCGCGCTTGGCATTCCGGAAGGGCTGCAGCTTGGCAACGGCGAAGAGCTCACGGGCGGGCGAAGCAAGCCTTCCATCGTTTCGGACGCGCTGGAGGCCGTGATCGGGGCAATTTACCTCGACGGTGGGCTGGAGCATGCGCGGCGCGTGATTCTGGAACGCGTGATCCGCCTGCTGGAGGATGCGCGCGTGGACGAAATGGACCGCGACTATAAAACGCGGCTGCAGGAATACGTTCAAAAAGGGCACATTGGGTCGCTCGAATACGGCTGTCTGGATGAAACGGGGCCGGAACATCAAAAACGCTTCACGATTTGCGTTCGCCTCTCCGGCGAGGTGATCGGCGAAGGAACGGGGCTGAATAAGCAAAGCGCGGGGCAGGCGGCGGCAAAGGACGCTTTGATTCGGCTTGGCGTTCTGGAGGGCGACGCATGCGACTGACCAAACTGGAGCTCAACGGGTTTAAATCCTTTGCGCGAAAAACCGAAATACGATTTGGAGGCGGGGTTACCGCCATCATCGGCCCGAACGGCAGCGGAAAGAGCAATCTTTCCGACGCGGTTCGCTGGGTGCTGGGCGAACAGAGCGCAAAAGCGCTGCGCGGCTCGAAGATGGAGGACGTTATCTTTAACGGCACCCAACTGCGAAAAGCGCTGGCATACTGTGAAGTCACGCTGATCTTCGACAATACGGACGGCGTTTTGAAAATACCGTTTAGTGAAGTTGCCATCACACGGCGCGTGTTCCGCTCCGGTGAGAGCGAATACTGCATCAACCGCAACAACTGCCGCCTGCGCGATATTCAGGATCTCTTCTGCGATACGGGCATCGGCCGGGACGGTTATTCCATCATCAGCCAGGGCAAGGTAGAGGAGATACTTTCAAACAAGAGCGGCGATCGCCGCGCGGCGTTTGAAGAGGCGGCGGGAGTCATGCGCTACCGCGTCCGCAAGGAGGAAGCCGAGCGTAAACTCGTCAATACCGATAAAAATCTGGAACGAATTGAAGATATACTGAAGGAACTGGCAGACCGCCTTGGACCGCTGGAGGCGCAGAGCGCGTCCGCGCGCGCCTATCTGCGCCTGCGCGACGAGCTGCGCGATCTGGAGGTCAATCTCTTTCTCTATCAATACGATCGCGTTCACGAGCGGCTGGAGCAGATCGCCGAAGCGGCAAAGCAGATGCTCTCCGAGCGCGACCTGGCCGACGCGGGCGAGGCGACACTGCTTGCCTCCTGCGCCGCGCTGGAGGAACAGCTCAAAACGCTGGACACTTCCCTCAACCAGCAGCAGAATAAGCTCATGGGGCTCGTTTCCGAGGCGGAGACGCGCGTAGGCTCAGGCAACGTGCTTGCCGAGCGGCGCGAAAACGCGATTTCGCAAAAAAAGCGGATCGAACAGGAGCGCGAGGCGGCGAACGGGCGCATCGCCGAGCTGGACGCGGTGATCGCCAATCTGCAGGCGGACGAATCCGGCCAGGCGGCGCTGACCCTGCTGGAAAAGGAAATGGAGCGCTCCGAACAGCGGTTGAGCACCGCTGACGCCGAAATCGCCGGTCGCGAGGAATCGCTGGAGGCGATGAAGAACAGCATCATCGAAGCGATGAACCGCATGTCGGACGTGAAGTCCAGCATGTCCCGCTTTGACGCAATGCGCAGCTCCATGAGCGAGCGGATTGCCGCCATCGATGCGGAGTCGAAGCGGCGCGCGGAGGAGACGGCCCGGCTCGAAGAGGAACTCAAACATGCGGTCGAACAACACTCCGCCGAGGCGGAAAGGCTGGAACAGGCAAAGCGCGATCTCGACGGTTCCGTGGAGCACCGCCGGAAAAGGCTGGATGCTTTTACCGCGCTGCGCGAGGAGATATCGCGGGACGAACAGGCGCAAAGTTCCCTGCAATCCAGACTGCGCGTACTGGACGAAATGCAGCGCTCGCGCGAAGGATATTACGCGAGCGTGAAGAACATTCTCAAAGACGCGCCGAACGAACCAAGACTTGGCCGCGCGATCGTTGGCGTTGTTGCGGAACTGATTCGCGTGCCGAAGGAATACGAAGTCGCGGTTACCATGGCGCTGGGTTCGACTCTGCAGAACATCGTTACCCCGACCGCCGAGGACGCGAAATATGTGATCGAATATTTGCGTTCGCACGACTACGGCCGCGCGACGCTGCTGCCTATGGCGCTGCTAAACCCCACGCGCATCACGCGCGAAGAGCGCGCGCAGATCGACATGCCCGGCTGCATCGGCGTTGCCAACGAGCTGATCGAGTGCGACGAGAACGTTCGCAGCGTGATGGACTACCTGCTCTGCCGGACGATCATCGTGAAGGATCTCGACGCGGGCATCGCGCTGAAAAAGCGTACGCGCGGCGCGTTCCACATTGCGACGCTGGAAGGCGACATCATCAGCACCGGTGGGTCGATGAGCGGCGGCAGCCTGCAAAAGAACAGCTTCAACCTATTGAGCCGCGAGCGCGAGATTCAGGAACTGCGTGATAAGCTGAAGCGCGCGGATGCCGCGCTGGAAGAAAAGAAGCAGCTTCTGCGAAAGAACGAGCAGGAGGTGCTGCAGTGCGACATTCAGGTGGACGCGTTTCGCGACGCGGTGCACGCCTGTGAAATCGCGGCCGCCAAACAGGCGGAACAGCTGGATATTATCCGGCGGGATGTGGAGAACAGCGAGCAGCTTGCGCGGGATCTGGAAAACGAGCGCGCGCAGCTGAGCGAAAACCTCGCGCAAATCGAGCGCGAGCGAACGAGCGCGGACGAGCAGCAAACCGGCATTGAACAGGGCAACGAGGCGACGCGCGAGGATGTTGCCCGCGCGCAGGGAGAGCTTGCCGAACTGCGCAGGCAGCGGGAAGCGCTGGCCGGCGAACTGACCGAGCAGAAGGTGCGCCGCATGGCGCTCTCCAAGGAGCGCGACGCAATCTATTCCGAGCAGAAACGGCTGGTAGCGGAGCACCGCGATCTGTCGTTGCGCCTCAGCGCGCTGGCAAAAGAGGCGGAGGAGAACGACGCGAGCCTCGCCGCCATGGATGCGGAGATTGCCAAGGTACGCTTGCAGATTGAAAGCGACCAGAAACTTACGGGCGCGGAGAAGGAAGCGCAGCGCAAGCTGGAAGAGGAGCGGCAGACGGTGTCCGCCGCGCTGTCCGAACAGCGCGCGCGGCGCGAGGAACTGCTCGCTTCCACGCGCGATCTTGCGGAGCGAATCCATAAGCAGGAGATGACGCAGAGCCGCCTTGAGATGGAGCTCGGCGCCATGCAGGATCATATTTGGAACGAATACGAACTGACCTATGAAAACGCCGCTGCGCTCAAGCGGGAGATCGCCGTTGGCGCGAGCAACACGCGCGTTTCCGAAATCAAGGCGGAGATTAAGACGCTTGGCGATATCAGTCTCGGTTCGATTGAGGAATACAAAACCGTGTTCGAGCGCCACGGCGAGCTGAATACGCAATGCGAAGATTTACACAAGGCGAAGCAGGACCTCGAAACCCTCATTGTTGAACTGACATCGACAATGGAGACGGTGTTTCTGCGTCAGTTCGAGCTGATTCAGCAGAACTTCTCGAGCACGTTCGCCGAACTCTTCGGCGGCGGGCAGGCGGAACTGCGCCTTGCGGATAAAAACGATATCCTCGGCTGCGAGATCGACATCATCGCCCAGCCGCCGGGCAAGAAGCTCCAACTGCTCTCCCTGCTCTCCGGCGGAGAGCGTACGCTGACCGCCATCGCGCTGCTGTTTGCCATGCTCAAACTCAAACCGCCCGCGTTCTGCATGCTGGACGAAATCGAATCCGCGCTGGACGAGGCGAATGTTTCCCGCTTTGCGGACTACGTTAAGCGCTACTCGGACGGAACGCAGTTCATCCTCATTACGCACCGCAAGGGCAGCATGGAGGTCTGCGACACGCTATATGGCGTCTCCATGGAGGAAAAAGGCGTGAGCAAGGTCGTTTCCGCCCGCTTTGGTGAAAACGGCATCACGACCGCGCCGGAACAGGCGAGCTGAACGGAGCTATACCGAAATACGGTATTAATCGACGGAAAGAACTGGCTAAACAGGTTATTTATGGAGAAAAAGTCTTTATTCAACAAATGGAAAACCGGGCTGGGCAAGACGCGCACGGGCTTTTTTGCGCGGTTGTTTGCCTCGAAGGAAGGTATAAACGAGGCGTTTTACGAAGAACTCGAAGAAGCGCTGATTCTTGCGGACGCGGGCGCAGCGGTTACCGAACGCCTGCTGGACGATTTGCAGGCCGCGATTAAGGAACAGAAAATCTCAGACCGGGAAACCGCGCGAACCATCCTCGCCGGTTTGATTGCGAGAACCGTTACGACCAGCCGTCCCTTTCCGGCGGACGCGGGCGCGGCGGTTTTGCTCATCGTAGGCGTCAACGGCGTTGGCAAGACGACGAGCATTGGCAAACTGGCGAACGGTTACCGCGAACAGGGACGAAAGGTCATGCTCGCCGCGGCGGATACCTTCCGCGCGGCGGCGGCGGAGCAGCTTGGGGAGTGGGCAAGGCGCGCGAATGTGCCGATGGTGAAGCACGGCGAGGGCGCGGATCCGGCGGCGGTCGTCTTCGATGCGATTGCGAGCTATAAGGCCAAAGGCTGCGACCTGCTGCTGTGCGACACGGCGGGGCGGCTGCATAACAAGGCGAACCTGATGAACGAGCTTGGCAAGATCCGCCGTGTCATCGCGCGTGAACTGCCGGATACCCCCTGTGAAACTCTGCTCGTACTGGACGCGGTGACGGGGCAGAATGCGGTGGCGCAGGCAAAGGCATTTGCCGAAGTCTGTGCGCTCGACGGCGTGATTCTGACCAAGCTGGACGGGACGGCAAAGGGCGGCGTAGTGATCTCCATCTGCGAACAGCTGAAGGTTCCCGTTCGCTTTGTCGGCGTTGGCGAGGGAATTGACGATCTGCAGCCGTTCAGCGCGGAGCTGTTTGCGCAGGCGCTGCTGGCAAACGAAGCGGACTGATTTTTTACGGATAATCGGATATTTCGGCTGAAATCCGCTTGACTTTTTCACAGGTAACCGTATAATAAAGCGGTGTAAAGCAATTTTGCTTTACAGGTGAACTATGGATCGATTGGTCGAACTGGGACAACTATTGGACTGGTACGGCGCTTTCTTAACCGAGCGTCAGCGTTCGCTCGTGCGCCAGTATGCCTATGAGGACTGCTCGCTGCGCGAAATTGCGGAGCGGGAGGGGATCACGCGGCAGGCGGTGCGGGACGCGATTGCGCGTGCCGAAACGGAGCTTCGGGGCATGGAAGCGAAACTCGGCTTAATCGAAACGAACGGCAAGCAGCGTCTCCTGCTGGAAGAACTGGGCAAAACAGACCTGAACGAACAACAAAAAGACCTGCTCCGGCAATTATCCGGGCTGGTTTCGGAGAAAGACGATGGCGTTTGAAGGCGTCTCCCAAAAACTGCAGACAGTCTTTAAAAAGCTGAATTCACGCGGAAAACTCACCGAGGGCGATGTGAAGGAAGCCATGCGTGAGATCAAGCTCGCGCTGCTGGAAGCGGACGTGAACTTCGTGGTCGTCAAGGATTTCGTGAAGACCGTGACCGACCGCGCGGTGGGAACCGAAGTGCTCCAGAGCCTGACGCCGGGGCAGCAGGTCGTCAAGATCGTAAACGAAGAGCTCACGCGGCTCATGGGCGGCGAACACTCCAGGCTGGAGTTTGGCAATCAGAAACCCGCGGTCATTCTGATGGCCGGTCTTCAAGGCGCGGGCAAGACCACCATGTGCGGCAAGCTCGGCGCCTATATTCAAAAGAACTACGGCAAGAGCGTTTTGCTCGCCGCCTGCGATATCTACCGTCCCGCGGCGATCCGGCAGCTCCAGATCGTTGGCGAAAAGCTCGAGATTCCCGTTTTTGAACACGGAACACAGAGCCCCGTCCTCACCGCAAAGGAAGCGGTTGCGGAGGCAAGGCGCAAGTTCATCGACGTGGTCATTGTCGATACGGCGGGACGCCTGCATATCGACGCGGAGATGATGGAGGAGCTCAAGAAAATTCGCGACGCGGTCGACCCCGCGGAGATTCTGCTCGTGGTGGACGCGATGACCGGCCAGGACGCGGTAAACGTTGCCAAGAGTTTTCACGAAACCATCGCGCTCACCGGCGTGATTTTAACCAAGCTGGACGGCGATACCCGCGGCGGCGCGGCGCTCTCCGTGCGTTCCGTCACCGGCAAGCCGATCAAGTTTTCCGGCATCGGCGAAAAGCTGACCGATATCGAGCCGTTTCATCCGGACCGCATGGCGAGCCGAATTCTCGGCATGGGAGACGTACTGACCCTCATCGAGAAGGCGCAGGGCGCGTTCGACGAGAAGAAGGCGCTCGAAATGGCCGAGAAGATGAAGACCAACTCGTTCACGCTGGATGATTTTCTCGACCAGATGGATCAGATGAAAAACCTCGGCTCCATGGAGGACCTGCTCAAGATGGTGCCCGGCATGGACGCAAAAGCGCTTAGCGGCGCGCAGGTTGATGAAAAGCAGATGGCGCGCACAAAGGCGATCATCCAGAGCATGACGAAGCAGGAGCGGCGCGATCCGGACATTCTCACCGCGAGCCGGAGAAAGCGCATTGCGCGCGGCAGCGGAACGAGCGTGCAGGAGGTTAACCGCCTCATGAACCAGTTCAACGCCTCCCGCCAGCTTATGAAACAGATGAGCGGCAAGATGAAAAAGGGCCGTCGCGGCGGATTTCCGTTCGGGTTTTAGCCGGACTTCAAACAGGCGAATCACGTTTACACGTATTCGATAAAAAAACTACATCATATATTTGGAGGAAGCAGAAAATGCTCAAAATCAGACTGCGCCGCATGGGCGCGAAGAAGGCACCGTTCTATCGTATTGTCGTTGCGGATTCCCGCGCGCCGCGCGACGGAGCGTTTGTGGAAGAACTCGGCTACTACAACCCCCTTGCCAACCCCGTTGAGCTGACCGTGAACAACGAGCATGCCGCGGAGTGGATCAAGAAGGGCGCGCAGCCGACGGACACTGTTCGTGCGCTGCTGAAGAAGAGCGGCGCAATCGAGTGAGGCGCGCATGATGGAGGAGCTCGTACGCTTTATTGCGAAAAACCTCGTTGACGAGCCGGATTCCGTCGTGGTCGAATCGCGCGAGGAAGGGGACACGGTCGTGATTTCCCTTTCCGTCGCGCCGTCCGATATGGGCAAGGTCATTGGTCGGCAGGGGCGAATTGCCAAGGCAATCCGTACGGTCGTCAAGGCCGCGAGCGTCCGCTCGGACAAGAAGTATATGGTCGATATCGTCGAACAGTGAGCCTTTGTCCGGCAATGTCCTTCAATCCGCGGAGACAATTCCGCTCAAGTTAGGAATCCGAATTGAAAAACGAGTATTTACGCGTCGGCCAGATCGTTCGCGCGCACGGTGTGCGCGGGGACGTTAAAATCCTTCCGCTGACGGACGATCCGGCGCGGTTTCGCGCACTGAAAACGGCATACCTTGAAACGGCAGGCGCATATGCGCCTGTTGCGGTAATGGACGTGCGCTTTCAACCGGATGCGGTGCTGCTGCATCTGGAGGGGTACGATACCGTTTCGCGCGCGGAAACGCTGAAGAATGCCTACCTATGTGTTCGCCGTGAAAACGCCGTCCGGCTCAAGCCGGACACCTACTTCGTTGTCGACCTGATCGGCTGTGAAACGTTCGATTCCAACGGGGTGGCCTACGGCAAACTGACGGACGTACTGGAAACCGGCGCAAACGACGTTTATGAAATCGAAAACGGTAAACTGCTCGTTCCTGCGCTGAAACGCGTTCTGCGCGAGGTGGATGTGGAAAACGGGCGGATCGTGTTTGACGCGGAGGTGCTCGGGGAGGTCGGCTGCTTTGCGGATTGACATACTCACGCTTTTTCCGGAGATGTTCGGCGGGGTTTTCTCCGCGAGCATGCTTGGGCGCGCGCAGGCGGGCGGCCTCGTTGAAATCCATGTGCATAATATTCGCGATTACACGGACAACAAGCATAAAAAGGCGGACGATTATCCCTTTGGCGGCGGAGCGGGGTTGATTCTGATGGCGCAGCCCATCTTCGATTGCATGGACGCCGTGCTGGCGGGTGAACCCGCGAGACGGATTCTGCTGACCCCGCGCGGACGAACGCTGAACCAAAAGATTGCAAAAGAGCTTTCGCAGGAGGATCGTCTCGTACTGCTCTGCGGCCACTACGAGGGCGTGGATGAGCGCGTGATGAACATCATCGACGACGAAATTTCGATTGGCGATTATGTGCTCACCGGCGGCGAGCTGCCCGCTATGGTGCTTGCCGACTGCCTGAGCCGCCTGATTCCGGGCGTGCTGGGCAGCGAGGAGAGCGCGGCGGACGAGTCGTTTTCGGATGGCATGCTGGAATATCCGCAGTATACGCGACCCGCGAGCTTTCGCGGCATGGACGTTCCGGAGGTTCTGCTCAACGGCCATCACGCAAAGATTCAGGCCTGGCGGCTGGAACAGGCGCGCCTGAAAACCGCGCTGAACCGTCCCGACCTGTTGAAGGAAGAGACGAAGAAGGGCGAAGTGATCGAAGCGCCGGACGACGCCTGGCTGTAACCGGGCAAGACCATATGTGAATTTTACGGCAATTCCGGCAGGGATTGCCCTGTTTGGATAAGGAGACCTCCGCAAGCGCGGAGAGGCGAAAAAATGAAACAGACGACAAAAGGCACCCTCGCCATGATTGCCACCGGTCTGCTGTGGAGCATCGGAGGAATCTTCATTAAACTGATTCCCTGGAATCCGCTTGCCATCGTGAGCCTTCGCGGACTGCTCGGCGGGCTTGTGATGCTCGCGTATATGCGCGTTCGCGGAATCCGGCCGGTGATCGATAAAAATACACTCAAGCTCGCCGTTTCGATGGCGGGCGTGTGCATTACGTTCGTCGCGGCGAACAAGCTCACAACCGCGGCAAACGCCATCGTAATTCAATACTGCGCGCCGGTGTTCGTGCTACTGTACATCGCCCTTGTTCAAAAGAAGAAACTGCGGCCGCTGGACATCGCCGTGGTTCCGATTACCGTTTTCGGCGTCGCCCTTTGCTTTGTTGGACAAATCGGGAAAGGACATCTGGCGGGCGATATCGTAGCGGTCGTGTCCAGCGTGTTTTTTGCCGGTATGTTCATTTTCAGCGAGGGCGTATCCGAGCAAACGCGTACGAGCGGCATTATGCAGGGGCATTGTTTGACCGCGTTGGTCGGCCTGCCCGTGCTGATCGTCACCCGTCCGGATTTTACGACGACAACAATCCTGAGCGTTCTGGTACTCGGTATTTTCCAGATTGGTATTGCAAACGTCCTATACAGCATTGCGCTGAAGAACGCGCCGCTCTTAACGTGCTCGCTGCTGGCGGTGCTGGAGCCGCTGCTGAATCCCGTTTGGGTCTTTCTGTTTGCGGGAGAGAATCCGGGTGTCTGGTCGCTTGTCGGCGGGGTGATCGTCGTTGCCGTCATTACGCTCTGGTATGTTTACGACGCGCGGCGTCAACCGGAAGCTGCGGCGGAACCCGCATAAAATCAAGAAAAACGGCTTGCATTTGCGTGCCTTGCCGTGGTATAATCGCGTTCGTGGCATCGGGCGGTCCTCTGTTCGGCTTTTGAAGTATGAACGCCTGTAAAATCGAAAGGAGAATTTTCAAATGTCGGACATCATAAAGGAACTCGAAAAAGAACAACTGCGCAGCGACCTGCCGGAACTCATCGTCGGCGATACCGTTCGCGTGTTCGTGAAGGTTATTGAAGGAACCCGCGAGCGCCTGCAGAACTTCGAAGGCGTCGTCATCAAGATTCAGGGCGGCGGCGTTCGCAAGAGCTTTACCGTTCGCCGCATTTCCTATGGCGTAGGCGTCGAGAGGACGTTCCCTTACAACAGCCCACGCATCGGCCGCATCGAGGTCGTGCGCCACGGCGTTGTGCGTCGCGCCAAGCTCTTCTACCTGCGCGAACGCTCCGGCAAGGCGGCCAAGATTCGCGAACGCATTGAAGAGAAGAACGACTGAAAAACAAACCGGAAAAACCCCTCTGCCGCAACGCACCGGGGTTTTTCTTTTCCGGAAGTATTGCCTAAGGAAGGAATCGCAGCATGCCTGCTATCAACTGGTACCCGGGGCATATGGCGAAGACGCGCCGTATGCTCGCGGAAAATCTCAAGATGATCGACGTTGTGGTCGAAGTGATCGACGCGCGCGCGCCGCTTGCTTCCCGCAACCCGGATTTTGACGACCTCTTTTCGGGGAAGGCGCGCGTTGTGCTGCTCAACAAAAGCGACCTTGCGGATGGAAACGCGACGAAGCGATGGATTTCCAGCTTCAACCGCAGCGGCATTGAGGCGGCGGGCGTGAGCGCGACGGGCGGTTCCGCAAAGAAGACGGCAACCGCGCTGATCGAACAGGCGGCAAAACCCCGCGTGGCGGCGATGAAGGCAAAGGGTGTGAACAAGGTCGTGCGCTGCATGATCGTCGGCATTCCCAACGTTGGTAAATCCACGCTGATCAACCGAATGGCCGGGGAGACCCGCGCGGAGGTGGGCGATAAACCCGGCGTGACGCGCGGCAAGCAATGGGTGCGGATTTCACCGTATCTGGAACTCATGGATACACCGGGCATGCTCTGGCCAAAGCTGGAGGATCAAACGCTGGCGAAACATCTCGCCTTCCTTGGATCGATCAAGGACGAGATTATGGATACGGAAGAGCTGGCGCTCGAACTGCTGCTGCTTTTACAGTCCGGAGTTCCCGCGCAGCTGTCGGAACGCTATGGAAAGCTCACGGCGGATACGCCGGAGGAAGCGCTGCTGGAAGCGGTTTGCCGCAGCCGCGGCTTCCTGCTGCGCGGCGGCGGGTTCGACACCGAGCGCGCAGCGCATGTCGTTCTGGACGAATTCCGCGCGGGCAAGATTGCGCGGATCACGCTGGAACAGCCGGAGGCACGGGTATGACGCGTCTGCCGGAGCATGAACGGCTGGAGTTGCTTTGCGAGCCGGATCGAGCCTTCTGGGGGCGGGAAGACGTCGTGCTTGCGGGAATGGACGAGGTTGGCCGGGGGCCTCTGGCGGGCCCGGTCGTCGTCTGTTGCGCCGCCATGCCGGCGGACCCGGTGATCGAGCATGTCAACGATTCGAAACAAGTGACCGAAAAACGCCGGGAAGCGCTCTATCCCGTTCTGACCGGAACGGCGCTCGGCTTTTCGCTCGGCTGGGTCTGGCCGGACGAGATCGACAAAATTAATATTCTGGAAGCGACGAAGCGCGCGTTTCAGTTGGCGTTTGAAAACATGCCGCTTTCTGTGACGGATGTGCTGATCGACGCAATGCGCGGGCTAAACATTGGCGCGCGGCAGCACGCAATCGTTCACGGGGACGCGCTGAGTTACAGCATTGCCTGCGCTTCGATTCTCGCGAAGGTGACGCGGGATCGCTACATGGTGGAGCAGGACGCGCTCTATCCGGAATACGGTTTTGCAAAGCACAAGGGATACGGCACGGCGGAGCATATCGCCGCGCTGCGAAAATACGGGCCCTGCCCGATCCACCGCCTATCGTTTGTACGGAAATTCCTATGAGTACGACTTCCATAGGACGGGGCGGCGAGGCGCTTGCAAAAGAATACCTGGAACGACTTGGATACGAGACCCTGCGGCAAAACTACCGCAGCGGCCCGCGTGAGATCGATCTTGTAATGCGGGACGGCGAAACGATTGTGTTTGTCGAGGTAAAGGCGCGCTCGAAAACGAACTACGGAACGCCCGGCGAATTCGTAACACGCGCAAAACAGCACCAGCTCACGCTCGCCGCGCAGGCTTACCTGCTGCAGGAGAATCGGACCGATTGTCCGGCGAGGTTCGACGTTGTCGAGGTCTATCTTGCTTGCGGCGAAATCCAGCATTTTTCGAACGCTTTTTTCGCCTGCTGAGCGCGGGGAAGCTCCCTTGGTCACGAAACGTTAACATCCTCAGCCGCTGTTTGCGATTGAGGATTTTTTCGTTTGTGGTATACTGTTTCCGAACTCAACAGACTTTGTGGGGGATGGAGAAAGGATACGTTCGTGCGTAAACTGCTTGCGATCCTATTATTATTTTGCCTGATCCTGGTGCCCGCTGCGGCGCTTGCCGACGGAGAGGATACCGTATCCGGCGGCGAACTGATCTATAACGGCGACTTTGGCATTCATACCGAAAGCGCCGAACTGCCTGCCGGTTGGGAGCTCTCCGCCTATCAGAACGACTCGTCAAGCGTAACCGCTTTTGTGACGGAAGACGAAGACGGTGCAGCCACGATAGCGGTTCACAACCTTGTGGCGAACGATTCGCGCGTCTGCCAGACCGTTTCCATTTCACCGGATTCGATCTACCGTCTCCGCGCGGAAATTCGAACGAGCGACGTGGAGTATGGCACGGGCGCGACGCTTTCGATCGATAACTATGCCATCGACGGAACCTACTGCTATTCCGAAAACCTGTTCGGCTCGGACGCCTGGCGCACCGTTTCGCTCTATTTTCATACGGGGACGGAACAGACGAGCGCCAATGTCGCCCTGCGTCTTGGCGGCTATGGCACCACCGCGATCGGGACGGCCGAATTTCGAAACGTGTCATTGGTGAAAATCACGGCCACCGACGAGGAAATCGTGGATCTTCCGACTCAAAACGGAACCGTGACCAATATAAACAGCGCGGACGAAGCGCAAAGCGCGCCTTCCTCCGCCAACGTCATCCTGATTTTTTCGGCAGCGGTTACGCTGGCATGCGCCGGAATCTACGCATATCTGTACCGGAAGGAACTGCGGTATGACAACCGCATGCTCGAGCCGGTTGCGAAACCGTACCTCGCCCTGCTGATTCTTCTCATTGGCGCGTTTGTACTGCGGCTGATTCTTTCGCTTGCGTTTCACGGCCATCCGACCGATCTCGGCTGCTTCATGGCCTGGGGAAATATGATGCTCGACGGCGCCGGGAAGTTCTACACCTCCGGCGCGTTCACGGACTATCCGCCGGGATATATGTATATTTGCGGCGCGCTGTCCTGGATTTGTCGCGCGCTAAGCATTCCTTACGACTCGGAAGGAATGGCGTTTTTGTTTAAACTGCCGAGCACAATTGCGGACCTGATCGGTACATGGCTGCTTTACCGGATGGCGAAAAAACAAGGATTGAGCGAACGCGGCGCGCTGCTGCTTGCGGCTTTGTTCGCCTTCTGCCCGGTTCTGATGTTCGTTTCCGGCGCATGGGGGCAGATCGATTCGCTGCTCGCGCTGCTGCTGGTGCTTGTGGTCTGGCTGCTGCAAAGCGACCGGCGTATCCTTGCGGGTGCGGTTTACGGGATTGCGATACTGGTTAAGCCGCAGGCGCTCATGCTGGGGCCGGTTCTGGCGGTCGCCTTTGTCGCGGATATTGTGAATGGAAAGCAGGGCTGGTTCAAGCGGCTGGGAAAGACCGTTCTGGCCGTTCTGGCGGCAGTTGCGGCCCTGTTTGTATTGTCCCTGCCCTTTCAGGGAACGCAGAACTGGGACTGGCTCATTCAAAAATATATCTCCACCGCGGGCTCCTACCACTATGCTTCCATTGAAGCGTTTAACTTCGGTGCGCTGATCGGCGGCAACTGGAAGACGGCGGACATGCTCTTTTTGGGAATTCCCTATTATCTGTTCGGAACGGGCATGATCGTTCTTTCGGTTGCATTTTGCTCGGTTCTCTACCTCTTTGGCAGAAAGCGCAGTAAGGGGGCGCTGTATCTCGGCGGAGCGCTTGCAATCGTGCTCATCTTTACCTTTGGGCACTATATGCACGAACGCTATCTGCTGCCGGCGCTACTCATGCTTCTGGTGGCGTATTCGTACTATCGGGATCGCCGGCTGCTGATTGCCTTTGGAGGAATGAGCATAACGGCGCTGCTGAATGCAACCACCGCTATGTATGTGGTTAACCACACCGCTGCGCGCGCGGCATTTTACGAAGGGATCACGTTTGTCGGCTCGCTCTCGACGGTTTTATTTGCGATCTACTTTGCCTGGGTTTCCTTCCGGATTCTGGTGTCCGGCGAAACGGCCGCGCCGCTCTATGCAAGGGAAACCGGGGAGAGCGACGTAAAAACGCGTGGAAAAAGGGAGATCCTGCCAAAACTGCCGACGGACAACAAGCTGCATTATTCGAAACGGGATATGCTGTATGTGCTTGGCATTACCCTCGTATACGGGATTGTCGCGCTGACGAACCTTGGCTCGCTGCGCGCGCCGCAGACCTTCTGGAGTGCCGAGACCGCGGGAGAAAGTATCACCGTTCGATTTGACCGGACGGAGCACATTGCCGCATACGGCGTCTTCGGCAACATTGACAAGGAAGGCACGCTGCTGATTTCCACGGCGCAGGGGCATGAAGAAACCTTTGAGCAGACCTACGACGATATGTTCCGCTGGAAAAAGGTAACGACGGACTTTTCCGCAAATGAAGTGACGCTGACGCTCTATTCCGGTACGCTTAAGCTCAATGAAATGGCGTTTTTTGATGAGAACGATCAGCTGATTCCCGTGACGGTCGTTTCGCCAAACGGTTCGCAGAATAATCTGTTTGATGAGCAGGATCAGGTTGACGCGGTTCCGAGCTACTACAATGGAATGTATTTTGACGAGCTATACCATGGGCGCACCGCCTATGAAAACCTGCATAATCTAACGCCGTACGAAAATTCGCATCCTCCGCTCGGCAAGCTGCTGATCATGCTCGGTGTGTGGGCGTTCGGCATGACGCCGTTTGGTTGGCGTGTGGTCGGCGCGCTGTTCGGAATCGGCATGCTGCCCGTGCTCTATGCGTTTGGCAAGCGTCTGTTCAAGGATTCGAACTATGCGCTCGTGCTGACCACGCTGTTTGCGTTTGATTTCATGCACTTTACGCAAACACGCATCGCGACAATCGACGTGTATTCGGTCTTTTTCATCCTGCTGATGTACTACTACATGTACCAGTATATTACGATGAACTTCTTTGTGGACGGAGTGAAGATGACGCTGAAACCGCTGGCGCTCTCCGGCCTTTTCTTTGGGATTGGCGCCGCCTGCAAATGGACCAGTATCTATGCCGGCGCGGGGCTCGCCATACTGCTGTTCGGTTCCCTGATTGCGCGCTACCTGGAATATGCGCGTGTCAACGCGCAGGGAAGCGAGGCGGAGCGGACACGCGTTTCCGGTTTCTGGCAGAGCTGCCTGGAGACGGTGCTCTGGTGCGCGTTGTTCTTTGTTGCCGTTCCGATTGTCATTTACTTTGCTTCCTATACGCCGTATTATATCTATGAGTCCGGCCAGAACGCGGAATACCATTTCAAAGGTATGCTGGACACGTTCTGGAAGTACCAAACCTTCATGTACGACTACCATTCGCATCTGAATGCCACGCATCCGTATCAATCCAACTGGTATTCCTGGCCGTTCACGGTCAAGCCGATGTGGTACTATTTCAATAGCTATACCAGCCAGACGAAGATTTCCACCATGAGCGCTTCCGGCAATCCGGCCGTCTGGTGGGTATCCACCATTGGCGCGTTCACACTGCTGGGGCTGAGGGTAAGCAAGAAAATTGCGCCGGACCGCGCGATGCAGATTTTCTGCGCGGGTGTTCTGGCAAACTATCTGCCCTGGGTACTCGTGCCGCGCTGCACGTTTATCTACCATTTCTTTGCGACGGTTCCATTTATTCTAATGGCGACGGTCTATGCGCTGCAATTGCTGGAGAAGCGCTGCCGCGATGCGAACTTCCTCAAATGGGTTTGGGTCGGGTTTGCGCTGCTGTTTTTCATTCTGCTGTATCCCGGTTTGTCGGGCTTGCCGGTTTCGCCCGAGTGGGCCGCGTTTCTCTCGAAAATACCCGGAGGAAAGTTGATGTATGGAGCATAACAACGAAACGAAAAAAACAATCTGGCAAATCGTAAAATTCGCCATTGTCGGCGTATTGAACACGCTGGTGGACTTTGCGGTGTTTCAGGCGCTGAACTTGCTGCTGGGGTGGGTCTACCTGGCGCAGGTGATTGGCTATACCTGCGGAATCGTCAACAGCTATCTTTGGAACAGCAACTGGACGTTTCGCGAACAGCGGACGCGCTCGTTTCGCGAAATCGCGCTGTTCGTCGTTGTCAATCTTGCGTCGCTCGGCGTGTCGCTCGGGGTCATCTGGCTCTGCCGCGATGTACTCGGCATGACGAACGAATGGGCCGCCGGTTGGATGCCGGCGGTGCTTTCCGGTTTCATAAAAGGCGATACGGTGGACAAACTGATTGCGACGTTCTTTGCCATTGTGGTGAACTACCTAGGCAACCGCCTGTTTGTATTCAAGAAAAAACCGGTGGTAGTATCGCAAGAAGCTTCCTCCGAAATCAGGTAACGCGCGCGGATGGCGCGCCACGAATCAATCTAGAATCGGTGCGTAACCGGATCGCCCGGCGGCTTTGCGTGAGCGCGCCTTGCCGAAGACGGAGAATGACGGAAGGAAACAGGATCGCATGCTATCTCGCGTGAAAAGTCACGGGCTCAACGGAATTGGCGGATTTGGCGTTCAGGTGGAAACCGACATTGCAAACGGCCTGCCCGCATTTGAAATCGTCGGCTTGCCGGACGCGGCGGTCAAGGAATCCCGCGAGCGCGTTCGCGCGGCGATCAAGAACGCGGGGTACGTTTTTCCGGCGGCGCGGATTACGGTTAACCTGGCACCTGCGGATATGCGCAAGGAAGGCGCGGTCTACGACCTGCCCGTTGCGCTCTCCATCCTCGCGGCATCCGGCCAGCTCGGCGCGCGCCCGAAACTGGAGTTCGTCACGTTCGGCGAACTGGGACTGGACGGCGGCGTCCGCGCGATTGCGGGTGTATTGCCGATGGTGATCGACGCGTTTTCGCAGGGGGAAACCGTCTTCGCGGTTCCGGAAGGAAACGCGGAGGAAGCGGCTTATGTCGAGGGCGTTTCCATACTGCCTGTTGCGTCGCTGGCGACGCTTTGCGGGCATGTGCGCGGGGAAGCGGAAATCACGCCCCGGCCGACCGAGTGCTGGCAAAGCGGCGAAACGCGGTATGCCACAGATTTTTCCGAAATCAAAGGGCAGCAGGGCGCGAAACGCGCAGCGGAAATTGCGATTGCGGGCGGGCATAACATTCTGCTCATCGGCACACCCGGCGCGGGAAAAACCATGCTTGCGCGCGCCATCCCGTCC
Source organism: Eubacteriales bacterium (assembly GCA_021373115.1). Lineage (GTDB taxonomy): Bacteria > Bacillota > Clostridia > Christensenellales > CAG-138 > UBA7703. Next base: position 45,017 of record JAJFTI010000031.1, on the reverse strand, counting down.
ATTTTGCCGCAGCTGACCTACGAAGAGTCCCTCGAAATTACAAAAATACATTCCATTACGGGCGCAACGAAGGGTCGGGGTATGATCCGCGAGCGCCCGTTTCGCGCGCCGCATCACGGCGCTTCAAGCGCCGCGCTCGTTGGCGGAGGCAACCGCGCCATGCCGGGCGAAATCAGCCTTGCGCACTATGGCGTGCTCTTTCTGGACGAACTGCCGGAGTTCCGGCACGACGTTCTGGAAGCGCTGCGCCAGCCGCTGGAGGACGGGTTTATCACCGTCAGCCGCGCGGCGGCAACGGCGACGTATCCGGCGGAGTTCGTACTCGTTGCGGCGATGAATCCTTGCCCGTGCGGTAACTACGGTTCGCGGATTCATCCCTGCCGCTGCGCAAAATCGCAGATTGAGCGGTACCGGGGGCGCATCAGCGGACCGTTGATGGACCGGATCGATCTTCAGATCGAGATGCCGGAGGTCGGCTTTCTGGAACTATCCGAAAAAGCGGCGGGCGAACCTTCCGCCATGGTTCGCACACGCGTGGAAGCGGCGCGCGCCCGCCAGCGGGAGCGCTTCCGGCAGGATGGAATCCTTCTGAACGCGCAGATGAATACCAAGCTAATCAAGCAGTATTGCGCGCCGGACGAAGCCTCCGAACAATTGCTTTCCCGCGCCTATGCACAGCTCAAGCTTTCCGCCCGCGCGTATCAGCGCATTCTGAAGGTTGCGCGAACCATTGCGGACGTGGAGGGCGCGGAGAAGATCCGTCTCGAACATTACGCGGAGGCCATCCAGTACCGCAGTCTCGACCAAAACGGAAGGGACGCGTAACCGCCATGCAAACGCCAAACGAAGAAGAACGTGCGCGCCTTTGGCTCAATTATGCGGTGGAATATAACGCGCGCGCATTTAAAAAGATAGCAAGCGCCTTTCCCAGTCTCGAAGAGGCATTTGCCGCATTTATAAGACACAGCGCGGACTTTTCCGGCTGGAACGAGCGGGTGCAAACGCGTTTGGCGGAAGCGGCAAATCCCGGCTTTCTGGATGCGTTCTGCGAGCGGCTCAGTAAGAAGAACATCTATTTTACCTACCCAGGCGAACGAAATTATCCCAAACTGCTCGGCGAGATCAAAGACCCGCCGAGCGTGCTTTATTATATTGGAAGAATCGAGCCCGACCCGGAGCTGAGCATCGCGATTGTCGGTTCGCGCCACCCCACAAAGTACGGCCTGGAAATGGCGAAGCGGTTTGGAAAAGAGCTGGCGGGCGCGGGCGCGCTGATCGTTTCCGGCATGGCGGAGGGGGTGGACGCCGCGGCGGCGCGAGGCGCACTGGACAGCGCAACCCGGGATTGCGCAACCATTGCCGTGCTGGGATGCGGCGTGGACGTCGTCTACCCGCGCGCGAATGAAAAACTGTACGACGAAATCCGGGAGCGCGGCGCGGTGGTATCCGAATTTCTGCCGGGTTCTCGGGCGGAGCGTTTTCATTTTCCGGTTCGGAACCGCGTGATGAGCGGCATGGCGCACGGAACGCTCGTTATCGAAGCGGCCGAGCGGAGCGGCACGTCCATTACCGTGAGCTGCGCGCACGACCAGGGGCGCGAGGTGTTCGCTGTGCCCGGGCGAATCGGAGACGTCATGAGCGTTGGACCCAATGGTATGATTGCGCGCGGTGAGGCAAAACCGGTGTTTTCCACGGAGGATGTGCTTGGCGAATTCGCTTGCCTGCATGTGCCCGCCGAACCCCGGCCGGAGGTGGTACGAATCCCCGCTTCTACGCTGACGGAAGCGCAAATGCGCGTCTGCGCCTTGCTTGAACAGGGGGAAATGAGCTTCGACGAACTCTGCGAAACGCTGGATATGCCGGTTGGCGCACTGAATTCATGCTTGACAGAATTGCAGTTTTTGGGAATAATGAAGCAGTTGCCGGGCAGATGGTACGTATTGGACACGTGCCAGGCCGTGATAACGGAAGAATGACCGGCGGGAGGAACATAGAATGTCGGATACCCTTGTGATCGTGGAGTCGCCAGCAAAAGCGAAAACGATCGGAAAATTTCTGGGGAATCAATATAAGGTAGTGGCTTCAAACGGTCATGTGCGCGATCTGCCCAAGAGTCAGATCGGCGTGCAGATCGACAAAGGCTTCGCGCCGAAATACATTACGCTTCGCGGGCGCGGGGATGTGCTGGAGCGTATCCGCAAGGAAGCAAAGGCGGCGGGGAAAGTCATTCTCGCGACCGACCCTGACCGCGAAGGGGAAGCGATCAGCTGGCATCTGGCACAGGTGCTTAAACTCGACGAAAAGAGCAAATGCCGCATCGTGTTCAACGAGATTACTTCCAGCGCGGTGAAAAACGCAATCAAGAACGTCCGTCCCATCGACATGAGCCTTGTTGACGCGCAGCAGGCGCGGCGTATTCTCGACCGCCTGGTGGGCTATGAAATCAGTCCGATCCTCTGGCGGAAGGTGCGAAAAGGACTTTCCGCGGGGCGCGTACAGTCCGTTGCGGCGCGGATCATCTGCGACCGCGAAATGGAAATTCGGGATTTCGTTCCCGAAGAATACTGGAATATTACCGCGAAACTTCGCGAAACAACAAGCAAAAAGAGCTTTGAAGCGAAGTATTACGGCGAAAACGGAAACAAACGCGATCTTCACAACGAGGCGGATACGAAAGAGGTGCTCGCCCGCATTGAGAATAACCTCTTCCAGGTAACCGACGTGAAGGAAGGCGTGAAAACGCGCCATCCGGCGCCGCCGTTCACCACGAGCAGCCTGCAGCAGGAGGCGTCCCGCAAGCTGGGATTCACGACCAAGCGAACCATGATGATTGCACAGCAGCTCTACGAGGGAATTGAGCTGGGCGGCAAGGGTTCGATCGGCTTGATTTCCTATATCCGCACGGATTCCGTTCGCATTGCGACGGAAGCGCAGCAGGCGGCCCGGTCGTTTCTGGCCGCACGGTTTGGCGAGAAGTACGTTCCGGAGAAACCGAACTTCTACAAGGGTCGTGCCGGCGCGCAGGACGCGCACGAGGCGATTCGGCCCACAAGCGTGGAAAACGAGCCCGCCGCGATCAAGGATTTTCTCACGAGCGAGCAGTATCGGCTGTATAAACTCGTGTACGAGCGTTTTCTGGCAAGCCAGATGAGCGACGCCGAGTTTGCGACAACGCAGGTGACGCTGAACTGCGCGGGCGCAACCTTCCGCGCAAACGGCATCCGCACAATCTTCGACGGTTTTACCGTGGTCTACACCGAGGGGCGCGACGACGCGCAGGAGAAGGAAACCACGCTGCCGGAACTGGCGGCAGGCGAAGACTGCAAGGCGGAAAAGATCGACAGCGAGCAAAAATTCACTCAGCCGCCGCCGCGCTACACGGAAGCGACGCTGGTAAAAGCGCTTGAAGAAAAGGGGATTGGACGTCCGAGCACCTATTCCCCCACGATCTCCACCATTGTGGATCGCGGCTACATTGCGCGCGAAAAGAAACAGCTGGTGCCGACCGAGCTGGGATTTGTGGTCAACCGCTTTATGCTGGAAAACTTTGACGAAATCGTGGACGTGCAGTTTACCGCCATGATGGAGAACGAGCTCGACGAGGTGGAGGACGAGAAGATCGGCTGGGTGGACGTGCTGACAAAATTTTACGGCCCGTTCCATGAGAAGGTTGCGCTGGCCCTCAAAAAAGCGCCGCCGGAGAAGATACCGGACGAGGTATCGGACGTCGTATGCGAAAAGTGCGGCGCCATGATGGTTTATAAAATCGGGCGGTTTGGCAAGTTTCTTGCCTGCCCGAATTTTCCCGACTGCCGGAACACGAAGGCGATTGTCGAAAAGATTGACGTGCTCTGCCCCAAGTGCGGCGCCGCTCTGATCAAACGAAAGAGCAAGCGGGGCAAGGCGTTCTACGGCTGCGAACGGTATCCGGAGTGCGATTTTGTCTCCTGGGACAAGCCGACCAAGATGCCCTGCCCGCAGTGCGGCGGTATGATGGTGCAAAAGATTGGACAGAACGGCAGCTACATCGCCTGCGTAAACAAAGAGTGCGGCTATATACACCGCAATGTGAAAAAAACGAAGGAAGAAAAAGAGGTCGAAGCGGAATGAGCTGCCCGCGCGTCGCCGTGGTCGGCGCGGGACTTGCCGGCTGTGAAGCGGCTTTTCAGCTTGCGGAGCGTAAAATCGCGGTGGATCTGTATGAAATGAAGCCGCAAAAAAAGTCCCCCGCGCATCAAAACGATGATTTTTGCGAGCTCGTCTGCAGCAACTCGCTGCGTTCCGACCGGATTGAAAACGCCGTAGGGCTTTTAAAAGAGGAAATGCGCCTGCTCGGCTCGCTGGTGCTGCGCGCAGCGGATGAAACGCGCGTTCCAGCCGGAGGCGCGCTCGCGGTGGACCGCGAGGGGTTTGCCGCGCGGGTCACGCAGATCCTACGATCCCATCCGAATATTACCATACACAACGAGGAAGTCACAAAGGTACCGGACGCGCCCGCGATTGTCGCGAGCGGACCTTTAACGTCCGGCGCGCTGGCGGAGGATATTGCGCGGCTGACCGGCGAACCGCTGCATTTTTACGACGCGGCGGCGCCCATTGTTCTCTACGAATCACTTGACTTGAACAAGGTCTACCGTGCGTCGCGCTACGGGCGCGGGGACGACTACCTGAACTGCCCGATGACGAAGGACGAGTACTTCGCGTTTTACCGCGCGCTGATTGCGGCGGAGACGGCCGAACTGCATTCCTTTGAAACGCCGCGCGTGTTCGAAGGCTGCATGCCGGTGGAAGCAATGGCCGCGCGCGGGGAGATGACGCTCTGCTTTGGCCCGCTGAAACCCGTCGGGCTGGAGATTGACGGAAAAGAGCCGTTCGCGGTGGTTCAGCTGCGGCAGGACAACCGCGAGGGGACGCTCTACAATCTGGTCGGATTTCAAACAAATCTGAAATTCTCCGAACAGCGGCGTGTGTTCGGCCTGATTCCCGGACTGGAGCATGCGCAGTACGCGCGCTACGGCGTGATGCACCGAAACACGTTTCTGCAATCGCCAAGGCTACTGAACTGCGACTACCAGATGCGCGAATGCCCCGGCCTGTACTTTGCGGGGCAGATGACGGGCGTGGAGGGCTATGTCGAGTCCGCGTCCAGCGGGCTTACCGCGGCGCTTTCCATGGCGCGGCTGCTTTCCGGCCGGGAGCCGGTCGATTTTACGGCAAAGACGGCGATCGGCTCGCTGGGGCATTACGTTTCCGAATACAACGGCGACGATTTTCAGCCGATGAACGTTACTTTCGGTATTATGGACCCGCTGAACGAGCGAGTTCGGAAAAAAACGGAGCGCTATGGCAGAATTGCAGAGCGGGCGCTCAAAATCGTGAAAGAATTGAAAACGAATATCTGAAAGCGGGCGAACATGCCCGCTTTGTGCTACTATGATAAACAGGTAGAATCTACCTGCCCGTGCAAATCGTTGGCGAAGGAACGCCGATTGCGCGGCCGAACATCAAGGAGGATTACCCGCTTGGAACTCAGGGGTACGACCATTATAGCCGTTCAGAAGGACGGCAGGACCGCGGTTGCCGGAGACGGACAGGTTACGATGAGCGAAACCGTAATTATGAAGGCAACGGCAAAAAAAGTGAAACGGCTTTACCACGACCAGGTTGTGGTTGGTTTTGCGGGATCGGTAGCGGACGCGTTTTCGCTCTGCGAGCGGTTCGAAAAAAAACTCGAACAGTATTCCGGAAATCTCACGCGCGCGGCGGTCTCGCTCGCGCAGGACTGGCGCGGCGACAAGATCATGCATAAGCTGGAAGCGCTGCTGATCGTTGCGAACAAAGAGGAACTGCTGATCGTTTCCGGTACGGGCGAAGTGATCGACCCGGACGACGGCATAGCGGCCATCGGTTCCGGCGGTATGTATGCGCTCGCCGCAGCAAAGGCGCTTAAGGCGAACACGGAGCTCTCCGCGCCGGAGATCGCCGAAAAGGCGCTGCGCATCGCCGGGGATATCTGTATCTTTACGAACGGCAACATCACCGTCGAGGAGGTTTGAGCGCTATGCAGTTAACACCGAGAGAAATCGTGGAAGCGCTGGATAAATACATTATTGGACAGGATCGCGCAAAGCGCGCGGTTGCCGTCGCGCTGCGAAACCGTTACCGCCGGAGCTGCCTTTCGGAAGAGCTGCGCGAGGAGATTACTCCAAAGAACATCATCATGATCGGGCCGACGGGCGTTGGCAAAACCGAGATTGCCCGCCGCCTTGCCAAGCTGGTGGATGCGCCGTTCATCAAGGTGGAAGCTACAAAGTATACCGAAGTCGGTTATGTCGGCCGGGATGTGGAGAGTATGGTGCGCGACCTTGTGGACGCCGCCATTCGAATCTGCATGAACCGGAAGATGGAGGAAGTACGTCTTGTTGCCGAAACCGCCGCCGAACAGACGCTGGCGGAACTGCTGCTCCCGGGTGCAAAGCGCCGCGAGCACAAGCAGCAAAACGCCCTGCAGATGCTCCTGAGCGCCGGGCAGCCGCAGGCGAGCGAACCGGAACCTTCCGAAGAGGAAAAAGCGAAGCGCTACAGCGAGCGCGAGCGCGTGCTGGCCGAACTGCGCGCGGGAAGGCTGGAAAACGAGCTGGTTGAGATTGAAGTCGAGGAGCAGAACGCCAAGAACGACGCGATGTTTGCCGCCGGCATCGACCTCAACATTGGCGAAATGTTTGGCGACCTGCTTCCGAAAAAAACAAAGAAGCGGAAGCTGCCGGTCAAGGAAGCGCGCCGCGTGATCATCCAGCAGGAGAGCGAGAAACGGATCGACATGGACGACGTGCACCGCGAAGCCCTGCAGCGCGCAGAGCAGGACGGCATTATCTTTATTGATGAAATCGACAAGATTGCGGGCGCGGAGCGAATGGGCGGGCCGGACGTTTCCCGCGAGGGCGTGCAGCGCGACATCTTGCCGATCGTGGAAGGAAGCGTCGTTTCCACGAAGTACGGGTCGGTGAAGACGGACTATATGCTCTTTATTGCCGCAGGCGCGTTCCATACGGCGAAGGTCAGCGACCTGATTCCGGAACTGCAGGGGCGATTCCCGATCCGTGTGAAACTGGACGATCTCACGCAGGAGGATTTCGAAAAGATCCTGACCCAGCCGGAGAACGCCGTGACAAAGCAATACACGGCGCTGCTTTCAGCGGACAAAGTCAAGCTCAGCTTCACGCCGGACGCGCTGCGCGAAATTGCGAAATACGCGTTTGTGGCAAATGAAAACACGGAGAACATTGGCGCGCGCAGGCTCCATACCGTTATGGAAAACCTGCTGGACGATATTTCGTTTAACGCAAACGGACAGCATCCCGAAATTGAACTCGTGATTGACGCGGAATATGTGGACGAGCACGTTGGCAGCGAATACCACGAGGACGATATCCATAAGTATATTCTGTAAGCGAGAGCGGGGCAGAGGGTGCAGGGACGACGCATGAAAAACGCCGTATTCGGCTGTATCATGATTCTGACGTGTCTTGGCGCGTTCGGCTGCGCCGAGGCGGTGTCGATGGAGCCCATGACGCTGGAACGCGCCACACCGAGTCCTGCGCCGGAAATCGTCTCGTTCGACGACGGAGCGGAGAGTTTGCCGGAATCCGCAAAGGAATACGCTTTCACCGTGCTTTCGCCAAATGAAGGCGTACTGCAGGAGGACGGCACGATCCGGACACAGGACGGCGAAATCATCAGCCTGCTGCCGACCGAGCTGCCGGAACCGACCGCCGCGCTGCTCCTGACGCCCACGCCGGTGCCAACCGCGCCTCCGCCGACGCCGACGCCAACCCCGACCCCCACGCCCGCCCCTACACCTACGCCGACGAAAAAACCGTCCGCAACGGCAACACCGAAGGCGACGGCCAAAGCGACCGCGAAACCGACGGCAACGCCGAAACCCGAGGCAACCGCTGCGCCGGACACAACATATACCGTTACGCCCGCGCCGACGGCGGCTCCGGCGGCGACGGCCGCGCCAACCGCAACGCCGCTGCAAACGTCTTCCCAGGCCGCGCCGAACGTCAGCGGAACGTACAGCGGCGAGGATGTTCTGCTTGCCGCCCGGGTTGCTTACTTTGAATCCGGAAAATCGGAGGAAGGTTACCGCGCGGTGCTCTGCGTAATTGTCAACCGCGTGGAGTCGAGCAAATGGCCGGGCACGGTATATGATGTGGTGTACCAGAAGAGCCAGTTTACCGTTGTGGGCCGGAGCGATTTTTTGACCAAGACGATTCCGGACAGCGTGATTAATTATGCCAACGACGTGCTCAACAGCGGGAACCGGCTGCTGGCTTCGAATGTAATGTCCTTTCGCAGCGGCCATGACGATAAAACCTGGGGAACGCGAACGTATGTGGGAACTTACGGCGGCAACGATTTTTATAGTTGAGAAGGAAAGACGCGGCTTGTAAGCCGTAAAAATAACGATTGGTAGACCGATCAAAATAGCATATACTGGAGTTGGCGGCGCGGTATTCTGCGCGGCCAAAGCAGGGCGGCTCATCCGGAACAAACATTTCGAGGGAACGATGTTTTCGCTTGGAGCGCGCCGCATGGGAAACGGGAAAAACGAAGAGAAAAATTGGGGAAATCACATATGGCGAATAAATTAAAGATCATTCCGCTCGGCGGGGTGGGTGAGATCGGGAAAAACATGACCGTACTCGAGTACAACGGCGATATGGTCGTTGTCGATTGCGGACTGATTTTTCCGGACGACGATATGCCGGGAATCGACGTGGTCATCCCGGATATGCAGTATCTGGAGGAAAACAGACAGAAACTGAAGGGCTTTTTCATTACGCACGGACATGAGGACCACATTGGCGCGCTGCCCTATGCGCTCAAGGAGTTCCATGTTCCGGTGTACGGAACCGCCTTTACGATTGCGTTGATCGAGCATAAGCTCGAGGAGGCGCGCGTTGCGAGCGATCAGCTCAACGTTGTGAAACCCGGCGACCATGTTGACCTCGGCTGCTTCAAGGTGGAGTTTATCAAAACCGGACACTCGATTGCAGGCGCGGTTGCGCTGGCGATCAACACGCCGATTGGAACGGTAATCCACACGGGCGACTTTAAGGTGGATTTTACGCCGATCGACGGAGAGCCGATCGATATCAACCGCTTTGCATACTACGGTTCACGCGGCGTACTCGCGCTCATGAGCGACAGCACGAACATCGAAAGCCCCGGCTATACGCAGAGCGAACGCGAAATCGGGCCGACGTTTGAACACTATTTCAATATTGCCGCGGGGCGCGTCATCGTTGCCTCGTTTGCGAGCAACGTATACCGCATTCAGCAGGTAGCCGATTGCGCCATTGCGCATGGGCGCGTGCTCTGCTTTCAAGGGCGCAGCATGGAGCAGGTGGTGCAGATTGCCGGCAGGCTTGGGTATTTGAAGATTCCGGCGGAGAACATCGTTAAGGTAGAGCAGCTCAAGCGCTACCGCGACGATCAGGTTTGCGTGATTACCACCGGCAGCCAGGGCGAACCGATGAGTGGGCTGTTTCGAATGGCAACCGCAACGCATAAACTCAACATTGGCAAGGGCGACTTGGTCATTATCTCCGCTTCGGCCATTCCCGGCAACGAGCGGGACGTTTCCCGCGTAATCAACCAGCTCTACCAAAAAGGCGCGCAGGTCGTCTACAACCGTATGGCGGACGTCCATGTTTCCGGCCACGCCTGCCGCGAGGAGCTAAGGCTGATGATGGAGCTGACGAAACCGAAATATTTCATCCCGGTTCACGGCGAGTACCGGCATCTGTTTATGCACGGGCAGCTTGCGGAAGAGATGGGCGTATTACCCGAGGATATCTTTGTTGCGGAGTGCGGGGACGTCATTGAACTGACGGTGAAAAAAGGCCGAAAGGCAGAGAACGTGCCTTCCGGCAGCGTCATGGTGGACGGCATTGGAGATATTGACGATGTCGTGCTTAAGGACCGGAAGATTCTTTCGCAGGACGGGCTTGTTGTTGCCGTTCTGACGATCGACTGCGAAACGGGTCGTATGGTTGCCGCACCGGAGATTATTTCCCGCGGGTTTGTGTATATGCGCGAGTCGGATGATTTAATCGCCGAAACCAAGGCTATGCTGGTGCGGGAGACGCGAAAGTTTGAAGGAGCGGATCGCAGCGATTTCGGGAACATCAAGAGCGGCATCCGCAACACGCTGAAATCCTTTTTGAAAAACAAGACGAAGCGCACGCCGATGATTCTGCCGATCGTCATCGAAATTTAACGGGGAGAAAAATATGGTTTACGATACGGCAAAGCTTCTCGCGGGCGAACTGAAAAACAGCGTGGAATACCGCGAGTTTTCCGCCGCAAAGGCAAGAGCCATGGAGAATGCGACGACGCGCTCGCTCATCGAAGAGTATAACCGCTTACAGATCCTATCGCAGGCGGCCATGATCTCCGGAGACCGCGGAGGCGAGTCGATGCAAAAGTTGCAGAAGATCGGCGAACTGCTGCAGTTTGACCGGGACGCCTCCGCCTACCTGCTGGCGGAGTTCCGCCTCAAGCGTATGCTGGGGGACGTGTATAAAATCCTTGCCGAGGCGGTGGAAATCGATCTCGGCGCGCTCGAATCATAACCGGGCCGCGAGATCGGACTTCGCTGCCCAAACGAAAATGGAGAAATAAAAAACAGCCATGCCAATCGATTCCAGACCTGAAAAACGAATGACAAGACAGCAAAAGCGCCTTTTGCGTCTTTGGCTGACGATCCGCCCGGCGGTGGTGCTTGGCGTCAGTCTCGTCGTGGTATTTTTCATTGCGCGCGCAACGGTAAATTATGTGCTGTCGAACTATATTGAGCCTGTCGATCAAAACGACGCGACGCCCATTGAGATCACCATACCCGCTTCCTCGTCGGCAAGCAGCATTGCGCGGATCCTTTACGGCGCGTGCGGCTACGATCAGGAGGGGTTAATCTCCAGTACCGCGGCCTTTAAGGTTTATGTTGATTTCGTCGGCAAGGCAAACAGCCTGCAGGCGGGTACCTATATCCTGAGCAAAAACATGAGTATCAAACAGATTGTCGAGGAGCTCTGCGAGGGAAATCCGCCAAAGGCTACGGTCAAGTTTACCATACCGGAAGGATATACGGTTGCCGGCATTGCGAAGGTGCTGCTGGAGAAAGGGCTGATCACGAGCGAAACCCAGCTGCTTGACGCGGTAAAAACGGGAGACGCGTTCCAGAGTTTTGCGTTTATCAGCGCCGCCGCCGCGACGGAACACGTGGAATCGCGCGCCTATCTGCTGGAGGGGTATCTCTTTCCGGATACCTACGAAGTGTATGCGGATGCGAGCGTGGAGACGATCCTGATCAAGATGCTCAACCGGTTCAACGACGTATTTTCGGAAGAGTACTTAACCCGCGCGCAGGAACTCGGCATGACGATGGATCAGGTGGTGACGCTTGCATCGCTGATTGAACGCGAGGCGCAAGCGCCGGACGACTTTGCTAAAGTGTCCGCGGTGTTCCATAACCGTCTTGACCAGGATATGCCGCTACAAAGCTGCGCGAGCCTGTCGTATGTGCTTGGAATGACGAAGTATACGTTTACGGACGCGGAACGGGAGACGGATTCGCTCTACAACACCTACAAATTCAACGGCCTGCCCGTTGGCCCCGTCAGCAACCCCGGCAAGGCGGCCATCGAAGCGGCGCTCTATCCGAACGAGACCTTTGTTTCCGAGGGGTACCTCTACTTCTGCAACCAGAATCCGGCGGAGACGCACGAACTGATCTTTGCCAAGACCTACGAGGAGCATCAGGAGAACGTCCGCAAGTTCCAGCAGTACTGGTAAAGAAAATTCAGAACCTCCGTCTGCCGCTGAGACGGATGAAACATGGGCGTTACGAATGCTTAACCGCACACGTGTGATTTTTCGTTGACACCCCCTTGAAAATACGATACACTAACCACGTAAAAAGTGAATATTCGGATGACGGCATCGGGAGAGACTATCTTCACGGATAGCGCCGAAGGGGATTGCGCAACAAACTCTCAGGCAAAAGGACCGGTACACGACGAAGCTTCGGAAAGCCGAATGGTTCGGCACCGACGAGGCAATTTCGCAATTCAGGCAAGGCAAATGAATTGCGGAAGAATCTTTCAGGTTCAGATACGGGGCGCGCGACGTTGTTCGCGCGTCTCTTTTTGTTTTTCAAAATTCAAACATCTGGAGGGAAACAACATGAATCTTCTCAACGACCGCAAGTATACCCAGTCTCACGAATGGTTGCTTGACCTGGGCAACGGAACCTATCGGATCGGTCTGAGCGACTTTGCGCAGCATTCGCTTGGCGACATCGTCTTCATCGACCTGCCGAAGGCGGGCGACGCGGTCACCGCGGAATCCTCCCTTGGCGATGTGGAGAGCGTCAAGGCCGTCTCCGAAGTGCTCAGCCCCGTCTCCGGCAAGGTGTCCGCCGTGAACGAAGCGCTCGCTTCCGCACCGGAATCAATCAATGCCGATCCATACGGCGCATGGCTCATCGAGGTTACAGGCGTTTTTGCTACCGCCGAACTCATGGACGCCGACGCGTACAAGGCCTTCTGCGAACACGCATAACCGAACACAAAGCCTCCCGCAGGGGAGGTTCTTTGTCTGCTTATCCATTTTTTAGTATAAGAACAGGAGGAGTTGCTTTGGGCAATTTTCTGCCATCCACCGAAAACCAGCGAGCCGAAATGATGCGCGCCGTCGGCGTGTCGTCCGTCGGCGAGCTGTACGCGGATATTCCCGCGCAAATGCGGCAAAAAGCCGTTGAGGCCGTCGCGTCCATGCCAAACGGGGTCTCCGAATTTGAAGCGCTTGATCAAATGAAAGCGCTCGCGAACAAGAATCACGTGTTTGGCGCGATCTTCCGCGGCGCGGGCGCCTACTGGCACCATATCCCCGCTGTGGTCAGCCGGATTGCGGCGAAGGAAGCATTTGTCACCGCATATACCCCCTACCAGCCGGAGATCAGCCAGGGAATCCTGCAAACGATCTTCGAGTATCAGACGATTTTTTGCGAACTGACCGGCATGAGTGCGGGAAACGCCTCGGTCTACGACGGGGCCACCGCCGCGGCGGAAGCCGCCGCCATGTGCCGCGAGCGCAGCCGCACGAAGACGCTGCTCGCGGGCGGGCTGCATCCGGACGCGATGGAGACCGTTCAAACCTACTGTTACGGTGCGGACGCGCCCTGCGCCGTGCTGCCGAATAACGGCGGCAGGCTCGATCTTAACGCGCTGAAGACTGCGCTGGACGACGGCGTCGCCAGCCTGATTCTCCAGTCGCCGAACTACTTTGGCGTAGTCGAGGACGTTTTCGCGATTGCCGAACTCGTCCATGCAGCGGGCGCAAAGCTCGTGCTGAGCATGAACCCCGTCGCGATGGCGCTGTTGCTTAGCCCCGCCGAGCTGGGCGCGGACGTCGCCATTGGCGACGGGCAGCCTCTCGGCATTCCGCTGAGCTTTGGCGGACCTTACCTCGGGTTTATGGCCTGTAAGCAGGACATGATCCGTAAACTGCCGGGGCGCATCGTTGGACAGACTGCGGACGCGCAGGGGCGGCGCTGCTTTGTGCTGACGCTCCAGGCGCGCGAGCAGCACATCCGCCGCGAAAAGGCAAGCAGCAACATCTGCTCGAATCAGGCGCTCTGCGCGCTGACCGCAGCGGCATATTGCTCGGCCATGGGGCCGCAGGGCATGCGGGAGGTTGCCCGCGCCTGCTATGATAACGCGCACTACCTGGCAGACGAACTGGGCAAAATAAAAGGCTTTGAGCTTGCATACCCCGGCGCGCCGTTCTTCCACGAATTCGTGACGAAAACACCCGTTTCGGCTCAGAATGTGCTTCGTTTGCTGGAACAAAAAAACATCCTCGGCGGCCTGCCCGTTGAGGGCGGTATTCTCTGGTGCGCGACGGAGCGCAACACCAGGGCGCAGATGGATGCGCTGATTTCGGCGGTAAAGGAGGCGATCGCATGAAGCTTTCGTTTGAACGCAGCGTTGCGGGGAGAAGAGGCGTTTTGATCCCGAAGACCGCCGTGCCTTCCGCCAGGTTGGACGGCGCGCTGCTCCGAAAAGCGCCGCTCCGCCTGCCGGAGCTGAGCGAAATCGACGTCAGCCGCCATTATTCCGAGCTGGAGCAGCAGGTCTATGGAGTCAACGACGGGTTTTACCCGCTCGGCTCCTGCACGATGAAATACAACCCCGCCCTGAATGAACAGGTCGCTTCGCTGGAGGGATTCACCGGCATTCACCCGCTGCAGCCCGCAGAAACGGCGCAGGGTGCGCTGGAGGTGCTCGTTTACGCAAAAGAACGGCTCTGCACGCTCGTCGGCATGGATGAGATGACCTTCCAGCCAGCGGCGGGCGCGCACGGCGAATTCACAGGCATTCTTTTGATCAAGCGGTATCATGAGTCGCGCGGGGATTGCGCGCGCAAGAAGATCATCGTGCCGGACTCCGCGCACGGAACAAACCCCGCGACCGCGAGCATGGCGGGTTATACGGTGGTCAACATTCCCTCCGCACCGGACGGAACGGTGGATCTCTCCGCGCTTTGCGCGAATGTCGGTCCCGACACCGCCGGGCTGATGCTGACGAACCCGAACACGCTCGGCATCTTCGACAAGAACATTCTCGAAATCACGAAGATCGTCCACGACGCGGGCGGGCTTTGCTACTACGACGGCGCGAACATGAACGCGATTATGGGCGCGGCGCGCCCCGGCGACATGGGCTTTGACGTTGTGCATCTCAACCTGCACAAGACCTTCTCTACGCCGCACGGCGGCGTCGGCCCCGGCGCGGGCGCGGTGGGCTGCAAGGTCATTCTCGCGCCGTTCCTGCCGAACCGCCTGCCTGTTCGGAACGCGGACGGCTCAATCGGCTTGCTTGATCCGGAGCAGAGCATCGGGCGGATGAAATCGTTCTACGGCAATTTTCTCGTCGTGCTCCGCGCGCTGACCTACATCACAATGCTGGGCGGCGACGGGTTACAGGAAGCGAGCGAAACCGCCGTGTTGAACGCAAACTATCTGCGCGTGCTGCTGGAAGGCGAGCTGCCCGCCGCAAACGAGGGCTTCTGCATGCATGAGTTCGTTGTTTCGCTGGAAGCGCTCAAGAAAGAAACGGGCGTGAGTGCAATGGACGTTGCCAAGTCGCTGATCGACGCGGGTATGCACCCGCCGACGATGTATTTTCCGCTGATCGTCCACGAAGCGCTCATGTTCGAACCCACCGAGACGGAGGGCAAAGAGACGCTCGACGCGGCGGCAAGCGCGGTAAAGTCGATTCTTGCGCGCGCCAAAACGGAACCGGAGGCGCTGCACGCCGCTCCCGTGACGACTCCCATCGGCCGGCCGGACGAGGTCGGCGCAGCGCGCAACCCCATCCTGCGCTATGACTTTATGGAGGCTGCAAAATGAGCGAACTAAAACGAACGTTATTCTACGAGCGCCACGTTGCGGCGGGCGCGACCATGGTGGACTTTGGCGGCTGGGAAATGCCGATTCAATACCCCGGCGGTATCGTCGAGGAGCATCTGGCGACGCGCAGCGGCTGCGGGCTCTTCGATGTGAGCCATATGGGACGCTTCCGCATCACCGGCAAGGGCGCGAAGGCTTTTTTGCAGCATGTGCTGACGAGCAACGTCTCCGCGCTCGAGGTCGATCAGGCGCAGTATGCAATCATCCCGAACGAAAACGGCGGGGCGATTGACGACGCGTATCTCTATCGCTTCGTCGAGGACGCGTATATTCTGGTCGTCAACGCGGCGAATGCCGAGAAGGACTGGGCGCACCTGACCCGTGAGATCAAAGCCTTTGACGCGCAGATGGAAAACAAGTCCGAAGCGGTAGCCCTGCTTTCCGTGCAGGGGCCGAAGTCGAAGGAAATCCTGAGCGATATGGCGAACGGCGCGTTTCTGACCGAGCCGGTGAAGAACGCGCTCGGTACCGTCAAGCTCTGCGGAAAGTCTGCGCATATCGCGAAAACGGGATATACGGGCGAGCCCGTGGGTTACGAAATCTTCGCCCTGCGCGAGGATGGTTTGTTCCTTTGGGACGAGTTAGTCAAGCGCGGCGCGAAGCCTATCGGCCTCGGCGCGCGGGACACCCTGCGCATGGAGGCGGCGCTGCCGCTCTACGGGCATGAACTGGGGCAGGACAAGGACGGAAACGAGATTCCGGTCTTTGCCATCTCGCTCGCGCGCTTTGCCGTGAGCTTTGCCGAAGAGAAGAAGGGCATGATCGGGCGTGCGCCGCTGGAAGCGCAGTTTGCCGCGAGCAGCCGTATTCTCAACCGAGATTTTTCCGATTTGGGCGTATTGCCGCGCCGGATAAGACCCATCGCGCTGACGGGCAGGGGGGTGCTCCGCGCGGGCTTTCCCGTTTTCAAAGACGGGAAAGAGATCGGCTATGTTACGAGCGGAACCATGATTCCGCGCTACGTGGTAGAGCGCCAGGGCAGCCTGCTCGAGACGTTTACCGATCAGCGGGCGATGCGCTCCATCGGCCTTGCGCTGCTGGATTCGGATGTGCTGACGGACGACGCCGTCGAGGTCGATATTCGCGGCAGCCGCATCAGCGCCGTGGTGCCCGCCTGGCACCTGCGTTCGGACGCGCCGCCGTATGCGCGGCCCATCGTTGTGGACGCGCCGGAGGAGCCGGAGCAGGCGCCTTCCGGCAACCTGCCACTCAGCGCTCTCAATTTACTGAATAAGGCGGCAGAGAACCACATCTGGCGGCAGGAGCAGTGCGTCAACCTGATTCCGAGTGAAATGACTGCTTCTCGTGCGGTGCGGCTGCTTTCCGGCAGCGATCCGAGCTTCCGCTATGCGGAGCATAAAAAGACCGCGTCGTTCTACGACAACGAGGTGTTCTACTATCAGGGCACGAAGTTTATCGACGAGGTGGAGCGCGCGCTCGTCGCCGAACTGCGCAGGTACTTCGGCTGCACGGAGGTGGAGGCGCGCGTCATCAGCGGACAGATGAGCAACACGACCGTTTTCTCCGCGCTGATGGACTACAAAAACCGCCTCAACCGCAAACAGACCCCGCAGCGGCTCGGCTATATTCTGAACAACCACATCATCAAGGGCGGGCACCTCAGCGCCCAGCCGATGGGCGCGCTGCACGACTATGTGGCGGTCGATCCCGCAACGGAGCGTCCGGCGGTGGTCAACTTCCCCGTGCTGCGGGAGAACCTCTTTAAGATCGACGTCGAGGAGACCAAGAAGGTCATCGAGCGATACCGGCCGGAGTTTATTATCTTTGGCAAATCGATGGTGCTGCACAAGGAGCCTGTCTGCGAGATCCGCGCGTTTGTGGACGAGCAGAAGATCCCGACTACGATTATGTACGACATGGCGCATGTACTCGGCCTCGTCGGCCCGCATTTTCAGCAGCCGTTTGCGGAAGGCGCGGAGATCGTCACCGGTTCGACGCATAAGACGTTCTTCGGCCCGCAGCGCGGTGTGATCGCGGTCAACTACCAGGAAGACGAGCTGAAGTACGACCTCTGGAAGACAATCCAGACGCGCGCGTTCCCCGGCGCGGTATCAAACCACCACCTTGGCACGCTGCTTGGGCTTTTGATGGCGGCCTATGAGATGAACGAATTCGGCGACGTGTACCAGAAGAACGTCGTGGCCAACGCAAAGTCCTTTGCGCGGAGCCTGAAGGCGGCGGGGCTGGACGTTGCGGGCGATCCGGCAATCGGCTATACCGAAACGCATCAGGTCATCGTGAAAACCGGGTACGGCACGGGGCCGGAAATCGCCGAACGGCTGGAGGAAAACAACGTCGTCGTCAACTATCAGGCGACACCGGAGGAAGAGGGTTTTACCGCGAGCGGCGCGCTTCGCCTCGGCGTCTCCGAAATGACGCGCTTCGGCTTTGGGCCAAAAGAGTTCGAAACCCTCGCCAACCTCATGGCGGACTGCATTCTGCGCGGCAAACCCATTGCGCAGGAAGTTTGTAAGCTTCGCGCGGGCTATACGAAACTGCTGTATTGCTTCGACGACGCGGAAACGAACGCCGCGCTGGAAACCCTTGCGGCAAAGAGCGGAATCTAGTTTTTCAGCAAACCCGCCCATCGGAAGAAACGCCGGCGGGCGGGTTTCCTTCTGCGGGTGCGGATTTTATATTGTTTCGGATGCATTGAAATTATAGCTGAAAAACGCTAAAGTTTAGTTGGACATATACATTTTAGTTACGCAAATCGGCCTATTTTCAGGAGGGAGGATCCCATGATTCCTGCTTATATGAACGCGCTCGTCAAGGAGACGGCGGACAAGGGGCTGACGCTCAAACAGGTGAAGACCCCCGTGCCGCAAATCGGCGAAGTTTTGATTAAAATCCATAAGACCGCCATCTGCGGAACGGATGTACACATTTACAACTGGGACGCCTGGAGCCAGAAAACAATCGTGCCGCCCATGACGATTGGCCATGAGTATGTCGGCGAAATCGCCGCGCTCGGTCCCGGCGTGGACGACTACCGGGTCGGCCAGATTGTCACCGGCGAAGGGCACATCGTCTGCGGGCACTGCCGCAACTGCCGCGCGGGAAACGGGCACTGGTGCAAGTTCACCAAGGGCGTCGGCGTCAACCGCGACGGCGCGTTTGCGGAATACCTCTGCATTCCGGAAACGAATGTGATCGCCGTTCCGTCCACGACGCCGGAGGAGATCGTTTCGTTTTACGACGCATACGGCAACGCCTGCCATACGGCGACGATGTTCGACGTAACGGGAGAGGATGTGCTGATCACCGGCGCAGGGCCAATCGGCATTATGGCGGTCGGCATCTGCCGCCAGAACGGCGCGCGGCGCATCGTGATTACGGACGTGAACGACTATCGCCTCGATCTGGCGCGAAAGATGGGAGCGTCCGCCGCCGTCAACCTCAAGACACAGACGGTGGAGGACGCGATGAAGGAGCTGCACATCGTGGAGGGCTTCGACGTTGGCTGCGAAATGAGCGGAAACGGCGCGGCGCTCAACCAGATGCTCAAGCTCATGCGAAACGGCGGCAAGGTTGCGCTGCTCGGCATCGCGGGTCCGGGAACGGTTGTTGACTGGAACGACATCATCTTCAAAGGCCTGACGCTGCAGGGCGTTTACGGGCGAAAGATGTATGAAACCTGGTATAAGATGATGGCGATGGTGGAGGCGGGGCTGGATCTTTCGCCCGTGCTGACGCACCGTTACCACTACACGGAATTTGAGGAAGCATTTGCCGTGATGAACAGCGGACAATCCGGCAAGGTGGTTCTGAACTGGATGGAGGAGCAAAGATGAGCAAACCGGCATACGATATCTATCGAACAACACTCGAAGAAATCCGCGCGGCAAGCACATATAAAGAGGAGCGGATTATCACCACGCCGCAGGGCGCGAAGATCGACACGACGAAAACCAAGGGCGTGCTGAACCTTTGCGCGAATAACTATCTGGGGCTAGCGGACAACGCGGAAGTCATTGCCGCGGCGAAGGCCGCCTACGACGAGTGGGGCTACGGGCTCTCCTCCGTGCGCTTCATCTGCGGCACGCAGGCCATCCATAAGGAACTGGAACGGCGCATTGCGGGGTTCCTGGGCATGGAGGACGCAATTCTCTACAGTTCCTGCTTCGACGCAAACGGCGGTTTGTTTGAAACGCTGCTGACGGACGCGGACGCGGTCATTTCGGACGAACTGAACCACGCGAGCATCATAGACGGCGTTCGCCTCTGCAAGGCCGCGCGCTTCCGCTATAAGAACAACGACATGGTGAGCCTGCGGGAGCAGCTGGAGGCGGCGAAAGGCGCGCGGATCAAGCTCATTGCCACGGACGGCGTGTTTTCCATGGACGGCTACATCGCAAACCTCTCCGCCATCTGTGATCTGGCGGAGGAATACGGTGCGCTCGTTATGGTGGATGACAGCCACGCGGTGGGTTTCATGGGGGATCACGGGCGCGGAACGCACGAGTACTGCGGCGTGATGGGACGCGTGGACATCATCACCGGAACGCTGGGCAAGGCGCTTGGCGGCGCGTCCGGCGGGTACACGGCGGCAAAGAAAGAGATTGTCGATCTGCTGCGCCAGCGCTCGCGGCCATATCTATTCAGCAACACCGTTGCCCCCGCGATCTGCGCCGCGAGTTTAAAGGTGCTCGATCTGCTGGAGGAATCCACCGATCTGCGGGACCGGCTGCACGAGAACACACGCTGCTTCCGCGCCGAACTGGGTAAGCTGGGGTTCGATGTGCCCAAAAGCGAGCACCCCATCGTACCGGTCATGCTCTACGACGCGAAAGTCGCGCAGGAGTTTGCGGCAAAGATGTTGGAACACGGGGTCTACGTCGTCGGGTTCTTCTATCCGGTGGTGCCAATGGGCAAGGCGCGCATCCGCACGCAGGTTTCCGCCGCGCATACGAAAAAAGACCTCGACTTTGCGGTCTCGGCCTTCGCCGCCGTCAAGGCGGAAATGGGAATATAAAAAAACGGAATATTCCGGCTGTACTGCCCGCCGAAAGGCGGGTTTACTTATTTGACGAAGTTGGATGTCAGTTCCAGCGCCTTCGCGTAGGCTTCCTTTTTTGGCACCCCGCAGAGGCTTGCCGCTTCGGCGGCTGCGTCGCGGACGGAGGAGCCGTCTTTCAGCAGGCGTGTCAGCGTCGCTTCCAAACCGGGCGCGGCGGATTCTTCCGCGCCGGCGCGAAACAGCACGCAGAGCACGCATTCCCCGCGCGGATCGTTTTCGGCATAGCGTACGGATAGCTCGCCCAGTGTTCCGCGGGCAACCTCCTCATGCAGCTTGGTCAGCTCGCGCATAAGCGCCGCGTCGAGGTTGCCAAACGTTTCGTGTAGGAGCTTGAGCGTCGCGTCCGCGCGGTTGGGACTTTCGTAAAAAACAGCAAGATGGTCGAGATGTTTCAGCCGATCGAACAACGCCCGCTGCTCCTTCTTTTCGCGCGGGAAAAACCCGAAAAACGTAAACGGCAAAACGGGAAGCCCGCTCATCACCGCCGCCATGAGCACGGCGGACGCGCCGGGCAGCACGCTGTAGGGCAGGTTATTCGCGATGCAGGCCTGAATCAGCGCCTCGCCGGGATCGGAGATACCCGGCATGCCCGCGTCGGACACGTAGACGACCGTTTCGCCCGACTGGATTCGCTTCACCACTTCTTCGGCGCGCGCGCGCTCATTCTCGCGGTAGCAGGAAACGAGCGGCTTTTTAACGCCGATGTGGTTAAGCAGCGTCAGCGTCCGCCGTGTGTCCTCACAGTAGACCGCATTGCAGCTCGCCAGAGCCTCGCGTACGCGCGGGGTGAGATCGCCTAAATTACCGATTGGGGTTGCGCAGAGCAGCAGCATAGGCGTTACTTCACCGTGCGCAGGTTTTCGCCGGTCAGCTGAAGCACCTGCGTGGTGTTCTTGTCGCAAAGTCGGCTCATAAAGCGCTCGTCGTACCGGTCGGAGAGCTGCTTTAAGGTGCAGTTCGTACTGCAGACCGTCGCGCGACCCGCAAGGGTTCGCTCGTTGACGACGGCAAACAGCCATTCGAACGTCACGTTGGAAATGTTCGGCTCGCTGCCGAGATCGTCCAGCACGAGCAGGGGAACCGTCTGGTAGCGCAGTGCGGTCTCCGTCCGTTCGCGGATATCCCGCAGCACCGTCTGCACAAAGGCATAGGCGGTCACGCGCTCCGCATCCACTCCGCGCGAGAGCGCCTGGTAGGCAATCGCGTTGCCAAGATAGGACTTGCCGAGCCCCGGCATGCCGAGCAGCAGGATATTTGGTTTTTCCGGAGCGGGCAGTGCGTCGGCATATGCTTCGCAGATGAGCTTTGCGTTGACGGAGCGCTTCTTTTGCTCCGGAGTCGGGTAGATCTCCGTGGAAAACTTTGCAAACGTCTCGCGCGCGTTCACCCCGTCCGATCCGCGCAGCGCTTCGCGCTGTAATAGACGGCAGGAACAGGGACGGCTGCCGGAGCCGAGATATCCGGTATCGTTGCACTGCTTGCAGCGCACATGCAGCTTCAATGCGTCCGCGGGCAGGCCGAGCGAGGCGAGAATACCGCGTTCCTCCCGGTCAATCTCCTCAAGGCGGCGTTTACTCTCCTCGGGTGTGATTCTTCGCTGGCCGAGGGCGGGAAAGAGCTGCGCGCGTGCTTCGTCAAGGTCTTTAAGCCGGGGTGCGCGGACATACGCCTCCTCAATGCGGCGGCGCTGTGCTTCGCGTTCCTCCGCGCGGATGCGCGCGTAATCGTTATCGAGCTGTTCGTTGAGCATGCCTTTTTATGTTCCGTTCGCGTGTTTGGCAGTCGCTGTGCGCTAGCCGGGTTAATCGAGATCCTTATCCAGATCGACCAGCAGGTGTTCGAGCTGTTCATCCGTGAGGTCGTGCTGCGGGTACTGCCGTCCCTGCGGTTTTGGCTTTCGCGTGTTTGCGCGCGCTTCGAGCTGCTGCTGCGCCCCCGCTATGGTATTGATTCCCGCGTCGTGCCACTCGTTCCAGAGTTTTTTCATCATGCCAAACGGCTCGTTTGCGCCGCGGCACTGCTCCGCGCCAAAGAGCATCAGCTCGCGCGGCATGCCGTAGTCCTTTAAATACATACTGATCTGCGCGCGCTGGGTACGCGTTGCGGGTTCGAGCTTACCCGCGCGTTCAAACACGAGACGGGCAAACACCTGCTCTTCGGCACTTTTTGCGTCGGCGCGTTCGATATCCGGTTTGCTGAGCTGCCCTTCCTTCCGGAGGGAATCCAGAAGTTCGTCGAGGTATACGAAGTTCGGCGTGCCGCTCACAGTGAGCTTCGGCAGCGCGGCAAGCACCGCTTCCGGCGTAAAGCCCCATTCCGAAACCCATTTGTCGTAGAGTGCGGTCTCGTCCCTGGTCGGCTTTCTCTGTTTGTTCCATTGGCGCAGGATTTCGCTTGCGCCGTGTTTTTTCAGTTCATAACGCGCCAGGTGCGCACGCGCGGCCTCGCGCGTCTTGACGCCCTCCTCGGACCAGGTGCGCGCGACCGCGTCGATGTAATTCACCGACACGCGGCGGCCTTTTTGATCCAGACAATGGGAAACCAGTTCGAGCACTGCCTCTTCGTCCAGCCCATAGACCTCGATCCAGTCGTATACATGCTTGAGTTCGCGATAATCGAACTGCCGGGGGGCGGTCAGCGAGGCAAGCGCGGAGACGAGGCTTGCGTATTTACCCGGCACAACGCCGCCCGCTTCCGTCGGTTCCAGGTCGAGATATTCCACAACGAGCGGTTTTTCGCCGCGAATACGGACGAGCCCCTCCTGCTGCCAATAAGAATACGCTTCGGTAATCTCCTGCTCGGATAGACCCAGCGCGTCCGAAAGCGAAGTTTCCGCGTTCGCGCCTGCGTGACAGAGCATCAGGCCGTAAAGATAGACCCGGATGCAGCGTTCGCTTGCATACGGCAGGTGATCGAGCAGGAATCGGTTGTCTACGGGCGTGAAATTCCGCCGCGCCGCGTCAAGGGAAAAACGAATGATCATGTAGTCTTCCGTGCTGTCTTTCCGTTACCGCTCTTCGTTATGCAAACAACGAAAAGAGCGGATAGATCGTTGTGTTGAACCAGCGATACCCAAGATCGTAGGAGGGAATGAGGTGGATATCCATCAAAACGCCCGCGAGCGCCCAGAGCAGTAAAAGCAATAATAGAATCAGCAGGAACCGTACAAAGCCGCTGCCGCGACGTTTCTGCTTTTGCACAGATGCGGGTTCGCCGGATTTTTTTCCGGACAGCGTACGGTCCGCTTCCATATAGAGCTGCGTGCGTTCCAGCGGAGGAAGCGCGTCGTCCGCATCTTCGGAAGCGAAGCCGCTGAATGTGCCGTGTTCGGAATATCGCTCGGCGGAGCGGTCCGTACCCGCATCATCGCCGTTCGCTGCGCCCTCCCGGGAAAACGCAGAGAGGGAATCTTTATTCTGGACGATCTTTGAAACCAGAATTTCATGATCCGTCAGTTCGCGAATACGAACGGGAATATCCATGTCGTCCGCCGCGTTGAACAGCTCGCGGTGCAGGTTGAGAAACGTCTGCTTGACCACGTCGCGCGCGGCGGCTTCCGAACCGAGCGCTTTCAGCGCGGCCAGAAACACACCGCGTCCATACTCGCTGTAGACCGCTTTAAACGCGTCACGGTCGCCGGAACTGATTCGTTTTTGCAGCGGATTCGTAACCATTTTCCGTTTCCTCACCGTTCTTGCGTATGGCAACGGCTGCACTGCCGCGCCACCATAGATATAAATATTGTAGCATGCCCGTGAGAAAAAAGAAAATAGTATTGATCGCGCCTGCTGCGCCTACTGCTCGCGTCTGACGCCCGAAAGTTTGCAATGATGTTTCAGATGATCCAGGACGGTTATGATATACTGGTAAAAAAGAAACGGAGGCGAAATACCATGCAAAAACAATGGAAAACAATCATCAGCGCGCTTTTGGCGCTTATCGTATGCCTTGGACTGACTGGCTGCGCGGCAAACAAGCTGCCGGAAGGATTCGATGCGGAGGAAGTTGGCTCGGCAGCGGAGGAGATTGTCGGTCTCGCGACCGAAGGGGATTACGATTCGATCATCGCCGCTCTGCGGGAGGATTTGAAAGCGTCGATTACCGCGGATCAGCTCCGGGAAGGCTGGGCTTCCGCGTTTGAAAAAGCGGGCGCATTCAAAAGCGTTACGAAAACCGTGCTTTCCGGAACGGAAGATTCGACGACGAAAGAGGAATATGCCGTTGCGCAGGTGCTGGTCAAGCATGAAAACGCGAACCTGGTGTACACGCTGTCGTTTGACAAGGATCTCGCGCTTGTTGGGCTATACCTGAAGTAACTCTCCGGCGGATTATTCCAACGGCGAACGAAACCGGCGAGAAACAGGAGAACCACCGTTTATGCTGACACCGGAATTGATGGACGCATACTGCAAACGGCTCGAACAGGAACGCATTCCCGCAACAGGGTGCACGGAACCCATCGCCATTGCATACGCGGCGGCGGTGCCGCGGGATATGCTCGGCGAAATACCGGAGTAGATGCGTGTTTGCGTCAGCGGTAACATTCTAATGAACGCAAAGAGCGTTGTCGTGCCGGGCACCGGCGGGGAAAAGGGGATGCCGCGCGTCTGCCGGAAGTGATCGATTCGATTACACCCGGGCAGAGGGAAGCGCTCGAAGCGTATCTCAAGCGCGTACAGATCCCGATTGAGTGCGCTGAGGACGGGCCGGCGCTCTGCGTTCTGCGGTGCGGTTTGTGCCGGATGCGGCGCGGGCGCGGGAATCGCCTATCTGGAAGGCGGCGGTTACGACGCGGTTGCGCATACGCTGGTGTACGCGCTTGCCGTTATCAGCGGAATGGTCTGCGGCGGCGCGAAGGCTAGCTGCGCGGCAAAGATTGCAGCGGCGGTTGAGGCCGGTATTCTGGGATACCGGATGTATACGCAGCACCAGGAGTTTTACAGCGGGGACGGCATCGTAGTCAAGGGCGTTGACAATACGATCCGAAACATCGGACGGCTTGCCAAGGACGGAATGCGCGAAACCGAGTCGCAGATTTTAAGCATGATGCTGGAAACTAAAACAAGGGCACAGCAAATTGGCATGAAAACAGCAGGGGGCTTGGCGCTCCCTGCTGCTTTTGTGTTTCGCTTATTTTATTGGGATCAATTCGTATTGCCGGGTGCCGATGCCAAGCTCCTCTGCATGCGCGAGCGTAACCGTCCAGTCCGTGCCCGGGGCGGAGTTGCCGAAATGATCGTGCCCATGCGCGCCTTTTTTCAGATGATCGGATAGCTGGCTGCCCGGCATAACCGGCTGCTTGTTGCAGGCGTCCGCGCAGGCTTGATCCAGCGCAACAGGGTCGAACGAAGCGAACATGCCGACATCCGGAATAATCGGAACGTCGTTTTCCGAGTGGCAGTCGCAGTTGGGGGAAACCTGCATGACGAGGTTGATATGGAAGTTCGGCCGGTTTTGCAGCACAGCCAGTGAATACTCCGCAATTTTTTCACAGAGCATACGGTTGCTGTTGCCGCTGTTGTTCTCAATTGCATCGAAGTTGCAGGCGGCGATGCAGCGGCCGCAGCCGACGCAGAGGTCGTGGTTGATGCTTGCGATCTTTTTTTCATCGTAATGGATCGCTCCATGCGCGCACTGCTTGATGCACTGGCGGCAGGCGCGGCAGAGGGACCGGTCCACGGTGGGCTTGCCGTCATTGTGCTGCTCCATCTTGCCGGCGCGCGAACCGCAGCCCATGCCGATGTTTTTCATTGCGCCGCCAAAGCCGGTGCCTTCATGCCCCTTAAAGTGATTGAGAGAGATGATGATATCCGCATCCATGATCGCCTGACCGATTTTCGCTTCCTTCACATGCTTACCGCCGGAAATGGGCACAAGTTTTTCATCGAGTCCCTTCAGACCGTCCGCAATGATGCACTGACACCCGGTGGAAGCGACCGAGAAGCCGTTTTCCGCGGCGGCGTCGAGGTGATCGAGCGCATTTTTTCGTCTGCCCGGATAAAGGGTGTTGCAGTCGGTCAAAAACGGCCTGCCGCCATTTTCACGGACGACGTCCACAACCGCGCGGGCGAAATTCGGGCGCAGAAACGAAAGGTTGCCCGGCTCGCCAAAGTGAATCTTTATTGCGACAAAACGGTCCTTGAAATCGATGGTTTCGATTCCCGCGCGCTTAATCAGGCGCTGCAGCTTGACCGTAAGCGGATTGTCGAAGTCCGTTCGAAGATTGATAAAATAAACCTTGGATGGCTGCATGGGAAAAACTCCTTTATTTCATGAGATTAACATATAGCATATCATATGTGTATAAAAGGCACAATCGATTCAGCCCAGTATTTAAAACGTTTTAGGATATAAGCGCACTTGCGTTTTTGGGCGTAAAATGATATGATTTCGAGTTGATAACGCAATTAGCCGGTGTGCGGCGGACAGGTGTGTGGAATTGATGGCGGATGGAAAGCAACTTGGCAAACTGAGCGGGGCGGCGCTGCTCCTGCTCGCCTCCATGATCTGGGGCGTGGCGTTCGTCGCGCAGAGCGCGGGCATGGCGTATGTAGGACCCTATACGTTTACAACGGTTCGCAGCGCGCTGGCCGCGCTCGGGCTTGGAATATTGATTCTCATTTTCGATCGGGCGGGATTAAGCCCCAGGAATACGGATCGAAAGCTGCTGTGGCGCGCGGGGCTGATTCTTGGCGTGGTGATGACGGTGGCGAGCAATCTCCAGCAAATCGGGCTGGTTTCAACGTCCGCGGGGAAGGCGGGGTTCATCACCTCGCTGTATATCGTATTCGTTCCGGTCTTCGGGCTTTTTGTCAAACGTAAACCGCATTTCATGCTCTGGTTTTGCGTGCTTCTTGCGCTGGCCGGACTGTATTTTCTCTCGATTCAGGCGGATTTCTCCATCCGCATGGGGGATATACTGGTGCTTGCCTGCGCGGTGATGTTTACGTTTCAGATTCTACTGGTGGATCGTTTCGCGTCAAAAGTGGACATCCTTCGCTTGAACTGCATCCAGTTTTCGGTGGTGGCGCTGCTTTCCGGAATCCCGATGCTGCTGTTTGAGCAGCCGAAGCTATCGGCCATTTCGGAAGCATGGCTCCCAATCGTATATGCCGGCCTCTTTTCCGGCTGCGGCGCGTATACGCTCCAGATGTTTGGACAGCGGCGTGTCGAGCCGACAACCGCTTCGCTGCTGCTCAGCCCGGAGAATGTATTTGCTGCCCTTGCCGGCTGGTTTATGCTCGGGCAGACGCTTTCGCCGCGCGAACTGCTTGGCTGCGCGCTCGTGTTTATTGCGATCGTCAGCTCGCAGCTTCCCTGGGAACGAATTTTTCGCGCCGGGGTAAAGCCGAAGGAAAGCGCGGCGCTTGCCGCGCCGGATCAGCGGTAGCGGATTCGTGCACGCAGAGGCGGCTATGAGCGTGGTTGGCCGCGGCGTGGCCGCCCTTTTGTTTGAAAACGTGCGATTTTCCGGCTTTCGATATTTGAGATTTGGTAAAGTTTGTAACATTTTGTTTATATAAGCGGCCTTTCTTCAATTCTGAAAAGCACTGTGGTATAATGATTGCCACATGAGGAAACAGGATCAAATGCGGAAAAAAGCGGGTAAATTATTCCTGGTGGGCTGGATCACGGCGGCGTTGATTCCGCTGCTGTTTGCCTGCTCCGGCAAAACGTCCGCCGTAAGCGGGGGGCTGCTTGTTGTGAACGAGGTCGTTTCAAGCAACAAACGCTCTCTGGCGGACGAATCGCTTGGAACACCGGACTGGATTGAGCTCTATAACGCGGGGGAAGCAGCGCTGGATCTTTCCGGCTACGGCGTTTCGGATAATCTGCGCGATCTGCACAAATTCGTGTTTCCTGACGGCACCTCGATTGGGCCCGGCGAATACCTGCTTCTTTACGCAACCACCACGGAGGAAGGCAGCGCGGGAAGCGCGCTTTGCACGAACTTCGGGCTAAGCAAGAGCGGCGATTTCCTGTTCATTACGGACGCATATTACGGTATTGTGGCGCAGATGGAGATTCCACCGCTGTATACGGACATTTCATATGTTCGTGCCGGCGACGGAACCTACGGTTTCTGCGCCGTTCCGTCGCCTGGAAAAGCGAATGCCGGCGAGGTTTATTTAACGCTGGACAGCGTGTTTGCCGCGCAGAACCTGAAGGATTTGAGCATCAGCGAAGTGATGCCGACGGACAGCGGCGAGCATTACCGCTGGGTTGAACTGTACAACAAAGGCACCAGCGCAATCGACCTGGAAAACTTTTGCCTTTCGGACGACGAGGGCGACCCGGTGAAATGGCAGATTCCCTCCGGCACCGTGGCGCCGGGCGGTTATCTTTGCATCTACCTGACCGGCATGGGCAGCGAAGCGGCGGACGGGATTCATTCGACTTTCCGGCTCAGCGGCGAGGATTCCGTGCTGCTGCTCTCCGACCTGCAGGGCGGGCTGATCGACCGGATCAGCTGGCAGCCGGGCGTTCCCGGGGGGCTTTCTATTCTGAAGGACGCTTCCGGTGCGGGTGTTTACACCGCTTTTCCAACGTTTGAAGCCGAAAACAGCGACAAGACGTTTACCAGCCTCGAGATCACGGTAATGGACAAGAACGACCCCATCCATATCAACGAGGCGCTCAAGATCAATACGCTTTCGCAGATTGACGAGGACGGCGACCGGGAGGAATGGGTGGAGCTGAAGAATTTCTCCACGGAACCGATATCGCTCCTGGGGTACTTCCTCTCGGACGACGGGGACGATTTATACAAATTTGCGCTTCCGGATATCACGCTGGAACCCGGCACCTACCGGCTCGTGTTTCTTTCCGGCAAAAACCGGACGGGCGGCGAGTTGCATGCGAATTTCAGTCTTTCGGAGGACGAAAACGACCTGTTCCTCACCTGCCTGAACGGCATGCGAACCGAGAGTATTTCGCTTGCGGGAATCACGCGGGAGAATATTTCCGTTGGACTGGACGATAATTGGAGCATACGTTACTTCGCGGCGCCAACGCCGGGAAGCGAGAATGCACACGGATTCGAAACAGCCGATCAGATCGGCTGTTTCGACAATACGGGGGTATTCATCAGCGAGGTTTCCGCCGTGCAGGATGTCAAGAGCGGCGAAAACGACTGGATCGAGCTTTGCAACGGTTCCGGCGCGGCGGTCGATCTGAGCGGCTGGACGCTGAGCGACAGTCCGGATACGCCCGCAGAGTTCACGATTTCCAGCAAAACGATTGAAGCGGGCGGCTATCTTGTGATTGAATGCTCAAGTCATAAACTCCGGCAGAACGCGGATGTCGCGCCGTTTTCCATTTCGACGGGCGGAGAAACGATTGTGCTGCACAACGCCCAGGGCGCGCTTGTGGATTCGTTTGATACCGGCGCGCTGGGGCCGGATGTGACCAGCGGCAGGATCGAGGGCGACACCAGCGTAGACCGCGTGTTTTTTTCCAACGCAACGCGCGGAGAGGAAAACGATACGGACGTTGTGGCGGGAATCGCCGCGCAGCCCGCGTTCTCCGTGAACTCGCTGTATCACAGCGAACCGTTTTCCGTAACGATTCGCTGCGACGACCCGAACGCAACTGTTTATTACACGACGGACGGGGATGAGCCGACCGCACGGTCGAACGCGTATACGGGTCCGGTTCCGATCAGTTCCAATACGCCGCTTCGCGCGGTGTCCATTGTCTCCGGAAAGCGTCCGAGTGAGATTACGACGGCAACCTATCTCTTTGACGAGCCGCACTCCGTTCCGGTTGTTTGTGTTACGGGCGATCCGGATCGCATCAAGATGGTTATGACCGTGGACGATATGGATATGAAGACCGAGAAGCTCGTCAATATTTCCTATTACGAAGCGGACGGTACGCTCGGCACGTCCTTCCCTGCAGGGATCAAGCCCAAGGGCGCGGGTACCGTCGCTTACGCGCAGAAATCCCTGAGCATCAACCTGCGCTCCGGCTACGGGCAGAGCAGCGTGACCTATCCGTTCTGGCCGGATTACGAGTTTAAAACATTTTCCTCGCTCGTCGTACGCAACAGCGGGCAGGACTGGGGCAACGCGCGCATTCGCGACGCGTTTACCAGCGCGCTGGTCGAGGGTATGAATATCGACAACTCCGCCACGCGCCCGGTCGTCGTTTATATCAATGGAAAATACAATGGGCTTTACGATCTGGGCGAAGATCAGAACGGCGAATTCCTGGAGACCCATTACGGCGTGGACGGCGACACGGTGGAGTTTATCCGCCGCAACAGCACGGTCATCAAGGGCGACAACGACGACATCAAGCGCGTTCGCAGCTTTGCAGAGACCAAGGATCTGAGTGACGACGAGGTGTTTGCGCAATTCAGCCAGTGGGTTGACGTTGCGTACTTTACGGATTACTTCATTGCGCAGACCTATATCTGCAATTCCGATATGTTCAACCAGAAATACTGGCGGACAACGGACTACGCGGTCAAGTGGCGCCCCGTATTCTACGATCTGGATTTTGCGTTCAAGACGGCCGAGCGGGATATGATCGGCCAGTACTTCAACGCGCAGGGCGTACCCTCCGCGGATAAGTCGCTGACGTATTTCGAAATCTATATCGGACTCAAGAAAAACAAGGCCTGGCGGGATTATTGCGTTGAACGCTATGTCGAAGTCGTTGAAAAATACTTCAATGCGGAGCGCGCAACCGCGCTGCTGGATCAGATGGCGGCGGCGATCCGCCCGGAGATGCCGCGTCAGATCGAGCGCTGGGGCAAGCCGTATTCCATGAGCGAATGGGAAGAACAGATCAAGCAGCTGCGCTACTTCGTGAAGAACCGGCCCTCCTACGCGCTGGAGAATATGCGGAAATATTTCGGTGTTTCGCAGAATGAGCTGGACGCATTGATTCAGAAGTACAAACAATCCTGAGGATTCGTTCCATAAACCGCCGCCGGCATCGCGCGGCGGTTTGTTTCTTGCCGGATTCGCATTTTTGGGGCGGTTTCAGTTATGAACGGACCATGAAACCATAGGTACAATCCGGCTGCGTTCATTTACACGCTCGTTCGTTCGTGTTAAAATGATATGATAGAATGAAAATGGTGGGCGTATGCGAATTCTTGGAATCGATCCGGGTTATGCCATTCTGGGATACGGCGTGGTGGATGCCGCGGGGACCAGGCTGACGGCGGTCGATTTCGGCGTGATTGAGACCAAGCCGGACGAACGGATGCCCGCGCGGCTGAACCGGCTCTATGAGGGAACGCGGACGCTGATCGAGCGGTTCCGTCCCGACTGCGCGGTGTTTGAGGAACTGTTTTTTTACCGGAACACCACAACGGCTCTGGGTGTTGGCGCCGGGCGCGGGGTTGCGATCCTTGCCGCGGAGCAAGCGGGCATTCCATTGTATGAATATACGCCCATGCAGATTAAACTTGCGGTAACGGGCAACGGACACGCGGACAAGCGCGCCGTGCAGCAAATGGTAAAGATGCTTCTTGCGCTCTCCGCTCCGCCGAAGCCGGACGATGCGGCGGACGCGGTTGCCGCCGCAATCTGCCACGGCTGCACGATCGGCCCGGCCGCCGAGGAATATCGCATTCGCTGACGCGCGGGCAACCATACAGAACGCGCAGGAGGATACCGGATTTTGTACGCATATATCAGCGGCATTGTGGACGACCTGCTCGTTGACCGCGCTGTTCTGGAAGCGGACGGCGTTGGCTACGAACTGTTTTGCAGCTCGATGACGCTCAAACGCCTGACCTGCGGGAAAAAGGAGCGGCTTTATACGCACCTGCACCTTGCGGAAGGCGTAATGGCTCTTTACGGCTTCTATGAGCCGGAGGAAAAGGAGATGTTCCGGCGGCTCCTCTCGGTCACGCGCGTGGGTCCAAAACTCGCGCTCGCCGTACTCTCGCTGCTGACGCCAAGCGACGTTGCCGCCGCGATTGTTACGAATAATGCGGCCGCGTTTGACCGGGTGCCCGGCATGGGCCGCAAAACGGCGCAGCGCGTTCTGCTGGAGCTGAAGGAGCGTGTGGAAGCAAGTGAAATGCTCGCAGGCAATACAAACCTTGACGCGCCGGATCTCCGCTCGGAGGCGGTTGCGGCGCTTGTTTCCCTTGGATACGACGGCCTCGCTGCCGGAAAGGCGGTGGCTGCGGTGGAGCAGGCGCAAAGCGTAGAAGCGCTGATTACCGCCGCGCTGCGAAAGCTCGCGAAATAACGCCGCAGACGCTGCGCGTTTAAAGGATATCGAATGGACGAACGCCTCATCAGTTCCTCGATGCGCGAGGACGAAGCGAAAACCGAATATTCCCTCCGCCCGCGCGCGCTTGCCGAATACATTGGCCAGTATGCGGTGAAGGATCATATGCGTATCTATATTGACGCGGCGCTCAAGCGCGGCGAACCGCTGGATCACGCACTGTTCTACGGCCCGCCGGGTCTTGGCAAGACGACCCTCGCGGGTATTGTTGCAAACGAAATGGGCGTGTCGCTCCGCGTGACCAGCGGGCCAGCAATCACGCACGCGGGCGATCTCGCGGCGCTTTTAACGAATCTCGCCCCCGGCGATGTGCTGTTTATCGACGAGATCCACCGCCTCAGCGCAACGGTGGAAGAGGTGCTGTATCCTGCGATGGAGGACTTTGCGCTCGATATCATCATTGGCAAAGGACCGTCCGCGCGGAGCATCCGGCTCGATCTGCCGAAGTTCACACTCATTGGCGCAACGACGCGCATGGGGCTTCTAACCTCGCCGCTGCGGGATCGTTTCGGAATAAAGGAAGCGCTCACCATGTACGACGCGGATTCCCTCAAGGAGATTATCATCCGCAGCTCGCGTATCCTGAACATCGCGATTACGGATGAAGGCGCGGTTGAAATCGGCTCCCGCGCGCGCGGAACCCCGCGCGTAGCGAACCGGCTTTTGCGGCGCGTGCGCGATTACGCCGAGGTGCGTATGGACGGGAGCATCGATCTTGCCGCCGCGCGGGAAGGCCTCGATATGCTGGGCGTGGACGAACTGGGACTGGATGAAATTGACCGGAAGATGCTGGAGGTTATGATTGTGAAGTTCGGCGGCAGAGCCGTCGGCCTGGACACCATTGCCGCCGCAACCGGCGAGGATGCAACCACGATTGAGGATGTGTACGAGCCGTATCTGCTCCGGCTCGGATTTATCGCGCGAACGCCGCGCGGGCGGATTGTGATGCCCGCCGGGTACGCGCATTTGGGATATCCGGCAGAAATACAGCAGTTGAAACTGGAGGTGGACGAATGAATCGCAAGGAGATGAAACAACTGCTTGAAGAGCGGTTTGAACGCATTGCGTTGCTGGAAACGAGAATCGATACCATGGAGCAGCTCGTCGACGGTTACCATGCGCGCGAGCAGTCCATTATTGATACGCTGCACGCGGCGCAGAGCACCGCAAAAAAGCTGGTGGAAGAAGCGCGAGCCGAGTCGCAGGTTGTCCGCGAGCAGGCGCGCCGCGAGAGCGAAGCGCTGCTGAACGAAACGCGGGACGCGGCGCAAGCGACCATACGGCAGGCGGAACAGCAGGCGCTGGAGGTCCGGATTTCGGCAAAAAACGAAAGCGACCGCGCGCTGCGCGACGCGGAAATCATCAAGCGGGAATACGAGGAACTAATCGACTCGTTTAACGCCATGCTGGATCAGAATGCAAACGAACTGCGGCAGACCGCGGCCCGTTTTGCGGAGTATGTTCGCGGGCGGAAGATCGAAGCCCCGGAGGTCAGGCTGGATGGCGAGGCATTCTATAAATCCGTTGGCGCGATGAGCGACGCGCAGCTGCCGGATCCGAGCGGTGACCCCGCCGCGCTCATGAAAAACATCTACTTGCTGCAGAACCGTCCGATGCCGAACGCGGAGGAGCCGGTTACGGAGGGCGGTGTGCTAAACGAGGATATCGCAACGGAGCTGCCGGAGGAACAGGCGCAAAACGAGCCGTATTCCGAGGACGCCTGGTTAAATTCCGCGCAACGAAGCGAGAGCGAACCGCAGGCGGAGTTTGTGCCCGCGTTCGATCCGGCCTATGTGCCAGCCAGCGTTGAAACACAGGCGAGTAACTGCGCAGTGCCTGCCGAGGAGGCGGAGCATGCGTTTGACGAGTATTTCTCCGCACAAGGCTTTTCCGGCGCGCAGGAAACGAAAGGCACCGCCTCAGTACAGGAGAATCCTCCTGCGGGGAACGAGCCGCAGTCCGAGGCGGAAAAGGCCTTCGACGAGCTGTTTTCGAAATCCTTTGAACCAAGCGGGAAATCGGCTCAGGACGAAGTTGAGCCGGAGATGGCAAACGGGCCGGAAGGCGCGGCTCCGGAGCCATATTCCGAAAAAGCCTGGGCGCAGGACGCTTTTACGAGCAGCCATGAGCCGCAGGCGGAAGGCGCGCTGGCGTTTGACGCGCTGTTTTCGGAAGACACCGCGCAGGAAGATGCGAATCGCCCGTTTGAAGCGGAAGACGAGCCGCGCGAATGGGAACCGGAATCCGAGCCGGACGTCGGCGAGATCCCGACCGTTTCGAAGTTTGTACCGCAGAGCGACGACGAGGAGGTCTCCCTGGACGCGCTGCTCGAAGAAATCATACAGGCGGGCGAGTAGCGCGATCCCGCAAACAATGAAACCACCCTTGAATCTTCAATTGGGAGGCTTGCATGAACTGGAAAAACATCGATAAGCGGCAACTGATCACCATACTTATTTGCGTCTTTGGTACGTTCGTCCTCTCGCTTCTTCGGATACCCGCTTTGGAAAACAACACGACTTCCGCGCTTGGGGATATCAACGCGTATGCTTCCCTGGAAGATGTGGGCATCTTTGCGTCCGTAATGGCGCTTGGCGTGCCATGGGGGGTGATTGCGCCGGTACTGGGCATTATACTGGGTGATATCGTCATGGGCAGCAAGTATTTCATTCTGGGGAACCTGCTGATTAAAAGCCTGATGGGGTTGTTTGTCGCCGCGTTTGCCGCAAAATGTGACAATTGGAAAAAGAGCTTTGTCGTTGCGGGCATGACGGAGGCGATCATGCTCGTTCTGTTCTTCGTTTACGATCTTCTGATCATACGCGAGTTTAAGCTGGTGGGCACGACTCTGCTCATGCAGCTGATTCAGGGCGTCGTCTGCGTCTTGCTCGGCGCGGCGGTGCTGCGGTTCATGCCGGTTATGGAGCCGGACCGGATGCTGGAAATCCGCCGTCCGGCGGACTGAGAGGTATTGTATGTTTTTAACCGTGCTTGGCCGTTACGGTCCGTATCCGAGACCCGGCGGCGCGTGCAGCGGCTACCTGATTGAGGACGGGCCGACGCGGGTGCTGATCGACTGCGGCGCGGGCGTTCTTTCGCGGCTGATGGAGCATGTGCATCCGTTCCGCCTGGACGCAATCGTCCTGTCGCACCTGCATTTTGACCATTGTTCGGATCTCTTTGTCCTGCGGTACGCGCTCGACCAGCAGGACGCGCCGGAGGGCGAAAAGCGGCGCATACCGCTCTATACGCCGGATGAACCGTTCGACACGCTTAAGGCGGTTACGAATGGCGCGCTGTTTGAGCCGCATACGGTGAAGGGCGGCGACACCATAAGGATCGGCACATTGCTGTTTGCGTTTACGGCGATGGCGCACCCTGTGCCGGTGAACGGCATGCGAATTACCGACGGAAACGGAAGCGTTCTGTTCTATACCGGGGACACGAAACAGTTTCCCGGCATGGAACGGGATGCGCTTGGCGCAAATGCGCTGCTGGCGGACGCCTGCTTTGTGGACGAAACGGAAACAGGCCCGCATATGCATGTAAAACAGGCCTGCGATATGGCGCGAAAAGCGGGCGTACAAACGCTGTACCTGACCCATCTCTGGGGCAAGCGCGACACGGAGGATGCGGTAAAAAAAGAGATTGACTTTCCTTCTGCTTTTGTGGTAAAAGAACGAGGGCGATACTGTATCTAGCGCGCCTGCGCGGCGGGTGCGAAGCGGCGGCGTCGCGTTTCACATGCGCGGATCCGCCCGTTTATCATGTTTATAACACCTAAAAGCGGTATTATAATAGTGCTGGGACTCAATTTGAATAATATAAACACGGAGGGGTACTACCATGGCAAAGAAGACCATTGAGGACATTAACGTAACCGGAAAACGGGTACTCGTGCGCGTGGACTTTAATGTTCCGCTTACCGAGGATGGAAAGGTTGCGGATGACAAGCGTATTGTTGCCGCCCTGCCGACCATTCAGTATTTGCTCGATCACAAGGCGAAGGTCATTCTTTGCTCGCACCTAGGTCGTCCGAAGGGCGTTACGCCCGAGTTTTCCCTCGCGCCCGTTGGCGAGCGTCTCAGCGAGCTGCTGCCGGATACGCGAATCTGGATGGCGGACGACGTAATCGGCGAGTCCGCGAAAACTGCGGTTGCGGATATGAAGGAGGGCGAAATCGTCCTTCTGGAGAACGTCCGCTTTCATCCCGAAGAGGAGAAGAACGATCCGGAGTTTGCAAAACAGCTCGCGAGCCTTGCGGAGATCTATGTTTCGGACGCATTTGGCACCGTTCACCGCGCGCATGCTTCCACGGCAGGCGTAGCCGCCTATCTGCCCGCGGTCGCCGGATTCCTGATTGGAAAAGAACTCGGCATTATGGGCAAGGCGCTGGAAGATCCGGAGCGTCCGTTCGTTGCGATCCTCGGCGGCGCAAAGGTTTCCGATAAAATTGGCGTCATTACGAACCTGCTTGAAAAGTGCGATTCCCTCATCATTGGCGGCGGAATGGCCTATACCTTCTTCAAAGCGATGGGATACGAGATTGGCACCTCGCTGCTCGATGCGGAAAGTGTCGATCTTGCGAAAGAACTGATGGCAAAAGCGAAGGCGCGCGGCGTCAACCTGCTTCTGCCGGTGGACAACGTGGTCGCAACCGCCTACGCCGCGGACGCCGAGCATAAGATCGTTGATTCCGACAACATACCGCAGGGCTGGATGGGTCTCGATATCGGACCCAAATCGGCCGAAATCTTCAGAAAAACCATTCTCGAAGCGAAAACCGTCATCTGGAACGGGCCGATGGGCGTGTTCGAAATGCCCGCGTTCGCGGAAGGCACGCGCGCGGTTGCCGCGGCCTGCGCCGAGTGCAAGGGCACGACCATCATTGGCGGCGGCGATTCCGCTTCCGCAGTGAAAAAGCTCGGCTTTGCCAAGCAGATGACGCATATCTCCACGGGCGGCGGCGCGTCGCTGGAGTTCCTCGAAGGCAAGGTTCTGCCCGGCGTTGCCGTGCTCAACGATAAATAATGAGGGATCGTCCGTTCCGGCGCGCTATGCGCGCCGGAACGGCGCATACTGTGCCGCTAAACCCGCGGCGCCATGCTAATTTGAAAGGAATTGTTTTATATGAGAAGACCTATTATCGCCGGAAACTGGAAGATGAATATGACGCCCGCGGAAGCGGAGCAGCTGGTTGCGGAGTTGATTCCGCTGGTGAAGGACGCGAAATGCGACGTGGTAGTCTGCCCGCCGTATATCGATCTTGCGGTTGTCGGCAAGCTGCTTGTCGGCACCAACATCAAACTTGGCGCGCAGAATATTCACTGGGCGCCAAAAGGCGCGTTTACCGGCGAAATCAGCGCGGATATGCTGCTTGCCGTTGGTGTGAACTACGTGATTGTCGGCCACAGCGAGCGCAGGCAGTACTTTGGCGAAACGGATGAAACGGTCAACAAGCGCGCGAAAGCCGCTCTGGAAGCGAATATCACACCCATCATCTGCGTTGGAGAGTCCCTCGAACAGCGCGAGAGCGGCGTGACGGACGCGATTGTCAGCAAGCAGACCGTTGCCGCATTTGCCGGATTTTCGGCGGACGAAGCGGTCAAGTGCGTCGTCGCCTATGAGCCTATCTGGGCAATCGGTACGGGGAAAACCGCGACGAGCGAGGATGCAAATACCACGATCAAGGTGATTCGCGGCGCGATTGCAGGCGTGTATGGCGAGAAGGTTGCCAGCGAGGTCCGGATCCAGTACGGCGGAAGCATGAACGCGAAGAATGCCACCGAGCTGATGGCTATGCCTGAGATCGACGGCGGACTTATTGGCGGCGCAAGCCTCAAGAGCGAGGACTTTTCAAAGGTGGTTCATTTCTAAATGACAAAACCGATCACCGCTTTAATTATACTGGATGGCTTCGGCTGCTCCAAGGAGAAGGAATTCAACGCCATCAAAGCCGACGGCGCGGTTCATATTTCGCGCCTTTGGGAGGACTATCCGCATACGCAGATCGCGGCGAGCGGCATGGACGTCGGCCTGCCGGACGGGCAGATGGGCAACAGCGAGGTTGGCCACCTCAATATTGGCGCGGGGCGAATCGTCTACCAGGAGTTGACGCGTATCACGAAGGCAATCTCCGACGGCGACTTTTTTGAAAACGAAGCCTTCCTGGATGCGATTGAAAACTGCAAACGCCACGACTCCGCGCTGCACCTGATGGGGCTGCTCTCGGACGGCGGCGTTCATTCGCACAATACGCATCTCTATGCGCTGGTCCGGCTCGCGCGAGACAAAGGCTTAAAGAAGGTCTTCGTGCATTGCTTTATGGACGGGCGCGACGTGCCGCCGAGCAGCGGCAAGGGCTATGTTGAGCAGCTGGACGAAGAGCTGAAGCAAATCGGCGTTGGCAGGATTGCGACGGTTATGGGGCGGTATTACGCGATGGATCGCGACAACCGCTTTGAGCGCGTGGAAAAGGCCTACGCCGCGCTGGTCTGCGGCGAAGGCGAAATGGCAAAAAGCGGCGAGGAAGCCATGCAGAACAGCTACGACAAGGGCGAGACGGACGAGTTCGTTCTGCCGACCGTCGTGCTGGAAAACGGCAAACCCGTCGGCAAAATCGCTGCGAATGACAGCGTGATCTTTTTCAACTTCCGCCCGGATCGCGCGCGTGAAATCACGCGGACGCTCGTGTTTGACGACTTTGACGGTTTTCCGCGAAAAAACGGCTTCTTTCCGCTCTGCTATGTTTGCATGACGCAGTACGACAAGACCTTTGGCGACCGCGTTCACGTTGCTTACCGGCCGGACTCGCTGAGCAATACGTTTGGCGCGTATCTGGCGCAAAACGGTCTGACGCAGCTGCGCATTGCGGAAACCGAAAAGTATGCGCACGTCACGTTCTTCTTCAACGGCGGCGTGGAAGCGCCGAATCCCGGCGAAGACCGCGCGCTGATTCCTTCCCCCAAGGTCGCAACCTATGATCTCAAGCCGGAGATGAGCGCGTTTGAAGTAGCCGACGAGGCGGTTCGGCGCGTGGAAAGCGGCAAGTACGACGTGATGATACTCAACTTCGCCAACCCGGATATGGTTGGACACACGGGCGTGATGGAGGCGGCAACCGCCGCCGTGCACGCCGTTGACGCCTGCGCGGCAAAGGTGGTGGACGCCATCCTCAAGACCGGCGGGCGCTGCATCATCACAGCGGATCACGGCAACTGCGAAAAGATGTGGGACGAGTGCGAGAACGTGCCCTTTACGGCGCATACGACCAACCCCGTACCCTGCATCCTGGTGGACGACACGCGAAAGAGCGTAAAACTGCGCGAAGGCGGAAGACTCAGCGATCTTGCGCCGACGCTGCTGCAGCTGCTGAACCTGCCGGTACCGAAGGAAATGACCGGAAAATCGCTGATTGTCAGCTGATTTCGGCGGCTTTCCGCTTGCAATCGCACCCCTTGCATGTTATAATCACAAAGCTGTGGGTCGTGGTCGTTTTTGTATGCGCCAATTGCGCGAAAAAACGATTACTCACCTGAAACTTGAAGAAACGTTCGATTCCCGCGCCGGGTAATAAGCTGCGGCGGGAGTCGGAATTTGGAGGAATCGTTCAAATGGAAACTGCGGCGCTTATCATTCGCATTGCACTCATGGTGATCTCTGTGTTACTTGTCGTTGTCGTTTTGCTGCAGAAGACGAAAAGCTCCGGTCTGGGCGCTTCGTTCGGCGGGGAAACGCAATCCTTCACCGCGAAGGGCAAAGCCGCAAGCCGCGAGGCAAAACTTCAGAAACTGACGATTATTCTCGCGGTTGTGGTCGGGGTGCTTGCGCTGCTGCTTACGATCTTTTAAGGAAAGCCTTAAAACGCGTGCGGCGTATCTGAAAGGATGCGCCGCTTTTTTGATCGTATGCGACGGCCTGCTCCAACAGCCGATAAAATCGCAGAGGATGCGCCGCTTTTTTGATCGTATACGGCGGCCTGCTCCAACAGCCGATGAAATCGCAGAGGATGCGCCGCTTTTTAATCGGGAGCGGCTCAGTTCGAACAGCGAATGGAATACGCATGATTTCGGTAAAAAACGGCGGTAGCGCGCTTGACTTTGAGCGCTTTAGCCGATATCATGTTCAAGGAATCCGGATTATATATTATTTTACCCGCCGGAAAGGTACAGGGCGAGAGCAATGCCCAAAAAAAGAGGCGTTAAGCCGCTTGCGCAAAATAAAAAGGCGCGGCACGATTTCTTCATTGAGGATGTGCTGGAGTGCGGCATGGAACTGTGCGGCACGGAGGTGAAGTCGCTCCGAAAGGGTGCCTGCAACCTCAAAGACAGTTATGCGCAGGTAAAGAACGGCGAGCTGTTTCTCATAGGGATGCACATCAGTCCCTATGAGCAGGGCAATATCTATAATCGCGACCCGTTCCGTACGCGCAGATTGCTTGCGCATAAAAGCGAGATTCGAAAACTGGCGGTTGCTTCGCAGCAGGACGGTATGAGCCTGGTTCCGCTTTCGATTTACCTCAAGGACGGGCGCGTCAAGCTCGAACTTGCGGTTGCAAAGGGCAAGAAGCTATACGACAAACGCCACTCGATTGCAGAGCGCGATGCAGAACGCGAGATGGAGCGGCGATTTAAGGAGGACAGGGAATGAGAAGCCTTCCGTTTACGAAGGATATGCTGGAATCGATCGTGGCAAAGTATCCAACGCCGTTTCATATATACGATGAAGCCGGTATCCGCGCGAACGTGAAACGCCTGCAGGAATCGTTTTCCTGGAACGAAGGATTCCGCGAATACTTCGCGGTAAAAGCACTGCCCAGCCCCGTTATCCTGCGGCTGCTTTTTGAAACGGGCTGCGGAATGGACTGCTCTTCGCTGACCGAACTGATGCTTGCGCGCGCGGTGGGGGTTACCGGCCACGACGTTATGTTTTCATCCAACGACACGCCCGCGAACGAATTTCAGCTCGCAAGCGAGATGGGCGTTCTGATCAATCTGGACGATATTACGCATATCGATTTTCTGGCGGCAAACGGCGGCATACCGAAGACGGTCTGCCTGCGTTTCAATCCCGGCGGCGAATTCTTGCTCGGCAATACCATCATGGGAAATCCCGGCGAGGCCAAATACGGTATGACGCGTGAACAGCTCTCGGAAGGCGTGAAGAAGCTGATGGCGCTCGGCGCGGAAGAATTCGGCCTGCACGCGTTCCTGGTGAGCAATACGACGGACGACGATTATTATCCGGCGCTGGCGCGAAAGCTCTTTAAAACCGCTGTGGAACTCCATGAAGAGACGGGGGCGCGATTCACATTTGTCAACCTGTCCGGCGGAATCGGCATTCCGTACCGTCCCTATGAAAAGGAGACGGACATTCGCTACATCGGAAACGAAGTCAAGCGCGAGTACGAACGGATTGTTACGCCAAGCGGCCTGAACCTGCGGATTTTTACCGAACTCGGGCGGTATATCACGGGTCCGTTTGGTTATCTCGTGACCCGCGTGATCCACAAGAAGGAAACGCATAAGAAGTATATCGGCGTAGACGCCTGCGCATGCAATCTCATGCGCCCCGCGATGTATGGCGCGTACCACCACATCACCGTGATGGGCAAGGAGCAGGACCCGCTGACGAACGTTTACGATGTGGTCGGTTCTCTCTGCGAAAACAACGACAAGTTTGCCGTAGACCGCCCACTGCCGCGTACCGAACCGGGCGATTTGCTGGTGATTCACGACACCGGCGCGCACGGGTTCTCCATGGGGTATAATTACAATGGCAAACTAAGAAGCGCGGAACTGCTGCTTAAGCCCGACGGCACCGCACAGATGATCCGCCGCGCGGAAACGCCGCAGGATTACTTCGCAACGCTGGACTTTTTGAACCTGCCGCTGTAACGCGAGGATTGTAACGTGCGGGTGTACGGCGCGAAAACAATTCCGCTTGCACTTGACGCTGCCGTCCGGCGCGGTTACAATAATTCTGCACGGGAGAAAAAGAACCGTGTTATCGTGGGGGCGAACCTGGTTTCGACGGGGATCGCCGAGGTTGGATAAGCGAGCCGAAGCCCCGGACTTCGATAAAAACGGGATCAGATTAAAGTAACTGACAACAATACTTTAGCCGTCGCTGCGTAACGCAGCGTCCGTCCGCCTGAGAAAACTTACCGTTTCAGATACGGGCGTCATTTAGGGTAGGGAACGAACCCGATTAAGCTTTGCGTCGGGCCGGACTTATGAAGCTACTAAAGCCGATATCCTGCCGGAGGGAGATCGGGAGAGGGAATGTTAATACACCGGATACGCTCGTAGAAAGTCTGGTTGAGGGGTTTTCGGACGGGAGTTCGATTCTCCCCGCCTCCACCAAATGACCCTTAGGCAAACTATTTTGCCCAATAGGGTAGGTAGATTGACCATCTTGTGTGTTATACAGGATGGTCATTTTATCGTCATAGAGGTTAATTCTATTCACCAGCGTGTTAATCAAAGTCTTGCGATACTTGATATCGTTAATATCGCCGTCTTTGAGTTTGTGTAAAAAGAACCGCACTTCTTGTATCGTAAGCACATGATGTTTGGAGGATTCTTCAGCAATTGCTTTTTCAAGTTGCTGTTTTTCTTGTTGACGAACTTTTATTTGCTCGGCAATCACATCTATCACTTGCCCGGATTCCAAAGCCTTGACAAGGTTGTGTGTTGACTTCTGATTTTCTTTTAACAGACGTTCAAGACGCTTCAGTTCAGAAGAGTCGCTTTCTTGCTCTGAGAATTCAACAACAGCTTTTGCAATGATATTAATCCGTTCGGTAGTCAGCAGCTTTCTTGTTTCAGTAACAACGAGGTCTTCAATCCAATCCTTACTGACAACCTTTTTCGTGCACTGATTTTTGCGGGCTTGGACGCAGGAGTAATAGTAATACTTCTTGCCGCTCTGACCAGCCCCACTCAACCCGGTCATCATGCTCTGGCAATGTCCACAGAAAAGCTTGGTGGTCAGAATATATTCGGCTTTTGCCTTTGATCGGGCGGGAGCTTTTTTATTTTTCTCCATTATCAATTGTACCTCGTTGAACAGTTCATCCGAAATAATCCGCGGGACTCCATCTTTGATTTCCAAATTATTGTATGTGTAAATGCCGATATATCTCTTGTTGGTCAAAATCCTCCGCAAGCTGCATTTGTTGTATGGGTTGCCGCGAGAGGTGGTGATGTTGAGGTTATTAAGATACCGTTCAATTTCAGCCATCGTTGAACCGTTGGCATACATTTGAAATATCTTCTTCACAGCAATTGCTTCTTCGTCGTTGATTTGGAGGTGCTTACTCTCATCAACTCGAAACCCAAGCGCAAGGTTGCCACCTGTGACCAAGCATTTTTCGGCATTCAAAGCCATTCCTCGCGAAATCTTTTGCGATAATTCTGCGGAATAATACTCTGCCATGCTTTCTAAAACGCCTTCGATTAGAATCCCGCTGGCATCATCGGAAATGTTTTCACGCGCTGAAATGACGTGCACATCATTCTTCTTCAGCTTCGCTTTGTATGTTGCGCTATCAAACCGATTTCGAGCAAAACGATCAAGTTGGTAGACAAGCACAAAATTGAAATGCTTCTGTTTATTATCCTCGATCATTTGAAGGAACTCAGGACGTTTATCCGTGGTACCGCTGATAGCGCGGTCTATGTATTCGTGGATAACGTTGTAATCGTTTTGTTTCGCAAAATCATAGCAGACTTTTAACTGACCTTCGATAGACTGCTCGTTTTGGTTATGTGAACTGAAGCGGGCGTAAATCACAATATTTTCGGACATTTTTTATTCCTCTTCTTTCGTGAAATCAAGCGCTTTAGCGTTTTTTCGGACTCAGCTCTAACTACTTTGAAGTTATCTCTGGATTGGCGAAGGTGACTTTGAAGTTCAATGAGTAATAGATTTGCAACTTCATCCTCAGATAATTCTAGTTGCCCGAATTCTTCAGCGTTAGGATTGATCTGCCCCCGTTTTATGGTTCAGAAGTAATGTTAGTAAATGAATCGTTGAGGTGTCCCC
Source organism: Eubacteriales bacterium (assembly GCA_021373115.1). Classification (GTDB taxonomy): domain Bacteria; phylum Bacillota; class Clostridia; order Christensenellales; family CAG-138; genus UBA7703. Next base: position 129 of record JAJFTI010000031.1, on the reverse strand, counting down.
CAAATCGTAGTCCAGCTTGAATGAGAAGAAATCGATGTTTAGACGGCCTCAGAGCCCGTTTTCCGAGCAAATTCGGCCGGCGTGAGGTATGTTAGTGCGCTGTGCGGACGGAACTCGTTGTAGTCCCTT
>JAJFTI010000005.1 GCA_021373115.1 Eubacteriales bacterium | reverse complement strand
GGGCCTTTGAACGGCTCGTAATCATGGAACACATGGCTCATGACCCCGTTGCCGCGCGTATCGGTCAAAAGTTCCGAGCGGTAGCCCATCAGGCCGCGCGCGGGAACGAGGAATTGCAGGCGGACGCTGTTATCGCCCTGGTTGGTCATATTGACCATCTCCGCTTTGCGCTGGCCGAGCTTTTCCATGACCGCGCCGACGTATTCCGTCGGAACGTCGATGGTCAGTTCTTCGATTGGTTCGGTCGTGTTACCGTGCTCGTCCTTGCGGAAAATCACTTTCGGACGGGATACGGAGAACTCGTAGCCCTGGCGCCGCATGGTCTCAATTAAAATCGAAAGATGCAGTTCGCCTCGCCCGCTGACGCGGAAGGTATCCGTTGTGCCGGTTTCTTCCACGCGCATGGAGATATTGGTTTTCACCTCGTTGAAGAGACGGTCGCGCAGGTTGCGTCCGGTCACGTACTTTCCCTCGCGGCCGGCAAACGGGCTGTCGTTGAGCATGAACATCATGCTTACGGTCGGTTCGTCGATATGGACAAACGGCATGGGTTCCACACAGGAGGGGTCGCAAACCGTCTGCCCGACGGCGAGCCCTTCCACACCGGCCACGCAGACAATATCCCCGCAGGGCGCTTCTTCCACCTCTACCCGCTTCAATCCTTCGTAGCGGTAAAGGCGCGTAATCTTGGTATCGATCCGGCGGTTGTCCTCGCCGCCGCAAATAACGACCGGCATTCCCCTCTTCGCCGTTCCCCGTTCCACGCGGCCAATACCGATCCGGCCGACATAATCGTCGTAATCAATAGAAGAAAACAAAACCTGCAGCGGCGCTTCCGGATCACCGCTCGGCGCGGGAATCGAGCGAATGATGGTTTCAAAGAGCGGACGCATGTCGTTCTTCATGTCGTCCGGCGTCATACCGCTCTGCCCGTCCCTTGCGGAAGCGTAGACAACGGGAAAATCGAGTTGGTCGGCTGTTGCGCCAAGCTCGATAAAGAGTTCCAGCGCTTCGTCCACCACTTCCATCGGCCTGGCGTCCGGGCGATCGACCTTGTTAACGACGACGATGGGAATTTTACTCAGTTCCAGCGCTTTTCTCAGCACGAAGCGCGTTTGCGGCATGCAGCCTTCAAACGCGTCCACGAGCAGCAGCACGCCGTCCACCATCTGCAGGATGCGTTCCACCTCGCCGCCAAAATCCGCGTGACCCGGCGTATCGACGATGTTGATGCGCGTGTTGTCATAGATCACCGCCGTGTTTTTGGAAAGGATCGTGATCCCGCGCTCACGCTCAAGATCGTTGGAATCCATAATGCGCTCGACGTCCTGTTCGCCTCTGCGCAATACGCCCGCGTCGCGCAGCATTTGATCGACCAGCGTAGTCTTGCCGTGGTCGACATGCGCGATGATGGCGACATTTCGAATTTGCATAGTAGTACCCTCTTTCTTATACGAAAACAAGTTATTATACAACCGAATGATAGTTCAGAACAAGAAGTTTCGTGATTCCGGATCGCAATTTCACGATTTTACTCGTTAATTCTACGTTACGCTGCCGAAAATGCCTCTTTTTTGGAAAACAGCCGTTGAAAAATACGAGAAATATTCAAAATAGTTCTTGACAAACCCGCCGATGGTGTGTATAACTGTATTAAAACAATAATACAGTAACACACGAAAGGAGGAACAAACATTGGCATGGCAATTTACGTCAAATCGTTCTATTTACTCACAGATTGTGGATGAGATAGAACTGCGCATTCTCAACGGTACCTATGAAATGGGAATGCGGCTGCCCAGCGTACGCGACCTTGCGCTGCTGGCTGCGGTAAATCCGAATACGATGCAACGGGCACTCTCGGAACTGGAGGAAATGGGTTTGGTTACGACGCAAAGAAACACCGGCCGCACGGTGACAACGGATGAAGCGGCAGTCTCCCGCGCGCGGGACGCAAAGGCCGACCTGCTGGTCGAAACGTTTCTTTCACAGATGAAAATGCTGGGCTTGAGCCGGGGGGAAGTGCTCGAGCGGCTGGCAAGAGGAGAGAACAAGGAGGGGGAACATGCAATCCAATAACACGCAGGCAATTCTGGAAGTAAGAGCGCTGACCAAGCGTTACGGACCAACGCTGGCGCTCAGCAACGTGGATCTGACGTTGCCAAAGGGCAAAATCATAGGTCTTTTGGGTCCGAACGGCAGCGGTAAAACGACGCTGCTCAAGATCGTGGCAGGGCTATTAACGTCAACGAGCGGGTTTGTCCTCGTGGACGGTCAGCCGATCGGCGAAGGAACGAAGTCGTTGATTTCGTACCTGCCGGAGCGAACGTATCTGCCGGACTGGATGACGGTGGAAGACTGCCTCGACTATTTTGTCGATTTTTACGCGGACTTCGACCTGCAGCGCGCGCGCGAAATGCTCTCGCGCCTGAACGTACCAGCCAATAAGCGCATGAAGCAGCTGAGCAAGGGTACGCGCGAGAAGATGCAGCTGGTGCTCGTGATGTCCCGCCGCGCAAAACTCTACCTGCTGGACGAGCCAATTGGCGGCGTAGATCCGGCAACGAGGGATTATATTCTCGATACGATCATTGGAAACTACGACAACGAAGCGACGATTCTGATCTCAACGCATTTGATTGCGGACGTGGAGAAGGTGCTCGACGAGTTCCTCTTCCTCAAGGAAGGCGTAATCACGATGCACGACACAACGGATAACGTCCGTGAAACGCAGGGCAAGTCGCTGGACGAACTGTTCAGGGAGGTATTCAGATGCTAGGCAAATTGATGAAGCACGATTTCAGGGCGCTCTCGCGCACGCTCTTTCCGCTGCAGATCGGAATCCTCGGCGGAGGACTTGTTGCAACGATCCTTTCCGCGCTGAGCATCCGGCTCAGTGAAGCTTCCTGGGCGGGAGCGAACGGTTCGAACCTGCTGAAGGGTCTGATCCTGGCGGTTTCGGTTACGTCGGCCGTGCTGATCGGCATTGCGATCATGGCATCCCTGTTTGTAACCCTGGTGCTGATCTGCTACCATTTTTACCGCAGTTTCCTGGGAGACGAAGGGTACCTGACCTTCACGCTTCCGGTTTCCACAAGCAACCTGCTTTGGAGCAAGCTCCTCACGGGTATGTTCTGGGTGCTGATCAACAGCGTTGTCGTTTGCATTGCGCTGCTGATCTATGCGGTGTTTGGCACAACGACCAGCACGCTGATCAACATCGACGTTCTGCAGGCACTGCGGCAGTTCTTTACTCAAATTCTGCCGGAGATGTCCAAGTACATCAGTATTCCGGTTATGGCAGCCGAGGTGATCGTGGTCGGTATCGTTGGCCTCGCGGCGCAGTTGCTGCAGGTTTACTTTGCGATCATCGTTGGCGGGCAGGTGGCGAAAAAGCACCGCGTCCTTGCGGCAATCGGCATGTATCTGCTCATCAACATGGGCGTCGGCATTGTCAGCGCGATCTTTATGTCGTTTGTGACCCTTGGGGAAAGCGTTTCGCAGTTCGCGCTCAACTCGGCGCAGGAAGCCGGAACGTTTATGTCCACCATCTTCGGCTGGTACGGCGTTCTCTTTGTGGGTCTGAGCGCGCTCTTCTTCCTCGTTTCGCGCGCGATTCTCAAAAAGAACCTCAACCTCCAATAAGCGAGCCTGCGAAAAAATCGTTTCGAACCGCCGCAGCCCATCGACTGGTTTGTCGATGGGCTGCTGCTTTTTTGCTTCGAAAGCCGTTTTTACGCGCTTTCCTTCTGCTTTCTTCCTGTTCTGTCCATTCGAAAGCCCCGTGTCCTGTTTGAACCGCGGGGCTTTCCTATCGACTGAAATTCACCTATACGGAGTTTTGCCAGCCTTCTTGTTCATTTGCTTATGCCTGGTAGATGCCTCCGATATCCCGGCCAAAACTGCCTTCCGGCGTGTCCACGCAGATATAATACTGACGTTGCGAAACCTGCTTCCCCCGCAGGAAAGCAATTGCCGATAGTTTATTGGGAGCGGTATAGATTTCGTACGTTCCTCCGTTCTTCACCATTTTTTCCTTATAGCGGACCGATTTCGCATTCCCGACGCCGCACGGCGCTTTGACGGAGGCGCTTGGCGCGTCGCTGTTTTTTCGGGTGCCGCCGTGTTTCGCCAGCGCGGCTTCCGCTTTTCGAAACTCTTCAAGCGTCAGATCCATGCCGCAAACCAGCGCTTCGTATGTGCCGGTTGGAACGCCGTCGCTGGTGACGGCATAGTAACCAAAGGTCATAATACGGTCGCAGATCAGCTTTTTGCTGTCCGCCGCCTCGTGAAAAAACGGCAGTTCCAGCAGCGCGGCTTTTGCGCTCTCCGCCGACGGCATGGTAAACAGCGTGAACTGCGGCCGGTTTTGCAGCCCCGTCCGCTCAAACAGCCAATAGGCTGTGGCCTGCTGCATGGTTTCCTGGCGTGTTCCAACGTTGTCCGCTTCCGTAAACACTTTTTCAGCTGACGGAGCAGATGACTTCTTTGAGAATAAATCCTTCAGTGACATGTTCGTATCCTCCCGTTATTCGATCTTCTGATCGGTCGATTGGGTTTCTGGTAGCTTCGCCGCCGTTCCGGACGCCCGTACCGCCAGGCAGGCAAACAGCGGATTCAGCCCGCCCAGAAGCGAGCTCGCGAGCAGCGCGCCGTATCCGTCCGCGCCATAGAAGATCCCTTCCAGTAAACTAAGCGTCTGCGCGGCAAGCAGCACGCCCGCGCCCAGCAGAATGACATAAAGGCCTGCCCTTCGTTTACACAGCAGCATTGCATATCCCGTAACCCCCGCCGCAAGCAGAATAAATTGCGTCGTATAAGAGCCCGGCCCGGCCAACTGATTTCCCAAGGCAATATACGCAATCAAAGCAGCGCTCATGGCGCACAGCGCAAGCCATGCCCAGGCTAGGCCGATTCCCTTCAGCTTGACACGCGTATTCTCCATGGACCCAAGATGACCGATCGCAAGGAAAACAAGATAGAGGCAAAGCGCGTCCACGAGAAGCCCTACGACGATAATGGCATAGTTCCGTGCCCTGAAATTGCCCATCTGAAACCGGTACATCCAAAATGTCATGACGGTATTCGTCAGAAAATATGCGCCCGCGGCCGCGCCGCCTGCGGCGGTATAGCGTGTTTTCTCGGAACGGCTCCGTAACAGATACTGTACCAGCAGCGCGCCGGCAACCGCCAGGGCGGCGCAGAACAGCGCGTTTCTCAGCACAATATAGAGATAGATGTTGCGCAGGTTGAACAGCCTGCCCAGCTCGATCTGGTACACATATGCTTTGATGTTTTTGGCAATCGACGCGCTGAACGCGAGCAGTACCGCTCCCGCAAGCGCAAGCCCGCCGCCGGCGAGCTTCCGTTTCATGCCGGGCAAACAAAGAAAGTACAGACCCGCTGCAAGCACGGCCAGCGAATAGAAATACTGCGCGTTTGCGCAAAACATGGTATGCGGGCTGAAAACGCCCTGGATCAGCAACGGCAGAAACCACAGAACTGCGAACAAACCCGCCGCCCAAAGCACACGCACCGGACTTCTCCCCGGAGCGAACGCCTCCTTTTCCGGTGTGTTTTGCGGCGGTGCCTCCGCGGCCGGCTCCGTCATGGGAACGATTTCCGTCTGCATCATTGCCCGTTTCCTCCGTTTTCACTCGCCTGCGTCGATTCCGTCCAGGCGAACGTACCCGCTTTGGCATGCTTTCGCGCGGCGGCGGCGTCCTTGGCGGTGACCCCCAGCTTGGTGATTGCCCTCTGCACGTCCGACGTATAAGGCTTGGTCAGCACACCGCCGATGATCAATCCGGCAAAGATGCAGGCAACCGCTATGAGATTTCCAATCGCTCCGCCAACCCCGCGTGAAAACAGGAAGCTCACGAGAAGCCCACCCGCAAGAGACGGGATGTACTTCGTATAAAGAGCTTTCGCATAATCATGTGAAGCCTGAAGGTAATGATCGAAATCTTCCGCAGAAAAGTTTCTCCCGTTCGTAAAATGTTCCCGTTTGAGCTGAATCGCGCTCATATAATTCCCCTTTCCCCCGCAGCATCGGCGGGACCGGAATGATTTTTACCCTTTCGAGCTTGCTTCCATTCTAATAAAGCGGTGTCCGCGCGTTTTTCAGCAAAGTTGCAAAATGGAAAACCCCCGCCGGTTTTCCTTCCGGCGGGGGTTTGAATCGATCCTTCTTTTTTCGTGGCAGCACCCGCGTCAGGTGCCGAGATAAGCGGCTTTGACCGCCTCGTTGACGAGCAGCTCTTTCCCCGCTCCGGACATCGTAATGCGCCCCGTTTCGAGCACATAGCCCGTATCCGCCGTGGAGAGCGCCATGTTCGCATTCTGCTCAATGAGCAAAATCGTCACGCCGCGTTTATTGATCTCCTTGATAATGCTGAAGATATCGCGCACGATCAGCGGAGCCAGCCCCAGCGAAGGTTCGTCCATCATCATGAGCTTTGGCCTGCTCATGAGCGCGCGCCCAACCGCGAGCATCTGCTGCTCGCCGCCGGAAAGCGTACCGCCCGGCTGCCAGGAACGTTCCTTCAAACGCGGAAACAGCTCGTAGACCCAGTTGACATCCGGCGCAATATCGTCGGAGCGCATATAGGCGCCAACACGGAGGTTTTCGTAAACCGTCAGGTCGGGAAAGATGCGCCGTCCTTCCGGAACGAGCGTAATTCCCCTGGAAACGATGTTCGTGGTATCCTTGCCCGCGATGTTTTCACCCTCAAACGCAATAACGCCGCTCTTGGGTTTCACAAGGCCGACAATCGCGCGCAGGGTCGAGCTCTTGCCCGCTCCGTTCGCGCCGATCAGCGTGACGATATCGCCCTTGGGTACGTCGAAGCTGATGCCTTTAACCGCTTCGATGCCGCCGTAATTGACTTTTAAGTCCCGAATGCTCAGTATTGTTTCGCTCATTCGCCCACCCCCAGATACGCGTTGATGACCTTCGGGTCCGCCTGCACAACAGCGGGCGTTCCGTGGCTGATGAGCCGTCCGAAGTCGATCACATAGATGCGGTCCGAAAACTGCATGACGAGGTCCATGTGGTGCTCAATCATGAAGACGGTCAGGCCATATTTGTTCTTGATCTGAACGATGAACTCGCCGAGCTCCTGTGTCTCCTGGGGGTTCATGCCCGCCGCGGGTTCGTCCAGCAGCAGCAGTTTCGGGTCTGTCGCAAGCGCACGCGCAATCTCCAGCCTTCGCTGCAGACCGTATGGCAAGCTGACCGCCAGATCGTCCGCATACTGCAGAAGGTTCTGCTCGGCGAGCAGCGCGGCGGTCTCCTCGCGCATGCGTTTCTCTTCCTTGAGCGTCAGGCGAAGCGTTGCGGTAAGTACGTTTTGCTTTGCGCGCATGTGTTTTGCGGTGAGCACGTTGTCAAACACCGTCATGCTCTTCCAAAGCCGGATATTCTGGAATGTACGCGCAATGCCGAGTTTGGTCACCTGATCCGGCGTCGGATCAAAGGTGCGCGCCGAACCGTACTGACTCGCGTGTCCGCCCGCGTAGAGCTTCTTCATTTTGCCGCGCGGGTGGTTGGCAACAATCGTTTTGTCGTTGAACTGGATCAGTCCGTTGGTCGGGTCGTAAATACCCGTAATGCAGTTGAAGGCGGTCGTCTTGCCCGCGCCGTTCGGACCGATAAGCGCGACGATTTCGCCCTGATTCACCTCAAGCGAAAGGTCGTTGACGGCAACGACGCCGCCGAACTGCATGGTTACGTTTTCCATCCGTAAAACGTGTTCAGGCATCAATACCGCCTCCTTTCGCCGTCTTCGCCGGTTTATTCCGGTTGAATCGCCGGATGAGTCCGCCAAACGAGATCTCCTTGTCGCCCATCAGGCCCTTGCTGAAGAACAGCACGATAAGCATGATGATGATCGAAAACACGAAACGGCGGAAACCGGAGCGGAAGAGCGACGCGGATTCAATGCCGAGGAACTTGCCCATATCCAGCCCGCGCAGCCACCACTCGGAAGCGGCGATGTAGAGAAAGCTCGCGATGCAGCTGCCGGAAACACTGCCGATGCCGCCAATGACGACGATCAGAAGAATCTCGTAGGTCATTGCGCTCTTGAACTGCGCCGCCTGGACGGTATATTGGTACATTGCCAGCAGCGCGCCGGAAACCCCCGCGAAGAACGAGCTGATGATGAAGCTCATCTCCTTGTGCTTAAAGAGATTGATGCCCATGGCCTCGGCGGCAATCTCGTCGTCTCGAATCGCCTTGAACGCGCGCCCGTAGGAGGAGTTGATTAATAGCACGATCAGGGCAATGCAAACGCCCGCCGCAAGGAACACATAGAGCGTCGGCGGAAACGGAATATCCGTAAACGGAATCTTCACATCGGTCAGATCGAGATATTCGCGCATGACGTTTGCGCCGTTGGTGACCGGCCCCAGCACGTCCCACTGGAAAATGGCGCGGATGATCTCCGCAAATCCGATGGTCGCGATGGCGAGATAATCCGATTTCAGCCGTAATACCGGCAGGCCGATCAGCGCCGCGAACAGCGCAGCGGCAAGTCCCGCGCAGACAAGGCCAATGAAAATACCGGTGTCAAAGTGAATCGCGCTGGCGTAATACTTATACACCTGCTCGGTCATCTTGACCTCGACCGGCATGGTAAAGATTGAGTAGGTATAGGCGCCAATGAGCATGAACCCCGCCTGGCCGAGCGAAAACAAACCCGTAAACCCGTTGAGCAGGTTCATGCTGACCGCAACCAGAGAGTAGATGGCGCCCTTTTTCAGCACGGTAAAGATGATATGATTCGCATCCACCGTTTGTTCCAGAACCGCCACCGCAATGTAGATGAGCGCGATTGCGCCAAAGGCGATCCAAAGTTCCAGCTTGCTTTTCTTTTTCATGTCGTCCCCCTCCTTACGCCTTGTCGGTCGATTTTTCGCCGAACAAGCCCGTGGGTTTCACGACGAGGATAATGATGAGCAGCGCGAAGGTAAAGGCATCCGAAAACGTCGTCCAGCCGCTGCCGCCAAATCCGAAGATCGAACTGCCGCCCTTGATGATGTTTTCCGCAATACCAATAATAAACGCGCCGATCACCGCGCCGGGGATGCTGCCGATTCCGCCGAACACCGCCGCAACGAAGCACTTGAGCCCCGGCATGCTGCCGGAGACCGGCGTAACGGAAGCATAGTTTGTAAAATACAGCATGGAACCGACCGCGGCGAGGAAAGAACCAATGACAAACGTAACCGAGATGACCGTGTTGATCTGAATGCCCATAAGTCGGCTCGTTTCAAAGTCCTTTGAGACGGCGCGCATCGCCATACCGACCTTCGTATACTTGATCAGCAGCGAAAGCAGGATCACCAGAACCAGGGTCAGCACCGGCGTCACCACGGTAACCATTTTGGTTGTCGAACCCCAGATGGTGACCGTTTGGCTCAGCCAGGGAATCGATGGATACACCTTGGCAAGGCCGCCGGTAAAATAGAGCGCGGCATTCTGCAGAAGATAGGAAATGCCGATCGCGCTGATCATAACGGACATACGCGGTGCGGTGCGCAGCGGTTTATATGCCGCGCGTTCAATTAAAAACCCCAGTACGACGGTCATTACCAGTACGAGAGGAATGGTAACCGTCACCGGCAGCGTGGCCGAGAGGTATACCATCATGAGTCCCGCGCACATGAACACGTCGCCATGGGCAAAGTTGATCAGGCGGAGTATGCCGTAGACCATTGTATAACCAATGGCAATGAGCGCATACTGCCCGCCGACCGATATTCCCGAAAGAATATAGGAAAGGTTGGCGTGTAAAAAATCGAGCATTGATTTGCCTCCATCAATACCGGCAAAGCGAAAACACACGCGTCATTCCGCCCCCCGGCATTCCCATCTTGAGCACGCGGCTGTTGCGCAGGCCGATAAATCCCCTGCCGGTTCAAGCCGCCTTGGAATTTCGCCTCGAATAAAGTACGGCGGGGGCCGGAACCCCCGCCGTATCCATCAGCGTTTGTTAACCAATCGTAACCGCGGGCAGCGCATCCCATGCGCCGGTCTCGGTGTTGGCATGCTTGACATACGCGGTGTTGCGAATTGCGTCGCCGTTGACCTGATCCAGAGCGATCGGGCCGGAAACGCCTTCGTAGGTGGTGCCCCAGAGGGCTGCCATGATGGCGGCGGGCTCCACGCTCGCGGCCTTCTTCATCGCTTCCAGCGCAAAGAAGTACGCATCGTAACCCATCGCGGTCACGGCCGCAACGGTGTCGTCGCCGCCGTTATTGGCCAGCAGCGTCGCATCGGAATTGACCCAGGTCTTGAAGCCGCTGTCGAATTCCGCATTCGCGCCTTCGGGATAGAAGGTGGTAACGGTAACGTCAACGCTCTTGCCCTTCGCGGCCTGCAGAATGACGTTGGAATCCCAAGTGTCGCCCGCAAGGATCGGCATACCGAGCGTCTGCGATTCGGCCTGGTCAATGATCAGCTGCGCGGCTTCGGTGGAAACCGGCGAGAAGAAGACCTTGCACTCGCTGTTCTTGGCGTTGTTGATGTAGCTCGTAAAGTCGCTGTTGCCATCGGGGAAGGTATCCTGCACGCAGGTTCCGCCGAGCGCTTCAAACGCCTTGACGAAGTAGTTCACAAGACCGCCGGAGTAATCGTCGCCCAGTTTGGAGAGACAGTATGCCTTCGTTACGCCGAGCGTGGTGAACGCATAGTTCGCCAGAACGGTGCCCTGGAACGGATCGAGGAAGCAGATGCGGAAATAATGCGTGTTCCCCTCGGTAACCTGCGGGTTGGTGCAGGTAATGCCGATGCAGGGGATGCCGGCCGCTTCAAACGTCGGGGAAGCCGCAATGGACACACCCGAGCCATAGGAACCGAGCACAACGGAGACGCCCGCCGAAACCAGCGTGGACGCGGCGGAGGCGGCCTTGTCGTTGGAGCTCTCGTTGTCCACCTTGACGAGCTGCACATCATACGTCGTTCCGTTGATATCAACGGTTGGGCTGACGAAATTTGCATACTCGACGCCAAGGGTTTCCTGCTTGCCGCCCGCACCGTTGTCGCCGGATGCAGGTTCGTAGATGCCGATCTTCACAACAGGGTTGCTGGAAGCGGGTGCTTCCGTAGCAGCGGCTGCGGCGGAATCGGCTGCGGGTTCGGTTTCCGTTGCGGCGGGCGCGGGAGCCGCGCAGGCTGCAAACGAAACGACGAGAACGAGCGCCAGTAGAATTGCTACTAACTTCTTCATTTCAGATTTTCCTCCATTTTTATTTGGGTCCTCGGATGTGACATACCGACATCAAACGGACATGCCGTTTAATATCTATGAAAATTATAATCAGGAATCCTTTTTTTTGCAACTTATTCTCGTTCGGATTGCAGTATATATAATCTTGCTTTTCTCCCGGCTTGTCGCCGCACGTCCGCGTTTTTCATGAAAAAAGCGCCTACCTTTGCGAAAAGCTGGGCGTTTGCGTGCTGCATGAAGTACTCATTTTTATGCATTCCGGATTGCATCCGCTTTTTTGGAAGGAATTCTTTCGTTGTGCGCAGAGGGCAAAAAAAGTTCTGAACGGGAAAACGGCAGCCCCGTCCGCTTCGCCTTTTCGTTTCCGAAAGCGGAATCGCCTGCCGCCCTTACCCGCCAGGCAACACCAATGACGATCTTTCCGCGCAGGCTCTGCCCGCCGATTTTTCCTTCGCCGGTGATCACGCAATCCCCGCCGGCAGCGGTTACCGCATATCCCGGCTATGCAAACCCAATGTGATGTGGTACACTAAGCCGATATTTTATATTAAGGAAACGAATGAATCCCCATGATCAGTGCACAGAATATCTCCCTTCAGTTTGGCGGAAGACCGCTCTTTGAACACGTGAACGTCCAATTCACGGTTGGCAACTGCTACGGCCTCATCGGCGCGAACGGTACCGGGAAATCCACCTTTTTGCGAATTCTCTCCGGCGAACTGGAGCCAAACCGTGGCGAGATCAGCGTTACCCCCGGCGAACGCGTCGCCGTATTACGGCAGGACCACTATGCGTTCGAGGCATATCCCGTCCTCGATACGGTCATCATGGGCTTTCCGCGCCTGTATGAAATCCAGCAGGAAAAGGAAGCGCTCTATTCCAAGCCGGACTTTAACGACGCGGACGGAATCCGGCTCGCGGAACTGGAGGGCGAATTCAGCGAGCTTGACGGCTGGGATGCCGAATCGAATGTGGAGATTCTCCTCAACGGCCTTGGCGTACCGGCCGAGCTGCACGGCAAGCATATGTCGGAGCTGGACGGGCCGAACAAAGTGAAAGTTCTTCTCGCGCAAGCACTGTTTGCAAAACCGAACATTCTGCTGCTGGACGAACCGACGAACAACCTCGATATATACGCAATCAACTGGCTGGAAGATTTCCTGCTCGACTTTCCAAATACCGTGATCGTCGTTTCCCATGACCGTCACTTTCTGAACAAGGTCTGCACGCACATAGTCGATATCGACTACGGCAAAATCCAGATGTACGTTGGCAACTACGATTTCTGGTATGCTTATACACAGATGGCGGCGCAGCAGGAGAAGGACAAGCGCAAGGCCAACGAGCAGAAAGCGAAGGAGCTGCAGGAGTTCATTCTGCGCTTCAGCGCAAACGCTTCGAAGTCCCGCCAGGCGACGTCCCGCAAGAAAATGCTCGACAACCTGCAGATGGATAACTTCGCGCCGTCCTCCCGCCGCTACCCGTTTATCCATTTCAAACCGGATCGAGAGGTTGGCAACGATATCCTCTCGGTCAGCGGTATCTCAAAGACCATTCGCGGACGAAAGGTGCTCGACAACGTCAGCTTTGTGGTGCAAGGCGGCGATAAAATTGCGTTTGTCGGCGAGGACGAACTGGCGCGCACCACGCTGTTTCAGATTCTCATGGAAGAACTCGAGCCGGACGAAGGCAGTTTCAAGTGGGGCGTCACGACGACGCAGGCATACATGCCCGCCGACAACACGAGCTATTTTGACGGCGTGGAACTTTCGCTGATCGACTGGCTGCGCCAATATTCCAAGGATCAATATGAGACCACCATCCGTGGCTGGCTTGGCCGGCTGCTCTTCTCCGGCGAGGAAGCGCTAAAGGAAGCCCGCGTGCTCTCGGGCGGAGAGAAAAATCGCTGTATGCTGGCAAAAATTATGCTTTCCGGCGCAAACGTGCTGATTCTCAGCGAACCGACCAACCACCTCGATCTGGAGGCGATCACCGCGCTCAACGAAGGGATGACGGAGTTCACGGGCGTCATGCTCTTTGCCTCGCACGACCATCAGGTTATGCAGACGGTTGCCAACCGCGTGATCGAGCTGCTGCCCGGCGGCCTCATCGACCGGCGCGAGAGCTTTGACGATTACATTGTCGATCCGGAAGCAATCCGCCTGCGAGCGGCGGCCGGCGCAAGACTGGCGCTCTAGCAGTCGTTTTTTTCCGATGCAACCGAAAGGAACTATTCCCATGAACGGACAAAAACGCGCCGACATCTTCATTGGCGCAGCGGTTCGAATCGTTCGCAAAGCCGATCAACCCACCGGCAGGCTGACCGAGGGCACGGTGATGCGTATTCTCACCAACAGCAGCTTTCATCCGCACGGCATCAAAGTGATGCTTGTGGACGGGCAGGTCGGCCGCGTGCAGCAGATTGTAGAGCGTCCATCCGATGCGGGCGGCCCCGTCGCCTCTCCAGCGGAGGACTGAACCGCGCCCGCAAAGTCAAATACAACCGTTACGAATTACCACCGCTTGGCAAACCGCTTATCTGCGTCTTTGCAGGCGGTGCTTTTTTCGTTTCCAGAGTCCACCGGGATCGTATATGCCTTGCATGAATATGTGTTACATTGAAATTTATCATTCCTTCGCTCCGCCGAATCCTCTCGCAATCAGTCGCCGCGTTCGAACCGGCGCAACTCGCCCGGTATTTTTTCACATTGGACGGAAACGCCGGATTTACACGAAAACTCTGGAATTGCTCCGAGGTTCTGTTCTCTGAAATCTAGATGATGTGTCTTTGTCTGCTGTTACATCAATATACAAGGTGCTCGAAAAATAATTGAATATTCTGTAACAATTCTTCTTGCATTTGTATGTTTTTTGTGGTATATATCGAGTTGAGAAGTGAACTCGCTCATAGATGCTCCCCGCAAAACCGTCGAAAGGCGGCGACGCAAAGCTACAGGGTCTAAACGTGAGAAATCACGCAGGACAGCCAGTTGCCATCTTAAGGTGCTCATGGCAAAACCGTCGAAAGGCGGTGACGCAAAGCTATAGGGCCTAAACGCGAGCAATCGCGCACGGCAGCCAGATACCATCTGTTGATCTGTCGTATGCCAATGCGGACAGATCAAACCTCCAAGACTTGGTTTGCTGTATGACATACGACAGTCATGAGCTAAGTCACAAAATTAATTTGGAGGGATATTCAATATGAAAAAGTTACTTCTCACTGTTGCTCTGGTACTCGCAGTAGTCACCAGCCTTGTCGCAGGAACCATGGCCGCCTACACGCAGACTCTCGACGAAACTTCCAATCCGATCACTGCCAAGACATTCAATCTCACCGATTCGATGAGCGCCAACTATAAGCAGGACCTCAAGGTCGCCCCGGGAGGCACGTACTCCTACACGGTTACGATCGAGAATGACGGCGAGGTTGACGCTATCATCAAGATGAACGCATCGCTCGCGAATGCCACCGGCAAAACGGCGATTCAAGGTCTTGTAGTGAACGGTATTTCGGGGTTGTCCAACATCTCCGGCACCGTTGCCTCGGACGGCAAGAGCGTAGCTCTCACCACTGTCGGCAACTCCACCAGCGGTGTGCTCAAGGCGGGTCAGTCTGCAACGATCACGTTCAACCTCAAATGGCCGTACGTAGATTCTGATGCCGCGAATGCGCGGGACAACGCCGACAAAGGCGCCGCTTCCTCCGTGTTCGAGCTCAGCTACAACGCGACCGGCGCGGAAGACGCGACTGTTACGGTTGATTAAGCTTCTGCAACCCGGCGTAAAGACGCTGTAAAACGGTATCAGGCAAAAAATCGGGGCTTCGGCTCCAGGAAGGCAAGGGGCAACGAACTTGCCCCTTGTTTTCGTTTCAACGGCAACCATCTACACGGCAACGGCTTAGGCAGGAGGAGTCGGTATGAAGCGAACAAGAAAATGGATCCTTCCGGCAATTCTGCTGGTTCTTGTTACGCTTGTCTTTTCCTACGGCAGCCTTGCGGCGTTTTCCAAGAGTTTCAGCAGTTCAAGCGCGCCCGTCTCCGCAAAAGGCTTTACCTTTTATGTGAATGAAAGCGCCACCCAGCAGCAGAGTCTGGGCGACGTAACGCTGGCTGTTGGCCAAAGCAAAGATTATCCGGTCTATCTCGACGGGCGCAGCTGCGAAACCGCCGTGGACGCGACCGTAACGCTTACTTATACATATGAAGGCACCTGGCCGGACGGACTCGCCGTCCTCTGCGACGGGCAGAGCGCAAATTCCGGCTACACGCGTACGTTTTCCCAGTTGCAAAGTACAAACGCGGTACAGTCGCTGACCTATACGGTCGTCTGGAATAATCCAGATCTTGGCAGTTACGAAGCGTTCCGGGGGTTTGCGCTGCATCTGACCGTAACGGTTAATGCCGTTCAGCCGGAGTAAGGAAGGGGGCGAAGTAATTGAACAAGCGCCGGTTTCTTTTTCTGCTTCTCATCGTTCTTCTTGCTGTCCCCGTTTCCGCGGCGATTGCGGCCTATTCGCGCACCTTTACGCTCACGGCAAACGTAAGCATTCAGCTGCCGTCCCCGTCCCCAACGCCGACTCCCACCCCAACGCCGACACCTACCCCAACGCCGACGCCTACTCCGACACCGACGCCTACCCCGGCGCCTACACCAACGCCGACGCCCACACCAACGCCGACTTCAACACCGAACGCAAGGTCGGTGAAGGTTGTTTACCATTCCGATAGCTTCTGGGGCGAGCAGATTACGACCTACGAACAACGCAAATCTTATTTCCAGTTGTCAGGCTCGCTCTTCACGCGAGATGGCTACCGCCAGATCGGCTGGTCTAATTGGGCATCTTATACAGGATACCCGGATTATGACTTCGGCGATTGGTATTGGAGTGGAACCAATACGCTGCATTTCTACGCGGTCTGGCAATACGTCGGCTATTATGGGTATCCCATGAACGGCGTGGACAGCATGAATGGAGCGTTTGGTCTGGACGCCATCGACGAGGCAACGCCAATCCCGGTCGTCACCCCAACGCCCGCGTCCACACCTTCGCCATCGTCTGACCTGACAAATACGCCAACACCGATTCCAACTCCGACTCCAGCACCGTCTCCAACACCAGCGCCGACGGCGACCATAACAGGAGGCGCCGGCTGATGGCATACGGACTGGAAAACACACGCATTGCAACACGCGAGGAAATCGAGCGGCTTCTTGCCGAAACCGTTCAGTACGAACAGGCGGGCCCGTTGGCACGGCGCAGGCTAAAACGCCGCTCTGCCGCGCGAACGCCGGCGCAGAAGCTCTTGCACATAGCCTCTTCCGCGCTGTACTATGTCCTCGTGGCAGTGCTTTGTGCCGTGCTGTTTATTGGGATACGCGCAAAGATGAAAAACGAAGTGCCGCAGGTACTCGGTTTTTACCTCTTCACCGTGAAAACGGGAAGCATGGTGCCGACGCTGCCCATCGGCAGCTATATTGTCGTTCAGGAAAGCAGCAATCCCGCCGCAATCGAAAAGGGAACGATCGTCACCTTCCGTTTCCTGGATGGAACGATCGTTACCCATCGCATCATCGACGTACGTTCCACCGAAGAAGGCGTTCGATATCAAACCAAGGGGGATAATCCGGATAACGATCCCGACCCGGAACTCCTCTCGCCGGACCGCGTGATCGGTACCATGCAATTTGTAATTCGCCTTCCCCAGATCTGGTAGAAAAGGCAGCACGACGTGGAGAAAACAACCAACCGTAAACGACGCAGCTTCACGCCCACCGGCACGGAAACGATAGCCGTAAAAATGGAGAACGTTTCCAGCATGGAGCTTTTCGCTCAGCCGGACGGACACTATCTCAAGGTGCTATACGACCTCTCGCTCACCGTTCCCGTTGGCGAATGCCACGGAATTACGGGCGAGGGGGCTTTTGAGTTGCAGCTGGTTTCGGAAATCATCGGCAATGTCAAACCGCATGAAAAAGGGCTTTGCTCGCTCATGGAAATCGGCATGATGCGGCAAAAGCGCCGAATCCTGCCGCATGTGTATTACATCAACGATCAGCGGGTGCTGTTTGATCATATGCACGTGCTTGGATATCTCATGTTTGCATCCGAACACGCACCCGGCTCAGCTGCGCAAAAGCAGGCACACTGGCTTAAGCTGCTTCTGCGCACCGGGCTGTATCCCTTTGCGCTGACCTATATCCATTCGCTCAATCCGGCCGAATACGCGCTCGTCTCGGCTCTGCTTGCGTATGGCTCCGCCGCGCGTCTCGTCGTCATGGACCTGAGCCGGATCGACGTTCCGCATGCGCTGTTCGACCCGTTTGCCGCGCTCATGCGCGAGCTGACCGACGCCGGTAAAACGGTCGTCGTTGCCAACCGCTCACGGGAGCTGATTCAGCGTGCCTGCACAAGCGCTTCGTTCCTGATCGACGGCACCATCGCCGCAAGCGGCGCCATCCCCGTACTCTGCGCAAACTACGACCGGCGTGTGCTGACGGTGGAAACCCCGCAGCCGGACGCCGCTTGCGACGCGCTCCGCTCTGCGTTTCCCGCGCTGCGCGTTGCCTGCGAGGATTCCGGTGTTTCGCTCTACCGCAGCGGCTCGAACGCGGAGCCCTGTGACGTCTCCTGCGCCGCCGCGGCGCTCGAGGCCGCGCACGTTCCGTTCTCCGCCGTCCGCCTGCCGGGACCTTCGCTGGAGCAGGCTTACCGGGAGGTGAAGCGCACGTTATGATCTACCGCACGAAGTTTTTCCGCGAGGAACTCAGCTACGGATATTTCGAGCGAAAGAAAAGCTTGGGCGCGCTGCTCGCGCTCGGCGTATTTCTTGGCATGCTGACGTTTTCCGTCTACTTCATTTTTCAAACGCTGACCCAAAGCGTGCTCAGCGACAAAGCGAGTTTTCTGGTGCAGCGAAGTTACCATACCACGTCGCTTCTGTACCTTTCCGTCTCTTACGGGGCGTTTTGGATCTATATGACCACCCGGTTTCAAATGGTCACCTTCTCCGAAGTATATGAAAACACCTGGTACGGTCTAGTGCACCAGGGATACAGCATTGTGCCGCTCGTGTTCGGCAAGCTCTTTGCCCAGCTGTTCGGCGTACTGCTCATCAATACGGCGGGGTTTGTTACCACGCTCGTTATGAGTTCGTTTCTCAAGTTCCCATTTGTTCCGGGGTATTTGGTCAGCATGTTCCTCGTCGGCACATTTAACTGCACCTCGCTTCTGATTTTCGCCATGGCGGCCTCGCTTCTCATCCGCGACATTGGCAACGCACGAAGTCTCTTTTCCGTCGGCGCGTTTCTGCTCGTCGTGCTGCAGATTGTCTTCGGTTTCTTTACGCTCGTAACGAATCGGGGCAGCATTCAGCATGTAAGCGCATTGTTTACCGAAAGCGCCTATCTTTACGTGGATATCGGGCTTTTACTTCTCTGTGTATTTCTCTGCATTCTAAAGGGCAGCCAGGCGGCGCGCCTTTTCCACGAACCGCTGCTTTCCGAACCGCCCGCGCTCGGCCGCGCACCCGGGACGCGGCTCGTCGTGCGCACCGAATCTGCGGCGCCCGCCATCCGGCGAAACGCGAAGTTGCTTTCCGAAAGCTATCAGCCAAGGAAGCGCGGTAATCTGCTTTCGTCCATCATGTCGTTCTTGCTCGTCATCGGCGTTCTGGCCATGTTCGCCATCGATCTTGTCATGCTCGCGTTTTCCTATGCTTCGCCGGAAAAGGAAACGTCCATCATGGGCTTTATTCCCTATATTTTCCAATCCTCCACCATGGAGCCGGAGGTCAAGTATAACGACATCGCCTTTTTCGAAGTGGTGGATCAATATGTACAGCTCAGCACCGGCGACGTGGTGCTCTATAAGGATGAAACCGGAATCGTCCAGGTACGCCGCATCGAAAAGGTTTTTACGGACGAAACGACCAACATCCCGTCGCTCGAAGTGGATATCGACTATTATCCGGAGGGTTCCCAGCGCGGCATCCTGCACGGCTACATTGCGCAGAACGCGGTTTACGGGCGGCTCGTCGGCGTGAACCGCTGGCTGGGTATGATCATTCTGTTTGCCAACTCCGTCATCGGACGAATCCTGTTCATGCTCGTGCCGATCATTCTGCTCTTCTTCAGCAAGCAGATCAACGACTTCTTCAAGCGCGTGGGCGACCCGAAGCGGCGCGGAGAGCGTGCCATCGTACCGTCGCCGGAACAGGAATAAACGGGTTGGGCGAAAGTACGCCTGGGAAAAAACGGCGCTTCGTCGGAGTAACATCCGGTTCGGATTGCGAAAAGAACATTGTCCGGAAAACGAAAAGTCCGAATACGGCCTGTACGGAAAAAAGAGAAACAAAAAAACCTGCGGCAGAAGAAACCGCAGGTTTTTTGCGTAAAATGTACCTGGCTTGGCAGGAGCACTTCAGCCCGGAGGCCAGGAAAGCAACCTTCCGCCCAGCACATGAAAATGCAGATGGGGAACGCTCTGCTGTCCATCCGCGCCGCTGTTGACGACGACGCGATAGCCGGATTCGGCTACGCCAAGTTCCCGAACCAGCCGCGCAATCACGCCGTAAACATGCCCGACCAGCGCTTCATCCCCGGCCGCAAGCTCGTTGACGCCGGAAACGTGCTTCTTTGGCACAACGAGAATATGCACCGGCGCCTGCGGGTTGATGTCGTGAAAGGCGATGACCTGCTCGTCCTCATAGATTTTTTTGGACGGGATGTCGCCGGAAACAATTTTACAGAAGATGCAATCGCTCATAAATATTCCTCTCTTCTTGACTATTTCAAACACTAATAAATGATTTTTCGTTCAGCCGTTCCCCGCAGGCTGTTTCACCGTCGAGTCCGGTCAGCCTCAATCGGATAATCTCGCCCTCGGGCGCGCCGGTTGAAACGCGGATATAATTGCCGCTGTAGCCGGCGCCATCGCTTTCGGCCAGCACCTCGACGACGCTGCCGATCTGCGACTGTAAATACCGCTCCGTCAGCCGCTTGCCGAGCGCGATCAGCTCCTTTGCGCGCGCATCCTTGACCGATTTGGTCAAGTGATCGCCCAGCGTCTCCGCCCGCGTACCCTTGCGAAGCGAAAAAGGAAACACATGCATGCGGGCAAACGCCGCCCGCTCGCAGAACGCAAGCGTTTCCCGGTGTTCCTCCTCCGTTTCACCGCAGAATCCGGCGATCACGTCCGTGGTGACGGCACAGTCCGGCATCGCTTCGCGCAGCAGTTCGACGGCACGAAGGTATTCTTCGCTCGTATAGCGGCGGTTCATGCGCCGGAGCACCGCATCCGAACCGCTCTGGAGCGAGAGATGGAATTGCCGGCAGATCTTCGGGTTTTTGGAAAGCGCTTCGGCGACGGCTTGCGTAACGAACAGCGGTTCCAGCGAACCGAGGCGGATTCGCGCAATGCCGGCGGGTTCGCTCGCGGCGTGGATCGCGTCCAGCAGGGTAACGCTCTGTCCGGCAAGGTCGCGCCCATAGCTCGCGAGGTGGATGCCCGTGAGTACGATTTCGCGGTATCCTTCGTTTGCTAGCAGCGAAACCTCGCGCGAAATCTCGTCAAGCGGACGCGAACGCAGCGGCCCGCGCGCGTAAGGGATGATGCAATAGGAGCAAAAATTCACGCAGCCGTCCTGAATTTTGAGCGTCGCACGGGTGCGCGAATCGCGCACGGCGGAAAACGGCTCGAATTCGCGCTGCTGCGCGGCGGGCAGAACGCGGGTTTCCGCTTTGCGCGCGGCGAGGACCTCGCGTACCCGCGAAACGATTTCCCTTCGCCCGCTCGTGCCGAGCACGAGACCGACGCCATCGAGTGCGGCGACCGTTTCCGGTGAAACCTGCGCGTAGCAACCGACGGCGACGACAAGCGCTCCGGGGTTCGCCCGGTGCGCGCGGGCAATCATCTGGCGGGACTTCGTGTCGCTAGTTTGCGTTACCGTGCAGGTATTGACAACATAGACGTCCGCCGCATCGGAAAAATCAACAATCGTCCAGCCGTCCGCGAGAAACAGTTCGCGCATGGCCTCCGTTTCGTAATGGTTTACCTTGCAGCCGAGCGTGGTGAGCGCCGCCTTCATGGTTCCACCTCGTAGAGGATCTGCGCGAGCATTGCCATACCTGCCGTTTCCGTGCGCAGAATGCGCCTGCCGAGGGAAACGCAAATTGCGCCGTTTGCCGCGAGGCGCTTCACTTCGTCCGGCTCCAGCCCACCTTCCGGACCAATCAGAAGCGCGACGGTTGCGGGTGCGCCCGCTTCGCGCAGCGCGGTTTTCAGCGTACGGGTTTCCTCCTCCTCGTAAGCGACGAGAAAAAGATCAAACGATTTCGGATCGATTTTTTTTAGTTCGACGAGCGGAAGCACCTGTGGAACCATTGCGCGGCGGCTCTGTTTGGCCGCCTCCAGTGCAACGCGGCTGTAGCGCTCGCGTTTCTTTTCAAAATCCTTGTTCGGAACCACTACGCAGCGCGCACAGACCACGGGTTCGACGGCGAACACGCCAAGCTCCGTGCATTTCTGCACGATGGTTTCCATTTTGCCTGTCTTGGGCAGGCACTGAAACAGTGTGATCTTTACGGGACTTTCGGCCTCGCTCCTGCGCCGTTCGCCGAGCGTACAAACGACCGCGTCCGGCGAAACGGAGGCAATGACCGCGTCGTACTCTCCCCCCGTGCCGTCGCAAATCGAAAGCGTTTCGCCCGCCTTCATGCGAAGCACGCGAAGGATGTGGTGCGCGTCGTCACCCGATAGGACCGCGGCAGAGCCGCTGATGTTGTCGCAAAAAAAACGCCGCATTTTGGATTCCCTATGCGCGCAGCAGCATGGCAACCCAGCCCTCGCTGCGCAATATGGTTTCGACGGTAAAGCCCGCGTTGTTCACCGCTTCCTTCACCTCGTCCTCCCGTTCATCGATGATGCCGGAGACGATAAACGGCGCGCCTTGCTTGCAGCAGGCCTTCGCAAACGGAGAAAGCGCGATGATTACTCCTGCGACGATGTTTGCACACACAACGTCGTATTCGCGGCGAATGCTCGCGCGGAGCACGTCGTTGGCCAATAAATCACCGATGCGCACCTCGTATTTCGCCGCGTCCACGCCGTTCATCGCGGCGTTCTCAATCGCAACATGCTCCGCAACGGGATCGATATCCACCGCGACGGCGCGTTTTGCGCCCAACAGAATGGAAGCGACGGAGAGAATTCCGCTGCCGCAGCCAAGGTCGAGCATTTCATCCCCGGGTTTCACCGCTTGTTCGAGCAGCTCCAGGCACATTCGCGTGGTGTGGTGCTCCCCGGTTCCAAAGGCAACGCCGGGATCGAGCTTAAGCGTAACCCGCCCTTCCGGCGCCGGATCGGTGAGCCAGCAGGGCAGCACATAGAGCCGCCGGCCAATCTTAAGCGGTTTATAGTAAGCCTTCCAGTTATTCTCCCAATCCGCATCGTCCATCCGGCTGACGACGACGGAGAGTGATCCCGCGTCGAAGCCAAGCCCGGTTTCCCGCAGACGCGCGATTGCCGCCTTGACCTCGGCGACGACCGGTTCGTTTTCCGGAACATCCGCAACATACGCCTTGACGCAGGGCTTGTCCACGCCGACCTTCTCATAATCCGCAAAATCCCAGTAGACCGCGCGTTCGTTTAAAAACGCCATTGCGCGCTCGTGGCTCTCCTCAATGCTGACCTGATCCAGCCCGGCGGAGGAAAACGCAAGGAGCACCGCGTCCAGTCCCGCGTCCGTCGTATACACGCAGATTTCCAACCATTTCATACCGTATGCTTCCCGTCTTTCGCGCGGTCTGTGCGCGATAACCTGTTTATGCATCAAAGTATAACACCCTTGCAAGGATTCTTACAACCTCGCGCGGCGCGATATTCGAGCCCTCCGTTTTCAAATATCCGGCTGTTCACTTGAGCTTAAGGTTTATCCGGATGACTGGATGAATCTGCCGTTGCGTTCCGCCTCTGCCGGTACCATGCTTCGAAACGCCTATCCTGTGCTATACTCTTCGTATGGAACGCATGGACGATCTGCAGTATGAGGGGCTTGTGCTCTACCAGGACACGGAGTACGCGCGCTTTGGCGCAGACGCGCTGAAGCTCTGTTCTTTTCTGCGTCTGAAACCGGAGGATCGGGTGGTGGAACTTGGGTCCGGAACGGGCGTAATCTGCATACTGGGAGAGCGAAAGACCGGCGCACGCTTTACCGGCGTGGAGCGGCAGGCGCGCCTCGTTGCGCTTTCGCAAAAAAGCGCCCAGCAAAACGGGCAGGCGATCCGCTTTCTCGAAGCGGATGCGGCGCAAGCGCCGGACCTGCTGGGGCGGGGTATTTTTACCGCCGCCGTCATGAACCCGCCGTACTTTACCAGCGGCGAACCAAGCCCGAATCATTCCCTCGCCGACGCGCGGCACGACGCGGCGCGCACGCTGGAGACGTTTCTGTCTGCGGCGTTTCAACTGCTTTGTAACGGCGGCAGGCTTTTCCTCATCTACCCGGCGGATGCGCTGACGGAGCTGCTTTCAGAGCTGCGCGCGCATCGGCTGGAACCCAAGCGTATGCGGTTTCTTTATACCAAGCCGGGCATGGCGGCAAAGCGCGTGTTAGTCGAGGCGAAGAAACTTGGAAAGCCGGGTCTGACGGTCGAATCGCCGGATTGGATGCAGGAGGATTGAGCTGGTACAGAAAAAAAGCCCGCGTGCGCGGGCGGAAAAACCGGAAGGAGCGAGCCTAACAGACCGTGTTTTGTATGAGCGCAAAACAGAGTTTAAACACACTCTCGCGCATATCGTTCATGACCGAGCCGATTCCGTCGTCGGTCACATAGGACATCATCCCCGTGCAGTAGTTCGAAACGATTCCGATTGCGGCATATTGCATGTCGAGATCGCGCGCAAGCGGCGCTTCCGGAACCAGCGTCATGCCGGTGATCTGGGCGCCGAGAACCCGGATCATCCGGATTTCAGCGGCTGTTTCAAAACGCGGTCCTTCCGTGCAGGCATAGACGGCACGCCCGGAGTAGGGAATGTTTTCGTTGAGAATGAGGCGCTCCAGCGTATCGTTGAGTTCCGGACTGAACACATCTTCCATGCCGGTATGCAGCGAGGCGCGATGTTCCCGCTGAAACGAGGAAGCGCGGCTCTTCGTGAGGTCGATAAAATCGCTGATCAGGCAAACCGTCCCGACCTTGATGCCATAATCGCAGGCGCCGACGGACGCAAGGCCGATGATATGCGTTACACCCAGCATATGCATGGCATAGATGTTGGCGCGATAATTGATCTCCGGCGCGTCGTGACGAAACAGCACGCCGTGACGCGAACGAAAGATCACTTCCTGCCCGCATTCGAGCTTGCCGCGGTAGATGACGACGTCCCCGTAAGGTGTGCTGATCGCGTCCTCCACATAGGGGATCGGCAGCGTTTCCATATTGGTGCCGCCGATAATCGCATACTTCATACCACATCACCTCGATAAGACTATACCATAAACGGCCTTAAAAGTGTATACTGAAAGGCGAAACATGTCCGGAAACGAAAGGAAAGAACCATATGCGGCCGGCCGATCACGACCTTGCATTCCTGCTTCAGTTTAAGAATATTGCCTGGTATGAGGACGGCAGCGTTCGGATTCTGGATCGCCGCGTCTATCCGGCGCAGGAACGGTTTATCACCTGCCGCACCCATGGCGAGGTAGCAGCGGCAATCACCGAAATGGTCACCCAAAGTTACGGTCCGTTTCATGCGGCGGCGATGGGAATGGCGCTTGCGGCAAACGAGTGCCGGAATCGTCCCGCATCGGAACAGAAAGCATATCTGAAGGCCGCCGCAAACGTGATTGCCAATGCGCGCCCGACCACCGCGCGCAAGATGCGCACCTGGACGGACGACTGCGAGCGGGACGCAGGTTCCGCGATCGACACGGGGGAAAGCGCATGCGACGCGATTCTGCGCGGAGCGCTCAGCAAGTTCTCCCGCCGCTACGATCGTTTCGACCGGGAAGCGCGTTTTCTGCTCGAGCGGGTACCAAAAAATCCGGTAATCCTGACCCAGTGTTATGGCGACGCGGATTTGGGCATGCTTCTGCGCGCGCTGCGTGAACGCGGCGACGACGCAAAGTTCTTTACCCCCGAAACGCGTCCCTATCTCCAGGGCGCACGGCTGACCGCGAGTGCGATAAGCGATATGGGCTTCGACGTGACACTGATTACGGATAATATGCCCGGATATGTGCTTGGGCATAAACATGTGGATCTTTTTACCACTTCGGCGGACGTAATTACGCTGGATGGATTTGTCGTCAACAAGATTGGTACGTTCCAAATTGCGCTGGCCGCGCATTATTACGGCGTTCCGTACTATGTCGCCGGATTTCCCGACCGGACGCATCCGGATATCTCCTCCGTTACAATCGAAGAGCGAAACGGCGACGAGGTGCGCCACGCCATGGGCATATTGACCTGCAAACCCTCGGTCCGGGGATATTATCCCGCGTTTGACGTTACGCCACCGGATTTGGTAACCGGCGTTGCGACGGATATCGGCGTGCTGAAGCCAACGGAGCTGCAAAACTATCAGCCGGCGGAGTAATGGCCGCTTTCTTTAGAAATAACCCGGCGAGAAATTCGCCGGGTTTGTTATTTGGTGGCCTGTTTTAAGGGTTAGCCTTCGTATCGGATTTTAATCGTTCGCGTGCTTGGCATCATCTCGATCCAGGTATTGCCCGGTTCCAGGCGAATGATCGACCCGTCGTAAAGTTTATAGGTGGTCGGGTCGGCCAGCGTCGGCCTGCTCCAAGTGCCGGTGACATACCTTCCGTTGATAAAGTAATCACAGTCTCCGTTTCCCGTTACGGTGATGCTGCGGTACATGGTGTCGTAGGAAGAGACGCTAATATATTGAACGATAAGGTTCTGTGCCGTAATCGGTTCGCTTACATAGCCGACCACGTTTTCCGTCGGCGTCAGCGATTTGCTTTCGCCGAGCACATTCTTCGAGTTTTTATCGCTGCGGATCAGGCGGCCGGATGCCGCATCGTAGGTAAAGACGACATGATCCGAATCGGAACTGGAAAATGGAATGCCGACGCTTGAAAACGGTTTCCCCTTCTTATAGGTTACGTCGCTTTGAAATTGAAAGCGCTGTGTGCAGGGCGTCGCGGAGTAGCCGCCGGTTGCCTCGGCATATTCGAGCGCTTTAAAGAACAGCGTGTGTTCCTCAATGGAGGTGACAGTTTTATCACGATAGAAAAAATCGGCTGCCGTTCCTTTGTTCTGAACCGCATCGGGAAGGCCGCTGGCCGAAAGAAGCGGATAGTTCGAACCGGCCTGTTCGGGATCGCCGAGCGAAACATAGAGTCCACCCCACTCAAGCGCGGTATCCGCGAGATAAGCGCGGGAGGTGCGGATGGGTCCGATCCGGAGCGGCAGGACATCCGAAAACACCGCAAGAAAACGTGTTCCGTGGTCAACGCGATCAAGCGGAAACTCGTATACGACGTCCGCCAGCATCAGGCCGGTTTGCGGCCGCGCCTGTGCCGCGTTGTCAATGACCGCGAGCAGGGGACGGTAGACGGTGCCTTCCGGCAGGGCGCGCCCCGTGGACGGGGAAACGGTAAGCGTTTCGTTTTTCGCTGTCGCTTCCGGCGCCGCCGTTCCTTCGCTTATTGCGGAGGAAGCAGCGCCCGCTTCCGGCGTCGCGCTGGAAAGCGGCTGACCTGCGTCGTTCAATACAACGACCTCCTCGCTGCCGGGTGTGGCCTGCGGAGTCTGCGTGGTATCCAGCAGCGTATTTGCGATCGAGCAGCCGCCAAGCAGCACAACCGAAACCGCAGCAAGCAGTACCGCGCAAAGCGTACGCTTTGCGCGGGAGCCGCCCTGTGCGGTTTGGTTTTGTATCCTATTCAATGGTCGCTGGCTGATCCGCCGGATGGACGGCAATCCAGGTGTTGCCGGGTTCCAGAATCACAAGCGAACCATCGTCGAGGAGGTATTGCGTATAATCATCCGCCGTCGGGCGCGACCAGGTTCCGGTTACATGCTGGCCGTTGATAAAGTAGTCGCATTTGCCGGTGCCGATCAGTTCACAGGTGCGGCGGTGCTTTTCGTCGCCCTTGATGGAGCCGTAATTTGTGTATTGAACGATCAGGTTCTGAACGTTCATCTGTTCTTCGGTATAGCTCGTGCCGTCCTCGTTCAGCGTGCGCGTCATGAACGGCTTCCCGCTCTCGCTGCGCAGCAGCCGGTTGGTCGAGGGATCGTAGGTGAACTGGATCCAGTTCGGGTCCGAAGAATTGTCAAACGGCAGCGAAACCTTGGTAAAGGCTTTGCCGTCCGCATACGAAACGTTTTCCATAAAGGAGAAGCGCTCGCAGACCTTCGACTCATATTCCGTAAAATACTTGTTCACCAGCGCGGCAACGCGATAGTAGAGGGCGTGAACGTCATCCCGTCCGGCCTCCGGTGCGCGGAATTTATAACCGTTCTTGGTTTCAAAGTCACCGTACCCGCTCTTTTTGAGGCTGAAATTCGAGGAATAACCTTTAAAATCGCCGCTGGGCAGGTAGAGCGAAATCAGCTTGCTTGGGCTGCGTTTATAAGGCGCTTCAAGCACGACATAGCCTTCGTGCAGATACATGCAGTCCCATTCATGCGCAAGGTCGATGAAATAGTAGCGCGTGGAACGCAGCGGACCTGCGTAGAGCGGATAGGTGTCGTTAAACAGCGCCTGAAAACGGGTGATGGTCTGTTCTACAAGGAATTCGTAAACAATGTCCGCCTGCATAAGCGACGTCTGCGGTTTTGCGCCGTCCGCATTGTCGATGGACATGATGAAAACCTTGCTCGGCGTTCCTTCCGGAATCACGCGACCGGACGTTTGCGAGCGGTTTTGCGGCGCGGGGGTCGGCGTTGCCGTCGGTTCCGGCGTTGCGGTCGGCGCTTCGGTCGGCTGCTCGACAATGGCGGCAACCGGTTCGGGCGTAGGGGTTACTTCGGCAACCGACTGCGGGGATACAAGCGAGCATCCCGACAGCAGCGTCGCTACGATTAACAAAATCGAGATCAGCTTAATGCTCCTGCTACGGGAGGATGGGAGTGTTTTCATGTTCAGGAATCCTTTCTGGCCGGATGATCCGGCTGCGATTCCGCGGCTTTCCTGCGACGCTTTGCCGCGGATACGAAGATGAGAACAAGCAGCAGGAAAAATAGTACGGCAACAACAATATAAGAGACGGGGCCGACCTGTTCTTCGGCAATCGGCGCCGCGGAAGACTCCGGCTGGCCGGAGACGGTTGGTTCCGCGAGCGATTCCAGATCGGGCACGACCGTCGGCGTCGGTTCCGGCGTAGGCGTGGGAACGGGCGTCTCGGGAATCCAGGGTGTCACGAGCGCGGCGGGCGCCGCACTCTCGCCGATGCTTACTCCACCGTCCTCCAGAGAGACGTATGCGTTCGTTTGGTTATAATCCGCGTCCACACAGGTGATGATACCGCTGGTTGCCGTCAGCGCGCTGCCCGTACCGGACAAAACGGTGAAACGGACGGTCAGCAGCGTCCCGTCGCCCTTTAGGCCAAGCGCATCCGCACAGGCAATCCGAAGACGGCCCGGTTCGTCCGCATTATAGATCACGTATTCCGGCAAAAAAAGATCGCCGGGCGTAACGGAAACGATCGAAAGCGCGGCGGGATCATAGTTGAGATCGAATTGAATGGAGTCCACGCTTTTGCTGTTCTCCAGATAAACCGGTACATCTGCAAAAGCGCCGTTTTCCGCGCTCACGGAGCCGACGACGATGGTAACGCTTCCGTTTTCCTCCGCTGCGAGCGTGTGGATCGGCAGGAGCGCAGCCAGCGTCAGCACGGCAAAAACAAGAAGCAGTCGTTTCATGCGTTGCATCCTCTCGCGGAAATGTGTAATATATATGTTACAGCAAAATGGAATCGAAGTCAATTTTACGCGCGCAAAAGCGCCCATTACGGTGTGTCGATAAAGGAAACTTGCTTGGAAACCACTGTGAAATAAACGGACGCGAACGAGCTTTTCGACAGCCCTGTCACTCGGAAATCCGCGCGGGAAACGGGATATCGTCATATGGATGCGGTTGGGTATTACAACGGCGAATTTGCGCCGCTCGCGGAGCTGAAGATTCCCGCGCTGGATCGCGGCGTCTATTTTGGAGACGGGGTCTACGAAGCGGTTCGCGTGGATCAACACCGCTTTTTTGCGCTGGACGAACATCTGGACCGTTTGCAAAACAGCCTGGCGTTTTTACGGATTCCGTTTTCCATGTCGCGCGAAACGCTGAAAGCCGTTCTGCAGGAGGTTGCAGATCGCGTGGACAGCGCGCATCAGCAGCTCTATTTTCAGGTTACGCGGGCAACCGCCGCGCGAACGCATTCCTTTCCGGAAGGCGCGGAGCCGAACCTGCTGGTTTTTTCACGCGAAGTGCCGTTTGCGGATGTGAACGAGCCGCGAAAGGTCATCGTTTTGCCGGATATTCGCTGGAAATACTGCAATATCAAGACGCTGAATCTCATACCCGCCGTGCTTGCGGCGCAGACTGCCAAAGAACGCGGCTGCTGCGAAGCGGTGTTCCACCGGGACGGCGTGGTGACCGAATGCTCCAGCTCGAATCTTCTCATGCTCAAGGGCGGCGCGCTCCATACCGCCCCGGCGGACGAGCACATCTTGCCCGGGGTTACGCGCGGGCATTTTCTTATGCTGGCGCGGCAAATGAATATACCCGTCGTTGAGCGGGCGTTTACGCTCGAACAGGCGTACGGCGCGGACGAACTCATGATCACGAGTACCAGCGCGCGCGGACTGCCCGTCCGCGAAATGGAAGGCCGGGCGGTTGGCGGCGGGGATTCTGCGCTGCTGAAAAAACTGCAGGCGGCGTACCAGTCCTATGCGGATGATCGCATGGCGTCCGCCGGAGAGTAAGGGCGCCGGTATACAGCGATCCGGCGTAAAGTTTGCGGAAGGGGAAGCGAATGGAAAAAAACGGGATCAGCGCGGAATCGAAACGGGCGATTCTGTTTGCGGCTGCCGCCGCGGTGCTCTATGCCTGCTCCGTTCCGCTCTCCAAAATGCTGCTCGGCGGCATACCCCCCATCCTGATGGCCGGGCTTTTTTATTTTGGCGCGGGCGTTGGGGCCGGATCCTTGCTGCTATTGCGCGGACGAGGCTTGCGAAAGCAGACCCTGCGCTCGTTTGAACGAAAGGATCTGCCGTATATTGCCGGCATGATTCTGCTGGACGTGCTGGCGCCTGTGCTTCTCTTCAGCGGCCTTCAAAGAACCGCAGCGGCGAACGCCTCGCTGCTGAACAACTTTGAAATTGTCGCAACGGCGCTTATTGCGATGTTGCTTTTTCAGGAGAGGGTGTCCAAGCGCCTCTGGATTGCGATTGCGCTCGTAACCGCCGCGAGTTGCCTGCTTACGTTTGAACAGGACGGCGGATTCCAGTTTTCCATGGGCTCGGTTTTTGTACTGCTCGCAGCGGCATGCTGGGGGCTGGAAAACAACTGCACCAGAATGCTTTCCGGGCGGAACCCCCTGTCCATCGTAGCAATCAAGGGAATCGGCTCCGGCTCGTGCGCGCTCGCCATCGGTCTTTCGCTGGGTCAGCGCGCCAGCGGGATATCCGCCGCCCTGCTTGCGCTGATCGTCGGTTTTTTCACCTTTGGGCTCAGCATTGCCTGTTACATTCGCGCGCAGCGCACGCTTGGCGCCGCAAAGACGAGCGCATATTATGCCACCGCGCCGTTTATTGGAACCGTGCTTTCGTTCTTGCTGCTGGGAGAGCGGCCAAACCCCGCGTTTCTCGCCGCGCTGCTGCTGATGGGCGCCGGCGCGTATTTTGCCACGTTTGACCGGCCGGAACCAGCTCCGTCCGCCGAATAGCGAACAAAACAAGCGGCGCTCTGCAGAGCGCCGCTTTTGCATAATTTCGTCTTATTATACCTGCATCGGCTCGTCATCATTGGCGATGAGCACCGCACGGCAGGGCGCGCCTTCCGCGCCGGAGACCTTCAGCGGAGCGGCGCTGAGAAGATACCTTCCGTCCGGTACGCCGCGCAGCTCGAGATTCTCCAGCACGGCGATTCCGTAACCGAGCAGCGCGGTATGCGCAGAGAGTTCATCCGAATAGGAGCCGATCGACTGACTGTCCGTACCGATCAGCACGAGCCCCTGGTTGTAAAGATAGCCGATCGCGCTTTCTGTGAGCTGCCCCTTGCCGTGCAGCAGGATGCGCGGGGCAAACGGACGTTTCATGAAATACATGGAATCGAGCGGGGTTTTGGGCACGGTGAGCACAACGCAGTCGCCAACGAACAGATCGACGGGCAGGGAAACGACATCCTTGCCCTTTTGAAGAAAGTGCAGCGGCGCATCCACATGCGTACCGGCATGCATACTCGTTTCCAGGCGGGAAAGGTTATAGCTCTCGCCGTCCTTCATGCGGTGCAGCGATCGAAGCGATGGCGGATCGTCCCCCGGATAGGGAGGCGTTTTCAGCAGATCGCGGGAAATATCGTAAACTTTCATGATGCTCGATTCCTTACTCCGGATGTGATTTTTACAGGCAAAACCCATTATACGGGTTTTTTATGAAAATCGTAAAGCTTTTTTTCGCCGCGTGGCTTTTCAATGTCCGATCCGCCGATAAAAATCCCCCGCGCGAGGCGGGGGAAGATGCGTTTTTTGAGCGATTTATTCGTTTCGGATTGCGGCAAGCGGGGAGAGTTTCATCGCACGGATGGCGGGGTACATGCCCGCGGCAAACGCGACGATTATGGAAAAACCCACCGCGCCAAACGCAAGGTATGCGGGAATAATGCTGCGCAGACCGGAGCTTGCGAGCAGCTGATTGAGCAGCAGCGAAATGCCGAAGCTCAGTCCAAGACCCAGCGCCCCGCCGAATAGTCCGATATAGGCGGATTCCGTGAGGAAAAGCCCCGCGATGTTGTCAATGCGGCAGCCGAGCACCTTGATGATGCCAATTTCCTTCGTGCGTTCAAAGATGCTCATCATCATTGTGTTCATAATTCCGATGGCGGCGACGAGCAGCGCAACCCCGCCGATTGCCCCCAGCAAGTACTGAACGTTCTTCGTGC
Source organism: Eubacteriales bacterium (assembly GCA_021373115.1). Taxonomy (GTDB): domain Bacteria; phylum Bacillota; class Clostridia; order Christensenellales; family CAG-138; genus UBA7703. The sequence continues at coordinate 32,543 of JAJFTI010000005.1, read as the reverse complement.
TTTCCTCGGCCATCTCCACCGCGTCCTGCAGGCTGTAGGTGCCGTAACCCATATCCTGAATGGCGTTCTTAACGGTCTTGACATCCTCAATATTACGGCACTTGACAAGCACGGTGTTGTATTTGCTGCTGTCGTATTGGACGTAATCCTTATTCGCTTTGGCAAGCTTTTCGAGCTGCGCCACGTCCATGAGGCAGTAGTAGGAAAAGTCGTTGTTGTTCTCGTCCATAATGCCCGTCACCTTGAGTTTATACATCTCGGCAAGCGGTTTTTCTTCCTGCGCAGTCCCGTCCGAGGAGGGCATGGATATGACCACCTGATTTTTATAGACGTTGCGGTAGTCAAACGTAAGCAGCATGCGGGAATCCTTTGAAATGCGGGGATTTCCGTTTTTATCGACCGCCTGGCGCCCGCTGTCCGGATTGTAGAAGTTGCCCAGCGACCAGGCGCCAAGAACGATTTCGTAGGTGTTCGTTCCGCCCGCCTCTGGCAGCTCGCCCTCGGATAACGTAATGCCGAACTCCTTCGCCTGCTCGGCGGTGACGCCGAGAATGGAAGCATCCGTCATATAGTTGCCGGACTTGATCATGCCGTAGGTTTCCACCAGAGGCATAACGGCCTGTACACCGGGTATTTTTTTAATCTCCCCAACCGCTTTTTTATTGAGTTCTTTCTGGCGGGATGATCCGCCCCCGTTGCCGTTGGATACATAGGACCAGGAATTCACGCGAATGGTGGTCAGACTGCCGGTCCCGGCAAAGCTCTCGATGGTCGCCTGCTTGATGCCAATGCCGAGGGACACCATCACAACGATGGACGCAACGCCGATCACCATGCCGAGAACGGTCAGAAATGCGCGCATTTTTCGCCGCCACAGGTTTAAAAACGCGGTGGACAGCATATCCGTGATACTCATCTCTCCTCCAGTTGCGCGTATCGCGCCGGATGCTTACAGGTCTTCCAGCTCACGTTCGCGCTTTTTCTTCAGGCGGATGCCAAGCACAACGAGGCCCGCGGCTGCGGTCAGCCCGCCAAGCACCCAGAAGATCCAGCCGATCCCGCCGCTGGCGGGTTGATCGGTGGGCAGCTGTCCGCCGTCTCCGGGGGAAGCCAGATTGGCGGGAGCTTCCTCGTTGACGGTCATCTTGAGCGGAAGCAGCTCCTCGGTCTGGTTGCCGTATACGTCCTCGTAGGTAATGCGGATTTTTGCTTCAATATCGCCTGCAACCTGGGGAATTACGCTGATATCCGCGTTCATGGAGCTGCCGGAAGCAATATTGCCGCCAAAATAGGATTCTTCCAGCGTCAGTTCGTCGCCGGCGACGTCCACCATGCAGTTATAAAGCGGCGATTTGCCGAGGTTATACAGGGAAACGCCGACGGACACGTTACTGCCGACCCAGGGATCGTCGTAGACCACGGGGTCGTTGATGCGTACGCGCGCTTTCTGCAGAATCGGTACGTTGACCGAGGCTTTCTCTTCGAGATCCGCGCGGTTCTTCGTTCCCTCATAGGAGAGGGTGACCGCCAGCACCTGCGACTTCGCTTCCGCATCCGGCGCGATCTGCAGATTGAGCGTCAGCGCACGCACGCCGTTTTTGTCGATCGTTCCAAGAAACACGCTGCTCGAGCCGCCGGGTGCGGGAATCACCGCGCCGGATTCGCAGGCATAATCGAGCTGCAGGTTTGTAACCGCTTCGCGCGAAGAGGTATTAGTAATCACGAGGCGAAGCTGAACAATATCCCCCGCGTAGATCGGGCTTTGCTCAAATTCGTAGGCTTCGATGATGACCTTTGGCTTGCTTTTATAGCCGGAACCGCCGCCGGAACTGGAGGAGCTGCCGCCGGTGGTGTCAACCCCGCGGCAGTATACAACGACCTTTACCGTGCTGGTGCCGCTATCGCACTTCACGGTAAACGGAACGGAGTAATACCCTTCGCTTAACCCCTCGGCAAAAGCAATTTCGAGTTTAAAGTAAGCGTGCGCATCCGCTGCGAGCGCCGACCCATTCCAGGCGACCAGCGCGCCGCCGTCGGCAACCTGATAGGTCTTCCAATCGACGGCGGTTTTCGTTGTATCGGGGTTTGTAAACGGAAAAACCGTTGTATCCGTCGATACGGCCAGCGAACAGGAGAGGTTGGAGAGCGCGCCTCCGCTCGTGTTTTGAATCGGAACGTAAACCGAAATGGTATCGCCGATGTGTCCCGCCGGGGTTTGCAGGTATACGCTCTCGCGGCTGTCCACAATACCCGACCCGTCAAACAGCTTGACTTCGTCGGCCGCCAGCGCCACCATCGGCAGCGCGGTGAGCGCAAGCGCGAGCGCCACAACGAGAACCGCCCATTTTGTTCTGCCAGTTTTCCGCATGTTATTGCACCTCAGCTTCCCGAATATTGGATATATCAATCGACCTTGCTTCGGAATTGATCTTGATATCGGTAATTCTGCCGTCGAGCAGGCTGATCACCTTATCGCCAAAGGCGGCGATATGCACATCGTGCGTCACCATGACGAGCGTTTTGCCTTGCTCGCGCAGGATATCAATGATGACCCGCATGACCTCGTCCGAGGTATTCGAGTCCAAATTTCCGGTCGGTTCGTCGGCAAAGACGATCTCCGGATTCGTCACAAGCGCGCGCGCAATGCCGACGCGCTGCTGCTGCCCGCCGGAGAGTTCGCTTGGCTTGTGCGCCTTGTGCGATTCCAGTCCGACGACTTCCAGCATCTGCTCCGCGCGTTTCAGCCGCGCGGCCTTTGGCACGCCGCGAAACGAAAGCGGAAGCGCAACATTTTCCAGCGCCGTGTAATAGGGCATAAGATTAAAGGATTGAAAGATAAAACCGATATGACGTTGCCGAAATACAATCAGCTCGCCCTGCGTCATGCGCTCCAGATGTTTGCCGGAAATCACGATTTCGCCCGAAGTGACCTGCTCCAGTCCCGCGAGCACGTTGAGCAGCGTGGATTTGCCGGAGCCGCTCCGCCCGATGATCGAGCAGATGTCGCCGGAATCGATCTTCAGATCGACTCCGCGCAGCGCGTTTACGTCAACGGATCCGACATGATAGACCTTTTTTACGTTTCGAACGTCAATCAAAGCGGTATCCTGCATCGTTCCTCCTCAACACCAAAGGTGTATTACACGTACTAATACGCCTGAATCATACCCCACATCCGGTTGTGTGTCAACGCCCATTCCGGGCAAGAATGCGAAGCAATTGCGAACTCCGGCGAAACATGTTGCAACGGTATATCGGCGCTTTGCGCGGCTCGTATGGCGGTTTTCCGAAAAAAAGCGCGCGAACGCTTGTAATGTTGCTGTTTCTTTGATAGGATAAACAGAATTCCAGCATTGTGAGGGTACTAACGGCATGCATCAAACACCGGATAAGGAAAACGTATTCCGTTCTGACAGCCGGCGCAGTCATTGCGCGGGTGTGCCGGACGCGCGCCTTATCTGCCTCCATAACGCCGGCGCCGAAAGCGGGTTCCCCATGCGAATGCGACTGCACGCGAAACAAACGAATGCGGCGGCAGCGCGTCCCCAGTATTTTTAATCGAAGCAAGAGCTGTCCCCCGCGGTCGAGCAGGTACTCAGCGCCCGCCTGTTGGGACGATTCGTCTTTGTAGCGTGCAACCTTTCAAACAAATCAATGGGCGCCGACGGCTGCTCCGGCGGTTCTGCAGGCTTGCGGAACGCGGAGGCCGGACGGCGATTTTTTTCGCTCTCCTTATACGGAAAGCGATCTTTCCGTCCCCCTCCTCGGTTCCTGCTTTCCAGAACAGCGGAACAGACCCGAATACACGCGCGGATTTTTCCGCATATAAAAAGATGAAACGAAAGAGCAGGTTTATCCTATGCCAATTAAAATTCCGGACGGACTGCCCGCAGGCGAACTGCTTGCGCAGGAGAATATCTTCGTTATGCCGCAGCACCGCGCCGCTACCCAGGATATCCGGCCGCTGCGAATTGCCATTATGAACCTTATGCCAACCAAGCAGGCAACGGAAACGCAGTTGCTGCGGCTGCTTGCCAACACGCCTCTTCAGGTGGAGGTAACGCTGCTGCACACGGATACCTACCAGAGTCAAAACACTTCGCAGGACTATCTTGATTCGTTTTACCGTACGTTTGACGAGGTAAAGCACGAGCATTTCGACGGCCTTGTAATCACGGGCGCGCCGGTGGAAAACCTGGATTTTACGGATGTTCATTACTGGGACGAGCTGGTTCGCCTCATGGACTGGGCGGATTCCAATGTGTTTTCCACGCTCTACATCTGCTGGGCGGCGCAGGCGGGACTGTATCATTTTTACGGAGTGGAGAAGCACCCTCTGGGCAGAAAAATGTTCGGGATCTTCCCGCACGTTGTGCTCGACCGCTCGCACAAGCTTGTGCGCGGGTTTGATGAGCAGTTCATGGCGCCGCATTCGCGGCACACCACCATCTACGTTTCGGACGCGGCGAAGATTCGGGACCTGGATATCCTCGCAACCTCGCAGGAAGCGGGGCTTTACCTTGCCGCCTCCCACGACGGGCGGCGCGTGTTCGTAACCGGTCACAGCGAGTACGACGCAAAGACGCTCGAGCTGGAATACCGCCGCGATCTTGCCGCGGGCAAACCGATTCAGATACCGAAGAACTATTATCCAAACGACGACGACACCCTGCAGCCGGTGATCACCTGGCGCGCGCACGGCGCGCTGCTGTTTGCCAACTGGCTCAACTACTTCGTCTACCAGGAAACGCCATATGACATTAACTCCATCACGGGTCAGCACGGGGTATAGAAAATATCGTTATCCAGATAATTATACAAAAAGCAGGCGGCTCCCGTAAGGGAGCCGTCCGTCTGTTAAAATGTTTCCGAAACTGTTCCGGGATGCAGCCCTTAACCTAAAATGAACTTCGAGATCTTTTTCGCTTCCGCGCCTGGATTCAGTGTTAGCACCTGCTTTGTAATCACTTCGATCGCGTCTTCTTTTGTAACGGTTAATGCCTGCTGAAACACATCCTCGCCCCAGAACTGCTCCGTCGTGCAGAACACGGTGGAGAACCAGCCATATTCTTCGCCTTTTTGCGAGAGTTTTTGCTGGCGGCCGCACATCGTTAAAAACAGCCGCATTTGCAGTTCCGTCAGGGCGCCGTCAAAACGGGACTTGTCCGGGGCGCCGAACCCCGCAATTTGCTTGATTGCGTGCAGAGGCAGCGTGCCATACTCCAACACTGCGCTGTAGATACGCTTTGCCGCATTGCTGACGGTTCCGTCCGCGTAGGCGGTTTCAAAATCAATCTTCCCGCGACGCGCGGCGAGAAAGTACGGTGCCCACGCTTCCGTCATATAACCGCTCTTTTTGAAGAACACCTTGCCGTAGGAAATATCGTTTCGCTCGTCCAGCACGCGCATGCGCCATTCCCAAGGATCGGTCTCCGGATTGCCGGTGTGCCAGCGCACTGGGGTTTCATACGGCGGCGTTTCATCCCAGTTCCAGGGGATAACGGAATAAATCCCTTCGCTGTTGCCGCCGCCCATGGAGAATCCCGCCTGCAGCAGCGTATCCGTAAAATCGTTGTAATCTCGTATCCGCCTCATGTTCAGCGCCTTCGTTTCTTTTCATCTTGCCAGTCTCCAGCATATCAAAACAAAGACGGGAAATGCCAGCGTTATTTTTTGCCCTGCGCAGCGCGAAGGGAAACGAGCCGTTTCACATCGTCCAGCACACGCGCATCCGTTACGCGGATCATCAGCCAGCGCATGCCGTTGAATTCCCGCGTGCGCTCATACAGCTCGCGCAGATAATCGGAAAACGTTGGCAGCAGCAGCTCGGTTTCGGGCGCTTCCTTTGTGCCGATGGTGACGAGCGCGGTGAACGAGCCTTCGTCGGGATAGAGCGTGCAGAGCGAGCGGCCGCTTTTTTTATACTTCACGTTCCAGCCCGGCGCGCCGCTGCATGTGCTGTGTTCCACCTTCGGTTCAATACGGTAGGCGACTTCCGCCCAGGAACAGAAGTCGCTCCAGAGAGGACTGCCGATGAAGTAAGCGATCTCCTGCAGCGAGGGCTGCTGTGTTTTGGGGTATTGCTGATTCCAGTTCATGTCGTACTTCTACCTTTCCCAATTGGATACTTCCGTCCGCAGCCGCTGCATATACCGAAATGCAGATTGATCAGGTGTCCGCAGTCCGGGCAAGTGTGGCGCTGCAGCTGATCGCCGAGAAGCGCATCGGCTCCCTCCCGGCGGATCGTTTCCGCGTCCCGGCTGAGATCGACGCCGTAGCCTTCCCGGTAGCGCTTTTGAAACGCTTTCATTCGCTTGCAGGGGCGCTCCGTGCAGTCCGCGCAGGTGAAGAAACCCCGCTCCTGCGTACAGGCGCGCATGACGCACTTACGCCGGTAGGAATCCGGCTCTTCGATTCGCGCGCGGCAGCCGGGGCAGAGGTTCTTGCCGAGATGGCGGTAGCAGAGCATGCAGTTCAGCCCGCAGGGGGCGAGCATGCCGATGTCGATGGTCTCCGGGGCTTTCATGGTTCCCTGCCTTTCCGACCGGCGGCGAAAAATCGTACCGTGTTATGCCTGCCAACGCTTAAGATGCGGAAAGAACTCATTCATCATGGCGCGCGCGCCTTCTTCGGTCATGCCGGGCATGTTTTCAAGTACGGGCTGTACGCAGTAGTCGATCATCTCCTGCATGGTGCAGTCCGCGGGAAACGCGCCGTTCGTGTAACAATAGCTGCAATAATCCTTGCTCTTCGAGCCGTCCGCTTCCGTTCCGTAGAGTTCGTCCGTCGGGCCCATCGGCATTCCGCAGCTCTGGCAGTATCGTTGCGCTACACCGTCTGTATAGCAGAATTTACAGTAATTCTTGTTTTTCGAGCCGTCCGCTTCCGTTCCGTAGAGTTCGTCCGTCGGGCCCATGGGCGTGCCGCAGCTCTGGCAATAACGTTCTTCCATGAATGTTGTCCTCCTGTTGGTTGTTGATACGGACATCGTATCAGACGAACCCTGACAAAAGGCTGTCAAGTTATCGGAGCATGCGAAGACTTACTCCAACTCTTTTTGGTGATGTTCCCAGATTGCCTTGGCATAGGAAGCGACATATTCGCGCATTTCGGCGGGCTCCAATATGGATACATCTGCGCCGAAGGAATGCAGATAGCCAACTACCCAGCCGTCCTGCGGGAAATACGCGGTAACGAGCAGGCTGCCGTCCGGCTGCGGCGCAATGCTGCTTCGGTCGAACTCGTCGTAAATACGAAACGCGATGGCGGGCGAAAAACGCAGCAGAATTCGGGTATAGCCGGGTTCGGTCATGTAGTTTGGCTCCAGCGGCGGCGGGTCGTCCGGCAGGTCGGCAAAGCGTTCGTTTTGTACGGTCAGTTCGACGATACGGTTTACCTTGAACAGGCGAAAGTCCTCCGCCATGCGGCAGTAAGCCTGTAAATACCAGCCTTTGTCCTTAAAGATGAGCTTGAGCGGCAGGATCACGCGGCGGTTTGTTTCGCCGCTGGAAGAGCAATAGACGATTTCGAGCGGATGCTTTCCGATCAGCGCGGTTTTGAGCTGCTCGAATTTTCGCGAGTCCGTGTTTCCCATTCCCCAGCGGGAGAAATCGACCTCGATCCAGTTCGCGTTTTGTTTTTGAAACAGTCCTCCGAGCTTGTTCAGAAGCGCGTCCACCGGTTGATCGGTCGCTTTGAGGCTCTGGATGGCGAAGAGGATCTGATTCTGCTCGTCATCCGAAAGCAGCGCTTTGTCGAACGCATAATTGGGCATGAGCGATATACCGCCGTTTTTCCCCTGCGAGGCGAAAACGGGTACACCCGCGATGGAGAGCGCATCGATGTCGCGGTAAATCGTTCGAACGGAGACCTCCAGCGCGCGCGCAAGCTCCGGCGCGGTGATCGTGCCCTTGTCCAGCAGCAGATATACGATTTGAAACAGCCGGTCGTTCTTCATAACACCAATTTTGAGCTAGAATTCTGGCGTGCAGAGCACTTTCATAAAACCAGTATAAAACAAAAAACCTGACAAGGGAATTGTCAGGTTTTTCTAGTCGTTCTTACGGACGCATTATTTTGCAACCTTCGCCCGTCCGGCGGCGACATACTTGCGAAGCAGAGCGCGGAGGGTGTTCAGCTCGCCATCGTTCGTAATCTGCCGTTTCGGGATGACCACCGCGCGGTTCTCCCCCGCAATGAGATAAATTGCGTGGCTTGTTTCCCGTGCGAGCAGAATCTGCTTCCAGGCAAAGTCCGTATCCCCGCGCTCGCTCTTGGCATGGATACCGTTCTTATCCACGGTATAGAACACCGTGAAATCGGACATCTTCCCTTTTTTATAAAGGTTATTGATGCGCAGGATAACGGAGAGCAGGTTAAAGCCGACCATGAGCACCGTGCCTAAAACGGCGACGAGCAGCGCGCTGAGCAGGGAGTCCGTAACGGGCAGCCCCTGGGCGTAACGCACAAGCGCGAGCAGCAGCGCGAGAATGATAAACGTCATGATCGCAAGCCCCGCGAGCTTTCGTTTCATACGGAAAAAATTGTAATGCTGATTATCCTCTTTTGTGATAGTAAACTTACCGGAATAGGTCATAAAAGAGCACTCCTCATCCGAATTGAATCTATTATACACCGTGGGGAAAAATGCGTCAAAAGAAACAACCCCCGCGAGTCGCAGTTCCCGCGGGAGTCGAGGAGGAAGCCTTTGCCGCCGAACGCGGCATAAGCGGGGTCAGTTTCGCTGCAGCGCGTCGATTGGCGTCATTTTGCTTGCCTTGGCGGCCGGATAGCTGCCGAATGCCACGCCGATGATGACGCAGAAGAGCAGCGAGCCAATGGCTGCGCGCCATTCGATCGAGATGGTCATGTCCGCAACAGCCGCAAAAATCTGCAGTCCCAGCGCGGAAAGCCCCAGGCCGATCAGACCGCCAAGGATCGAGAGCACGCAGGCTTCGATGAGGAACTGCATCATAATGTGGCTTCTGCGCGCGCCAATGGCTTTGCGGATGCCGATTTCACGCGTGCGCTCCGCAACGGAAACGAGCATAATGTTCATGATTCCGATGCCGCCAACCAGCAGCGAGATTGCCGCGATACCGCCCAGCATCAGGGAGAGCGTGTTCATCACGTCGTCCATGGTATCCAGTATCTCACTCATGTTATAGACTTCGTAGCTGTCCTCGTCCCGCGTGAGGGAGAGCATCTGATATTCCGTCAGCGCCTGCGCCATGGCTACGTTCCCGGTGGACGAGGCTTTCACGTAGCAGGTGGAAATCGAGGTGCTGTCCGAAATCCGCTCCGCCGTCGTGAGCGGAATCAGAATCTGCGAGTCCGTACTGGAACCGCTTTCACTTAAAAGGCCGACGATGGTAAACGTATGCCCGCTCATGGTGAAGGTTTTGCCGATGACGTCGTAGTCTTCATAGAGATTGCCCGCCACCTCGGTGCCGATCACGGCGGTATAGGTGCGCCAGTCAAGGTCCGAAGCGACGATGCTCCTGCCGGATTCCAGGTCGCGCCCGGCAACCTCCATGTACTCTTCCGTTACGCCGATAGCGGAAACGGTCGTGTAATTGGAACCGCTGCGCGCCGTGCTGCTTACGGTGAGGTAGGGCGCGACACCCGCGATGGAATCGTATTCCTCCAGCGCCATATAATCGTCCTTGTTGAGGACAACGTCCTCGTCCGTCACCGAGATTGTGATGAGATCCGAACCCATGGAGGAAATGGCGGAGGAAACGGAGTTGGTCGTGCTCTGCACGATACTCACGAGCACGATTACGCTCATAACCCCAATAATAATGCCAAGCATGGTCAGAAACGAGCGCATCTTATTGGCCAGCGTCGAGCGAACCGCGAGACGGAGGGAGTTTAAAAACATGGTCATACGATTCCCGCCTCCTCCAGCGTGTTATAGAGCCTTCCGTCGCGCACATAGACCGTCCGCTGCGCCTGTATTGCCACTTCGGCGTTGTGCGTAATCAGCACAATGGTGTTCTCTTCCTGCGAAAGCCGCTGGATCAGGCGCATGATGTCGTTGCCGCTCTTGCTGTCGAGGTTGCCCGTCGGTTCGTCCGCGAGAATCACCTTCGCGTTGCTGGCCAGCGCGCGGGCAATTGCCACGCGCTGCTGCTGGCCGCCGGAGAGCTGGCTCGGGCGGTGTTGCATGCGGTTACCCAGACCAACCTGATCGAGCGCGGCCTTCGCGCGCTCCAGACGCTCCTTCTGCGAGAGCTTCTGGTAAATCAGCGGAAGTTCCACGTTTTCCAGCGCGCTCATCGAGTCGAGCAGGTTGAATTGCTGAAAGACGAATCCGATCTTTTCGCTGCGGATGAGGGAAAGTTCTTTATCGGTGCATTCGGCGATGTTGACGCCGTCCAGGATATACCGGCCGGAGTCGGGTGTATCCAGGCAGCCCATCACGTTCATCAGCGTGGTTTTACCCGAACCGGACGGGCCGCAGATGGCGACGAACTCCTTCGGGCGGATGTGCAGGGAAGCGTCGTCGAGCGCATGCACCGTCTCGTCGCCTACGTAATAGGTCTTAAAAATGTGTTCCAGTTGAAGCATGGTTCGTTCCTCAATTGCCGCCGGGCATACCGCCGCCGCTGGGCATCTGGCCGCCGCTCGGAGGCGTAAAGCCGCTGCTGTCGCCGCCCATCATGCCGCCCTGTCCCCCCATGGAGAAGGTGGTGGTCGTGGAGTCGTCCTCCGAATAGGTCGCGGTGCTCGTGCGTTCCGGAATCCAGATGAGGTCGCCCGCGGCAAGACCTTCCGCCGTGATCGCGATGTAGGAGCCGTCCGACATGCCGGTGGTCACGGTTACTTTCGTCAGCTTGTCCAAGTCGAGTTCGCCTTCGGCAAGCGTTGTGCCAAGCTGCGCATCGTCCCCCGCAAGGTAGATAAAAGCCGTGTCACCATCGTACTGAACCGCCGAAACGTCGGCAATCATCGTATCTCCGCTGGTGTCTGTCACAATTTCCGCGGAGGCGCTCATGCCAGGATAGGCGCCTTCGATGGGTTCCGTGGTGATGGTAGCGGTGTAACTGGTCACATAACTGCCGCTGCCGGAATAGGAGATATTGCTCACCGTTCCGGTAAAATCGCCCTCCAGCGCGTCCAGCGTAATGGTTGCATCCTGCCCCAGCGCAACGGAGGCAATGTCCAGCTCGTCGATTGAAAGCGAAAGCGTAAATCCGCCCGTCCCGGTCAGCACGCAGACCGTGGTGCCAGCGGCAACGGTATCGCCAACGGCGGCGGAGAGCGAGGTGAGCGTGCAGTCATAGTCCGCTTTTACGGTGAGCAGGTCTTCCAGGTCGGCAATCTGGCCGACCAGATTCGCTTCGGTTTTCTTCAAAGTCGTATAGGTTGCGGTCGGCGCGCCTTCGGCAAGTGTAAAGATCGTTTCGCCTTTTCCAACCTTTTCATTATCCTCCACCTCGACGGTTGCAATCTTGCCGGAAGCGGCGGTAACTTCAACATATTCATTTACCGTGATCGTTCCGGTTCCGAGCGTATTTCCGCTGGCATCCAGCACCGTTGCGCTCGTACCGACGGGGTAGTAATCATCCTCGAAGACGACGGTTGCCGTATCCCCGCTGATCTTTGTAATATACCCCTCCTGTTCGTCCTCGCCGACGACGACCGTAACCGCGTCGTACTGACCCATACCGCTGACGACCGGAATGCTCAGCTGCATCTTGCCGTCCGTGGAAATCAGACAGAGATAGTCCATGTCGTCCACAACCGTACCTTCGGCTGCTTTAATATCTTTGACGATACCGGCTTTGCCCGACGTTACCTTCAGGTTGGTCAGAAGCTGTTTTGCGCTGGCCAGCGAAGAGCGTGTGCTTGCAAGATCGTCCTGCAGATCCGAAAGTTCGGATTCGACCTCGCTGCTGGTCATGGTAAGCACGGTGTCGCCCGCCTTGATTTCGTCGCCGGGTGCGAAGTTGACCGCGGTAACGACCGACTCCGCCTTCGTGGTTACGGTTTTGGACTCCAGCGCGGAGAGCGTGCCGCTGCCGCTGATGGTTGTGCTGATTTCGCCGCTGGAAACGGAGCCGACGCGATAGTTGAGCGTGCTTGTTTCATCCGCGCTCTTTTTCACGGCGTTGACGATGAGGATCGTTCCCACCGTGATTACGACGACAGCCGCGCAGAGCAGAATGATATTGCGCGTACGTTTCTGCTTCTTCTTTTTTTTCTTTGTTGCGGTAAACGAAGTATCAAACGATTCCATAGGTGTTTTTCGCCTCCAAATTTGTTCGCTTTTGATCATATTGGGCGGATGTGGCAAAAGCATGGCAAACCAACATGGAAAATATGGAGCTTTTCGACAGGATGGACGCGTAATCCACCTTGTTCGAACATGCGCGAAAAAAAAGCGCAACTTCGGATAAGACGTTGCCTTTCTGCCAAGTTTTTGCCAATATCGCTTTTTATCATGAAGAAAACAGGAAGATTCCTTCCGCTTGGCGCAAGCGCGTCCGCGGACAGACGGGGAGTAAGACAAATGAAAAAAAAGATCGGGCTTCTACATCGGATTTCGCGCATGGCGGTTGCGTTACTTACAACAGCGGCCCTTCTGTTTGTATCCCTTGGCGCGGGCAGCTCGCCGTTTACGGTTGCCGATACGGGCGAATTTCTGACGGCTCTGGAAGATGCGTCCCATGCGAGCGGCGCGCAGGTCATCTATCTGCTCGACAGTTCGACGGTTGTTGATCTTTCCAGTGGAACGTATAGCATTCCAAGCAATGTTACCGTCCAGCTCACCAGCGGTACGCTTCGGGTCAGCGGGGCGACGCTGTATGTTTCCGGCACGATCTCCGGCGGCGCACTCGACGTGACGGGTGGAACGTTAGTTCGCTCTGGCGGCAACATTACGGCGACCATCTCGGTCAGCGGCTCCGGCACGGTGCGCGGCGCGCGTAAGCTGACGCTGGAGAACCTCGATTCAACGAGCGGCGAAAGCATCGTTTCGATTTCTTATGAAGGGGAGTCGGGTTCGGATACGACGGCCTTCGTAACGAACGCCGCGACCGATACGGTGTATACAAAGATGACCGGCTCAGGGTTTGCTTCCTATAAGGTGATTGAATCGGTGATTACTGACGCCGGGCATGTTTTCCGCCTCGGAACAAAAAATACGGATACGCTCTCCCTGTCGTATACGATTACCTATAGTGGGCTGACGGGCGCTTCGCTTGCGAGCCTGAATCCTTCAAGCTATACCGCGAGCGACTCTGCAATACTTCTTATAAACCCGACGCGCGACGGGCATGTATTCGACGGCTGGACCTGCACGGCGCTGGGCGTCACCAAACCGACCGATCACATGGTGATTCCGGAAGGAACGACCGGAGAGCTCGCGTTTGTGGCGAACTGGTCGGAATCCACGCTGATGTCGAGATCAGGCGGAACGAGCGGCTCGGGTAGCGCTTCCGGCGCAACCACCGCTGCGACGGAGACTACCGCCACCGACGACGCGGCGACACAGCAGGAGGCGGCCGCATCGCAGGATGAAGCCGCCACCTCGACAAAGCGGGTTAAAACAGCGTCCTCCTCCACGAAGGTAACGTTTACGAGCAGCGTGGATACCGTTCTGCCGACGATTGAAAGCGTCGAGGGCAATTCGTTTCCCTGGGGCTGGCTGTTCGGCGGCGCGGCGGGCTTGGCGGTGCTGCTCTATCTTGTCGCGCTCCTGCAGCGAAAGCGGCGGGAACGAAAGGGCTGATTAAAAAAACGGGAGCGGTTTTATTCGCTCCCGTTTCTTGTTTTTTCGAATGCTGTGTTAACCCTCCGGCGTCGCGTCCGTCTCCGGTGTTCTGCTGACATCCGGCGTCGGGGTGATCTCCGGCTCGGCGGTTGTATGCTTCGATTTCACCGCCTCCGGTGAAGGCGAAGCGCCTGGTACATACGTCCACTCCGGTTCGATGTAGTCGTAAATTTCTCGAAGGCCGATGTCCGAGTGCATATGGCGGTTGATATCGTTTTCCGAGAGCGTAAAGTGCATTGCGTCGCAGGCGGTCTCGTAATAGTAACCCCACTGGAACCCCGCGCGGTAAAACGCCAGTTCATAGAGCAGATAGTTGATAATCGTTTTAGGGATGCGCTCGAATTTGCCGGGGTAACTTCCGTTGTAGGTAAAATCGTAATATTGCCTGCCATCGTCCGCGGTTTTTATCCCGTTGTAGACGAGGTTCTGCTTTACATCCGTTCCGATAAGCTCATGATTCGTAATGATGTTCTTATTCGGGTACATGTCATCGTTTACGTCAATCGCGGTTCCCAGCGTATGGTGGCTCACATACTGCAGATTCGACTGAAAGCGCGGTACGTAGGTTGTTTCCTTCGAGATTAAATCCTTGAGCAGAGTCAAGCGTCCATCGGTCTGCTTTCCGTTTTTTGGATTGACCAGCGTTACGCAGACATAGGTGTTTTCAAGATAATGATTCGCCGTTTCAAAGTAAGGAACCGCGGACGAGTGTACGCGCCCCAGACTGGATTCCACAATGTAGGTCGTGCGCCAGGCATCCTCGGTGGCAATGCTGCGCGTGTCTTTGAGAGAAAAATGAAAGATAAACTGATCCAGCTTCCCGCGGAAAAACCGGTATGCTTCGAGATAGTTATCGTCGAACTTATTCTGCGTCAGTACGAGCCGCTTGGAATCGACAATGGTGCATTCCGCGGAATAGAGCTTGACGGGCGAGGTTTCCGCAGAGGTGGTCGCGCTCAGCGTAAAGCGATAACGGCCTGCGGAGAGACCGCTGATGTCAAACAGGCTATCGAGCGCCTTCTGCTCCACGGGAAGCGTTTCATTTTCGAGCGAATACGCGCGAACGTTCGCCGCCGGATCGAAGGTAACGGTTTGCGTGCAGCCCTTTGCCGTACCGAGCGATTCAAAGCTCGCCGTAACGCTCGTCAGTGGGCTGCCCGTATAGATCGAACCGCGAATGTTGAAGTCCAGCCGCTTTTGCAGTTCCTCGCCCTCCGCGATCAGCGGATTTTCCAGCGACGCCTGAAAATGAATGCCCTCCCGGCCAGCGGGGGCGGGGCCAAGACCAAGCGTATTGCGCAGCATCGCGACCGTCGCTTTTTTCAGGCGGTATTCCGTGGAAGCAAAAGCCTGCGCGGTATCCCAGTAATCGAGTGCGGGGTCGGTTTCGCCCGCGCGCAGCAAAGCTGCCGCGTTTGCCGCGGAAGGGGTGGTCAGCCGATCACCATTTGCGGAATCCTCGGCCTTTGAGGCGGGCAGGAAAAGGAGGAATGCCGACAGAAAGACGAGACAGGCCGTCAGCAACCGAGCCTTGCGACCCGTTGGGAACGGATTCTTTACCGAAATTCGTTTCATAGATCAATATTATACACGAACGATACCCACTTGCAAAGCAAGTGCGGCGGAAAGGTTCGTCGCATGCCGATTTGTTACATTAATGAAAAATAATTATTACATTTTTACGACCCAATGTATCAAAATGATACGCATCTTCGCTATCGCTTTCTGACTTGGAGGCGCGCTTACGAACAATTTGCCGGTTTGTCCGGAATTATGCTAAAATGACGAGTATGAGAAAATGGAATCGTGTTTTTACGCTTGCCGTCTTGCCGGTGTTTGCCGCTTTGTTCTGTGCCTGCGCGCGATGGATCGTTTTGCCGGAAACAGAACCTGCGCCCGCATTATCGCAGCTGCCACCCACGCCGGTCCAAACATCGGCGCCGACGCCGGAACCAACACCGGAATCGACGCCGGAACCAACGCCGTTTTCCATCGTTTGGCTGGCAGATACGCAGACCATGTCGTATTACAATTATCCCGGTGCGCTTTCCAGCATGGGCCGCTGGATTGCCGACCAGAAAAAGAGCCGCAATATCGTCTATGTGGTACAGACGGGGGATGCGGTGGACGAGGGATGGATTCCCAAGCAATGGGAGAATTTCGACCAGCTCTATCACGGCTTTCAGGACATTCTGCCCTATTTTCCGATTGCGGGCAATCATGACGTAGGAATGCAGTGGCATGGTTACGGACCGTATCTTGCGCGGCCATATGTAAAGGGCTTCCCGCGCGGCAATTCTTTTGAGGGCGGGCGCGCCGTGTTCGCAACCTTCTCGGCGGGCGGAACGGATTTTCTGTTGCTTGGCGCCGGCTGGGAAAGCGAAGTGGAATCGGTCGCCTGGATGAATGATGTGCTGCGGCAATATCCGGATGACACAGCGATTCTGCTCTTTCATGGATACATCAATGCGGACGGAACCTTTACGAAGGTCGGCCAGCAGATGTTCGACCGGGTGGTGGCGCCGAATCCGAACGTGCGGCTCGTCCTCTGCGGCCATGTGCGCGGAACCGGCTATCGTTCGGACGATCTGGACGATACCGGGGACGGCGCTCCCGACCGCCGCGTGAATACCATGCTCTGCAACTACCAGCACTACGATCAAAACTGCGGCCAATTGCGCGTTCTGACATTTGACCCGGTTTCGCGCTCAATTGAGGTTATGACGTATTCGCCGTATTCGGATTACCTGTTTGAGGACGATTATTTTAAAGCGAGCACGTTTAAGCTGGAGCATGCATTCTAGCAAAAACGCGGAGAGGGCACCCTCTCCGCGTTGTATTTTAACTGGAAACAATAAACCTTCCGGGAATTTCAATCCGCTCCGGATTCGATTTACGTTAATACTTTGGCATCGGATCACGATCGGGTATCTGCTGCTGCGGATGAATCAAACCGGAGAGGGTCTGCTTTAGTACGATTCCAATTGCGATCAGCATGGCAAGGCTCAGCAAAGGAAGCGCAAATGGCATTTCATAGCCATTCCCGAACAGAAACGGAAGATAGCACAGGAATGAGGACACGGCGACGAGAACGGCAACATACCAGCGTTTACTGAACCAAAATGCGAATAACACGGAGAGTAAATCCGCTAAATAGAAATAACGCTCGTGCATTCTCGGCAAGGTGTAGGGAATGATCAAAACGAAGAGAAACGCGCTTAGGCACAGCAGTTCCTCGTTTAAATTGGATCGGAAATAATAGAGAATGTAGAGCAGAACGCAGCATCCGAAGCCGGAGATTAAAATCATTGCGTACTCAACGGCGGAACCAATCCCCGTCATGCCAAGCAGACCGAACAGGTTGGGGCATCCCAGCGTTGCCGACGGAAAATCGCCCACCTGTTTGAGGTATATGGAAAGCATATCGATTATATTCCGTCCGGCCAATGCGGAAGGCAGGAGCGTTGCGAAAAACGCGGCGGGAAAAACCCAAAGGTCCTTCCAGCGGATATAACCAAGAATCAGAAGCGGAATGATCATTGGGAGGATGAAGATCGCCTGCAGCTTAAACGAAAGCGCGATCGCGAAAAACAGCAGGGACAACTTGCCTTGGCGCGTTATGCCATAGAACAGACCACCCAAGGCAAACGCTGCGTAGATGCTGTCGCACTGCGTCCAGACGGAGCCGTTGAGAATAACGGACGGCAGCAGCAGGATGGTATAGAATGCTCCCAAACGTACCCAGCCGCGCTTATCCTTCAAAGAAACCAGCCGCATTATATAATAAGCCGCCACAATGTCAAACAGGACGGATGCGAATTTCAGGTAAAACATTTCAAGCGAAAGATCCGTAAGTTTGCCAATTAGAAACACGATATAAAAGTACGGGGTATTGTAATTGCCGATTGTTTGCGCCAAGGTCGTCGCACCCGGTGTTTCCCGAACATGGCTCAGCCAGTGCTCCAGACAGACGACATAATCGCTTGAACGCCAGGAAAGGAACATATAACGAACCAAAAGAGCAAATGCGCTGAAGACCAAAATCGCCAGAAATCGATCGACCGGCAAATCGAGCATCTTTTTCCCCGCAGCCAAGAATGCGATCAGGCAATACAACAGGCATAACGGAACCGAGAGCGTTGCCGCTTTCGGCTCATTGGTGACGGAAGAAGCGGAAATTACGATCATCGCCGCAAAAACCAGAATGGAGGCGCAAAAGAAAAAGAGGTTGATCGATTTCCGGTTTCGCGTAAAAAACTGTCCGTCCGGACGCCGCTTGGCTTTTTGCATAGAATACTCCTATGATAACGGTGAAATCGCCGATGTTCCTTCTTGTAAAAGACTTGTTTCCGCGCGGGATGCGGCGGTCATTTTCTTTTGGAATTCAATCCGCTTTATGGTAGTATAGCATGCAGGGATCGTGTCCGGCGATCTTTTTCACAGAAATTAACCGCACCGGTTTCTTGATTCGAGGTTTACGTTGTGTTCCGGAGCAAGCGAAAAACGGTTGTGCTCCGCGGACAGCATGGATAAGGGGAATACCATGAAGAGCAAGTATGATCTTTCGCTACCAAGACATGGTTTTGGGGATTGGATCGAGAGAATATGCACGAAGTCGGTAAAAGCGCTGATTTACGCAATCCTGATTTCCTCCATCCTTTCCGCGGTTGTATGTTTAATTGTGTTCAGCATCAAGCATCCGGACGTTTTTTCCGTTTTGGAATTTGTTTGGATTCTGCCCGGCCTCTTGCTGCTGCTGCTTATTTTCGTGCTCTCCAACGTTTTACAAAAGATACGGGAATCGTTTTTTATCGCCTTGATGATCGCGCTGGGCTGCGCAATCTCCGCCGTCATGATCGCCTCCTACAATACCGTTCCGGTCGTGGACTACAAGGCAATATGGGACGGCGCGGTCGCCATGGCGAACGGAACGTTCACGGACGGGCTAAACCCGGCCGCTTACATGTATTATTATAACTGGCAGTTGGGGATTGCGGCGTTCGAGTCGCTTTTTCTCCGCCTGGGCGCGAATTTTTTCTTCTTTAAAATTTTCAACGCCTGCCTGTTAATTCTAATCGATCTGATGGAATACCTTCTTGTGAAAAGGCGATTTGGCGAAAAGCCGGCGCGCTGCGTTTATGTTCTGGCAACGTTCTTTCTGTCGTGGTGCTTAACCATTCCGCAGTTCTCAAACCACCATATCGGTCTTGTTTTTCTGTTGCTTGTATTCTGCCTGATTGAAGCGGACACCATTCTCTCGTGGGCGCTTGCGGGCGTCCTTGCCGCATGCCTGAACGTGCTGCGGCCGCTCGGAATCATCGTCTTGTGTTCGGTGATCTGCATGGCGCTTTATCGGGCCGTAACAATAAAGCAATGGGTGAAGCCGCTCGTTCGGCTTGTATTGTACGGCATATGCTATCTTTCCGTCATTGCGCTTTTCGATTCGATCTTTCTCTCCGCAGGGTACACGGACGCAAAGATCAGCGAATCGCGCATCCCCTATTTTAAATTTCAAAAAGGTCTCTATGCATACAGCGACGAGCTGCAGGGTGATCTGGAAGCATACCATTACGATTATGATTCCTACAACGCGCAGATGAAAAAAGACCTGATTGAAACAGTAACGGAAAAACCGGTTGAAACGGCGGTTTTTGTTGCCAATAAAATGGCGCGTTATTTGGGGTTATTTGATTACCAATTTGAAATGACCTATAACAACGATATCCCATATTATACGGGTTATCCGGTGAAAGCGCTGTATTCGACCAGTTGGTTCCAATACATTGGCATACTGGCGCTGGCCATGCTGGGATTAAAGGAATACTATCGAAAATACCGGGTCGATATCTATCAGGTCTTCTTTATCGGACACACCTTGGTGTATTTGCTGATCGAAGCGCTTTCCGAATACCGTTTTGAAAACTACCCTCTGCTGCTGATGTTTGCTGCACTCGGTATGAACTATATCAACGAAAGATCAAATCGATTTCGACTTCGGCGTGCCGGAGTGCCAATGGAAGAACTGAAGGAAGAAACCTGACAAGGAAGGAGCCTGGCCGAAAACGGCGGGCTCAGCTCTTCCAATCGAGAAGCGCACAAAAAAGCTGCGAAACGGCGCAATACTCAAAAAGCATCCCGTTTCGCAACGGGCGGCGAGAGCCGGAATCAGTACAAGTAGCGGCCAAGCAGGCCGAAAAGCAGGATGCACAGCGGAATGCCAATAAGCAGGAGCAGCGTTCCTACACGGCTGCGTTTTACCCGTTCGGCGGGAATTCTGTCATATTCCGTCATGACGCGGTTTTCCACGTCGCCATGCCAGCCTCCCGCAACGTTTCTGCCGAAAAAGCTGTTGTTGGGCACGATGCTCTCCTCCTTAGGCGACCGCTTCCGATCCAGCAGCGCGGTCTATCGCATTTTTTATTGATCAATTGGGATGGGAATGAAGCAATCGTAAAATCGTTGTGACGTTTGCCGCCGCGCAGCGTTCCTGCGTTGTTATCATGATATAATACGGATTGCTTGCAATGCAATAGCATACGCGTATTATCCTGGTAAAACGGAGGAGTATCCTGAATATTATGAAACGATTGTTTTGCTGCCTGCTGGCAGCTGTTTTTTCGCTGAGTGCCACCGCCTGCGCCGCGCCGCGGGAACAAGCGGCTGTGGAGCCGACACTGCAGATACTGGCTGTGGAAACAGATGTGCCGGAATCGACCGGCACGCCGGAAGCAACCGAAACAGCCGAAGCGGCTGGAACGGACGCGATCGAATTCAACGACGACGTGCTGGAATCGCTCGTACGCGAATCGATGAAGAAGCCGACGGGCGATATCACGGTTGCGGACGCGGAAGCGGTTACCGATCTGGAAATGCAGATGCAGGGTGTTGATCCGGATCAGCCCTACATCCACGACCTCAGCGCGCTTCGCTACTTCACCAATCTGACCTATCTCGGCCTTGGTTATGCCGTTCTCAATGCGGACGATCCTACCGCTCCGATCGACATTAGCCCCTTGGCGGGCATGTCCAAGCTCGAATCGCTGCAACTCGGCGGCCTTGTGATTGATGATCTTTCAATCGTGGCAAATATGCCGAATCTGAAAAGCCTGACGGTGTTTGGTGGTGGAAAGCTCAGCGACCTGCTTCCGCTGTCCGGCCTGACCCGTCTGCAGGCGCTGACGCTTCGGGGCAACGCAATTTCCGATATCACCCCGCTTTCGGCGCTGACAAACCTGCTCTATCTCGACTTGCAGGCGAATCAGGTCACGGATGTTTCCGCATTGTCCAGGCTGACCAATCTTCAGCGGCTGTTTCTGGCAAATAACCCGGTTTCGGATTTTTCGCCGCTGCAGGAGATTCGCGCGGGACTGTTGGAATGGGACTTTGACGTTCCGCAAGAACCGTAACGGTAATATTTTCTTTTAACGAGCGCGCCGTTTGGTACAAAAAGGCCGGAAGCCGTGGAGACAATTCCCGGTAACGAGCGCGCCGTTTGCCATTATAGCCGGAGGCCGGGGAGACAACCCCAGCCTTTTCGATTGTGTTCGTAAGATGTGGTGTACGGCAAACGGACGGCGTATGGTAATAAACTTGAATCTATAGTATCATAATCAATAAAGCTTCATGTGTTGCCAGCGCTTCTAGCGCGTGCTGATGCCCACATGAGACAAAACCGGCTGCGATCAGGAACAAAGGCGGCGGAGCATACATTGCATTTCAACGATCTCATCTTGCGAATAAAACAAATTCGTTGTAAAAAGAACAGAATATCGATCGGGACCATTCTATACTTGCCCTGATGCGAACATCGAGAACTATCAACGACCAGAAAGATCAGGAGGAACGAGTATGGGTATGTTTTGTTTTCAGTGCCAGGAGACCGCGGGGAACAAGGGCTGCACGATCCGCGGCGTCTGCGGCAAAACGGAGGAAATGGCAAAGCTGATGGATCTTTTGATCCACACGCTGAAGGGAATCTCAGTAATCGTCGTCCGGGAAAAGCTGGAGGTATCCAAGCTGGATGCGCTGAACGGCGAGATGCTGACGAGCCTGTTCATGACGATTACAAACGCCAATTTCGACAGCGACGCGCTGGAACATCAGATCGGCAAGATGCTCGTACTGCGGAACGGGTTGCGGAAAGCGGACGGCGTTTATCCCGACGCAGCGGTCTTTACGGTTCATAACCGGGAGGAAATGCTGCAGAAAGCGGCTTCGGTCGGCGTTCTTGCAACGGAAAACGAGGATATTCGCTCCCTGCGGCAGATGGTGATTTACGGTCTGAAGGGAATTGCCGCGTATGCGGAGCACGCAAGAAATCTTGGCGCAAAGAGCGAGGAGATCAGCGCGTTCCTCTATGAGGCGCTTGCGGCAACGCTGGATGAATCGCTTACGGCCGATGAACTGACCGCGCTGGTGCTGAAAACGGGTTCCTATGGCGTAAAGGTGATGGCGCTTCTGGATGCGGCGAACACCGCGCGTTTCGGCGTTCCCGCGATCACAAAGGTGAACATCGGGGTAAGAAAGAACCCCGCAATTCTTATTTCCGGCCACGACCTCGTGGATTTGGAGCAGCTGCTCGAGCAAACGAAGGGCACGGGGGTAGACGTTTATACGCATAGCGAAATGCTGCCCGCGCATGCATACCCCGCGTTCAAAAAATACAGCAACTTCGTCGGGAACTACGGCAACGCCTGGTGGAAGCAGCTGACCGAATTTGAAACGTTCCACGGGCCGATTCTTTTTACAACAAACTGTATTGTACCGCCGAAAAGCGAAGAGATTCGCGCGCGTATTTTTACGACAGGGGTAGCCGGATATCCAGGCTGCAGACACATTCTGCCCAATATTGACGGAAAAAAAGATTTTTCCAAAATCATCGCGCTGGCAAAAACCCTGCCCGCGCCGCAGGAGATCGAACACGGCGAACTCCTCAACGGGTTTGCGCACGCGCAGGTTCTCGCGCTGGCGGATCAGGTTGTCGATGCGGTCAAGAGCGGCGCAATCCGTAAATTCTTCGTCATGGCGGGTTGCGACGGACGCATGAAGAACCGTGAGTACTATACGGAGTTTGCCGAAAAGCTGCCAAAGGATACCGTAATTCTGACCGCAGGCTGCGCAAAATACCGCTACAACAAACTCAATCTTGGCGATATCAACGGGATTCCGCGCGTTCTGGATGCGGGACAGTGCAACGACAGCTATTCGCTCGTGGTCATCGCCCAGAAACTCGCAGAGGTGTTCCAACTCAATAGCGTCAACGAGCTGCCGCTGGTGTTTAACATCGCGTGGTACGAACAAAAGGCGGTCATTGTGTTGCTTGCGCTGCTTTCACTCGGCGTGAAGAATATCCACCTTGGGCCGACACTGCCGGGATTCCTTTCGCCAAATGTTGCAAAGGTGCTCGTTGAGAAATTCGGTATCGCCGGCATTGGAACGCCGGAGGACGATCTTAGCCGGTTTCTTTCATAGGAAAAGCCCGTTTTCGACGAGGCTGAATCCTGTAAACAATTGAACGAAGAACCGCATCCGGATCTTTCAGCCCATCGATGAAGTCGGTCGGTGGGCTTTTTTTGTAGCGGTTTGTTTTATACTTTGCTGTTTATACCTTCTGCGTCCGATATGCGTCGAACAAATGATAGAACTCCTTATTCAATTGGATTTCATTCTTGCTATATAATCAAAAACAACGGGACAACTTCCGTGATTTATGATAATCTAAACAAGTAGAGCGCGTATTGTATGCAAACTGAAAAGGTCATACAAATGCGCCCTTGCAACAAAATAATGATAATCGTAAACGGGTGATTCTCACAAAACAGAGTAAATACGAGGGAACGGTTTCAAAGGGTATTCCGAATCGATCATAGAGGAGTATGCGATTATGAAGAGGCTATTTTGCGCAGCGCTTGCGGTGTTAACGGCGCTTGGACTGGCATCCTGCGTCGCACCTGCAACGACGGCGTCCAAGTCTGCATCCGAGGTTGTGACGTTTGCTGATCCGGTTTTGGAGCAGATGGTGCGCGGCTCGATGGGCAGGCCGGAGGGTGACATCACCGCAGCGGAAGCGGAGGCGGTCACGGAGCTGAACTTGAGTTTCGAATTGCGGCGGTATCTGCCGGAAGCGGTACAGATTCGGAACATCGGCGGGTTGGAGTATTTTAAGAATCTGGAGCACCTCGACCTGTCATTCCATGCGATCAGCGACGTTTCTCCGCTTTCGGGGCTAAGCAAGCTTGTCTTGCTGTCACTGAACGGAAATCCTGTTACCGACGTTACGCCGCTCGGCGGGCTGACGAACCTGAAGGTGCTCTCACTTTCCGGCTGCGCGGCCGAGGATTACCGTGCGCTTTCGAACCTAAGCAGTCTGGAACTGCTTGCGTTGGACCATTCGACAATTGCCGACGTATCGCCGCTTTCCACGCTAACCGGACTGAAGTATCTGTATCTGGCAGAGAGCCCTGCCTCCGACTATTCCCCGCTGACGGCGTTCTATCCGAATCTGGAGGAACGGGACTTTACGGTCATCACCTCGCTTCAGGAACTGGGGTTTGCCATGGATGACGACAAAAATCAGGCGTACTATGGGGACGTACAGCGCGACGGGTTGAGCGTGAACATCAACCACGCCGAGTGGGGCGCTCCGCAAACGGAAGATATGACGAAATGCGTAAAAATGGACTTGATGCTGGATAGCGGGTATATTTTGACCGTCTTGTACTATCCGGAAATAAGCGCCTATGTCTTTCAAATGAGCATCAATGATGAACAGATGAACTACGTCTACAGCGCGGCGGAGAGTTCCGTTATGGTGGATTCCGCCAGCAGGGAACGCTTTGAGAGAATGATATTGGAAGCACTGGGCGAAACGGGCGAAGCGGACGCGCTGCTTGCGCCTATCCCTGTTTTTGACGACAAGATCAGGGAAGCCTTCGGCATGACCGCCGACGCGCTCTATGCGCTCCCGATGGAGTGATACGAAGTGCAAAAGGAAAACCGGCACACCATAAGCAGCGCCAACAGCACAATGACCGCCTTTTGTTCGTGCCAGGTGAGTGTAAAACGTCTTGGGTACTAGCAGCGGTTCTGTTCAGCGGCTAATATGCTGAAATCAAGGCCTCAAGAGGTTTGTTACTTAACAATCAATCCGAGGATATATTGTATTTCAGGGCAGAAAACCCGCAGTATCATACGTGATCATACGAGACCCAAAACATACAAAAAGCCCGAACATCGGGCTTTTTTGGTAGCGGCGATCTGATTCGAACAGATGACACTCCGAGTATGAACCGTACACGGTTTTACAATGATCGTTCCTGTCAATTCGAAAGATTCTCTGCGGAAGGCGGTTTCTCGCTACAAAATGAAGCGCATTTTCGAAGCTTCCTGTAAAAATGGTCAAAGAATCAGCAAAAGGGGGAGGCGTTTCGCCACAAACATCCGGTCTTGAATAATACCGGTTTGGTGTTATGGCAGCTCCATCCACAGATCGATTCGATTCATTCCTTTTGCGTATTTTTTCTCAAGCCAACGCATCGTGGGTTCTTGAATCAAGATACTCCGAACGCTTTCTACCAACAAGCCAGCAACGAATACTACGATTACTATGGCGATATATTCAAGCGGAAAAATGGCATTTGCGGTAATAAAACCCGTGCTTTTCAGGAATGAAATAAATGTGTTAAGGATATTTGGACCGATGCTGTTTTCTTGGAAGAGGTATATGCCAAGTGAACAAGCCGCCATTTTGTTAATAGTCTTGTTATAACGAACCGGTAATTTAAGAACGGAAAAGAATACCAACAACGCGTCAATTAGAAGGATCATGGAGTGTCTCCCCGTTGACGCAAGGGTGAATGACAAGATAAACCGGACTACGCGCAAGGGCATTGCTTCAATTTTCCCATTCGTATAGAGAATCAAATTGGCGAGAAGGATGGAAATAGAAACGAGTATCACGTTTTTTATAGAGGCAAACTTCTCAAGTTGCCTAAGCCCGTATTTTTTAATATATCCAACAAGTAAATACACATAAGCAAAATAAAACACATCGCATACAATACTCGTATTAAATTGCGCGTACACCGGGACAAATATCAATAGAACAAGAATTTTCGCAAGATTATCCTTGCCCACGGCGCCCAGAATCTTATTCAATAATGGCGACATGATATACAAGAAAAAATATGCTGTCACAAACCAGTAGCAGCTTGACCAGAGCGGCTGAAGAAAGCCATCGGATACTATGTCTTTCAATAAGTTCGCAAAAGACCCCGCAACGCTATGCGTTATGTTGAAGGTATTAAAGAAACTATATATGTAGAACACAACGATATATGTAAATACTTGAAATAGCAAACCGATTATTTTCTTAGTCTTAAATTTCTGATCGACCAAAAACCATGCACTTATGATCAGAAACAAATCCACCCCTAAAATTCCCCAGGAACCCAACGTAATTCCACTCGCATATACGACAAGTGGTTCATTGATATTTGTACATCCCATACGGGTTGCGTGAAATGCAATGATAAAAAACATCGAAATCAAGCGCAGCAGTTCGATGTTTGAGTTGCGTCCATTCGCGCTCGGAGCGCTAGATAAGCTGTCGTCCATCCTGTTCACCACTTTAAAACCGCAAAATTTCAAATCTGCTCATAAGCATATTGAATTCATCTCCGCATACGCCCGAGAGCAAGGGTCAAGCCTATTGTCGATATACTAGCATGATTCCTGTCACAACTCAATAAAGGAATCGTTTTACTCCTATTCTGTTGTTTTCGCCAAAAAGGTCGGCAAAGCGAAAGCAGATACTCTCCGTTACACCGATCCTGCAACGATTATTCGCATCTATAGCACACCTCTTGGTGAAACATAATGAAAAGACGCACAGAAAGTGAGCAGGGCGTTTTAAAACAATCCATCGGAAACTCTTGCTTTCTTAAATAGCGAATTCTAATATTGGATCTAGTAGCAGCAAAAACGTCCTCAGATCGAGCAAGAACCGTGCAAGAATACCCGCATTATCGTACGTGATCATACGAGACCCAAAACATACAAAAAGCCCGAACATCGGACTTTTTTCTGGTACCGGCGATCTGATTCGAACAGATGACACTCCGGGTATGAACCGTACACGGTTTCATGCGAGAATCGATCCTATACGTTCTGAAAGTCTGCTACAACAGGCTGCTTTACTATAGTTTTTTGCTCGTTTTTCGGCATTATAAATACGAGTGGCACGGAATTGGCAAAGAGCCATTTTCATATTAGTACACTTATCTCATCTCGAAACTTGATTACCTGACCTATGTCCGATTTGTGTGGGGTATCTGGGTGTCGTGAAATTTTGAAGATACGTGTTGAAATGTTCATACTTTACTGTAAGAGCTCTACCATAGCGGGGAGTTCTTGCTAATGCACGAAATTAGTATGACCGGATTATCGTAATCCGCCTAAATAATCATAAGTCAGCTATGATACATTTGAACTTGAAAAACCTACTTGTAAAATTGCTTTTGAAACCTTTTCGTTTTCTTGATTTGTTATTACCGCTTCGATCAGGATTACTCGAACCGTATCATTCTTTTCCGAAATTGTCCCACTAATATGTAAAGTATCGCCGACGAACACCGGCTTTCGAAATTTACTGCTAATACTGTAAAGCAAACAATATTGCCCTGGCAAATATACTCCCACCAACGTTGAATATAGGGAAGCCGTTAGCATGCCGTAAACCACACGTCCAGGATATCCCAATGATTTTGCATACTCTTCCTCACAATGAAGCGGGTTGCAATCCCCGCTTATTTCTAAAAATAGCTCCATCATTTCAGCGGTTATTATACGCTCAAAATGCTCTTCCTGCCCGATGCGCAGTTGTTCAAATGTGTAATGATTCATGCAGGTTTCCTTGCCAGAAAATCATAAATTCGATTCCTTAAGCTCCCGGCATCCAGCCCATTCATTTGCCGAACTTCTTTTTGAGTGCCATAGCCAATCGCAAATGCATCGTTTAAACCAATACGAAGCACAGGAACGCCAACTCCCTCTTCTGTAAGAACTTCGGCAACCGCGCTCCCGAGGCCGCCGATAATATTATGTTCTTCTATCGTTACGAGATTTTTATAGTTCTCTGCAGCTTTCAGGACTTGCTGTCTGTCAAGCGGCTTGATCGAGTACATATCATAAACAGCTGCATGACAATCGTCCTTCTTCAGAAGCTCCTGTGCTTCCATAACCTCCGAAAGAATGCTGCCCGTGCAGAAAACAGCCAGGTTTTTACCGTCCGTCAGTTGATGGCTTCCACCAATTCTAGCAATGTGTTCCCGGGAATAAAACTCTCTTTCACCGCTCATCCCCAGGCGAACATACACCGGCCCTTTGTGCTGATAAGCTGCGCGAATGCATGCTTCAACCTGAAACGGGGTTGCTGGTGAAAGAACGACAAGATTCGGAATTGCACGTAATCCCGCAAAATCCTCAGTCGTATGATGCGAGGGTCCCAGTGTATGCCAGGACGTACCGCTCCCCATTCCAACGATCTTAACATTCTGATTCTGGTAGCACACATCATTCCGGATAAATTCATAACTGCGATATGCAAGAAATGCTCCAGACGTGTACACAAAAGGCGTCTTTCCACACATCGCCATACCTGCGGCAATCGCAACTTGGTTTTGTTCGGCGATCCCAAAGTTATAGCATTGATCCGGCATCTCTTCCATCATCATCGCATCATAATCCGTGCCGCTGTCCGATAAGAGGGAAACGACAGAGCTATCCGATTTCATAATTTCATAGAGCGCTTTGATATATGCTATCTGCACGGAATCAGCTCCTCCTCTGTGATACCAAGTTCGCTGAAAAACACTTTTGTCTCCCTTCGGTTTGGCATTCTCCAATGCCAGCCGGGATTATTCTCCATAAGCGATATGCCTTTCCCCTTTATTGTGTTGGCTACCACTACATGAGGCTTACCCCGGTCTTCCAGATTGGTAAATACACGGCATAACGAATCGACATCATGGCCGTCAGCCTCGACGTAATCCAACCCAAACGCCAGGAATTTCTCCTTCCATTCTGCGATGCCCATAACGTTGGTAACAGTATCCATTTTCTGAATCCGATTGTGATCAAGAATGATAATCAGATTGCCAAGCCTATATTTTACAGCCGCCATAATCGCTTCCCAAACAGATCCTTCTTCACATTCCCCATCGCCAACTAACACAAAAGTCCTCGCGCCAATATGGTCTGCTTTTTGCGCAAGCGAAATACCAACTCCCAGCGACAAACCATGCCCAAGAGATCCGGTTGACGCTTCTATGCCAAAAGGGATGTATAAACTGGGTTCCCCACCCAGTTTGGATTCCGGTCTGGCAAATGCCATGAGCTGTTCTTTGGAAAAATAGCCTGCCCTGCAGAGCGCCGCGTATTGCGCCAGACTTCCATGTCCCTTGCTTAAAATGAAGCGATCGCGCTCGTTCCAGGCAGGATTCTTTGGGTCATGGCGCATGGCACCTGCGCAATACAATGAATAAACAATTTCAACGCAGGAATAAGCGGAAGCCAAATGTGCCATACCGCCTGTATAAGCTGCCAGGAAAATATCTTTACGCAGGCTCTTTGTTTCTTCTTCCCACTTTGCCAAAACACATCACCCCCCCTCGCAAATTACCCGAATTGTGTAACGGTATCGGGATCAAGACCAGAATAACCAAAGACAGGCAGCATGTCAATTTCCCGCATTTCTTCCGTCGATAATTCAAATTGAAAAACTTGACGGTTCATTTTCATTCGTTCAATCGAGACCGTTTTTATGATTGGCAGTACGTCATGCTGAATGCACCATCGAATGCAAACTTGTGCAACACTTATATTGTGATCGTCCGCAATTTTCTGAAGCATAGGATGTGTTAGCAGCAGACCATTTCCTAACGGGCTCCATGCCTCAAGCTTAATGTCATTCTTTTTGCAGTATTCCACCGTTTCCAGCTGGTTATATCCCGGATGATACTCAATCTGATTGACGGATGGCTTGATATTTGCATGCTGCAGCAACGCGTCGATATGATGTGGCCTAAAGTTGCAAAGACCTATTGAATGAACCAGGCCGTCCTGTTTCAGCGTTTCCAGCGCATGCCAAGTTTCCGCATTCATCTCCTGCCAATTCGTATGAAGCGCTGGTGCAGCCGGCCAATGTATTAAGTATTGATCGAAGTATGTAAGCTGCAGATTCTTTAGCGATCGCTTGCATGCTTTGATTGCCGCGTCATAGGATCGTTTTGATGTCCATAGCTTTGCCGAGATCAATAAAGAGTCTCTTGCTACATCCGCTTGCGCAATCGCTTCGCCAATATCATTTTCATTTGCGTATGCAGCAGCAGTGTCATAATGGCGATAACCAACTTGAAGTGCTTTCTCAACTATACTTTTTGCTTGGGAGGCTTGAATCTTCCAAGTGCCAAAAGCAATATCTAACAAAGCAATCCCTCCATTACATATAAATAACCAGCAGCGAAATATCATTCTCGAAGATCGAATCATTCACTCCCTTGCTTCGGTTCCGCCTGTGTAAATTTCGCATTATACTCCTTGATAAGGCCTATTATATCGTTTTTCGTATATCCGGACTGTTCTGTCCAATTACCATACCACTCCTCCCACTTTATATATTTCTCGTCTCCTCTTCTGTCATTCAAATTATAGAAATCAGATATATATTGAGCAAGAAATTCTGTATATTTTTCAGCGCCAAAGATATTGGTATGATCATTGTTGTAGAAATCAAGTTTCCCGTCAATACCCATCTCACTATAGTAATCATTTGCGTTCAGATAGCGAAATCCGTTATCGGTAATAATCCTTTCTAAATAATTATACTGTTTCCGTTGTTCTGTTAATTCTTGGTAAGGTGCAACGACGAAAAGAGCATCCTGTCCAATCTCTTTCAGATAGGAGATTAGTTCGTTTAGATTTTCCTCCGCCAAGGCAGGGCACGGCTTTTCCTCAATAATACTCGAATTATCATTCAGCTCTAGTGCCTCATATAAAGACACAAAAAGAAAGCCCTTATTCTTTGTTGAATACAACCCCGGAATCGCATATTTGAACGATAGATGATTCAGTTTCTTCCATTGATCATGATATCTTATTAAGTCAATATAAAAAGATAGCTTGGTATCGGCCTTCGTAATATCTACCGAATATTTGTACCCGTTCTGTAATATCTTCAGTCTATTCAGAGAGGTAACAGGCATCGAACTCGCCAGTGCCAGAAAACGAGACTTCTCGATCTTTCTCTCCGCTCCCGTATATTCAAAAGGCCTTAAATCAAAAATCAGTAATTCTGGTGATTGATATTTTAACGCTTCCTTAACCAACGGTAATACATTGCACGAATATAATGAGCTTTCCCCAAATGCATACGAGGGTATACCCTGGTCAGACCAAGCTTTATATGGTACCCAGCCAACAATGCAGACACTTCCACCAATGTATATTACATCAAGTGAATTTTTTTCCTCGGCATAGAAGCTTTTAAAGTTCATCTCTTCTGAATCTAGTGGCCTTACTAAATATGAAATAGCGAAAAAGAAACAAAGAAATATTAGTGTGAAAACTAAGCACCGACTCAGAATATGTGTTTTGCTCATTTCAATTCGCCTCATACGTTTTTAAAATCCCGCATAGATGAAGTCAGCAGGATTATAACCCGGACCATAAACACCAAACATCAAAACCGTAAAAATCCCAGATAACAAGAGTATCCATTGGAAGACGATGTTTTGCCGCTCAATCGTTTGACGTATTTGATATCCCTTTTCTTGGAAATAACTTACAATCAATATTGCAAAAAATGATATCGCGATTATCACAAAATCGTTTATATCGAGTCCGAAGCCATAGAGCGAACCGTCAAATAGAATCCAAGGATTAAGGTCCATCATCTGTTTCAGCCTTAAGAAACCACCAAATTCCCCTCCGCCAGCCATGGCAAAAAGCCATATAAGGCACATCAAGGATATCGTTCGCAATGAAGAAAACAACCGATAACTAAAGCAATCCTTATTGATTCGAAGAACGCGCACGATGCTATCGAAAAAGGGCTGCATGAATTGCCCGCCAACGATGAATATCCAAGGTAAAATACCTGCAGCAAATATTAATTTAGCCGAACCACCGTGCCAAATACCAATGACAATCCACAGAATCAACATGCCGACGTAGGTTGGAATATTCTTCCCAACTTTTTTACCAAGCAGCTTTCTGGATTGCTTGCCGATCGCTTGAAACGCTTCGCTCTTCAACAGCGGATACATGATATACTCTTTCGCCCATAATCCTAGCGATATATGCCATCTGCGCCAAAACGCAGATAGATTACCTGAAAAAAACGGCCTTTGAAAATTCTCCGGTAAAACCACTTGAAACATTTCGGATGCTCCGATAACAATGTCCATGCAACCGGAAAAATCGCAATATATCTGAAATGCATACAGGAGCACCCCAACAATGACATAGAACCCAGGATAACTCGTCGTATCGACAAAGATAGCCGAAGTTATAATGGCAAGCCGATCCGCTACCACCATTTTTTTAAATAGTCCCCATATCATTCTGAAATATACCCCTAAAATCGGACACAAGGAAATTCGGCGATCAAAAATCGGACAGTCAAAAGTATATTGAACGGACAGTAAACGTATCCAGGGAAGTATCTTTCATAATCTGGTTTTTAAAGCTATTATTTAAGGGGGTA
>JAJFTI010000039.1 GCA_021373115.1 Eubacteriales bacterium | reverse complement strand
GACTGGGACAAGCAGGATGTGCGCACCGTCGCCAACGGCCTGCCGGGCCTCGGAGCCCTGCCCCACCTAATCTGGAAACTCTGGGAAAACAACCCGGACCAGGCAGCTCAGGAGCTGGCGCTGCGCCTCTCCCGCAACCCCGCCACCCGCCTGGGCGTGGGAGACCGAAAGGGTTCCCTCCGGGTCGGCCTGGACGCGGATCTGGTGGTCCTGGATCCGAACGGGCCCCTGCGACCCCTCCGCTCCACCCTCTCGGACGCCTTCGAGGCCTATCCCGAGTTCAGCTCCCCGCTTTCCTTCCGCCACGTCCTTCTGCGCGGCGCGGCCATCGTCGAGAAGGACCAATTGACGAATTCCAGCCACCTTCCCGGACGAGCCCTGCAAGGCACGGCCTGAGCCACGACCTCGTTCATTCACCTTTTTCCCATTTCATGGAGACACCCATGCCCACTCCCGCCATCCGCGCCCAGCTCGCCGCCTTCCAGGGCTTCATGACCGACCTATTCCAGAAGGACTTCCTGCTCACCTGGGAACATCCCACGGAAGAGATCAAGGCCATCGTGACCTTGGCGGAGACTCTCAAGCAGCTCCACCAGGCAGGCTACTCCTACCGCGCCTTCGATACGGGCCTCGCCATCTCCATCTTCCGGGACAACTCCACCCGCACCCGGTTCTCCTTCGCCTCCGCCGCCAGCGCCCTGGGGTTCACCCTCTCCGACCTGGACGAGCAGAAGAGCCAGGTGGCCCACGGCGAGACCGTGCGCGAGACCGCCAACATGATCAGCTTCCTGGCGGAAGTCATCGGCATCCGCGATGACATGTTCCTGGGCGAAGGCAACAAGTACATGCGCGAGGTCGGCGACGCCCTCACGGACGGCGCCCAGCAGGGCGTGCTCCACCGCCGCCCCAGCCTCATCAACCTGCAGTGCGACATCGACCACCCCACCCAGTCCCTGGCGGATCTCGCCTGGCTGAAGAAGCACTTCGGCAGCCTGGAGAACCTCAAGGGCAAGAAGATCGCCATGACCTGGGCCTACAGCCCCAGCTACGGCAAACCGCTGTCCGTTCCGCAGGGCGTGATCGGGCTGTTTACCCGCTTTGGCATGGACGTTACCCTTGCGCACCCCAAGGGATACGAAGTCATGGACGACGTGGTCGAGGTTGCCAAGCGCCAGAGCGCGGAAAGCGGCGGCAAGTTCACCGTTACCAACAGCATGTCCGATGCGTTTGCGGGCGCGGACATCGTGTATCCCAAGAGCTGGGCGCCGTTTAAGGCCATGGAAGAGCGCACGGAGCTCTACGGCAACGGCGATTTCGACGGCATCAAATCGCTGGAGAAGAAGCTGCTCAAACAGAACGCCGAGCACAAGGACTGGGAATGCACGGAAGAGCTCATGGCCAAGACCAAGAACGGCAAAGCGCTCTATCTGCACTGCCTGCCAGCCGACATCACCGGCGTGAGCTGCGAAGCGGGCGAAGTCGCCGCGACGGTGTTCGACCGTTACCGCGACCCGCTCTACAAACAAGCCTCCTTCAAGCCGTACGTCATCGCGGCGATGATCTTCCTCGCCAAGACGAAGGATCCGGCGGCAATGCTCAAGCAGCTGGAGAAGCGCGGCGAACTGCGCCACCTCGGCATCTAATTCACATTACGAAACAACACGGGCGCGCCGGAAACGGCGCGCTCGTTTGCTTGTAATCATTTGCCTTTTTCCACATTCGTAGCGTACAATGTGGATAAACAATCGAGATTCGGAGGAAATCCATGATTCACGTTTATTGCGGGGACGGCAAGGGCAAGACCACGTCGGCGCTGGGGCTGATTCTGCGGCACGTCGGCGCGGGCGGCAAGGCTGTGCTCGCACAGTTCCTGAAAAGCGCTCCTACGGGCGAGCTGGCCGCGCTGGAGCGGCTCGGCGTGCCCGTGTACCGCAACGATCTGCCGCACGGTTTCTTTCCGAACATGAGCGAAGAAACGAAGAATAAAGTACGCGAAATGCACGACCGTACGCTCGCGGAGGTAACGCGGCTTGCGCGAGCAAACAAGTGTTCGCTTCTGGTGCTGGACGAGCTGAACGCCGCGCTCACTCTGGAGCTGATCGACCGCAAAGCGGTGCTCGCGCTGCTGAACAACCACGGCGAGGCGGAGCTCGTCGTCACCGGGCGAGACCCCTGCGCGGAGGTGCTGGAGCAGGCAGACTACATAACGGAGATGAAGCTCGTCAAACACCCCTTTGAAAAGGGCGCTAAGGCGAGAAAAGGAATTGAATACTAGATTGTTTCACGGGAAACAAAAAGGGAATCCGCCGGATTCCCTTAAATAATTAATACTTAAATAGCCATTCAAATTATTCTAAGAGGCTCTTTACCAAGATATAATTAAAAAAGTTGCATTCCGTATGAATTCTCTCTTTCTTAAAAAGAATCCATCCCTCATTCAATAATTTCTCATTTTCTGCTTTATCCGTTGTTGTTCTAATCCGTTCTATTTGAAGTTCAAACGGCTGTATATCACTAAAAACCATTGGCAAAGCATGCCTTGGAGTAATATCTTTCCATGTCATATTATAGATTTTACTGTTTTCTTTTTCCTTCATTCGAAAAGCAACCTTTATTGGATTAGAACTCAAACTTGAAGAGAAGGTCACAACACCAGATTCGAATATTTGCCAACCTTCGCTAAGATGTTTATTAATCTCATCATCAGCGCTTAAAATCTTTGTACCATCTTCACATTTGATGTTAACTTCCATATTAGTATTCCTTCCGTTTTATTTAATCATACCATTTAACACAGAAAAGCGAAACAAATTTACAGCCAAACGTTGTTCTCAATGTTTCTTGGTTGCAGTCTTTACGTAGAACACGCCCTTTTAATACTAGTCAAATGATTTTCTGAGGAAATTTCTTTATACCCCCAACCAATAATTCACGATATCCTGATACACCCCGAACTTCACCCCGACCTCCGGAATGGTTCCACCGTAGGTGAATCC
Source organism: Eubacteriales bacterium (assembly GCA_021373115.1). Classification (GTDB taxonomy): domain Bacteria; phylum Bacillota; class Clostridia; order Christensenellales; family CAG-138; genus UBA7703. Next base: position 99,414 of record JAJFTI010000039.1, on the reverse strand, counting down.
GAGTTTTTCATGCAGGCGAATGCTGGGCTCGTTTGTCGCGGAGATCACGGAGATCACCAGGTGCGTCCGCTCGTCGGCGCGCGCCATGTCCAGGATATACGCCATCAGCTCGCTGGCAAGGCCGCGCTTGCGAAACTCCGGCGCAACATAGATCGAAAGCTCCACGGTCGAGCGGAACGCCTCCTTCTCTCGGTAGGAGGAAAGGCTCGTATACCCCGCAATGCGGCCGTCGATTTCCGCAACGCAGAGCGGGTGATTCTCGATATTATGCAGATCAAACCAAACCTGCCATTCGTCCAGCGTTCTTGGCGTTAAGTCCAGATTCGCAACGCTGTTGAGCACCTCATGGTTATAGATAGCAAGAAGCTCCGGCAAATCCCGCTGTTCCGCAATCCGAATCGACATTCGAAACGCCCCTTCCCGCGCCTTGCAGGCGAATGCTTTTTCCCAATTATAATGTTTTTAATCCGAAATGCAATCAAAAAAGCCCTTCTTTCGAACGAGCTTTTGCCTTAACCGTAAAATTCTTTTATTATTTCGCTTTTTAAGAAAAGTAAGTAATCCGGTTCAGCGGGGAAACACGCAGGCGCAGCATCGCCACAATATGGTCGAGCGGAACGCACCCAACGCTTTCCAGCCGGCTGTCGTACATCTGCTCGCGGTTGTCGCCCAGCAGAAAAACGGTGCCGGCGGGGATCTCGACGGGCGGCATATCGCCAACGTAGTTCACGGTATACGCGCTTTCGTCCAGCGGAATGCTGTTGATGAAGACATGGCCGCCTACAACCTCAATGGTCTCTCCGGGCATGCCGACAATGCGCTTGATAAAAAGGCCGTCCTGCGTTTGAAACAGCACGATGTCCCCGCGCTCCGGCATATTGAAAAATCGCCCCAGACGGTCGCAGAGCACAACCTCGCCGCTTTTCAGAGCGGGAGACATGCTTTCGTCCACCACGCGAGTCGGAAACATCCAGACAAAAAAAACAAGGCAGAGAACGGCAACCGTGACGAGCACGGAAAAGAGCCATCCTAACCGCCTTGCGTTTTGATAGACCCGCGCCCGCCCTTCGCTGCGGCGGCGCTTTCGCGTTTCATTCAAGGATACGTCACCCGGGATATGGTTCGATATTCGCTGAACGGGTAAACGACCGCAATCACACGGCCAACCAGCTTTGCGTAGGGAATGCAGCCAACGGACGGATTCCGGCTGTCCTTGCTGCCGTTCCGGTTATCGCCAACCACAAATACTTCCCTTGCGCCAACAGTAACGGGGTCCATGTCCCCGATGATCTCGCCCTTCCAATAGGCACTCTCGTCAATCGGTTCGCCATCGATGGTGATCACGCCGTCCTTGACGGCAACGGTTTCGCCGGGCAGGCCGATGACGCGCTTAACGCAGCTTTCCGTATAACCGGGATAGAAGCAGATGACAATATCCCCGCGCAGCGGATCGCTGAACCAATAGGTCATCTTTTCCACGAGCATATCTTCATTGTGCACCAGCGTGGGAATCATCGAATCCCCGTCCACACGGGTGGGTTCGGCAATAAACGAGCGGATGGTCAGCGCAACGAGCACGACAACAACAATATAGAGCAGGAACTCGGCGTTTCGGTAGACCCGGGTGCCCCGCATGTTTTCATATTGTTCTTCGGCGCGTTCGCGCAGATATCGAATCTGGCTCTGCGTAAATGTTCTACGCTTCAAAGGAGCAATTCCGATCGTTTTATTTTGATTGCGTTCGCCTCGCTGAAATGAAACCGGCCTGGCAAGCTGCCGCGCCCCCGAAGATTATGCCTCGGTACCCGTTTCTTTCTTCTTCAGCGTCTTTTTTCCCATACGCACGAAATCCGCGCGGTCGAGCATCACAATCCGGCCGCAGGAATCGCACTTGATCTTCACGTCCGCTCCAACGCGGATAATCGTCCATTCGTTGGAACCGCAGGCATGCGGCTTCTTCATCTGGACTACGTCGCCAAGATCGAACTGCTGAATCATGATTCCTCGTCTTCCGCAAGATGCTGCGTATAGCGGTAAACATCGTAACTCGGCACGGCCGGCGGAATGTAACTGTAAACAATCTCAAGCAGCTTGACCGGCGCTTCCTCCTGCAGAAGGTGACCTGCGTTTCGAACCAGATAATAGCGTCCCGCGCGCAGCAGACTCTGAAAATAGACGCTGCCCGCCGGCGGGTGCCAGCGGTCGTTTTTTCCCCAGAGAACCAGAACCTCGTGCTCAACGGGCATCAGCCCTTCCGCAATCGCGTCCGAATCAAAATTACGCAGCGCGTACATGACCGCTTCGCGCGCAAGGCCATCCGAAACCGGCTCGTAGTACTGGCGAACCACATGGTCGTCCACCAGCGCGGGATCGGCAAAGCACTCCGTCAGCATTGCGCGGACGTTGCTTGCGGTATAGAGATTCCGCGCAAAGGTCGCTACCATCGGCGTCTGCAGCCGATGCACCAGCTTTGGCATCTGCTCGGTCACGCCGCCCGGCGAAATCGCAATGCAGTTTGCGACTCGCCTGGGAAATAAGGAAAGGAACCGCAGCATATACATAGCGCCGAGCGAAAAACCGATCATATGCGCGGACTTTACATTCAGCGCATCCAGAAAAGAATTCAGCACCGCGGCAATGTCATCCGCCGTATACGAAAAACTGTCCGGCCGGGATGAATAACCGTGTCCCGGAAGGTCGATTGCAATCACGCGATAGTTGTCCGAAAGCTCGGCAAATACGTTTCTCCAGGTGTAAAGCGATTGTCCAACCGAATGGATCAGCAGAAGCGGTTCTCCGACACCCGCCTCCAAATAATGGATGCGCGCAATTTCGCACTCCTCTTCATCCCCGGTTGCCGGCAGCGTAACCTCGACAAAATCGCCAACCTGCTCGGAGTTGATGAATAACTGACTGCGCAGCGATTCTCCCACGGGCAAATTTCCCCCGATTACTATATTCTTCTATTATTGTAAACCCTCATTTTACCGTTTGCAATCAAACGGGGCGTTTGTCACAGATTGTTAACCCATTTTCCTGTTTTTTTGCGTTTTTCTTTAAAATGTGGGGGAATAAAGCCGTTTTTACCGGTATTTGTTGTGATTTTTGCTGATTTGCTTTTGTGTTTTCTGAAAAAGTGGCGAGAAATGACCGATATACTGTTATTTATCGTATTTGATTCCGGCTGCACTTTTCAATCCCGACGCTTGAGCGAACCGGTATCCGGTTTTGCATAAGGATGTTTTTTATACCGTTCGGCGGAAAAATATCAAAGTTGCTTTCCATGCGATTTTCTCCCGATTTGCATCTTGGCGGCCGTCCCCGATACGGGAACGCCTTCCGAAGCGCGGCTTGTAAAACGGCTCCGTTTTTGTTATGATGTTCTGTAATATAGGGGGTATAGCATCATGGATCAACTGCAATCGATTTGGGCGGCTGCACGGGAGAATATCCGTCCTCAAATGACGGGGCTGTCCTTTCACGCCTGGATCGACGTGATCGTTCCCCTGACCCTCACGAAGGATATTTTGGTTCTGGAAGTGCCCACTCCGGACATACAGAAAACGCTGGAAGACTTCTATTTGGAGAACCTTCGGGACGCGGTTCGAACCGCCAACGATACGATCGCGGATATCAAGGTTGTTCTGCCGGAAGACCGGGATATCTACATCAACCCCATCAGCGCCGAGCCGATCAACGTTTTCGTCCTCAATCCAAAGTATACGTTTGAAACCTTCGTTGTCGGCGGTTCCAATCATTTTGCGCATGCAGCCGCGCTCGCGGTAGCGCAAAACCCCGCCGCCGCCTATAACCCGCTGTTTCTGTATGGCGGCGTAGGTTTGGGCAAAACGCATTTAATGCATGCCATCGGCCACGCGGTGAAAAGCAACGACCCCGCCGCGCGCGTCATGTACGTAACCAGCGAAACCTTCACCAACGAACTGATCACGGCCATTCAGATGGACAAGCGTCTCGAGTTTCGCAAGCGCTATCGCAACGTGGATGTCCTCCTGATTGACGACGTTCAGTTCATTGCCAAAAAGCAATCCGTTCAGGAAGAGTTTTTTAACACCTTCAACACGCTGCATAACGCGAACAAGCAGATCATCATCAGTTCGGATCGTCCGCCCAAGGAGATATCCAGTTTGGAAGAGCGTCTGCGTTCCCGGTTCGAATGGGGTCTGATTGCAGATATACAACCACCGGACATTGAAACGCGAATCGCCATTCTGCGCAACCGCGCGCGGCTGGATAATCTCGACGTGGACGACGAAATCATTCAGTTCATCGCGGAACACGTGGTCAGCAATATTCGTGAGCTGGAAGGGTCCTTAACGCGCGTTGTCGCCTATTCGCAGCTGCGGCGCCGGCCGCTTACGCTGGAGCTCACGGTAGAAGCGCTGCGCGATCTGCTGCCGGATGTGAGAAAGAAAGAAATTACGCCGCAAATCATTAAGAACACCGTTTCGGAGTATTACTCCATTCCGATCGAAAGCCTTCTTTCCGAGCGGAGAGACCGGGAAATTGTACTCCCGCGTCAGGTGGCAATGTATCTCTGCCACGATATGCTGGGAATCCCTTATAAACGCATCAGTACGCTGTTTGATCGAAACGATCATACTACAGCCATCAACGCCTGCAAGCGAATTGAAGAGATGATTGAAGCGGACAGCGCCTTCCCCGCCGTTCTGGATGATATTAAGAAGCGTATGTCCTGATTTGTTCTGTTGAAAGGCATAAAAGTATCCACAAATTGTGGAAACGTTCGGTGGACAGAATGTGGGCTTTGTGGAGACCTTGGAGCGCGTGGACAACCCCTTTCGAAACTGAGACCTTTTCCACAGTCTCTTCCACCGAAAAAAAGCCTTATTCTTGCGGATTTGTCCGGTTTTCCACCGTGCTCGCATTGTACTACTGCTACTGCTTCTGTAATACAGGTATAAAGAAACACACGTTCCGCGTCTTTCCAGTGGATAACTTTCGAAGCCAGAAATCATCCGCATAGAATCCGGCAAGTTCAACACGAGAATAATCCGCAAATAAGCGTTCTTTTCAGAATTCGATCCAGACAGTTTTTGCCGAGAAAGGAAGTATTTCGAAATGCATTTTTACATGGATTCCAAAGAGCTGACTGAAGGCGTTCTTTCCGTGATTAAAGCCCTTCCCGTACGGACGACAATGCCGATTTTGGAAGGTATCTATCTGGAAGCAACCAAGGACGGCGTTAAGCTGAAATGCTCCGATCTGATGCTGCAAAAGGAATGTCTTCTTCCGGCAACCATTGAGGAAGAGGGTTTTGCCGTTGTTCCGGGAAAACTGTTTTCCGAAATTGTTCGGAAACTTCCGGAGTCGATCGCGGAGGTTACGCTTTCCGGCAAGTCGCTCGATATCTCCTGCGGGAGGGCAAAGAGCAGCCTTCAGTGCGTGGAAGCGACCGAGGAATTTCCGGAAATGCGTTTTGCAGGAGAAACCTTTACGGTGCGGATGGATCATAACGATTGCCGCGATATGATCAGCCAAACAGTGTTTGCCACCGCGCAGGACGACAGCAAGCCAATTTTAACCGGTGTTTTGTTGGAACTCGGAGAAGAGATCACGATTGTTGCAACCGACGCGTATCAGTTTGCGCGGCGTTCCATGCTGTTAAAGGAGACGGTGCCGGAAAGAAACGTCGTGATTCCCGGAAAATCCATGATTGAGATATCCCGCATGATGGATGAAACGGAAGAGGACATTGAACTTGTTTTTACGAAGACACATGTTTGTGTGAATTTGAAACACTCGCGTCTTGTCGCGCGGCTGCTTGACGGAGATTATATTAAGTACAAACAAATTCTACCCAAGGATCATACCACGCGGGCAATGATTGATAAATGCGAGTTGATGGAAAGCATTGATCGTGCGCAACTGATGGCGCGCGAAGGAAACAACAACATCGTCATGAAGTTTCATGAAAATAAGCTGACGATCACGGCAAACAGCTTTGCCGGAAAAATCAGCGAGGAGATGGATGTTCAAATCAACGGCGAAGACATCGATATTGCGTTTAATCCGCGTTTTTGCATGAATATTCTCAAGTGTATTCCGGATGAAAAAATCTATATGGATTTTACGACGAGCATCAGCCCATGCGTGATCCGCCCCGTAAAAACGGAAGGTTTTTACTATTTGATTGTTCCGGTGCGGATATACTCCAATTTTTAAAAGATAAAAAGACGCTTCGGCGTCTTTTCTTATTTTTCGGCGGTACTAATGTTTCACGTGAAACATTATTTCCGGCACACGATATTTTAAAATCGAAGCAAAAAAGGATATATCTTCCAAAACAACCAATTGTTTCACGTGAAACATTGAATCGTTCTTCCGGTTACAGTATAATGGCGATACCGACACTGGGAGGATCATTCAAATATGAAAATTGTGGCAATTGCCAATCAAAAGGGCGGCGTCGGAAAAACGACCACCGCCGTGAACCTTAGCGCCTGTCTTGCTGAAAAAGGAAAAAAAGTTCTGTTGGTGGACGCCGATCCACAGGGAAACAGCACAAGCGGACTCGGAATGAAGAAAGAAGGCAGCGATACCTCTATATACGACGTGCTGATCAATGAAGTTCCGGTGGACGACGCGACCAAGGACACCATGATCGATACGCTGAAGTTGTTGCCGGCGCATATTTCACTGGCCGGTGCGGAGGTGGAACTTGTTAACATTCTCGCGCGCGAGCAGGTGCTCAAGCGCGCGCTGAACGCAACGAAGAAGAACTACGATTATATTTTTATCGACTGCCCGCCTTCGCTGGGATTGCTGACGCTCAACGCGCTGACCGCGGCGAATACGCTGCTGGTACCGATTCAATGTGAGTTTTACGCGCTGGAAGGACTGAGCCTGCTGATGAATACGGTGAAGCTCGTTCGAAAAAGCCTGAATCCGGATTTGGATGTGGAGGGCGTTGTGCTGACCATGTTCGATTCGCGTACGAATCTTTCAATGCAGGTTGTCGAGGAAGTGAAAAAGTTTTTTAAGAACAAAGTTTACGATACGATTATTCCGCGCAGTGTGCGCCTTGGCGAAGCGCCTTCCTTCGGCTTGCCGATTTCCCGCTACGCGCCGACAAGCGCTGGGTCTACCGCTTACTGCGCGCTGGCAGCCGAAATGATCCGGAAGGAGGACGCATAATGGCCGCGCAGAAAACGGGGCTTGGCCGGGGACTGGACGCGCTGCTCGATCCGTATTCCGTTGTTTCGGAAGAACAGCAGTCATCCGGCGCGGGCGTTTTAATGGTAAACGTCCGGGAGATCGACAACAACGCGCTTCAGCCGCGAAAGCAATTTGACGAAAACTCGCTCAACGAACTGGCGGATTCCATTCGCACGCATGGTATCGTTCAGCCGCTGATCGTAAAAAAGAAGAACAACCGCTATATGATTATTGCGGGAGAACGCCGCTTTCGCGCGGCGCGGCTCGCGGGGCTCAGCGAGGTGCCCGTTCTGGTTGCGGACTACGACGAGGCACAGATTCACGAGGTCTCCCTGATCGAAAACATTCAGCGCGAAGACCTGAACCCAATCGAAGAAGCGGCGGCAATCCGCTTTTTAATGCGGCAGCACGATATGACACAGGAGGAGGTTTCCGCGCGTCTTGGAAAAAGCCGTCCTGCAATTGCCAATTCACTGCGGCTTTTACAGCTTCCGGAGTCGGTGATTGACCTTCTCAAAAGCGGGATACTTTCCGCGGGTCACGGCCGGGCGCTTGCGGGGCTGGCCGACAGCGCGCAGATCGAAGCGCTGGCAAAGGAATGCGTGGAGCAGGAATATTCCGTTCGCGCGCTGGAGGAAAAACTAAAAAGGCTGTCGGAAAAGAAAAAACCGGAAAAAAGCGCGAAGAAAGAGAAACCGTCGCTTTCCGCCGAATTAACGAACCTGGAGGAATCCTTCCGCGAAGCGCTTGGCACGCGTGTATCGCTTGCGGGGAGCAATACGCGCGGCAGGATCACGATTGAATACTACAGCCGCGAAGATCTGGAGCGGGTATACGAAAAACTGACGAAAGAGTAGGGCTTATAGTTCGATATGAACACGCTGCAGGAGCAGATTGACGAAATCATCAAGCAGTTTATCGAAGTGATGAACGACGATCCGGATTCGAACGAGTATTGCTGGAAGTTGGAACTGCTGAAGAATCGCTTTCCTCCCTCCCACGTCTGGCATGAAAAGAGGCTTTTTCGGAGGCGTCTTCTCTTTACCGCTTATCAGGAATACTCCCTTGGAATCGATCTGGATTATGATGTGATCGTACGCATGTTTCGAAGAACTAAAGTCGGCGGATTGCTTCGGTTTCACCCGAGTGAGAAAATATACCGATGCGTCATTGAGCATTCCATGCCGTCAGCAGTCCTTGCTTGCCTGATCATTGAAGGAAACAAAGAGACATGGACGGAACAAAAAGCAATCGCGCTCTTTGAAACCATCAACCAGGAAATTGAACGAATGGGACACGATAAGTTCTGTTCCAGGGAAGACGACAATCGGTATTATATCTGGTAAAGGGTGGATGAGCGCCTCCTCTTGCGAGGAACATGCGCTTTCCAAAGAGAAAGGAATCGTGCTGTGAAGAAGATTATAACGCAAAGGGATATCGACTTTCGGCACGCAAACCGTTAAGCATTCGCTTCCGGCTTGCGTGCGGGTTTGTCGCGCCGGCCGGTGAGCATGGGTTCGGAATTTCGTTCCGAATATGATTTGTTTGAACCGTCCGGCGAAAATGTCGAACGGTTTTCTTTTTTACAGGAGGTGATCCGATGCGGCATACGGATGATGCCGGGAGGGACGCAAGAATGGGCGCCCTGAAGGAAATATGGAGAAAAGGAGATCTATCATTATGAAACGGACGTTGATATCCGAAGCGAAGAGAAACGAACCCGTCCGGATACAGGGTTTTGTCGAGCATATTCGCAATACACGCAACATGGCGTTCCTTGTGTTGCGCGACCGCAGCGGAAGTCTGCAGGCAACGATTGAAAAGAGCACGCATCCCGAATGGAACGCGCTGCTGGAGACGCTGACCGCGGAATCCGTGGTTTCCGTTGAGGGAACCGTGCTGGAAAATCCCGCCGTCAAACTCGGCGCGCGCGAGCTGATTTCAACCGCCATCGAAATCGAGTCCCTCGCCGCTCCCCTGCCCCTGTCAAAAAACGCGAACATCGATACGAGGCTGGATTACCGCTGGATTGATCTGCGCGGTGAAAAAGAGCGGCTGCTGTTTGAAGTGCAGACCTGCCTCGTGCAGGCGATGCGCGAATTTCTGCTGGAGCGGAATTTTCTGGAGATCCATACGCCAAAGCTGATTGCCGCGGCGAGCGAGAGCGGCGCGGACGTGTTTGAGGTGGGCTACTTTGACCGCAAGGCATACCTTGCGCAAAGCCCGCAGTTTTATAAACAGATGGCGATGGCGGCGGGATTCGAGCGCATCTTTGAAACAGGGCCGGTGTTTCGCGCGGAAAAATCCTATACGAACCGGCATACGACGGAGTTTACCGGATTCGACCTGGAATTCTCTTATATTGAGTCGTTCCACGACGTGATGCATCTGGAAGCGGAAATGCTGACCTTTGCACTTGCGCGCGTTCAGGCCCGGTACGGCGAGGAGGTGGAACGGCTCTACGGAGCAAAGGTGATCGTACCAAAGTTGCCGTATCCGGAGATTGCATTGCCGGAACTCTACCGCGAATTGGAGCGCCGCTATGGCTATCACCTGCCGCAAAGTGAACGCGGGGATACGACGACCGAGGCGGAGCAGCTGAGCTATCGGTTCTCAATGGAAGAGTTCGGGCATGAGTTCCTTCTGATTACGGATTTTGCCGCGGAGAAGCGCGCTTTTTACCATATGCGTAAAGACGGCGTTCCACAGGGGTACGATCTCGTCTGGCGCGGCGTGGAGATTACGACCGGCGCGCAGCGTGAGCACCGCTATGATGTGCTCTGCGCGCAGGCGAATGAACGCGGTCTGGGCGAGGACGTCAAGTTCTATACGGAGTTCTTCCGGTATGGCTGCCCGCCGCACGGCGGATTTGGACTTGGCGTTGACCGGCTGACGATGCTCCTGCTTGGCACGGGGATCAAGGAGGCGATGTTCCTCTTCCGCGGCCCGAACCGTCTGACACCCTGATTCTTTTCTCTAGAGAAAAAGAAAACAGAAAGAGCTTCTCATTTACCGTGAGAAGCTCTTTGTAATAGAAGCGTTTTTTGAAGGGTTCTCTGGTTTTTTTTGGAAGAAAAGAAGACGTTACTTCGTAATTACCGTTCCGGCTTTGCCGGTGAGCGCATCGACCGCTTTGTCCAGCGAGGTAATGATTGCGCGGCGCCCCGCCTTGCTGTTTGCAAATTTCACAGCCGCCTGAATCTTCGGCAGCATTGAACCCGGCGCGAAATGGTTCTCCGCAATGTATTGCTCCGCTTCGGCAACCGAAATGGACGAGAGCCGCTTTTCGTTCGGTTTGCCATAGTTCAGGCAAACCTGCTCCACCGCGGTGAGAATCAGCAGCGCGTCCGCGTCCAGATCCTCCGCGAGGCGTTCGCTGGCGAGATCCTTGTCGATGACCGCCGCGGTGCCGACCAGGTCGCCGCTTTCGTTCCGGATTACCGGAATGCCGCCGCCGCCGACGGTGATGACGACGAAGCCGCCTTCAATAAGGCACTTGACCTCCGGCAGCTCGACGATTTCAACGGGCATCGGCGAGGCGACAACCCTGCGCCAGCCGCGGCCCGCATCTTCCTTAACGGAGTAGCCTTTTTCGTTCTGAAGCTTTTTGGCTTCCTCCTCGCTGTAAAACGGACCGATCGGTTTGGAGGGACTCTTAAATGCCTTATCGTTCGAATCCACAACAACCTGGGTTACTACGGTAGCCGCTCCGGTAAGATTGCCGCGCGCGCGCAGGGCTTTCGTCAGACCCTGCTGCATATGGTAACCGATCATGCCCTGGCTCATCGCGCCACAAACGTCAAACGGCATTGCCGGAGTAACGTTGACGGCGGTTTCGTTCTGCAAAACGATACGTCCAACCTGCGGCCCGTTACCGTGCGCAAGAATTACCTGATAACCCTTTTCAATGATATCCGCAATGTAGACGGATGTTTTTTCGACAACTTCCAGCTGCGCTTCGGCGGTTGCGGGGCCGTTGCCTTCCTGCAGCGCATTGCCGCCGAGGGCGATGACGAGTTTTTCCATGGAATTCCTCCGAATTCTCAAAAAAATAGAGAAATGCTAAAATAACTTTAGCATGCGGAAACGCCCTTGTCAATTCATTCCTTAACCTATTTAAGCAAAACAAAAAAATATATTTAAAATGCAGCAGACGCTTAGAACGGTTGCAGCATAAATTCCGGTCTTTTTATAGCAAACGCTCTGTTTTCCTGAAGAGTGGACAAAATGGCGGGATGTGTCGAAAACAAACGGGTATTTACCAGAGCGGATTCCATCAAGATTTGCAATCGAACCGCATTATACTTGCAGACATCCGGTTCAATCCCGCGGCAAGCCCGGTGAAACAAAACTGAATAAAAACGGACGGTTCGTATAAACAAGCCGTTTTTGCCGGCCGAACAAGATAAATTAGACCTCCGGTGCCGTGCTTGACTTATCCTGGCGATTCCGATAGACTATCGTTGGTATGCAGAAGGAATGGTACGAAATCAAAGGCGGGAAGCGGCTCGAAGGAACCGTAACCATCAGCGGCGCGAAAAACGCCTCGGTCGCCATCATACCCGCGGCGGTTCTGGCAGGCGAAACCTGCGTGTTGGAGAATCTGCCGCACATTCAGGACGTCCAGAGCTTCAAGGAAATCTTGGAGGAACTGGGCGTTACCGTCGATTATACGGACGGGGACTGCATGCGGATCGATTCCCGAACGCTCAAAAACACCAAAGCGCTCAGCGAAGCGGTCAGCAGCATGCGCGCGTCGTATTATCTGCTTGGCGCGCTGCTTGGCCGGTTCCATGAGGTGGAGCTTGCGCTCCCCGGCGGCTGCGTGATTGGCGCGCGGCCGATCGATCAACACATCAAGGGAATGCGCGCGCTCGGCGCGGAGGTTGAGCTCGACTGCGAAAAGAACATTGTTCGCGCAAAAGCGCAAAAGCTGGTCGGCGCGGAGATTTATTTTGACGTGGTCAGCGTTGGCGCAACCATCAACGTGATGCTCGCCGCGAGCATGGCGGAGGGGACGACGGTGCTGAGCAACGTTGCCAAAGAGCCGCATGTGGTGGACGTTGCGAACTTCCTCAATATGATGGGCGCAACCGTAAAGGGCGCCGGCACGGATGTCATCCGTATTACCGGCAAACCCAAACTGCATGGCTGCGGGTATGCCATCATTCCGGATCAGATTGAAACGGGCACGTTTATGATTGCCGCCGCCGCAACAATGGGCGACGTGATCATAAAGAACGTGATTCCGACGCATATGGAATCCGTCTCCGCTAAGCTGATGGAGAGCGGCGCGCGCGTGATTGAAGGCGACGACGGAAGGGACTTTTACCTGCGCGTGATCATGAACGAACGCCCGCGCGCGATCAATATCAAGACGCTTCCCTACCCCGGCTTTCCGACCGATCTGCAGCAGCCGATCATGGCGTATCTCTGCGCTTCCAATGGCGTTTCCGCTATTAACGAAACCATTTTTGAAAACCGGTTTAACCATGTGAAGGAACTGCGCCGCATGGGCGCCTCCATCAGCATGAAGGACAGCAACACCGCGAAAGTAAAAGGGATTCCTTCGCTGCGCGGGGCGGATATTTACGCAAGCGACCTTCGCGCGGGCGCGTCGCTCATGGTTGCCGGGCTGGCGGCCAGCGGGACGACAAACGTGCACAATATCCATTTTATCGACAGGGGTTATGAATTCCTGGAAAGCAAGCTCTGCGCGCTTGGCGCGGAGGTGAAAAGAAGAGAAAAATAACGAGCGCTGCGGCGCGGCTGCTTGCCGGAGCTTCGGATTTTGCAAAAGCCAGCGCGCGGCGAGGATACAAAAAGGTTTGTGGCAGTTCGGGAAAGATACATCTCCTTTAAAAAACGAAAAAAAGAAGGGCCAGACAGCAGCAAAAGGCGCGCAAGCGGCTTTTTTTTATGCAGACGAAATGTACGGATAGAACGATCCATATAGACCTGCCGGAGCGAGCGCCCCATCCCTCAATTGAAAACGGAATACCGCGTCCGAGTTGCAGGAGAAAATAGATGTTGTGTCACCCTGCATGGTAATGCTTGCTGTTGCAACAAATGGAAGATTACGCATGATCTGCGTGGTTATTCACTGCGATGTACCGGCAAAACGGAACTTATACACATATCAAAACCGGAAAAAATCACGTTTTGTGGATAACATGGTGGACAATGTGGATAAAGGATGGTGGATAACTCATGCAGCTTTTGTGTATACGGTTGGTTGCAAACGGTTTTTCACACATGGTAAACGGCTTTTTTTTGACGGATTTTTGCAGGAAATCCTGCCGGAGAAACGGGAAGAAATTCCGCTTTTTCCCGGTATTGCCGGTTCTTCAAACGGAAACAAATTCGACAAACAAGCAGGAATCCGTGCTTTTTTGCAGGTTCCATGCAGGTTTCGGCCGAAAGCTTTGCCTTCACTCTGGCAAAATTGCGATTCGGCCGATATACTGTAGAGAATAAAGTATGCGTATCGAACGCAAAACCGGGGAGGCGCCGCATGCGCTTGTTCTTTGCCATTCCGCTGCCGCCGGATATCCTGCGCGCCGTATCCTCCGCGCGCGTCGCGCTGGAGCAGTTCGGCGCGGGGGGGCGTCTGGTTCCGCGCGAAAATTATCATGTTACGCTGCACTTTATCGGTGAAACGGACGCGCTTGTGGATGCGACGGACGCGCTGCGCGAAGCCGTTCGGGATATTCGCCCGTTCGTGCTGCGACTAGGCGGGTACGGTTCGTTTAAAACGGATGGTTCCCACACGGGATTTATCCGCGTTTCCTGCGACGGCGATGAGCTCAACTGCTTGTATGAATCGCTGGAGTCCGCGCTCTGGGAACGCGGGTTTGCGAAGAACCGCGGCAGACTCACGCCGCATATCACGCTTGGCCGGGGAATCGAAGGGGACGAAGGGTTCGTTCTTCCGCCGCAGAAAGCGGCGTTTACGGCGAACTCGGTCGTATTGTATGAAAGCCGCAGCGAGCGCGGGAAGATGATCTATACGCCGCTGCACCGGGAGATGTTTTTATGAGCGCGACGCTTCGGCTGCTGCTTGGCCGCGCGGGTACGGGAAAAACCGCCCGTATCGTCGAGGCGCTGAAGGCACGCCAGCAGGCGGGCGAGCGCGCGATTCTGATCGTGCCGGAGCAGTATACCTACGAATCGGAGCGGCTGCTGGCCGACGCGCTCGGCGGGCTTGTCGGCATACAGGTGTTCAGCTTCGACCGTCTCTGCGAGCGGGTTCTTTCGCTGGGCGGGCGAACGCGGCCTCTGCTCTCCGACCAGGGGTACCGAATGGTGATCCGCCGCGCGATCGACCGCAGGCAGGAATCACTCAGGGTCTTTTCGCTTTCCGCCCGCCAGGCGGGGTTTGTCGAAGAAGCGCAGTCGTTCTTTCGGGATGTGAAACGAGCGGGGCTCTCGCCGGACGTGCTGGACGCGCTGCTGGCCCGTCTGCCGGAGGGGCTGCCGCTGAAAGAAAAACTCCTCGACCTTTCCATGCTTTACCGCGAAACGGAAGAGTACCTTTTCGAGCGATATCTGAGCCTGGACGACGCGGCAAACGAAGCCGCGCGTCTGCTGCCCGCTTCGTTCGTTGCGGAATTGCCGGTTTATATCGACGGGCTCGACCGGCCGAACCGCCAGGTGCTCAACCTGCTCGAGCAAATGCTTCTTGTCTGCCCGGAGGTGACGGTTTCCCTTCGCGTGGACGCCGAGCCGTGCGCGGACGCGGAGCTATTTGATCCGGAGCGCGAGGTGCTCCGCCAGATTCTTCGAATTGCCGATAAACGAAGCGTCGGCATCCGCGAGGAGTGGCTGAGCCGGCAGGTGTATTCCGGCAACCCGCTCATGCGGCATATCGAGCGAAACCTTTTTGCCTACCCGGCCGAAGCGTTTGAAAAAGACGCTTCGCATTTAACGATTTTCGGTGCGAGCGACCGGCGCGCGGAGACGGAATCCCTTGCCGAGGCGATTCTGGAATTCGCGCGAAACGGCGTTCGTTACCGCGATATGGCGGTGATCGTTTCCGATCTGGACGCATACGCCGCGCTGATTTCGCGCTCCTGCGCGCGGCGCGGGATTCCCGTTTTCCTGGACAGAAAGCGTCCGCTGACGGGACACGCCGCAATCGACGGCGTGCTTGGCGCCGTGCGCTTTTGCGCAAACGGGTATGCGGCAAACGAACTGCAAACATACTGCAAGAGCGGCTTTGCGCCCTGCGAGGATGCGGACGCGGAGGCGCTCGATCTCTATCTGCGCCGGACGGGTGCGCGCGGGAGCGCGCTGCTCAGGCCGCTGACCCGCGCAAACCCGGAGGAAGCGGCGGAACGCGCGCGCGCCGCGGTCGTGCCCGCGCTGGAGCGGCTGTCCAAAGGTCTTTCCCGCGCGACGGTCGGCGAACAGGTGCGTGCGCTCTATACTTTTTTAGCGGAAATCGATCTTCAGCGCGCGCTGGAGAAAAAGGCGGAAGCGCTTGGCGCTCAAGGCCGGCTTTCTTTGATGCAGGAGCACGCGCAGGTCTGGAACCTGCTTGTTGAACTGCTGGATCAAACGAGCGAGATCCTCGGTGAACTGAAAATTGGAAAAAAAGGTTTTGTGAGCCTTCTGGAAGAAGGTCTGAACGGATACAGCGTTGGCGTTGTGCCGGGCACGGCGGATCAGGGGCTGGTCGGCGATGTGGTTCGTACCCGCAGCAGGCGTGTGCGCGCGCTGTTCGTCGTCGGCGCAAACGACGGCCTGCTTCCCCGCCCGCAGCAGAACGACGGACTCTTCGACGACGGAGAGATTCGCGAATTGCGGGGGCTGGGCGCGGAGCTGAAAAAGACCGCCGCGGAGCTGACCGCCGCCGACCGGCTTGACCTGTATACCGCGCTGAGCAAAACCGGCGAATTTCTTTACGTCAGTTATGCGTTCGGGGATGGAAGCGGCGAACTCGCTCCTTCCCCGCTCGTGGAGCGGCTGCAGGCGATCTGCCCGACCTGCCGCCGGAAGACGGATATCGAACGGTCGGATGCGCTGCCGGACTGCGCCGCAGAGGCGCTGACGCTCTGCGCGGCGGACCTGCGCCGCTACCGCGACGAGGGCAAGTGTACACAGCGCCTTCCCGCGCTGGTCGAATGGCTGAGCGGAAACGAAGAAACGCGCCAGCTGACCGGGCGGATTCTTCAGGAAAGCGAGGCGCGGTTCGGGCCCGCCGCCATCAGGCGCGAAACGGCGGAAAAACTCTACGGCGCCAGCGTTGCCATGAGCGCAAGCCGGCTGGAGAGCTTTAACAGTTGTCCGTTTCAGCACTTTGTCCGTTACGGACTTCGCGCGGAGGAAACGCGGGAGTATACCGAGCGCGCGGCGGATCTCGGCGAGTTTTATCACGCCGCGCTGGAGGCGTTTGTCCGTGCCGTCGGCGAGCGCAATATGGACTGGCGAACGTTTACGGACGCAGAGGCGCTCTCCCTGCTCGACGAACTGCTGCCGGAGGTCATTGCGAACCACAACTACGGCATTCTTGTAGAAAACGAGCGCATGCGCGCAACGGTGTTTCTGCTTGTTGAAGTCGTGCGCCAGAGCGCGCTGGCAATTCTGCATCAGATTCGCGCGGGCAGCTTCACGCCGGAGCGCACGGAAGTACGATTTGGCGCGGGCGCGCCGTTTCCGCCGATCCGGCTCCGGCTGGCGGACGGGCGGGAGGCGCTCATTGGCGGCAAGATCGATCGCGTGGATTGTGCGAAGGTCAACGGGCGAAAGATGACGCGCATCATCGACTATAAAACCGGCGGACGCGACTTTGATTTTGCGGGTGTGCTCAGCGGGTTGACACTCCAGCTTCCGCTTTACCTTCTGGCGGCGGCGGAGCACTCGCAGGAGCGCGCCGGATTATACTATATGCCGATTCTGCAGCCCGTCGTTTCGGATGCGGAGGAGGATATCGAAGCCGCGGCGCAGGACGCGTTCCGGCTGAAAGGTCTGACACTTTCGGATGCTTCGGTGATTCAGGCGAGTGATGGAGCTATCAACGGCGCCTCCGGCATTCTGGGCGGTGTAAAATCGGTCGGCGAGGATGCGTACTCCGGCAGCGTCTGTTCGGAGGCGGAGCTCGGCGCGCTGCTCGAGGCCGCGCGAAAGAAATCGGAAGAAACGCTCCGCTGCATGCTGGAAGGCGAAATGACCGCCTCGCCCGCCGCGCGCCAGAAGCGGAAGCAGGCTTGCCTCTATTGCGACTACAACAGCGTTTGCCGCTTTGACCAGAGCGTTCCGGGCGCGCGGGCGCGCCTGCTTAAATCGATCCGGCAGGACGATTTTTTCCAGCTGATCAACGGAGGGGACGAACATGCGCTGGACGAGTGAACAGCGGCAGGCGATCGCCGCCGAAGGGAACCTGATTGTCTCCGCGGCGGCGGGCGCGGGCAAAACCGCGGTGCTCACCGAGCGGATTGTTTCCCGCGTGGTAAGCGGCGTTCCGATCGAGCGGCTGCTGGTGCTGACGTTTACGCGCGCGGCGGCGGCCGAAATGAAAAGCCGGATCGCAAACCGTCTCAACACACTGGCCGAAACAGCGAAGGACCCCGGGCTGGCGCGCTTTCTGCGGCGGCAGGCGCGCGCGGTGGACGGCGCGTACCTTTCAACGATCCATGCGTTCTGCGCGCGGGTGCTGCGGCGGCACTATTACGCCGTCGGGTTGCCGGCGCGCGCGCGCACGGCGGACGAAATGGAGAGCGCCGCGCTGATCGAAACCGTGCGGGACGAGCTGCTTACCCGGCTTTCCGTAGAGGAAAACGAGGATTATCGTACGCTGCTTTCGTCTTTTGGCGGAGAGCAGCCGGCCTGGGACGCGGTGATTCAGACCTACCGTTTTACGCGATCGGAACCGGACCCGGAGGCCTGGCTGAATCGAGCGGAGGAGCGTTACAGGGACGACGCGGCATTGGAGCGCATTTTGCAGGACGCGGTCGCGTTCAGCCAGCGGGAAATCGCGCTGATGATGGAGCCGCTCACCGCAGCGCGGGATTCGCTTTCCCCCGATTGGGCTGGTGTAATCAGCGTGCTGGACGACGATCTGTCGCGCTATCGCGCGCTGCTGCTGGCGAAACAATACGATTCCTATCGGGCGGCGCTTCAGGCGCTGGAATACGGGGTGCTGCGTTTTCCGCGCGGCACGGCGGAAGCGGAGAAAAAGCCGGTTCAGGACGCGCGCACGGCGGGAAAAGATCTGGCAAAGGAGCAGCAGAAGCGTTTTTCCCGCGAAAAAGAGGAAACGCGCGCCGTTCTGAAGCGCTCCGGCGAAACGGTGCGCGCGCTGGTGGAAATTACGCGCCGTTTTGAACGGGCATATACCGAAGCCAAGCGGGAAGCGAACGTTTTGGACTACGACGACTTGGAACACCTGACCTTGCAGGCGCTGCGGCAGGAACCGATCGAAGCGGAGTACCGCGAACAGTTTCGCTGGATCGCCGTGGACGAATATCAGGACAGCAACCGCGTACAGGAGGAAATCCTGAACCGGATTTCGACCGGAGACAATCTCTTCTTTGTTGGCGACGTCAAGCAGTCCATCTACCGCTTCCGCCAGGCGGAACCAAAGCTGTTTTTGCAGAAACTGGCGCTTTTTTCCGGCGAAAAGGGGATGCGCATCGATTTAAAATGCAATTTTCGTAGTTCGGAAGCGGTGCTGGACGCGGTCAACGAGGTGTTTGAGGCGATTCTGTCCGAAGAGACGGGCGATATCGATTACGATGCGCGCGCCCGGCTCGTCCGTGGTGCCAGCCAGCCGGAAGGCGCGGCGGAACTGCATCTGATTCAAAAGCGTCGCGCGGAAGGCGGCGAAGAAACGGAGGAGGATCCGCTGGAAGAGGCGGCGGATCTGGAGGTGGAAGCGCGGCTGATCGCGAGCCGCATCCACGAAATGCTGGAGCGGGAACCTTACGTCGACACGCGCACGGGCGAGACGCGGAGTTACCGCTACGCGGATTTTGCGGTGCTGCTGCGTGCGGGAACGGACGCGCAGACGGTTTCGCAGACACTGTCCCGGCAGGGAATCCCCTGCTACGCGCAGACGAGCGGCGGTTATTTCGACGCCATCGAGGTGCAGATTCTGAAGAACATGCTTTCGATCGTCGATAACCGCAGGCAGGACGTGCCGCTGCTCTCCGTGCTCTGCTCCGGCATTGGCGGCTTTACGTATGAAGAGCTTGCGCAGGTTCGTGCCGCACAGAAGAACGGCCCGTTTTATGACGCGTTTGCCGCATACGCCGCAGGGACGGATACGCTGGCCGGACGGGCGCGCGCGTTTCTAAGCAAATTGGACGGATACCGCGCGGAAAGCCGGTTGCTCTCCGTGGAGGAGTTCATCGGCAAACTGCTCGATGAAACAGGGTTTTACGAGGAGATGGGCGCCGGTTACGGCGGCGCGCAGCGGCAGGCGAACCTCAACGCGCTGCTCGACAAGGCGCATGCGTTTGAAGCCGCCGGAATGCGAGGCGTGTGGAACTTTTTACGGCACATCGATCTGGCAAAAAGCGGCGCGTCCGTCGGCGCGGCACAGACGATTGCGGCGGACGTCGTCCGAATCCTCACCATTCATAAATCGAAAGGGCTGGAATTCCCCGTGGTTTTCGTTGCGGGGCTGGGCAAACCCTTTAACCGGAAGGATGGAAACAACAGCCTGCAGATGCACGCGGAATACGGCATTGCGCTGCGGCTGATCGATTCGGAAGGAACGCGGCGCGTCAAGCGGGATACGCTCGCGCGGGTCGTTCTCTCCCAGCGGATCCGGCGCGAGCAGACGGCGGAAGAGATGCGTATTCTCTACGTTGCCATGACACGCGCGCAAAGAAAGCTGATTTTAACCGCCTGCCTGAGCAATCCGGAGGAGAAACTGGAGCTTGCGCCCGAAAATCCGTCGCCCTGGCAGGTGCTTCGCTGCAGCTGCCCCGCGCAGTGGTTATTGATGGGAACGCGCCGCGCAAGAATGGTTCAGCTGCAGGAACGTGAGCCATTTTTAAGCGGGCAGAGCGGAGAAGCGCTGCTTGCGCTGCCGCCGTACGATCCCTCCGTGCTTGAGGCGATCGAGGAAAAGCTGAACTGGACGTATGCGCACGCGGAGGCGGTTCGTCTCAGCGCGAAAGCCGCCGTCAGCCGCGTTGGCGCGCCGGAGGATGCGCCGCCGGAGTTTCGCGTGCCTGCGTTTCTTGGTGCGGAAAAGAGCGCCGTGTTTGCCGGAACGGCGACGCACGCCGCCATGCAGCACCTCCCGCTTGGCGGTGCGATGGATGAAACGGAGGCCGCCGCCTTTTTGCAGGAACTCTGCAAAAACGGGCATATCTCGCCGGAGCAGGCCGAGGCGGCGGATGTACGCGCGGTCGCCTGGTTTACGCGGGAACCGCTGTACGCACGAATGTCCCGCTCTAGGAGGTTGGAGCGGGAACTGCCGTTCTCTTACCCGATCGACACGGGCGCGCTCTATGGCGTGGAAACGGATGAACGCGTGCTGCTGCAGGGCGTGATCGACGCGTGCTTCCTCGAAAACGGCGGGTGGACGATCGTGGATTATAAGACGGATCGCGTGCGCCCCGGCGAGTCGGCGTTGCAGGCGGCGCAGCGCCACGCGGTGCAGATGCGGCTCTACGCGCTTTCGCTCCAGGCGATTACGGGACTGCCGGTTCGGGAAAAGCTCGTCGTCATGCTGTCGCACTGCGGGGTCGTTTCGCTCTGACCGCAGCAGGGGGAAGGAGCTGCGGCGGATTACGACGCGACTGTGAATTCTGAAAAAGCACTTGCATTGGCGGTATCCCCGTGTTACGATATGCGCGACGAACGGTGAAAGCCGCCGCGTCAAACAGAATATTCAGCTTCGGGGCGGGGTGCGATTCCCCACCGGCGGTGATGCGGCAGTTTGGCCGACGAGCCCGCGAGTTGCGAAAGCGACTGAAACGGTACCAATCCGTTGCCGACGGTAAACGGCGAACAAGAGGTTCGCGGCAAGTCCGGATGAGAGAAGCGACGTGCTAAATCCAGTTTGGCATGGCATTCGCCCCGCGATGAAAATCGCGGGTTTTTTATTTGACACAGGAGGAATTTTACCATGATGCAGCGCAGCAAGATCGACCGTTTGGTCAAGCTCGGTATGCTGACCGGGCTATCGATCATCCTCGTTTACGCGATTCACTTCCCCATCTTTCCGTCGGCCAGTTTTTTGGAATACGATATGGCGGATGTGCCGATTCTGATCGGAACGTTTCTCTACGGACCCTGGTGGGGGCTTGCGCTGACGGGCGTCGTCAGCGTGCTGCAATGGCTGCTCGTTTCTCCGCAGAGCCTTTGGGTCGGCGCGGTCATGCATTTCTGCGCAACGGGCGCATACGTCGTTGCCGCCGGGCTGATTTACGGGAGCAAGCGGACGCGCGCCGGCGCGCTGATCGGCATGGCGGTCGGTTCCGTGCTGCAAACACTCATGATGGTTCCCATGAACCTGATCTTTACCGTGCACTTCTTCGGCGTTCCAAAGGAAACGGTGCTCGCGCTGCTGCCGACGGCGATTATCCCGTTTAACGCGATCAAGACGGTTGCCAATTCGCTGATTACGTTTCTTCTGTATAAACGCGTGTCCAAACTCTTTGAAAGGAACCTCCTGGAGCGGCGCCCGCCCCTTACCCCGGAAGAATAAGCGTGGTTTTCACAGGCATTCGATTGATTGCCGGTGGCATATAAAAAATCAATTTGATTTGTAAAAATGCACGAATAGGGCTTGACGGAAAGAAAGACTTGCGTTAGTATAATAACAATAATTGTTATCAAAAGCCATATTTCAACACAAGGCGTTTCCTTTGGGGATTCGCGGCGAAGAACAAATCCATATGAAGCGAGGATCAGAGTGCATGCGGTATTCGCATCAACGGGAGCGGATCTTTCGGGCTGTGGCGGAGAGCTGCGAGCATCCGACCGCAAACATGGTTTACGAACAGCTGAAAACGGATATGCCGCGCCTCAGCCTCGGCACCGTCTATCGTAACCTCAACCAACTGGCCGATGCGGGTCGTCTCAAGAAAATTCCGCTGGCGGACGGCAGCTGCCGGTTCGACAAGACCACAAAGGCACATTCCCATATCGTCTGTGAACAGTGCGGCTGCGTTGCGGATGTTCATCTGCCTTCGCTGAAAGCGATTGAGGAAACGATTGCGAACGAAACGGATTTTTCACTCCGCTCTTACGACGTGGTGCTGCGTGGAGTATGCAGGAACTGCAGGCAGCTTTCCGGGCAAAACGCCGGATAATCTAAGGATCACAATCGGCTAAAAGTAGTTTTCGTAACATTACTATTAATAAAACAGGAGGTATGAATCGTATGGAACTCAAGGGCAGCAAGACCGAGAAGAATTTACAGGACGCTTTCGCGGGCGAATCGCAGGCGAGGAACAAGTACACGTATTTTTCGTCGGTTGCGAAGAAAGCAGGTTACGAACAGATCTCCGCAATCTTTGCCGAGACGGCGGACAACGAAAAAGAGCATGCGAAGATGTGGTTCAAAGCGCTGCACGGCGGCGAAATGCCCGGTCTGGACGAGGCGCTGCAGATGGCCGCGGCGGGCGAGCACTACGAGTGGACCGATATGTATAAGCGCATGTCCGAGGAAGCGAAAGCGGAAGGGTTCGATAAGCTCGCGTACCAGTTCGCGGCGGTCGCCGAAATCGAGAAGAGCCACGAAGAGCGCTACAATGCGCTGGCGAAGAACCTGAAGGACAGCAAGGTCTTTGAAAAGGACGGCAAGGTCGTTTGGCAGTGCCGCAACTGCGGGTATCTCTACGAGGGTGTCAAAGCGCCGGAAGTATGCCCGGCCTGTACGCATCCAAAGGCATTCTTTGAGGTTCGGAAGATCAACTATTGATTGGTTTGGTATAAGATAGGATTTTTTCAGCGGCGGTTTGCGAGAGATTGCGAACCGCCGTTTCAGTTCTTCGAAAGAATGGCGCCGCGATGCAAAAACGGGTGGCAAAAGGACGAAAAATCATGTAAAATAGCTTTTATTAGCACTCTCGGTCGATTGATGCTAAAAGTTCACAGTCTCGTAGACCTGCTGTTACATTATTGGCCTTCCCTTGTTTGCATTGACAAATGAATGCCGCTATACTGAATCTACAATCATGGGGTCACCAGATTGTTTATACCCTTGATGGAGGTGAAAAAGATGGATCTGCATGGAATCGTTACACTGCCCGTCATTCCGCTGCGCGGAGTTGCGGTGCTGCCAAACGAGGTGATGCATTGCGATATCGGGCGTAAAAAAACGCTTTCCGCCATGGAGCAGGCGCTTTCGGACGAAGGATACGCCCTGTTTGTTTCGCAAAAAAACGCGAAGATTGTGGACGTTACACCGGAGGACCTCTACACGGTCGGAACGGTATGCCGGATTCGGCAGGTTTTCCGTATTCAGAACGATACGGTGCACCTGCTGGTGACCGGAGCTGCGCGCGCGCGTATCGTCAGCGTAATTTCGGAGAACCCGCACTACACCGCGCAGGTGGAAATCGTGGAGGACGTTGAGCCGGACGAATACACGGCGGAAGCGCTGCGCCGCCGCCTGAGCGAAGGCTTTTCGGAGCACGCGAATCAGCGCGACCGGCTGACGCAGGAGCAAAAGGACGCCGTGCTTTCGCAGAGCACGCTTTCCGAACTGACCGATGCGGTTGCGCAGAATATCGTCAGCAAGCTTGAAGATAAGCAGAAGCTAATTGAGGAAACGGACCTTGTTTCCCGCGCGGCAAGCCTGCTGGGCATTCTGGAAAACGAGCTGATGGTCATGCAGGTTGACCGCCGGATCGCGGGCAAGATTAAAGCCGCCGTGGAGCGCAACCAGAAGGAATTCGTTCTGCGCGAGCAGCTCAAGGCCGTTCAGGAAGAGCTGGGCGAAGGCGAGGACGATGTGCTCGAGGGGTACCGCGCGCGCGCCGAACAAAAGATGCTGCCGCCGGAAGTCCGAAAGGCGCTCAATAAGCAATTTGACCGCTTTGCTTCCCTGCCGGCGGGTTCCCACGAAGCGCCCATGACGCAGGCCTATATCGAATTGATTCTAGACCTGCCATGGATGGAAGAAACGACGGATAATCTTGATCTCACGCATGCAAGGCAGGTGCTTGATCGCGACCACTTTGGTATGGACAAGGTAAAGACGCGCATCATCGAAACGCTGGCCGTTCAGCGGCTGACGAATAATCCGCAGGGGCAGATTCTCTGCCTCGTCGGCCCGCCGGGCGTCGGCAAAACCTCCATCGTGCGCGGAATTGCGGAGGCGATGGGGCGAAAGTTCGTCCGCATGAGCCTTGGCGGCGTACACGACGAAGCGGAGATTCGCGGGCACCGGCGCACCTATATCGGCGCGCAGCCGGGCCGCGTGATCGAAGCCATGCGCAAGGCCGGTTCGATCAACCCGGTGCTGCTCTTCGACGAGATCGATAAACTGGGCAGCGACATGCGGGGCGATCCTTCCAGCGCGATGCTGGAGGTGCTTGACAGCGCGCAGAATTTTTCCTTTACGGATCATTTTCTCGAACTGCCGTACGATATGTCCCGCGCCATGATGATTACCACCGCGAACGATGCGAGTTCGATTCCGCGTCCGCTGCTGGACCGCATGGAGCTCATCGAAGTGCCAAGCTACCTCTTCGACGAGAAGATGGAGATTGCACGCCGCCACCTGCTGCCCAAGCAGCTGGAAAAACACGGGCTGAAAAAGACGAACCTTCGCGTTCCGGACGCGGCGCTTTCCACGCTCATCGGCGGGTATACCCGCGAGGCGGGTGTGCGCGAGCTGGAGCGGGTTCTTGCGAGCGTCTGCCGTAAGGCGGCCTGCGAAATGGCCGACGGTAAGACGCGCATTACCCTGACCGACGCCCGGATTACCGAGTGGCTGGGGCCGCAGAAGTTCAAAAAAGCGGAACCGCTGCGCCCGGATACGGTCGGCGTCGTAACCGGCCTAGCCTGGACAAGCGTCGGCGGCGAAACGCTGGAGGTGGAGTCCGCGGCGGTTCCCGGTAAGGGCGTTCTGCAGCTCACCGGCCAGCTGGGGGACGTGATGCAGGAGTCCGCCAAAGCGGCCATGACGTATGTGCGCGCAAACACCACGCGCTTTGGCATAGATCCGAGCTTTCTGGAAACGCTGGATCTGCACATCCATGTACCGGAAGGCGCGGTTCCCAAGGACGGACCTTCCGCGGGTGTTGCAATGGCAACTGCGCTGGTCTCCGCGCTTACCGGAATTCCGGTGAAAAGCTCGGTTGCCATGACCGGCGAGGTGACGCTGCGCGGGCGCGTGCTCCCCATCGGGGGCCTGCGGGAAAAGCTGCTTGCCGCCGTGCGCGCGGGCGTGGACTGCGTGGTTCTGCCAAAAGCGAACCGGGAGGATCTCTTCGACGTACCCGCGGATATCAAGGGCGCGCTCAAGATAAATTATGCCGAAACGGTGGACGATGTGCTGAATGTTGCGCTGACCATGCATCCGCATGAGGCGGAGCCTCGGCTGAGTCTGCCCGGATTGGATATTACCCATGAAGCCGTTCGCCATTAAGCAGGCGTCGTTTCTGACAAGCGTTGGGCAGGGGCAAACACCCCCTGCCCCGCTTGCGTGCGAAATTGCGGTGGTCGGGCGAAGCAATGTTGGAAAGAGCAGCCTGATCAATTGCGTCTGCAACAACCGCAAACTTGCGAAAACCTCGCAGACGCCCGGAAAGACGCGCCTGATAAATTACTTTGTACTGAATCGGGATTTCTATTTTGTTGATTTACCCGGATACGGGTTTGCAAAGACGAGCAAAGCGCAGCAGCAGGAGTGGGGCGGCCTGATTGGCGACTATCTTGGCAGCGGCCGTCCGAACCATCTGTTTCTGCTCATCGATATCCGTCACGAACCGTCGCCGGAGGATCGGCAGATGTTTCAGTGGACGCTCTATTCCGGCGTGCCGTTTACGCTGATTGCCACCAAGGCGGACAAGATTCCGAAATCCCAGCGGAATGTCGCCGCAAACAGGGCGGCAAAACTGCTCGGCGCGCCGCCGTATGCCATTCCCTTTTCGGCGGAAGAGAAGATTGGCGGCGAAGAACTGCTGCTCCGCATCGGCCAAATTGTCGAGGACGCGAAGGCAAATGCCGCCCGCGCGTTACGGGAAGAAGGCGCTACGGATGACCCAGCCGGGCCAGCTGACCCGGATGCTTGAAAAACGCCCGAAGGTCGGGCTTTTTTTGAAAATGATTACTTTGTGAAAAAGCAGAACTTTTGCTTGACACATATAACATTCTTTAGCATAATACGAAACGTAACGTTTGGAATCGAAAGCAGGAAGAAGAGATATGGCATTGCATAAGTGCCCGAAGTGCGAATTGAATTATATCCGCGACGGCGAAGACTTTTGCGAAGTTTGCAAGCGCGAGTTAAAACGCGCGCAGGCACGCGGGCGCCACACGGAGGAAGAATCCGAAGAGGACGAGATCATCATGTGCACGGAGTGCGGCGAAGCGCCTGCTGTACGCGGAAGCGAGCTTTGCGCGGCGTGCCTGCGCGAGCAAAAGCGACAGGTCGAGCTGGAGAATGCCACTGAAATCAGCGATGTTTTTCCTGAGGTCGATGAGGAGCTTGAGGACGAGGAAATCGTTTCGGAAGAGGAATAATCAAAGGTCGATCACACACGGAGAGGAGCGAATGGGATGCGGATATACGCCATAGCGGACTTGCATCTTTCGCTTGCCTCCGAAAAACCGATGGATGTGTTTGGCGAAGCCTGGCGCGATCATACGGACCGAATGGAGCGAAATTGGCGCGAGACGGTTCAGGAGAACGATCTTGTGCTGATTCCCGGAGATATCAGTTGGGCAATGCAGCTTTCCGCCGCATTGCCCGATCTTTCGTTTATCGGCCGGTTGCCAGGAAAGAAAATTCTGCTTCGGGGAAATCACGATTACTGGTGGAGCGCCATCGGACGTGTGCGCGCGTCGCTGCCGGAGGGAGTGTGCGCGCTGCAGAACGACTCATTTGTGGAGGAAGGCGTCGGCATTTGCGGCAGCCGCGGCTGGCTTTGCCCGGGAAACTCGAATTTTACGCCGGACGATGAGAAAATTTACCGGCGCGAACTCGACCGGCTTACGCTTTCGTTACGCTCGCTTCCGGATACGGAGACGAAGATTGCGATGCTGCACTACCCGCCGTTTTCCGACAGGGATCGTTCAAGCGGCTTTACCGAATTGCTGGAGCAGGCGGGCGTACGGATTGCGGTCTACGGACATCTGCATGGCGAAGCGAACCGCTACGCGTTCGAAGGAGAAAAGAACGGCGTTGTCTACCATTGCGTTGCGGCGGACAAACTGGGATTTACACCAAAAAGGATTCTCTAATTCCTATCGTCAGCCTAAACGGTAAAAAAACACCCGCGTGAGCGGGTGTTTCTGCGTATTATATCGTTTGTTCCGTTCAGGAGGCGTCCTTTTGTTCGCAGCGAACGAGCAATCGGTTCGTGCCGTTGTCCTTGCAGGTCATCAGCGTCAGTCCCGCGTCGCCGTGATAGGACTTGAGCGCGCTGAACGCGTCGGAAGCGATGCTTTTGATCTGATAGACTTCGTAGCGGACGCGCTGCCCCGTTGCCGCGTTGGTAAGAAAGATTTCGCTGCCTACGGAAAGTTTGCTCAAACGCCCAAAGTGCGAACCGTTCTTATAGTTGTGGCCAATGATGACCAGGTTGCCATCCTCCAGCGGATCGGGCCCTTTATACCGGCAAACGGAGATCTTGAGCAGCTTGTAGGACCATTTGCCAATAATGGGAAGTTCCTCGTCCAGCTCCGGAATTTCGAGGATTCCAATGACCCCGTCCTCACCCGTTGCGTCAATGATCTTCTGAATCGTTATATCCAGATCCGACGTTACCTCCGGCGCATCCGGGCGGACATATTCGCCGCTTTCGATTTCCGAAGTGACGGAACCGTCGTTGGCAAGGTGTTCGTTGGCGCCTGCGGCGGCCGTTGCGTCCGCGCTGATATCCGTTTGCTCAAAGTTCTCGTCCGTCGGTTCCGGCGTGTCCGCCGTGCCGGATGCGCCGGCCGGATCGGTCGATGCTTCGGGTGAAACGGCGGGTTCCGGAGAAACCGTTGCTTTCGCTTTGTACGCATCCAGCAGGACGGCGGCGTTGTTGCCGGCTTCTTCGCCTTCGAAGAATTTGACGCCCAGCAGGATCAGCGCGATAACGCCAAGCAGAATGGCGGATAATCCAAGCGCGCGTATGCCAAACAGTTCTCTGCGGCTCTTCTTGGCTGAACGATGGTGTTCACTGCGCGGGGCGGGCAATCCGCCGCCGGAATCGTTGCGTTTATACGGCGCTGTGTTTTTTACGGATGCCATACCATACTCCCGCTGCGGCAAGGAGCGCCGCGCTCAGTCCGCCGAACAGATACACAAGCGTCATATTCTGGCCGGTCTGCGGGAGGGAACTCAGTCCGGAGATATTGATCGTGTGGTCAACTTTTCCGCCGGTATCGCTGTTGATCCAGGCGTAAAGCTTCGTGCCGCCCGAAGGCGTGTTGTACTTTGCGTATAGCTGAATATGTGCTTCGCCGTCGTGCATATGTGCGCGGTTATTGTTGATGGAGTCGCTGGTCAGGCTTAAATAACTGCTGCTCCAGCTCCAATGCACCGTGCTGGTGTCGTCGTCATAAACCGTTCCGTCTGGGTTTTTCAGGTAGACGGTAAATGTTCCCGTGCGTGTCGTCTTGTCCAGACTGTTGGGGCCGACGATATCGAGATGTTTTACGGTGGAGACGTCTATCGTTGCTGTTCTCGAGTAACCGCCTACGGTTGCTGTGATCGTTGTCGAACCATTGGTCGCGGCGGCGCTCGAGGTAAAGTTGATGGTCGCTATGCCGCTGCCGTTCACGGCGGACGTTGGAGCGGACAGCGAACCGATCGAACCGTTGGAAGTGCTCCAATTGACGGTATCGCCAGAGTCAATGATCGTACCGCCGTTTGTGACGGAGAGCGTCAGCGTGGTGGTCGCACTGCCGGAGGTCAGCGTTTGACTTGACGGCGAGAGTGTTACGGTAGGAACCGTGACCACGCACGTTTGGGTTTGCTGGGGCGCGCTGTTGCTCGGCGTATTCGTTACGGTAATGGTCGCCGTGCCGCTGGCGACAGCGGTTATCACACCGGCAGAGCTTACGGTCGCGATATTGTTGTCGCTGCTGGAATACGCGACGGAACCGGTATAGTTACCGGGCGAAAGCGAACTGCTGCTCGTTCCCGGCGCGAGCGTTACGCTGCTGAAAGCAATCGTCATTGGCGTAACCGTAACATCGATCGTGTCCGTAACGTCGGTTGCCGTATCGGCGTCGTGGACGGCGAGCGTAACGGTCTGTGTGCCGGATGTGCGTCCTGTGACGACTGTGGACGCGGCGCCGCTTGTCGGATTCATGGAAATAATGCCCGCCGCGGCTGGCGTCCAGGAATAAACAGGGGTGTGTAACGGGTTTAGCGTGCCGGCGTTGATCGACGAGTTCAACGTGAGCTGATCTCCAACGCGAATGGTTGTGGAACCAACCGCGGTAATCTCCACGGTGTCAACGGTTGCCAGAGCAGTGTTCGGCAAACCGGTCGCGACAAGGGCGAGCGCCAGCGTAAATACGACGGCGGCTGCCCGGGTCCAAATGGTTCGTTTCATATAGTTTTCCTCCTTTTGGTTCGGAGCGCGATTTAGGTCGGAAAAAGAACGGGAGTTTCATGGACTAGTAACATCATACGAACCTGACGGTGCAAAGTCAATAAAACGGCACAATCGTTTTCGGTTTCGTAACGTAATCGTTACGAATCCGTTGATTTTACGAAAAAATTGTATATATCTCTGAAAACGGGCTGCACTGGAATATTTTGCCGAAACAGCACCGTTTTCAGCGGGGGTAACTCCGTTTAGCGATAAAATGTATTGCCGCCGATGAATTCGCGCAGGATCGACGTGGGCGGTATCTCGTCCTCCACATTCGCTTCGACGAAATAGTTCAAAAACTTGACGATCGAGTGCGCTTCGTCGTAATAGGGGCTTTCCGGCTGAACGGCGTTGAGCAGCGGAAAAATCTGCTTTTTCAGGACGGAAGGCTCGTAGATAAGCGTTGTGTTGAAAATCGCGTCGGCATTCTCCTGATAGGGGAAGATCCACTTCTCTTCGCCCGCGCGGACGCTGTCCCACATGGAGAGCGTGCGTTCAATCGAGGCGCCGCGCGTTTCATAGTCCCGCACCATCCGCCGGAGCAGCCGCAGATACGTGGTCGGCACTCGGTTGTGGTCGTCGAGGTTGAGGGTTGTGAGCGCGGAAACATAAAGGCGGAAAAGCATGCTTTTATCTACGCTTTCTGGCAAGAGCTGCGGATTCAGCCCGTGAATACCCTCAATGACGAGCGGCGTGCTTTCGTCAATGCAGATGCGCTGCCCCTGCTCCCTTCGCCGCTGCTGAACGAAATCAAAGAGCGGAAGCTCGACCTCTTCGCCGCCAAGCAACCGGGTTAGATCCCTCTGGAATTGCGCAATGTCCAGCGAAGCAATATCCTCCAGATCGACCTTGCCGTCCGGTCCCGGTTTGATCTGATCGCGGTTACGATAGTAGTTGTCCAGCGAAACGAGCACGGGCGTTTTGCCGTGGACGCGAAGCTGCGTGCAGAGACGGTTTGCGCTGGTGGTTTTTCCGCTGCTCGATGGGCCGGCAATCAGGACCGCGCGCGCTTTTTTTGCAACGATCTCATCCGCAAGCGCAGCGAAACGCTTTTCGTGCAGCGCTTCGTTCACGCGAATCAGCGTCCGTATTTCGCCGCTGAGCACCATATCGTTCAGGTCGGCAACCACGGCGCAGTGCATCAGCCTGCCCCATTCTTCGCTTTCGGCGAATACGCTGGAAAGCCTTGGCAAAGAAACGTGTCCTGCCGGAATGTTGGGATTCCCGGCGGAGGGGCGCAGCAGAAGAAGCCCGCCCTCCTGCGTTTGCAGGTCAAATACGCTCGCATAACCGGTGGAAGGCGCCATTTCCCCGTAGAAATAATCCACATAGTCGTCCTGCCGGTACACGTCGAAAAACGAAAACTGGCGGTAATTGAGCAGGCGCACCTTGTCGTCCTGTCCGTCCGCAGAGAAAAATTCGATCGCCTCGTCGATATCCAGCCGCTTTCGTTCCAGCTTGCGGTCGGCGTTTACAATTTCACGCATGGTGCGCTTAATCAGGGTGACGTCCTGCTCCGAAAGCGTGCTGCCGTCGCCGACGGAGGCAAACAGCCCCGCGCCGACCGCATAATTGATTCGAACGCGAATCCCCGGATAGAGATGCCGCATGGCGAGCAGAAAAACGAACAGCATGGTTCGTTCATAAACGCGGTTGCCGCGCGCGCTGTCGTAGCGCAGCAGCGTAACTTCGCCATTCGCCGCGCGCATGGCGCGGCGCAGCGTAACGCGCTGGGGTGTTTTTCTGTCCTGCTCCCGCAGTGGGATGTAGTTGAGCGTAAATGTTTCCCCTGCGATGTTTGCGGCGAGAGGGCGCTTGCGCAAATCCGCGCTGTCCAGCCCCAGCCGCCGGACGATATCCAGCAGGCTTTCGTTGCATTGCGCCTCGGTTTGAATTCCGTCTATCGTAAGCTGCATAGGAATGCTCCCTTCAATCGGCCTTGAACGCGCCGTTTACGCCGGTGCGCGGCTTCAAGCTCTAGTGTATCCGCGCTGCGCGCCGTTGGCAAGCGAGAGCGTGTGGCGTTCCTGTAAATAAAAACGGACGGGGAACGCGCCCCGTCCGAATATATGTAAAAGATTATCGTTCGTTGCCGACAAAGAAGAGCGCAATGGTGCCCGGGCCGGAATGCGCGCCGATGCTGGTGCCGATATGGTCGATATGGATCAGCAGGTTCGGATATTTCTCATGGACGAGCGAGGCGACGAATTCCGCGTCCTCCCGCGCGTCGCAGTGGCCGATAAACACGGTGTCCGTTGCCGCGGTATCCACGGACTTCTCCATGCGGTCCACCAGTTCGCGCAGCGATTTCTTGCGCCCCTGAACCTTTTCCACCGCAACAAGATAGCCCTCGTTGTCCACGTGCATGACGGGCTTGATGTTGAGAATGGTGGCGATGGCCGCCGTCGCACCGCTGATGCGCCCGCCTCGCTTGAGATAGACGAGATCGTCCACTGTAAACCAGTGCACAAAGCGCTGCTTGTTGGATTCGACCCAGGCTGCCAGCGCGTCCAGATCGAGCGATTTCTGCTTGCGTGCGGCGTAATAAACGAGCAGTCCTTCGCCGAGGGAAGCGCTGATGGAATCGATGACGATGATCTTGCGATTCGGGTATTTTGCCAGAAGCTCGTCCGCCGCGTTGTACGCGGACTGCACCGTTCCGGACAGTTTGGAGGAGAAGCCGATGTAGAGAATATCCTCCCCGGCCTTCAGCACGGGCTCGAATGCTTCGACAAATGTGTGAACGTTGATCAGCACGGTGGTGACGTCGATTCCCGCGCGCATATTGGCAAAAAACGTTTCGATTGGCAGCGCCGACTTTCCGGGGATATAGGCATATTCCCTCCCCTCCATGGAGAACCCCATTGGCAGGACGGTAACGTTCCATTCCTGCGCAAAGGAAGCGGGCAGGTCGCTGGTCGCGTCGGTGAAAATGCGGTAACTCATGTTTTCTCCTCGTTTTCGCATGCCCGGTTAGGCACACTGATTTGATCGGGATGATGCCGGATTATCGCTCTCGTAACAACCGTCGAACAGAAAAAAGAATCAGGCGGATACGGCGTTCGTTCTGGTTCTGCAAAAGAACGGGTCTGGTTTGGCGAACCAGATAGTTTATTGTATCGTGATTTTGAAACGCATGCAAGCATTATGGTTCGTATTGCACCGCCGTGATTGTAAAAAAGAGGCCACAGAAACGGAAGGCACAAAGCGGTTTATGTCGGATATCCGCGCCGTCCGGTATAGGCCGTGCCTTTCCCGACAAACGCCCGATTTGGCCGGGGTACCGCCGGATTACGGCAAAAATGGCAAATCTGAACGGAAACAATTCCCGAATGAACGGAATATGTTATAATAGCGCTGCAAAATCCGAGCGTTTTTTCAAATCTGTCCCATATGCGCGGGAAAACCCGCGGGCAGAACATCGTGTTTCGTCCGTTTGCGGCGTATTGGGCGATAAAACGGGAAAGCGCCACTCTTTTGAAGGAGAATGACCGGCATGCGAAAGTTTTTATCCGTCAGTATGGCAATGGTTGCTTCCATTCTGCTGATTCTGGTTCTGGTGTTTACCTCCATCGGCCTAGTGATTAACGACGAGACGTTTATCAACAACGAATTCACCAAACTGGCTATCAGCCAGAAGATGGGCGTCAGCAATACGGATCTCGTGCGTTCCATGAATCGCCTTGTGGATTATATGGAAGGCGACGCGGACGATATCAACGTAGAGGTCACGATCGACGGACAGAAGGTCCAGATGTTTGACTATCCGCAGGAAGCCGAGCATATGGCGGATGTGCGGCAAATCTATACGACCATCGCGGGATACCGGGATATCGGCGTGCTGGTCATGCTGATTCTATTCCTGTTCGCCGCGGTGATCCATTTTCGTATGGCGCCGCAGTACCTTTCCCAGGGATACCTTTCCGGGGCGTTTGTCATGCTGCTGCTCTTTGGTTTTCTCGGGACATGGGCTTCGCTGGACTTTTCCAACTTCTGGACGTTTTTCCATCAAACGCTTTTCTGGAACGACCTCTGGCTTTTTGACGGTACGCAAAGCCGTATGATCAATATGCTTCCGGAGGACGTCTTTGCGGATATTATCGCGCGCATCGGGATCTATGCCGGCGCGGTTATCGCCGCGCTGATTGCGCTGAGCATAACGGCGCTCGTGCTTTCCTCCGAGGGATACAAGCGCCGCCGTGCGGTTGCGCTGGCGCGGAAAAAGGCGCAGGAGGAAGCGGCTACTCTCCGGAAAAAGGCGCGCGCGGAAGTGAAAGCCGCCGCGGAGAAGGAAAAGCGGCTTGCGGAAAAACGCGCGCGAATTGCGGCCGTGAAAGCGCGGAAACACGCCGAGGCCGAAGCCGCCGAGAAGGAAGCGGAGCGTGAACGGCGTATGGCCGAAAAGCGCGAGCAGAAGCGCGCCGCCGAGGAAGCGCGCGCCGCAGCACCCGCGAAGGAATCAAGAGCCGCAGCCGCGCAGCCTGAGCGCGAAACGAAACCGCGCCGTGAAGAAGTGCAAAAACCCTCCGGCGCGGGCAGGCCGGCCCCCGCTCCCGCGGCAAAACCGCAGAAGAAGCAGGGGAACGTACACGACGATACAGGATTTTTGGATGACTGAGTACGAAGGCCGCGTTTTCGCGCGCCTGCGGGAATTTGAGCAAACGCACCGCGCGCGAATTCTTGCAATCGAAACCTCCTGTGACGAAACCGCCGCAGCCATTGTGGAAAACGGGCGGCGCGTGCTGGCCAACGTCGTTTTTACGCAGATTCCGCTGCATGTGCCCTATGGCGGAGTTGTGCCGGAGATCGCTTCGCGCAGTCATGTGCAGAAGATCGGCCCGGTCGTTGCTTCGGCGCTGTCCGAAGCGGGGCTGGCGCTCTCCGAGCTGGATGCGGTTGCCGTGACCAACGGCCCGGGTCTGGTTGGCGCGCTGCTGGTTGGATTAAGTTACGCAAAGGGGCTTGCATATGCGGCGGGGCTACCGTTTTTGGGCGTGCACCACATCGCTTCCCATATTGCCGCCAATTATTTGAGCGATCCGGATTTCAAACCGCCGTTTACCTGCCTTGTTGTATCCGGCGGACACAGCCACATCATTCTGGTGGAGGATTACGACCGTTACCGCCTGATCGGGCGGACGCGGGACGACGCGGCGGGCGAGGCGTTCGATAAGGTTGCGCGCGTGCTCGGTCTGCCGTATCCCGGAGGGCCGAACCTCGAAACACTCGCGGAAACGGGCGACCCGGACCGCTACCGGTTCCACTCGGCCTTCAACGAAGCGGACGGGTTCGATTTCAGCTTTTCCGGCATTAAGACCGCCGTGGTCAAACGCCTGTACAATGCCGAACAGGCGGGCGAACCGGTTGACCGGGCCGATCTGGCCGCGTCGTTTCAAAGAACGGTGGTGGAGATTCTCGCGGAAAAGGCCGTTCGCGCAACGCTCGCCCAGCCGGGCGAAGCGGGTAAAAAGCTCGCGCTCGCGGGCGGCGTTTCCGCAAACCGGGCGCTGCGTGCCGCGCTGAAATCGCGCGCGGACAAAGCCGGTATCGCGCTGACCTGTCCCGACTTTGCCTATTGCACGGACAATGCGGCCATGGTAGGCAGCGCGGCCTACGGCAGGCTGCTTGGCGGGCGGCTCGACCCGCTATCGCTCAACGCGATTCCATACCTTTCGATTGACACCGAAACGGCGGGCTAAGCGAGCGGCGCCCCGCAATCCCCCGCGCACCATTCCAGTTCGAATTTTCTCTGTTTTTTATGAGTAACACAACTGTTTTGCTATTCGAACCTGCAAAAAAAACGGCGTCATAATCCTGCCATATTTGCATATCAATGGAAAGGCACTGAGTAACCGCGGTGCTTTTTTTCTCTTCGTGGAAAGGCTATTCAGCGTGTATAGTGTGGATAACCGGAAAAAGTCGCTGAAAATAGCACAGAAAATGGTGGATAACTATGTGGAAGATGTGGATAGCGTCGTGAATATACACAAAACCGATCGGAATAACTATACACGTGCTAACGACACGGATTGTTCGAAAACGCAGTGCGCTTTGCATGCGCTTCTTGAGGGCACTTCAGAATGCGGGTAACCGACGGGCGATCGCGGCGCGGCGGCGAAAACGGCCTATTTCGAATCCGGCTTTGCTTGCTCCTGTTCCGGGGGAACATGGGAGAACTCCGCGAGCGGCTGGTTTGCCAGCGCCCTGCCCGCCTCCCGAAGCGCCCGCTTTTTCTGCACCGCGCGGTAGATCAGCATTCCTGCGCCGGAAAAAACCGCCGTTGCGGCGAAGACGACGATGGCGAAGGTGTATTGCTTCGTGCCGATTGCATTTCCGCCGATGGTGGATGTTATGATGGACGGAATGCGCGCAATCGACGTTAAGATAATCCAGGGCAGCAGGCGGATCTTTGTCAGCCCCGCCAGATAGGTCAGGAAATCCTTCGGCGTACCGGGAATCAGAAACAGGAGAAACGCGGTGGCGTTCAACGCCCGTTCGTTGTTGAGATATTTCATGGAATCTATTTTTTCGCGCGGAAAGAACACTTCAACCGCCTTAACGCCGATCTTACGCACAAATAGAAACACCAGAATACTGCCAAGCGTCAAACCGACCCAGGCCAGAAGCGTCCCCCAGACCGCGCCGAACGCATACCCGGCGGCGATTTCGAACGGTTCGCCGGGGATGAAGGCGACAACAACCTGCAAGATCATGAGGCCGACGAACAGGACGCGGCCCCAGGCGCCGCGCGCGTCCACCCAGACGCGAAACGAGGCCGGGTCGCCCAGCGTCTTTACGAGCGGAACGCCGACAAAGACGGCCAGCAGCGCGAGCACAAGAAAAAACACCGCCACGGAAGCGATGGCTGCGATTTTTTGTCCGCGGGATGCGGAGGAAGGATTCGATGAAACTTCATTTTTTTGCATAGGGTGAGTATATCCTACCGGCCGGGGAAAAACTACGCGCGTCCGGAAACATTTTTGTGACATGCGCTCATCGGATCGTTTCGGCCGGAGGGCGGAGCTGGCTCCAGCTCGGCAAGGCGGAGCCTGCGGGCGAGCCATTGCTTTACGAGCGCCTGACCCGCAGGCGTTTTCCAGTCCCGCTCCAGCGCGGCATGGCATTTGTTACCTTGCCCCATCCGCTCATGATGGCAAAACCGGCATTCGAGCGGTTCAAACCCCGTATCGTGCAGCCCGCAAAGGCCATTTTTCAGGAAGCAGCATCCGTTTTGCGCAAATTCCTGAAACGCGAACGTACCTTCGCAGCCGGAGAACGCGGGAGAGAGCACGCCGAACGCGTGGTCGGGCGAGAGCTCCAGCATCATTTTTCCGCCGTAGCCCGCCGCCAACGCACGGGCGGCTTCCTGCACCGTCCACCAGCCGGGCCGCCTGCAAAACGAGCGGCAAACGCCGCAGGAGCAGGGGGCGGAAGGCGGGAATCGCTCGGCAATGGTTTCAGGTCGTTTCTTCCGTTTCATGTTGCGCACCTGCTTGCTGCTTCATAAGGCCGCAGAAGAACGTAATCGTTCGAATCATGGAGCGGACGACGTCATGCGCGTCCGCAAGGCCGTATTGCGCCATGATGTATTCCTTCGTCAGAGTAATGGAAACGTAATTATACTGCTCCGCGAACATCCTTGCGTCGATTGGCGCAATCATTCCGCGTGCAATCATCTTGAGAAACAACCGCTCATAATAACCGGCGGGTTCGCGGACGACATAACGGTAATACATATCCGCCGCGCGCGGAGATTTATACTTTTCGTTGCTGATAATCAATGCGGTGCTGGAGAGCGTTCCGCTGACGCTTTTCCCTACGAAGAAAAGGATATTTTTCAGGATCTCCTCCGGCTGCAGGATCTCCAGCATCCGGTCGAGCTCCGCGTCGCAAGGGCGCGTTTCGGGAACCAGACGGATAAACTCGTCGTAGAGGGTTTCTAAAATATCCGCCTTGCTCGAAAAATGATTGTAGACCGAGCTTTCGCGAATCCCCGCGCCCTGCGCGATTTCTCGGACGGATACGCCGTCGTAACCGTGCCGCGCAAAGAGATCCGCCGCGACGTCCAGGATTGCGCGCGTTGTTGCAACACCCCGTTTGCGTTTTTTTAATAAATGCTCTTCCATATGGCTGTGCTCCGGATTTGTTCTATTTCTTGCTTGTGATTATACGATTATATCCTCGTCATTACAACAGATAAACTAATGAACGTTCGTTTAAGTCGAATACGAAAGAAAAAGTCCGGTTATATTCGAATGAAAAAAAGGAAGGAGGAATTCGACTGTTCCGCAAATGATTGCCGGATCAGCCATAAACACAACAAAATACCGTCAGGTTTGAGCAAAATCACGCCGATCCATGCAAATCGCTCTTTTCAAGCAGCGCAAAACCCGATAGAATACGCGCATGGCTACTTTTTTACTTGTGATGATCTATCTGGCGTTCATCAGCCTCGGCTTGCCGGACTCTCTGCTTGGCGCGGCATGGCCGGTTGCTTATGCGCAGCTTGGCGCGCCTGTTTCTTACGCGGGGCTGATCTCCGTTTTCATTACGGCGGGCACGGTGGTTTCAAGCCTCCTCTCCGTGCGCGCCATACGCCGCTTTGGAACGGGCGGGGTAACGGCGGTCAGTGTACTGATGACCGCGGTTTCACTGCTTGGGTTTTCCTTTGCGAAAAATTTCGTTTTTCTGCTGCTGCTGGCCATTCCGCTGGGGCTTGGCGCCGGATCGATTGACGCGGCGCTGAATAATTACGTTGCGCTGCATTATAAAGCGAGCCACATGAGCTTTCTGCATTGCTTCTGGGGTGTCGGCGCCGCGGTCAGCCCGCTGATTATGGCCTTCTATCTTCAGCAAAACGGAAACTGGCGCGGCGGATACCATACGGTTTCGCTGATTCAGTTCGCGCTCGCGGCGTTCCTGTTCGTTACCCTGCCGCTCTGGAAAAAGGTTCCGCATGCGGTGCCGAAGGAGGTTGCCGAGGAAGCGATGCAAATCGACAACCGTATCGCCATCCAAAAGCGCGGCGCGCTGCTTGCGGTCCTCTCGTTCTTCTTCTATTGCGCGGGCGAAACGACAACCGGACTTTGGGCTGCAACCTACTTCGTGAACGTCCGCGGAGTAACGCCGAGCATTGCCGCGAGCTGGGGTTCGCTGTTCTTCTTTGGCATTATGGGCGGCCGGTTCATATCGGGGCTGCTTGCGATTAAGATGCGCGAAAAGACGCTGGTTCAGGCTGGAATTGTCATCGCCGTCATCGGCGCGCTGGTGTTTGCTTTGCCGCTGCCGGGCGCGTTTTCGCTTGCGGGATTGATGCTGTACGGACTTGGCTGCGCGCCGGTCTTTCCAAACCTGATCCATATTACGCCAAAGCGGTTCGGCGCGGCGTATTCGCAGGCGATCATCGGCCTGCAGATGGCGGCGGCTTATGTTGGCAGTACGCTCATGCCGCCGCTCGTCGGCTGGGCCGGCCAGAAGTTCGGGTTCGGTCTGCTGCCGTTTTACCTGATTGCCTGCCTGCTGGCAATGTATGCAACGATTGTCGGTTGTGACCACAAGACGGGGTTTGAGCTGAAAAACGCTTGACAACCCAGGCGCAAACAAAACAAGAAGGGTATTTTTTTCAGGAGCCGTGCGCGAAAACCTCGTCCACGGCTCTTGACATATGCGTCGAATGGGGGTATTTTTGCATATGCTTCGTAGAAGTAGCTGCAAACGTGCCACTGAATAAGGCCGGAATCATCGTTTTTCGATACGATAGGATGGTTTTTGATACAGTTGGCTGAAAAAGGAGATGGGAATATGCAGTTGTTTGTCCATATTACGAACCACGAAGAAAACGTTACGCCGATTTTTAAACGGTTGATCGAGGCCGGGATTCAGGGCGCGACGGTCGTAGACTGCCAGGGGATGCTGACCACCCTGACCGATTGCAACAGCGAGGACGCTCCGCCGATTTTCGGTTCGCTTCGCCAGTTTATCAATCCCTGCCGCCAGAGCAACAAGATGATCATGGTTGTTCTGAAGGACGAGGATATCCCCGCCGTGAAGGACATTGTCCATTCCGTTGCGGGCGATCTCAAGCAGCCGAACACGGGCATTCTGTTCACCCTTCCGGTTATGAATTGGGAAGGAGTATCACACAAGTAACATGCACACCTTACTCTCGATTGCAATCGCAATGATTGCGGGCCTTCTTCTTACGCGCGTAGTAAAACTGGTCAAACTGCCTAACGTAACGGGATACCTTGTTGCCGGGCTCCTGATCGGCCCTTACTGCTTCCGGCTTGTCAGCGCGGATACGCTCGCAACGCTGGATATCATCACCGTTGCCGCGCTGGGCTTTATCGCCTTTTCGATTGGCAGCGAGTTTAAACTTTCGCATATCAAAGCGATCGGCGGAAAAATCCTGGTGATCACGGCCTGCGAAGCGGTTGGCGCGGTGATCCTGGTCGATCTGGTTGTCAGCCTGCTGGGATTCCCCGTGCCGATGGCGCTTTGCCTTGGCGCGATCGCGGCCGCGACCGCACCCGCGGCTACGCTGCTCGTTGTCCGCCAGTACCGCGCGCAGGGCGAATTGACCAGTACGCTGCTTCCGGTTGTCGCCATGGACGACGCAATCGGCCTTATGGCATACGCGATATCGGTTTCCATAGCGAAAATGATTCAAAACGGCGAAGCGTTCAACTTCATGTCCACGCTGGTTTCGCCGCTGCTGGAGATCCTCCTGTCCCTTGCCGTTGGCGGGGTCATCGGCGTAATCGTCGCCATATCGAATCGCTTTTTCCATAGCCGCGCAAACCGCCTGATGATCTGCATTGCCGCGGTGATGCTTGGCGTCGGCGTTGCGCAGCAGTTCGGGCTTTCGCATCTGCTCCTGTGCATGTCGATCGGCGCGGTGTACGTCAATCTGCGCGACGACGCCATCCAGACGCTGGAGCAGGCGGAGTCCTGGACGGCGCCGCTGTTCATGCTGTTTTTCGTTATCTCCGGCGCGGACCTCAACGTTGCCGTTCTGCCGTCGCTTGGGCTGCTTGGCGTTGTCTATATCGTTACCCGCGTCGTCGGAAAATACTTTGGCGCATATATCGGGTGCACGATTTCAAAAACGTCGCACAAGATACGGAAATACCTCGGCTTGTCGCTCATTCCGCAGGCGGGCGTCGCCATTGGTATTGCGCAGTTGGTCGTGAAGGAGCTGCCGGAATACGGCGCGTCGATTCAGGCGGTTATTCTCTGCGCAACGCTGATTTACGAATTGATCGGGCCGGTGATTACGAAATACTCGCTCCTCAAGGCCGGCGAGATCGTTGTGGAACCAAAACATCAGAAGAACAAGGATGCACAGCCGCCACAGGCACCGCAGGCGGCAAACTGAACAAAAACGAACCGAGCGCCCGGCATAAGCCGGGCGCAATCTGTTAAAACCCTATTTTGCAATGGTCTGAAACGGAGACTAACCGCACAACCAGGCGCAGGACGAAGTGGCGACCCGTTCTTATGTCGAAAGAAGTTTAGCACCTCTCTTTGCGCAGATCGCTCAACCAGCTTCCATAAAAACTGGAACCCCCGGCACAAAATCCTCAAATTCGACCCCTTTACAAACGACTTCGCAACAACGAAAATTAGATACGTGGCAAGAGGCGTATGAAACCAGGTATGACGAGAAAGCGGCGACGCGAACAAACAACACGAGCAAACCCGCCAACCCAACGAAAGCGCCTGTCGCTTATAAACCGCTTGAGGATACACAACCCAAGGATACCGGTAAAGTTGGCGGAAAGAAAGAGAATTGGTTCGATAGACTGATTTCATCAATATTTGGTGGATCCACCTCAGAAAAGAGTGACCAGCAAATCGTTGAAATAGTAGATATACCGCCAACCATAACACCAAGAATGACGCCTCCACCTACGCCAACGCCCAAGCCGACGCCGGGATTAACGAAAAGACAAACACTCGCAAATGACGGGGTTGATTTTGCTGTTGGTGTTATTGGTGCGCCATATAGTAATTCTGGAAGGTTTGGAGCAAAAGGGTATGATTGTTCCGGCCTTGTTATTGCAATGTGTAATGATATTGGGTCAAAACTGCCGTTTGGTGATGGTATAAAAACGAGTTGTCACCTTGGTATGTCAACAGATTTTCGTGAGAATTTGCAGTATGGAAGAGAAGTATATAACTATGAAAAAGATAATGCAATTTCGGAGTTGCAGGCCGGTGATTTGGTATTTTATGCAAATCCAGGCAACCTGAAGCAAGATGCACATGTAGCCATTGCTACAGGTAGAATGCTGTATGATTCAAAGACTGGGGTTTATTGGCCACAAGTCGTAGAGGCAAGTGCTTATTCAAAGAAAGTTACAGACGAGTATCCAGCATTCAATGTTCAAGAAGACGGACAGTACAGCAGAGAACATTCTGGACAAGTCGTAACATATGTGATTCGTCCGAATTACGATTGGGAGGAGCAGCCATGAGAAAAATAGGTTCGTGGATTATGATCATTCTTTTTACTGCACTGATCATGATTCCCTCGCTCTCCCTCGCCGAAAGCGACTATGAAGAAGGCGATGGATGGATTTATCAGAATGGCGAGTTGAAGATTATAAAAAACAACGCGCTTGCGGATTTCATCAATAACGAAGACCCTGTTACCCAACTGCCAAGATATAAGCATACTGTTCAGGATGTGACTACCCTTGTGATCGGAAAGGACGTTACCGATCTTGCTATCGATCAGGCGGTTGGAGATTATGCGCCATCCAAAACGATCATCGAAGATGGCAATCTTTGCTTTGCCAATGATAACGGATGGATCGTGAATAAAGCAACAAACACCTTGTTCGGTGCAGCTAACATAAAAGAATCGCAAAATGCTACCGTCATTGACAACCTTCCCTCCTATATTGAGGCCATCGGTCCATATGCAATTTCCGAACGCAGAGTCTTGATTCGCATCGACATCCCTGCCGGCGTAAAGGAGATACAGGAAGCGGCATTCTGGTTATGCCAAAGTTTACAAACAATAGAATTGCCGGATGGACTTCATACGCTTGGGGATCGCGCTTTTGCCGATTGTGAGTCACTAGAAACAATCCATTTGCCGACCCATCTGATCCATACCGGTTATGGTACGTTTGATCGTTGTCTGAACCTAAACAGTCCGAATATCAGTGATACACGAATTGGTCGGATTAGCGAAGACTGTTTTGGAGCTTGTTTCAAAATTCAGATACTCGAGTTACCCGAATCAGTTTATTGTATAGAATCCATCGCTTTGCGTATTTGCTATGAACTGCATACATTGATAATAAATTCTGAAAATTTGGTTATAGAGGATGAAGCATTTTATGCATGTGATAAACTAAATCGACTCGTTTTCACAAAGGGCGTCCCAAGTTCTTTTGGAGAGACTCTGTTCGGCGAACAAGGTGAAACTCCGGATGGAAAAGGCTACATCTCCGATTCTTCAAACAGACGCGGCGAGACCATCCCCTACCCGACGCTCTATTACACCGCCGCCTATGCCGCCGAATGGGCGCCAAACGGCGAAACGGAATGGAACGGTTACCCGATCCAGCAGATTTCGCAGGAGGAACTGGACGCAATCTTAGCGGAAGCGCGCGGCGAAGAAGCCCCTGCGATCTCCGCCTCGTTCTTGCCAACCGAAATACCGCAGACGGAAACCCCGATACCGGAAGGATCCAACTCGAAACCAATATCTGATATGGGAGCCGGAACAATCCTTCTTGTTGCAGTCGGTTTAATGGCAATCGCGGTTGTCGTGATTGCGATCTTACGCAGCCGGAAAGAGAAGAAATAACAATTTCGATATCGTTATAAACAAGCGAGGATGTCCTGTGAAACTGCTGAAAAGAATGATCGTCGTTTTGCTCGTCCTGCTGGCTTTTGCAGTGCCTGCTTTCTCCTATGCCGAAAGCGACTTTGAAGAAGGCGACGGCTGGTTTTATCGGGATGGCGAGTTGACAATTCTATCAAATCAAGGGCTCGCCAATTTTCTGTACTATGAAGAGGTATTGTCGGATGCGAGTCAAGAAATCCCCGTCAGCAACGTTGATCGCGTCATCATCGGCAAAGACGTTACCGATATCGCGATCAATGACTATATTTACAATTATAGTCCATCCAACACAACAGTTGAAGAAGGGAACCAGAGCTACGTCATTGACCATGACTGGGTTGTAAACAAGACGACAATAACACTGTTCGGCGCGGCGAATGTAAAGCAGAATCAAAAACGTTCCGTGATCGGCGACCTGCCGAGCTATATTGAATATATAGGCATGTATGCGTTCAATGATTGCAGTGCGCTAAAGACCATTATGATACCGAAGGGTGTTGCTAGCATTGGAGAATTTTGCTTTAATAACTGCGACAGTTTGGAATCTATTGCCTTGCCGAGCACAGTTACGTCGATCGGCGTTGGTGCATTTGATCATTGTACATCATTGAACCACGTAAACTTCGGCCCAAATGTGAAAGAGATAGGTGCTGCCGCATTTGATGCATGTATTCATCTTGAAACCCTACCGTTTCATAATATGCAACTCGATACGATTTATGGTAACAGTTTCTGGGGCTGCGATGCCTTTCAAACGGTCGAATTTTCGCCGTCATTGAGGTTGGTCGAGAACCAAGCGTTTGCACATTGTAGCAAGCTCACCTCCCTTATCTTCCATTCGGATCAG
Source organism: Eubacteriales bacterium (assembly GCA_021373115.1). GTDB lineage: Bacteria > Bacillota > Clostridia > Christensenellales > CAG-138 > UBA7703. The sequence continues at coordinate 54,779 of JAJFTI010000039.1, read as the reverse complement.
TTAAGCATAGAAAACGGTGCTTTCGACGCTTGCGAGAACATCAGGAAACTGGTTTTCACACAAGGAGTGCCTATATCGATTGGTAAATCTCTTTTCGGCGAGACCGAAAAAACACCGGACGGAAAGAGCTTTATCACGCGTCTGTATGATCCAAACGGCAAAGTTATCCCATACCCAACCCTCTATTACACCGCCGCCTATGCCGACGAATGGGCGCCAAACGGCGAAACGGAATGGAACGGCTACCCGATTCAGCAGATTTCGCAGGGGGAACTGGACGCGATTCTGGCCGAAGCGCGCGGCGAAGAAACCCCGATCATCTCTGCTTCGTCCGTTCCAACGAAAACGCCGTTGGCGGAAACGCCTGTGCCGGATCAATCCAGGACGAAACCCGCGCCTGCTCTGGAAAGCGGAGCCATTCTGCTTCTTGCAATCGGCGTTGCCGCAATCGTAATTGTCGTGATCGCGATCTTACGCAGTCGGAAAGAGAAGAAATAACGAGTATACGGAGCAATTGATCGATGAAGAACGCCCGGCTTTTGCCGGGCGCTTGCGATAGAATTTACTTGCTCTCTCCTTTTTTCAGGTGCCCGTGTCCGTGGCAATAGATCTGGCGGTTGTCCAGCGCCCACTGCCGCTCGGAAAACGCGCCGACGGAAACGCCGGAGAGCGCGTCGAACATTTCATACATCTTGCTGTCCAGGAGGTCGATTTCCGCGAGCACCTCCGCTTCCGGAAACATCGGCAGTTTCGGGCTGCCAAATTCCGCCTGGCCGTGGTGCGCAAGCAGCATGTGCTCGATCAGCATCGCCGTTTCTTCCGGCACGCCAAGCAGTTCGCAGGCGGCGGCGACATCCGAAATGCCGATGGAGATGTGGCCGACAAGCTGACCGGCCGCGGTGTAGCCGCTCGCAATGCCCAGTTCGCCGGTGTCCAGCTCTTTGAGCTTGCCGATGTCGTGCAGGATCATGCCGGCATACACGAGATCACCATCCAGGGCGGGGTAGATTTCGAGCACAGATTTAGCGAGCTTCGTCAGCGTCCAGGTGTGGTGCAATAGTCCCCCGCGCGTTGCGTGATGCAGCTTGACCGCCGCGGGATAGAACAGGAGTTTTTCCTTGTTTTCGCGCAGCAGGTATTGCACGAGCCGCCGCAGGTCGTCGTCCGAAAATCGCTCGGCGAGCGAAAAGAGCTCGTCGTAGAGCCATTCCGGATCGAACGGCGCGCAAGGTAAAAGTTTTGCCATATCGACGGAATCCTCCGGTGTGACGCGACGGATTTTGTCGATCTTGAGCTGTTCGGTATCCTTCCAGAGGGTGATGGAGCCGCGCACCTTGACGACGTCGTTTGCGTCGTACACGCCGTGCAACTCCTTGTTGTAATCCCAGAGTTTGGCGGCGCACTCGCCCTCGCAGTCCGCGAAGATGAAGTCAAGGTACTCCGTGCCCTTGATGTTGGTCTTGACGCTGACGCTCTTGACGATGCAATAGCCTTCAAACGACGATCCGCTGCTTTCGTTGAGTAACCGCATGCGACTCATGGAATTTTCCCCCTTGTTCAGATGCCCGTTCCTTTAATTTTTATCAGTATACCATACTACGGGGAATCGCGGGCAAGTTTCGTAACTGCCCGCCGCGTTGCGGGGATTGGCCTTGTGTGGTAAAATGCGCGTGTGTAAGGCGCGAAAGTCTTGGCCTGCCGCCGCACGGATAGGGATGAAACACTAAGAATGACAGCAAGCACGCAGCAATACGATATCGTCGTCATCGGCGCGGGCCACGCGGGCGTGGAAGCCGCGCTGGCTTCTGCCCGAATGGGGCAAAAAACGCTGATGATTACCTTGAATTTGGACTCGGTGGGGCTTATGCCCTGCAATCCTGCCATTGGAGGCACCGGAAAGGGGCATCTCGTCCGCGAAATCGACGCTTTGGGCGGCGAGATGGGGCTTGCCGCGGATGACACGCTGATTCAGATGCGCATGCTCAATACCGGCAAAGGCCCGGCAGTGCATTCGCTCCGCGCGCAGATGGACAAGCGCCGCTACCACGAGCGCGTGAAGCGCGCCATGGAGCAGCAGCCGAATCTGACGCTCGCGCAGGGCGAGGCGAGCCGGTTTCTGACCGAAGGCGGGCGTATTTCCGGCGTGGAGACGGCGGAAGGATTTTCTTACGTTTGCCGGGCGGCGGTGGTCTGCTCCGGCGTCTATATGAAAAGCCGGATTTTAATCGGTGATTTCTCGCGCAACAGCGGCCCCGCGGGGCTCCTGCGTTCGGAAACGCTCTCGGATGCACTGGCGGAGCTCGGCGTACCGCTCCAGCGGTTTAAAACGGGTACACCCGCGCGGGTAAACGGGCTTTCGCTTGATTATGATGAAATGGAGCGGCAGGACGGCGACGTGCCAATGCCTGCATTCTCGTTTTTGAACGGACGGCTGGAGCGCGAGCAAACGCCCTGCTACCTGACCTATACGAACGCACAGACGCACCGGATCATTCAGGAAAACCTGCACCGCTCGGCAATGTACAGCGGCAAGATCCACGCCACAGGAACGCGCTACTGCCCCAGCATTGAGGACAAGATTGTCCGCTTTGCGGATAAGGAGCGGCACCAGATCTTTATTGAGCCGGAAGGGCGAACAACGAACGAGATGTACGTCCAGGGCATGAGCACGAGCCTGCCCGGCGATGTACAGATTCAAATGCTGCGTTCCATGCCGGGTTTGCACCGCTGCGAAGTGATGCGCCTCGGCTACGCGATTGAGTACGACTGCATCGATCCCACCGCGCTGAATCATATGCTGAACATCCGCGCCGTACCGGGCCTATATTGCGCGGGACAGATCAACGGAACGAGCGGGTATGAGGAAGCCGCCGCGCAGGGCCTGCTCGCGGGCATCAACGCCGCGCTCTACTGCCGCGGGGAAGAACCGCTGACGCTGGGCCGGGACGAAGCCTACCTCGGCGTGCTTGTGGACGATCTCTCCGTGAAAGGCACGCCGGAACCCTACCGGATGATGACCTCGCGGTGCGAATACCGTCTGCTGCTGCGGCAGGACAACGCGGACGAGCGATTGACCGAAAAAGCGCTCCGAACGGGGCTGATTTCTCCGGAACGAAAGGAACTGCTCGCCCGCAAGCGGGAGCGGGTGCAATCCGCGCTCGACTCGCTGGATCAATTGGTTCCGCCGAACGAGGCGCTCCGTCAGCTCCTGACCGAACGGGGCGAGAGCGTTCCGCAGAACGGGGTAAAGCTCTTTGACCTGCTCAAGCGCGCGAACATTCGCTATACGGATTTGCTGTCGATTTTCCATTCGCTCACGCCACTGGACTGGGAGGCGGAGGAGCGTGTCGAAACCCTTGCGCGCTACGACGGATACATTCAAAAGCAGCTCGATCAGGTTGCGCGAAACCGCGCACTGGAGGACACCCCGCTTCCGCAGAACGTCGATTATTTGACGCTGGACGGCTTGCGGCTGGAAGCGCGGCAGAAGCTGAACAAACAGAAACCCGCGAATATCGGTATGGCGAGCCGCATCTCCGGGGTAACGCCCGCAGACGTGAACGTGCTGCTGATCTACCTCAAGCGGGGGTTTCCCGCCGTAAAAACGGAGGAGCCTGCATGATACAGGAAATCCTTTCAAAATTGCGTCCCGAACTAACCGCCAGGCAGCTGGAACAGTTTTCGACCTATTACGAAATGCTGGTGGACTGGAATACGCGCGTGAACCTGACCGCGATCACGGAGCCGGAGGACGTAGTCAACAAGCACTTCATCGACTCGCTCGCCGCGGAGCCGTATCTGTCAAAGGGCGCGAGCGTTGCGGATGTTGGAACCGGCGCGGGGTTTCCCGGAATTCCGTTGTTGATCGTTCGCCCCGATCTAAAACTGACCCTGATGGACAGCCTGCAAAAGCGGCTGGTGTTTCTGGAGGCGGTGCTCAAGGAACTGGACTTGCCCGCGGAATGCGTCCATGCGCGCGCGGAGGACGCGGGGCAAAACCCGCGCTACCGCGAGCGGTTCGACGCGGCGCTTTCCCGCGCGGTCTCCGCGCTGCCGGTGCTCTGCGAACTGACGCTGCCGCTCGTGAAGGTCGGCGGAGTCAGTATCGCATACAAAGGCGACGCGGGGGAAGAATTTGCCGCGAGCCAGAATGCGTTGAACGTGCTGCATGCCTCGGCGAAGCGGATTGCCGTTTCCGCCGATTACGGCGTTCGCGAGCTGGTTTTGCTGAAGAAACTTGCGCCAACGCCCAAGCAATACCCGCGTAAGGCGGGAACCCCCGCAAAGAATCCACTGTAATCTTCCAACTGCGGTTTATCGCCGGAAAGGATTCCTTTGGCAAAAAAGGCTTCGACAAAAAAATCCGCCGCGCGCGCGTCAACCGCTTCCGTTTCTGTTGTTGCGGGCGTGGCGGGAATCGTGCTTGCCGCCTGGTTTATTTATGGGACGGTCACCATCGATCCCTTCCGCTGGGGGCGGTTCGTCGAGGAGCTCATTGTTGCCGTTTGCGTGCTGCTTGCGCTGCGGCTTCTTTGCATCGTCCGCCTGCCGGACTGGCTTTCGATTGTCTGTGCCGTACTGCTTCCCGCCGGAATTGCGCTTTACGGTTTGTTCGTCGCAAAAAACGATGCGCTTGCGCTGGGACGATGGATTTGCCTTGCCGTTGGCAGCGCCTTTGCGCTGCTGACCGCGCGCGAGCTGGATGCCAAGCCGGACGGCACGCTGCTTGCCGCGCTGCTGCTTGCCGCCTGCCTGCCCGGGTTGATTGCATCGGAAACGTCGTTTTCGGACGAACTCATGCGCGCGCTGGTGATGGCGGGCGTCTTTCTTTCCGTACTCGCCGTTCGTCAAACATCCAATTCGCTCCTCTATCTTGCGGCGCTTGGGTTCGCGCTTGGCGGCGCGGTAAACCTCTTTGCGGCGTTTGCCGGAGCGGGCGCGGGAATCGGGGCAGTGCTTCTCGCGCCGAAGAGAAAGCGAGGCGCGTGGATACTGCCCGCCGTACTCATGGCGGCGCTGCCCGTTGCGGCATGGCTGGCAACAAAGCTGGCGTTTCCCTTGCCGGAATCGCTGATTACGCTCAACGCGTATGCGCCGTCCGCCTTTGCGCAGACGCTGGGCGCGCATCTGCTGCGCGCGTTGGATTTGGGGATGCTGCTACTATCCATCCGCTGGCTGTTCCACCGGGAGGATGCAGCGCTGCCGGTGCTCTTTGCCGTTGCGGGCGCCGCTTTGTTCTATTTTATTCCCGCCGTCAACCATCCGGATATCTGGATGCAGGCGCTGCCACTCTCGGTTCTGGCGGGGGTTGGCGCCGCGAAGGTTGCGCGCGGGAACGGACGCTGAACGAACTGCGCTGTCTTGTACCCGCTTATCGGCGGATGTATACTTTGGAAGAAACAAAAGCATTTCTGCATTACGGAAAAAATGCAACGCGCCGGCGGCTCCGCTTGCGCGCGAAGGAAAACCGGAGGACGAAACCATGGAGACGCAAAAACCGCTGGAGCGGGAGATGGATCCAAAAAGCGGAGCCATTCGCACGGCGGGCATGCTGGAACTGCTTGCGCTCGTTGCGGCGCTTGTCTGTGCGCTTGCGTTCGTTTACACAAGCCTGACGACGACGAATTATATCGATCCAATGCTCTATGAAGGCCAGCATATTCTGGCAAAGGCCGATCCAATCCTGCTGAACCTTGCCGTTACGCTGGTTGTGCTCGCGCTGTTTCGCGCGCTGCGGATTACACGCCTGCCGGACTGGTTCGTCAGGAGCGCTTCCATCGTTCTGCTGGCCGCGCTTGCGCTGATTGGCGTCGTTTGGTCGCTTTTGATGAAAGCGGTTCCCATCTCCGATCAGGACGTGCTCTTTACCAGCGCGCTGAGTCTTGTGAAGGGCGATCCTTCCGCACTGCAGAATACAACGGGGTATGAGTACTTCTATTTTGTCCGGTTTCCGTATCAGTTCGGGTATTTAAGCTGTTTGGAAACGGTAATGCGCCTGCTTGGCGAGCAGGGCACGCTGATTGCCGTTCCGATTTTTAATGTGCTGCTTCTCGTCTCCGGCTACGGTGCGCTGCTGCTCACGACACAGCGGCTTTTCGATGACAACCGGATCACGTTTTTAACGCTCTTACTGCTCTGCGTGTGCGTTCAGCCGATTCTGGCGTGCACCTGGATTTACGGGCTGATTCCCGCGCTTTCGTTTTCGCTCTGGAGCGTTTATTTCGCGGTACGTTTTCTGCAGAACGGTAAAAAACGTGAGATTCCGCTGTTCGTGCTGTTTGCCGCGCTTGCGGTGTATATGAAGCCGAACGCCTGGATCGTTGCCGCCGCCGTTGCGATAACGCTTTTGCTGCAGGCGCTTAAAACGCGCGGCTGGAAATCGCTCGTTGCGGCGGTCATTCTGCTGGGCATGTGCGTGCCGCTGCCGAAAATCGTGCAAGCGGCCTATGAGGATCGCATCGGCGTTTCGTTTGGCAAGGGGTATCCCATGTCGAGCTGGATGGCGATGGGCATGCGGGACAGCTGGATGGCGGCTGGCTGGTACAACGGATATTCGAAGGAGATGTACTATACCTACGGCACCGATTTGGAAGCGATTTCCGAGCGGAACCGGAAGGACATTGCCGAAAGCGTTCAGGGCTTTGCGGACGACCCGAAGGGGGCTTATGATTTCTATCAGGAAAAGTTCGCTTCGCAGTGGAACGAGCCGACACTCGAGAGCATCTGGGTCAGCGTGGTATGCGACAGCTACGGCGAGCGCGGCAAGCTTGCGCAGAGCATCTATGACGGCCGCTGGCCGGGCGTCGTTCTGGAAGAGGCGATGGGCTACGTCCAGCAGATCGTCTATGTCGGCTTTGCGCTGTCGCTGCTGATCCTGCTGCGCAAGCGCAGCGTGGAGCAACTGATTCTGCCGATCGCAATTGTCGGCGGCGTGCTGTTCCATCTTCTGTTTGAGGCGAACTCAAAATACGCGCTGAGCTATCTGCCGCTGTTCCTTCCCTACGCGGCGTATGGCGCGCTGGCATTCGGGGTAAATCCGCGTCCGTGGTTCGTGAAGGATCGCGACGGCGCGAAAAAAGCAGCGGAGGAAAGCATATGAAACAGCCGGAGCGGGAGAGCCCCGCACGACCGGTCAGCGTTCGCATTGCGCGCGGATTGGAAACGCTTGCGCTTGCCTTTGTGCTGCTCACAGCGCTGGCGCTCAGCGTAACAAGCCTGCTCGTCTCGGCAAAGATCGGCGAAGCACAGTATACCGAGCTGTATGTGGCTCTCGTGCGCGAACCGGTCTGGCTTAGTCTGCTGCTGCTCGCCGCCGGGCTGGTGCTGTTGACGCTTTTTTCGCGGATTCGCGTCACCAAGCGCATGAATCGCTGGTTTGCGGCCGTTGCGTTTACCCTGCTCGGACTGTTCGGCGCGCTCTGGGTGATGAGCGTCAACGCGCATGCGGAGTCGGACGGGGACATCATGATCCAGATTGCGGAAAAGGTGCTCAACGGCGACTATTCCTCCCTGCAAACCGTTGGCGCGTTTGACCGTTATTATTTCGTCCGGAGTCCCTACCAGTTCGGGATCCTGGCGTATCTGCAGGCGTTTGTCGCGCTCTTTGGCGCAACCGGTTCGCTGGGTATGCTGCGTCTTGCGAACGTGGGTCTGCTGATCGCTTCCTATATCGGCCTGTTTCTGCTGACCGAACGGCTGTTTCAAGACGAGCGGGTAACGTTTCTGACGATCGTGCTGCTTTGCCTTTGCATTCAGCCGGTGCTGGACACAACCTTCATCTACGGCCTGATCCCGTCGTTTGCATTCTGTGTTTGGGCGGTGTATTGTACCGTGCTGTACCTGCAAACGCAGAAGAAGCGGTTTATGATTCCGGCGGGCGTCCTGCTCGCGCTCGCGGTCACCGTTCGAACCACGAGCTGGATCGTCGTTCTTGCCATCGGTGCGGCGCTGCTGATCCGGGCGATCGCGCGAAAGCAGCTTGCGCCGCTTCTTATCCTCCTGACGCTTGCGCTCGCCGCCGCGCCCTGGACGAAACTCGTGCAAAAGGCCTACGAATCCGCTGCCGACACGACGTTTGGCGCCGGATACCCGAAGACGTTCTGGATTTCCATGTGCTTGCAGGAAGGGCCGAAGGCCGCGGGCTGGCACGTCCAGTGGTATCAGGACGAGGTGCGGGACGCCTGCGGAGAGGATATGGAGGCGGTTGCCGCGATCAGCTCGTCGGATATCCGTGAAAAGCTGGGCGAGTTTGCCAAAAACCCCTCGCTCGCGGGCGGATACTATTTTGAAAAGCTGGCCTCCATGTGGACGGAGCCGACATTTACCAGCGTTTGGATTACAAAGGGCGCGCCCGTTTATGCCGAACCCGAGGCGTTGGCGAAGTTTGTCTATTCGGACGCGTTTGACGGCGCATACCGATTTGCCATGAAAACGGTGCTGCTCAGCGTTTACGCGGGCTTTGCGCTCGGCTGCGTGTTTTTAATGAAACGGCGCGGCGAAGAGCGGCTGGTCCTGCCGCTGATCGTGCTCGGCGGCGTGCTCTTCCACCTGATCATCGAGAGCAAGTCGCAGTATGTGCTCGAATACCTGCCGCTGCTTGCCCCGCTGGCGGCGTTCGGTATCTGTTCTCTGGGGCGGCTCCTTTGGAACCGTTCCGCTGCAAAATCGACGGAAGAACGGGAGGAAAACGCATGAGCGAATCGGTGGAAAAACCTCCGCAGACGGCGCGCGCGGCAAATCTTTTTTCGCTGCTGGCTGCCGTTGCGGTTGTTCTCGCGGCGCTGCTGCTGTTTGTGGCCGGTCTGTTTTTTACCGCGCAGATTCGCGCGGAGCAATACTTTGGTACGCTGCGGGTCGATTGGTTTCCGGTCAGCGCGCTCGTTTCGCTGGCGGCGTTTGCGGCGCTGTTCGTGCTGATCCGCCTGCTTTGCAGGCTCCGAATCACGCGGGGATTTAACCGTATCTTCGGCGCGGCCGCGCTTACGCTGGTTGCGCTCTTTGGCCTCGCCTGGGTGTTTTCGCTCCGCGCGGAACCGACGCACGACGCGGGGATGGTTTATGACGCGTTGAAATTTCTGCGGCTCGGTACGCCGGAGAGCGTGAGCTTTACCGACCCTGCCAACGTCTACCGCTACTATTTCGTCAGCTATCCGTTCCAGTTTGGATTTTTTGCGTATTTGGACGCGATCCTCGCCGTCGTCGGACATTCGCATTTTCTCGGCGCGCTGCGCGGCGCGAGCGTCGTTCTGCTGGTATTGGCATATCTTGGATTAATCCGCCTGGCGCGGATGCTGTTTGAGGACGAGCGGGTTGTTTTCGTTACGATTCTGCTGCTTTGCGCCTGCATTCCCATGGTGCTGTACTGCGCGGCGGCCTATAGCTTAATCCCGTCGCTTTTTGCCTGCGTGTGGGGCGTATACTTTGTTGTAACCTATTTAACGGGAAGAAAGTGGTGGAACATGATTCCCGCCGCGCTGTTTTTCGCGCTGGCGGTTCTGCTGAAACCGAACGCGTGGATCGCGGTTGCCGCGGCGGCGATTGCGTTGCTTTTGGACGCGTTGCGCAATAAGTCATGGCGGTCGGCCGTTGCCGTTTTGTGTATCGTCGCGCTCGCTCTGCCCTTGCCCTCCCTGGCGCAGCGGTATTATGAGTCCGAAACCGGCGCGCGTTACGGCAAAGGCTACCCGCTCTCCAGCTGGGTGGCGATGAGCATGCTGCAAACGGATAATACGAAGGGCTGGTACTGCAACGCGTATGTCGAGAAAATTGCAAAAGCGTATGGCGAAGATATGGACGCGGTAGGCGCGCACAGCGAGGATGTGATTCGCGAAAGGCTCGCTTATTTTACGGCAAATCCTTCCGAAGCGATGGATTGGTATACGGAAAAGTTTGTGACGCAGTGGCTGGAGCCGACGTTCCAGTCCGTCTGGTCGGTCAACGGCGGAATGCAGGATATGCCGCGTGCGAAAAACGCGCTGGCGGAGACGCTACTTGGTGCGCCGTTTGCCGAAGGGCTGAGCGGGTATATGCGCTTTGAGCTGATTCTGCTCTACGGCGGATTTCTGCTCGGTGCGGCGCTGCTCATGCGCCGCCGCACCGAGGCGCAGATGATCCTGCCGCTGATTGTGCTGGGAGGCGTGCTTTATCACCTGCTATTTGAAGCGCAGTCGCGCTATGCGCTGAGCTACCTGCCGCTGATTGCGCCCGTCGCCGCCTACGGTCTGGTCGCCATCTGGCCGATGCGGAGGCGAATGTCCGGACCCAAGCCGGATTCCGAGGAGAAAACGAGGCAGATCGAGGGCGGCGCTTGATTTACGCGCCGCGTTCCTGCTATACTATACAAACTGCATTACGATACCCTGCGATATTGCCCGCGGATTCGTCCGGCGGGCGTTTTCTTTTTAATTCATATAGAAGGAGGACGGCATGCTGAAGAAGTGGATGCGGGATCTCTTTGACCGTGCGTTTTGGGTGGACGTGCTTCCGCTTGCGATTCCAATCGCGCTGCAGAACCTGCTCATGACGTCTTTCCGCCTGGTTGATACGCTCATGGTCGGCCGCCTGGGGGATGTTTCCATCGCCGCGGTCGGACTGGCCGGATGGGCATCGTTTCTCGTGGAACTGCTTGCGTTTGGTTTTTCCTCCGGCGCGGCGGTCTTTCTGGCGCAGTATCACGGGGCGGATAATCGCGAGGGCATCTATAAGGCCTATGGAACCATGCTTGCGTACATGGTGCCGATGGGGCTGTTTTTTACAATCGGTGTAGCGATCTTTCCGGAATCCGTTATGAAACTGTTCACGGAGGATCTGGCGCTCATTCAGGAGGGCGCGCGGTATCTCCGTTTTGCCTGCGTGTCATATGTTTCGCTGAGCGTGAATCTAGCGTTTTCAACAATGCTGCGCTGCACGGAGCAGGTGAAGATTCCCATGTGGACGAGCGGGTTCGCCGCCGCGCTCAACGCGGTTCTGAATTATATCTTCATCTTTGGCGCGCCAGGACTGCCCGCCATGGGGGTTGCGGGCGCGGGACTGGCAACCGCGATATCGTCGCTGGCGAACCCGGTTCTGATGTTTGTGATCTCCGCTATGAAAAGAAACGTATTGATTGCTCCACTCAAACGGATTTTTCGCATCCGGGGTTTCCAGAAGCTGTTCTGGAGCCGCGCGCTTTCCGTGCTGCTCAACGAGATGCTCTGGAGCTTTGCCATCATCGGGGTCAACATGGTCTTCGGGCGTATGGGCACGGATAACTATGCCGCGCTGACGATTGAGCGGACGATCGAAGGGCTCGTGTTCGTTTTCTTCGTGGGCATCTGTAACGCTTGCAACATCCTGGTGGGGAAAGCCATCGGCGCGGGCAGGATCGAACAGGGCAAACGCTACGCGCGGCGGTTTCTCGCCTTTACCCCGCTGCTCGGCGCGATGACCGGTTTATTGATACTGGCGCTGCGCTATCCGCTGGTTGGGCTGTTCGATCTTTCGGATGCCGCTTCACAAACGGCGAGGACGCTGCTGCTGATCTTCGCTATCGACGCCTGCGTACGCTATATTCCGTATGTGGAGGTGGTCGGCATCTTTCGCGCGGGCGGCGATACGCGCGTGGGATTGATTACGGACGTGCTTTCGCATTATTTGTTTATCCTGCCCGCGGTCGTCGTCGCGGGGCTGGTGCTGAAGCTGCCGTTTATGGCCACGTATATCATCATGCTGGCGGTGGACGACGTTTCCAAGCTCATCATGACGATTCCGTATTTCCATTCCATGCGCTGGATTAAACCGATTTCCCAGCAATTGCAATTGCAGGAGGATCGTGAAGAGATTCTTTTGCAAAACGGCGAGGAATCCAGTATACTGTAAGCGTTTCAAGGGCGAGACGGCAAATCCGGTTCGGAGTTGCGGTTTTTCGCCTTTGTATCGATTTTACCAATTTTCAGGATAGTGTTGCGCAGATAGCACTGCGCGGGGGGCACGATTCAACCGTATGCAAAAGATGCGTCATGGGATCAAACCGATCAACGTGTTGCCGCTGGGGTTTGTATTCATCATATTGACAGGTGCGCTGCTTCTGATGCTGCCGATCTCGAGCAGGGACGGCGCATCGTTGCCGTTTATCAACGCATTGTTTACCGCCACCAGCGCCTCGTGCGTCACGGGGCTTGTCGTCGTGGATACGGGAACGCATTTCACGCTGTTCGGGCAGATCGTCATCCTGATTCTGATTCAGCTGGGCGGACTTGGCATCATGACCATCTCCATGATCCTGTTTTCCATGACGGGGCGGAAGATCTCGCTGCACGACCGCCTGAGCATGGCGGAAGGCCTTGGCGAAAGTCGCCTGCAGGGAATCGTCCGTCTGGCGCGCGGCGCGCTGCTTGTTACCGCCGTGTTCGAACTGCTCGGCGCGGTGCTCCTTTCGTTTCAGTTCATACCGGATTACGGCGTGTTCCGTGGAATTTGGTTTTCCGTTTTTCACAGTGTTTCGGCCTTCTGCAACGCGGGGTTCGACCTGCTGGGCGGTTACCGTTCCATGACAATCTATCAGTCCAACCCCTTTGTGCTGTTTATCATCATGGGGCTGATCGTTGCGGGCGGGCTTGGCTTTGGTGTAATCATCAACGTTCGGCAGACGCGGGGGTTCCGGCGTCTGCGGCTGCACAGTAAGATCGTTCTCGTTGGCACGCTGTTTATGATCGTTGCCGGCACGCTGTTGTTTCTCTGGATTGAATACGAAAACCCAAAGACGATCGGCAATCTGCCGCTGTTCGACAAAATCGTGAACTCCCTGTTCCAGTCGATCACGCTTCGCACCGCGGGGTTCAATTCCATCGACCAGCTTGCGCTGCACGACGCGAGCAAAGGCGTAGGCATTTTAGTGATGCTCGTCGGCGGCGGTCCGGCGGGTACGGCGGGCGGGCTCAAGATTACGACCGTCTTTACACTGATGCTTGCGGCGCGCGCCTATATCCGCGGCCAATTCGACACGGTGATCTTCGGGCGGACGATCTCGCTGGAGCAGGTGCGCCGCGCGCTGACCATTACGCTGCTGGGCGTCATCTTCCTGCTCGGCATGGCGACCATGCTCTCCTTCTCCGAGCAGGACATGCCGGCGGGGAGCTTAGGGCTGCTGAACCAGCTCTATGAGGCGACGAGCGCGTTTTGCACAGTAGGCGTTTCAACGGGCGTTTCGGCGGCCGGCTCAAGTGTAACGCGAGTTCTTTTGATTCTTCTAATGTATGCCGGCCGCGTCGGCCTTGTAACGGTTGCGATGTCGCTTGTTGAGGGAACCACGAAGGAAGTCGTCCTGCACTATCCGCAGGAGGAAATCTTAATCGGCTGACAAGCTGCCGATGGAGAAGGCGAACGGCCTATACAGACGGATCGGTTTTAACGAATATAAGGAGAGACGTTCATGAGCAAGAGTTTTCTCATCATCGGGTTGGGAAGGTTCGGTCAAAGCACGGCGCGTATGCTCACGATGCTTGGCCACGAGGTTGTCGTCGTGGATAAACGCGCGGATCGCGTTGGCGCGGTGAAGGACAACGTCATGCGCGCCATTCAGGCGGACACGACGGACGAGCGTGCCGTTGCGCAGCTTGGCATTCGCAATTTTGACTGCGTCGTCATTTGCATTGGGGACGATATCCGCGCGTCCGTGCTTGCCACCGTTCTGTGCCGCGAAATGGGCGCGAAAAAGATCGTCGCCAAGGCGCAGGACGACCTGCACCAGAAGCTGCTGATCAAGACCGGGGCGGACCGCGTTGTCCAGCCGGAGCACGACGGCGGAATCCGCCTTGCGCGTTCGCTGGTTGCGGAGGGTGTTCTGGATTCGCTGGATCTTTCCGATGAGTACAGTATCAACGAGGTGGAAATCCCGAAGGATTGGATCGGGCGCTCACTCGCGCAGATCGACGTTCGCAACCGCTACGGCGTGTCGGTCATCGCTATGCGACGGGACGGGCATGTTTCCGTCAATATTGATCCGAACGAACCGTTCCATAAAGAGGACTCCATTTACCTGATGGGGGACGACAAGAGCCTGGAGCGCATCTGCGGCGCATAAACAGGCCGGGTGGCGGAAATTGAAAACGTGTTTCAGCAACGGGGCGTGCGCAGCGCTCCGTTGTTCGATCTGTCGCCTTGCTGCCGGCGGCACGATTTGGTAAAATGCTCAACAGGAAAGACTGGTCGTTTGGGAGGTGCAGGTTCTTGGCAAAGGAACGGAAAACGCTGGCGCAGAGACTCCACGCGCGCAGGATCAAAAAGCCGCCGAAGCTGATCTACTGCATTCTTGGATATCTCTGGCGCATTCTGTATTTTAAAAAACTCGGCGTACATGCCGAGATCAAAAACGATCCGCGCACTTGCAAAGGGCCGTATATCCTTGTCAGCAACCATGCATCGCGCCTGGACTATATCTATACCGGCGTCGTGCTTCTGCCGGAGACGCTGAACTTTGTCGCGGGGTATAACGAATTCTTTCGTTCCCACCTGGCGTTCATCTTCCGGCTCCTGCAGATTATTCCAAAAAAGAACTTTACGCCGGATATCTACACAATCAAAGAAATAGCCCGCGTGCTGCGGAGCGGCGGCCGGGTGATTCTGTTTCCGGAGGGTATGAGTTCCATCGGCGGCGGAAACCAGCCGAGCGCGATCGGCAGCGGAAAGCTGCTCAAGCACTTTGGCGTGCCGGTCTATGTTTCCAAAATTTCCGGCGGGTATCTGACCAGTACGAAATACTGCCTCGACGAGCGTCTCGGCCGCGTGGAAGTTGTGATCGACATACTCTTTTCGCCCGAACAGCTCAAGCAGATGAGCGCGGAGGAAATCCAGCTTGCGCTCGACCGTGCGATCCAGAACGACGATTACGAATGGAACCGGAAAGCGAAGGTCGCCTACGACGGCGGTGGCAGAATCGCGCATCAACTGCATACACTGCTTTACCGCTGCCCGCGCTGCGGCGAGGAGTTTTCCATGCGCGGCGAAGGGAATACCATCGTCTGCCTTTCCTGTGGAAACGGCGCGCGCGTAAATCCGGATTACAGCTTTTCCCCGCTGGATGAGACCTGCCTGCTGCCGGAAACGCCGAAGAAGTGGTTTGACGAAGAGCGCAGGATGATTTACCGCGCGGTCCGTGACAAAACGTTTTGTTTGACGGAGCGGGTTCGCCTCGGCGTGCTGCCGGAATTCAAACCGCTGAAAAACCAAGCGACAAGCAGGATCGCGGGGGAAGGTGCGCTGCTCCTTGACCACAGCGGGTTAACCTACTCCGGCACAAAGGACGGCGAGCCGTTTTCGTTTCATCTTGACCCGCATCTTCTGCCGACCTATGGCATGTGTACGGACGTTTCCCGCATCTACACCTTCTTTGAGGGTGAGTTTTACGAATTTTATCCCGAAACCGAGTGCGTAGCGAAGTGGCTGCTCGCCACGGAGGAACTGCACCGGCTGCATGGCGGCGAATGGAAGAACTTTCCCTGGGCGGATACCGGTGCGTAAGGCGGATATGCCCAAGGAGGCAAGCATTACGCTCGATCTGCATGGAAAAACGCAGTTTCAGGCACGCGTTGCGCTGGACGCCGCACTGCGAAGGAGCAAGGGCGTTTACCGCATCCGCGTAATTCACGGGTTTCACAACGGAACGGCGCTGCGGGATATGATCTGGCGCGAATATGCCGCCCGTCCGCCCGTTCTGCGGCTGGAAGCGGCCAGCGAGAGCACGACGGATTTGGTGCTGCGGGAATGGTAACAGGGCAAGAAAAAACGGAGCTTACAGCTCCGTTTTGTGTTACCAGAGGAATTTATCTCCGGTTTGCTTTGTGCTGCTCAATCAACGCGGAATAACGATCCAGAGCACTGGCGGCGATATCGTCCCAGGAAAGATAGATCGTCTTTCGGGCGAGCCGGCCGACCGCTTGCGTCATGGGAAGGTCGGAAAGAGCCAGTTCAATGATGCTGCAGAGGCTGGCGGTCGTATCCTCGCAGAGGAACCCGTTTTGACGGTCGATAATCGGCTCGGCGGTTGCGCAGCCGCGCACGACGACGCTCGGCGTTTCCATGGCGGCCGATTCGCGAACCACCATACCAGAGGTATCGTATAGCGAAGGAAAGACAAACAGATCCGCGACTTCATATAATCCGTAAAGAAGATCCTCGTCCGTAATGTGACCCGTAAAGCGGGTGCGCCCGGAGAGCCCAAGTTCGTCCGCCTTTTGGCGAATCGCCTTGGTATCCGGCCCCTGCCCCGCCAGCACGAGAACAAACGGCTTGCCCTTTTGCTGATAGTCGGCGCAGCTTTCAAGGATCCGAAGAATGTTCTTTTTCCAGTTCATCTGTCCGCAGTATAGCAAAATCGGATCGCCCGGCAGCTGAAAATGCGCTTTCGCCGCCGCGGCGCGGGCGGGATTCGGTTCCACGTCCGGCGTGCCGTTTGGAATCACGACGATATCGCCCGCGTAACCGTAATCGTGCAGCGTTTCGGCGGAACTCTGGCTTACCGTCCAGACCTCGTCGCAACGCTGATAGAAGTTAACGATGGTTGCAACCGCGATATTCGCGAGCATTTCCGCACGGGTATATTGGTAAAAATCGTCATAGTAGCGCGAATGGAACGTGCCGATCATCGGAATATTCCTTCGCCGTGCAAGCCGCTGCGCTTCCAGCCCGGCAATGAACGGGGAGTGCGCGTGAATGATATCCAGGCTGATATTGCGCATCCGCGCGTCGTAATGGGGGTCCAGAGAAGGGATGCCCGTGCTGTACTGGCGCTGGCGCGGCAGCTCCATACTGGCAAAGTCCACGAGCTCAAAGGGGTAACCGCCCCGGTATCCGGTATCCGACATCGGAGCGATCACATAACACTCCTCGCCGTGTTTGCAAAGCGCCGTCGCATAGTGATAGACCACGCGCCCGACGCCGTCCACAATCGGCAGAAAAGAGTCGCTGAACTGCCCGATTTTCATGCTGCGATTTCATCCTTTCCATATTACAAACAGGAATATGCAAGTGCGTTTCCATCCGGCCTTTTGCCGCGAAAGGGCGGAACTTTTGGGGACGACGGAACTTTGGAAGCGCGGCCGCTGCCAACAGGAACATTCTACCACAATCCGGCGAAACGTGTTATGATGAATGCTAGGGTTTTATCCGCCTGTATCTTGATGAGCGGAAAGGACGGACGAAATGAAGCGTGGAATCCTGCTGATTCTGGCGTTCTGTGCGCTGACGACACTTTCTTTTAGCGCGGCTCGCGCGGAATCCGGAAACACGGGGGATTTGGATCAAAACGGGCGGATCGGCGCTGCGGACGCGGCAAAAACGCTTCGAGCGGCGGGCGGATACGAGTCGCTGGACGCGCAGGCGAGCGTGATTGCCGACGCAACGGGCAACATGGAGGTCGGCGCGCCGGATGCGGTTGCCATTCTGCTGTATGCCACGGGGAAGATCGGCGCATTCTCCCAGCTTTCCCTGCTTACGCCGGACAGCCTGCTTGGAGAGCGGCATATGGACCGTTTTTCCTATAGCGGCACGCAGATGAAGAACGACGGCTATGTAAGCCGCAATGTGAGCGTTACCGTTTCAAGCGCCGTGCGGGAGGATTACGTTTATTACGTTGCGGATATTTACCTGCAGTATGTAAATAGTCTGAAAACCGCGTTTTCAGGCGGCGTTTATCTTGGCGGAAAAGAACGGACGCTTTCGATCGCAAGGCAGAACAGCGCGATACTTGCAATCAACGGGGACGGATATTCCAGCCAGAAACTTGGCCCGATGGTTCGAAACGGCGTTTGGTACCGCGACTCGTACAACCGCGGAACGGATCTTTGCGTGCTCTACCGGAACGGGGAGCTGAAGACCTATGCGGCCGATTCGGTTTCGCTTGAAACGCTGGAGCAGAGCGACGTATACCAGATATGGACGGGCGGTCCGCGCCTTCTGGACGACGAGGGCAAGCCGCTGACCAAGATCAACAGCGAGCGAATCCTGGATTCCCACAGCGCGCGCACCGCGATTGGTTACTATGAACCGGGTCATTACTGCTTCGTTGTTGTGGATGGAAGCCAAAACGCAAATTCAAAGGGAGCGACGCTGCCGCAGCTTGCCGAGCTCTTTGGCGCGCTGGGCTGCAAGCAGGCGTATGTGCTCAGCGGCGGGAATTCTTCGGTGATGGCAACGCAGAATTCGATTATCAACACGAATCCGGACGGGGGACGTACGGTGAGCGACATTCTTTATCTTTGCGAACCTGGTATGGACGCAGGAGAAACGCCTTGACGGCAAAACGAGCGGAAGCCGGTTTGCCGGGCTACTGACGGGCATTAAAACGAACAGGAACGAGTGAAACGCCGTTACGGTGAAACGGGTGGCAAACGGGATATGAAACGAATGAAAGCGGCAGTCGGCCTTGCGGTTGTGTTGCTTTGCGCGGTGATTTTTTCCGCTCCCGTACGCGCGCGGGCGGACGGCGCCGCAGCATCAGGAGACCTTAACGCGGATGGAAGGCTGAGCGCCGCGGACGCCGCACTGCTGCTGCGAAGTTATCCGGTCGGCAAGGTCGCGATGGACACGCAGCCGGACTGCGACCTGACCGGCAACGGCGCGCTGAGCGGAAACGACGCGCGCGCAATGCTTCTGTTTGCAGTCGGTGGCATTTCCGATCTGGCGGACTTTCGGGAGCGGATTTCCACCGGGCTTTGCAGCGAGCGCCTGTTCAACCGGTTTTGCTATATCGGCACGCGAAGCGACCCAAACGGCGGCTATCACAGTAAGAACGTATCCGTCACGATATCCTCCGGCGAAACGGAGGACAGCCGGTATTTCCTTGCGGACGTCTACGTGCAGGACCTCTCCTGCCTGGTGACCGCGTTTGCCGGGGACGCGTTTCGTGGAGCGTCGACAACCGTTCAGAACATGTTCGATTCGATCGACGATGGAATCGTTGCCATGAACGGGGATTACTATTCCATCCACGTGTACGGGCCGGTGATCCGAAACGGCGTGGTCTATGCGGGTCATGTAACGCGAAACTGGGATATTGCGGTGCTGCTGGACAGCGGGGAACTTGCGATCTATCCTTACCGCAAGCTCACGAAGGATGCGCTTGCCGGTATGGACGTATATCAAACCTGGGTGTTCGGGCCGTCGCTGCTGGACGAGACGGGGCACGCGAAAACGAAATTCCGCAGCGCGGTGCAGCCGGCCAATCCGCGCTCCGTGCTGGGTTACTATGAACCGGGGCACTACGCGTTTCTGGTGGTGGACGGAAGAACGAAGGATTCGAAGGGGCTGACCATGGAACAGCTCTCGCAGCTCTGCGAAGACCTCGGTTTTGCGCGGGCGTATAATCTCGACGGGGGACGTTCGAGCATTCTGCTTTCCCAAACCGGATTTATCAACGAACCTTATAAGGGCGGGCGAACGACTAGCGACATTATAGCCATACGGGATTTACCGCAAACGGAACAACAAACGACCGAAACCGAATAGGTATGAGCGATTTATTTCAGAATAATATAGAGGAAAACGCGCCGCTTGCGGATCGCATGCGCCCGCGCACGCTGGACGAGTTTATCGGGCAAAAGCATATCGTCGGCGAGGGCAAGCTGCTCCGCCGCGCAATCCTGACCGACCGGCTCCAGTCCTCCATCTTCTTCGGGCCGCCGGGCACGGGCAAAACCACGCTCGCGGCCATTGTCGCCAACGCGACCGGAGGAGCGTTTGTCAAGCTCAACGCAGTCACGGCGGGGGTCAAGGAACTACGCGCCATCGTGGAGGAAGCGCAGGAGCGGCTCAAGCTTTACCGCCAGCCGACTTACCTGCTGCTGGACGAGTGCCATCGCTGGAGCAAAACGCAGAGCGACTCGCTACTGCCCGCCCTGGAGAAGGGTACGATCCGGTTCATCGGTTCGACAACGGAAAACCCCATGATTGCGATGACGAGCGCAATCGTCTCCCGCTGCCGGGTATTCCAGTTTTATCCGCTGACGAACGAGGACGTGGAGCAGGCGGTGCTCGGCGCGCTTTCGGACGAGGAACGCGGTTTTGGCAAAATGAACGTTTCGCTGGACGACGAGGCGCTGCATACGTTTTCCGCCATCGCAAACGGGGACTGCCGCAACGCGCTCAACGCGCTGGAGCTCGCGGTGCTGACCACCCCTGCGGACGGAACGGGAAACGTGCATATTACGCGGGAAATCGCCGCCGAATCCAGCCAGAAGAAGGTCATCAAGTGCGACGAGCAGCTCTTTTACGATATGCTCTCCGCATTCTGCAAGAGCCTGCGCGGCGGGGATTCGGACGCGGCCATCGCCTGGTTCACCCGGCTCTTGTATGCGGGCGTCGATCCGCGCATCATTGCGCGGCGGCTGATCGCGCACGCGAGCGAGGATATCGGGCTGGCGAACCCGCAGGCAATGGTTCAGGCCGTTGCCGCCGCGCAGGCGCTGGACCACGTCGGCCTGCCGGAAGCGCGGCTTTCGCTGACGCAGGCGATTATATTCCTCTGCGAATCGCCAAAGTCCAACAGCGTCGTAATTGCGCTGGGCGAGGCGACGGCGGACGCGGAGCAGAGCTACGACGAGCCCGTTCCGATTTATCTGCGGGACACCTCGTTTGCGGGGGCGGGCAAACTCGGCCACGGCAAGGGATACCTCTATCCGCACGATTATCCCGGCCACTGGGTGAAGCAGGACTATATGCCGCCTTCGCTCAAAGGCAGACGGTATTATCTTCCCTCCGATCAGGGACAGGAAGCGAAAATCCGGGAAAACCATGAGCGGCGCGAGAAGCTTCGTAACGGAGAACCGTCCGCGTCGAACGATAAAACGGAAGAATAAAGCGCGCCGCGCGAAAACAGGAGATTTTTATGACCACGCTGATCCCCGCAACGGGCATCACCTTTGCCCAGCTGTTTACCTGGATTTTTTCGGGAACGTTCGGTATCATCGGGCTGACGTTTCTTACCGTCGGCCTCGGTTTTCGGGCGTCGTAGAACCGCAAGCGCGCGCTTTGCAGTTCTTCGACGGAAGGCACCGTCAGCGCATATCAAAGTTCGCTTGGGTCAGCGGGGATTCGCGCGATCTATAGTTTTTCCATCGACGGGAAACCGTACCAGTATGTTTCCGGCTACACAAGCACAACGAATCTGCTGGTCGGGCAGACCGTTACCGTCTATTACGATCCGCAGAACATCGGCCGGGTGTACATCGAAGAGGACGCGCGGCAGATGCGGCCGTTTACGCGCGTGTTTTCAATCCTCGGCGGCGTGTTTCTGGTTGTTGCGTTGTTCGTTGCCGTCATTCTGCTGGGCGTTTTATAAACGAAGCGAACCGATGGTCGGTTCTTCGCCCGATGTGGTGCGAATGTGGTATATTTCGGACATTTTGTGAATATTCGCGGGGTATCATTGGCACGGCGGCGGCCATATGGTACACTGGACGTTGCGAAAATGCGAACGTGTTTCGCGAAAGGGGCATCTTATACATGGCAAAACGGAGAAGGAGAGCGGCGGCCGCGCGCAGGCTATTAATCATAGTCCTGCTTGCTGTTTGCGTCGTTGCTCTTTTTCTTTATTTAAAAAACGGCGGGGCCATTGATACGGGAGAAACCGCCGCACAGGTCGAAATCAACGAGGTCATGACCAGCAACAAAGGCGCGGTGCCCGACGAAACGGGAAACTTTCCGGACTGGGTAGAGTTCTACAACAATACGGATGCCGCTCTGGATATTTCCGGCTACGGATTGACGGACAAGCTGATTTCCGCCGCGAAATGGACGTTCCCGGAAGGGTCGGTCATTCAGCCGCGCGGCTATCTTGTCGTATTCTGCAGCGGGGACACGACCCGCGGAAGCATGCATACGCCATTTAAGCTTTCGGCATCGGACGAGGTGATTCTTACCACCGTATCCGGCAAAGTGGTGGACAGCATTACCCTGAAACCCGTTGCGAGCGGATATTCGCTCGGGCGCAGTGCGGAGGATACGTCTGCCTGGAAAGAGATGACGCCTAGTCCCGGTTATCCGAATACGGAGGAAGGCGCTGCGCTGTATCTGGCAACGCTCTCCGCAACGGCGGACGAATCGATCGGCGTTTATCTCAACGAATTCATGGCGAGCAACGCCTCCACCCTGATCGGACCGGACGGCGCATACTGCGACTGGATCGAGCTGTATAATACCACCGGGTCGGAAATCGATCTTACCGGCTACGGCATATCGGATTCGCCGACGCAGCCGCTGAAGTATACCTTGCCGCAGGGAACGAAGATTGCCGCAAACGGCGTGCTGCTGATCTACTGCACCGGCCGTGAAACGCCGGAAGGATCGGACAAGATCGAAGCGCCGTTCGGGCTCGCTTCCTATCAGGAAAGCGTTGTGTTTTCCACGCCCGCCGGCCGCATTCTCGATCAGTTCGACTATACCCGCGCGCAGACGGATATCAGCTTCGCGCGTGTGCCGGACGGCACGGGCGAATGGTCGCAGGCGTCCCAGCCGACGCCGGGGTACCAGAACAACAGCGCGGGACTTCAGGCGTTTATGAAGACGCTCTCCTACGGCACGGGCGATATCGTGATTTCCGAGGTGCTCAACGCGAATGTTTCCACCCTGAAGCAGCCGGACGGAGGGTATTACGACTGGGTCGAGATTCATAACCAAACAAGCTCGCCCATTTCTCTGGCCGGGTATGCGCTGAGCAACAACGCAAAGAATCCGGCCAAGTGGGTGTTTCCCGATATCACGCTCGATGCGGGCGAATATTTAACGGTTCTCGCGTCGGGTAAGAACGTGTCCGACGCGCAAAAAAAAAATAATCTAGAAACGAACTTCGGGATCTCCTCCGCAGGCGACGTGGTGTTTCTGTTTCAGCCGGACGGAACGATACTCGATAAGATTCAGGTGCCCAAAGGACATGCGGACGTAAGCTATGGCAGATCGGATACGAGCCAGCTGTTTTATAAGGAGCCAACGCCCAACGCGGCGAACGGCTCCGGCTTTGCCGGATATGCGGACGCACCGAAAATCCTGACGCCGGGCGGCACATTCGAAAGTGCGCAGCAGGTCAGCGTTGAAGTGCCGGAAGGCTGCACCGTGACCTATACGACGGACGGAACGGTGCCAACCGAGAGTTCGGCGCGATACAACGGTCCGATTACGGTTTCCAAAACCGCGCCGCTGCGCGTGCGCGCGTTTCAGAGCGGCTATATGGGCAGCGATGTCGCCAGTCAGACCTATGTGATCTATACGGGCGAGAGTACGATTGAAAGCCACAAATATACCCTGCCGGTGGTCAGCATCGTGACCGACCCGGCGAATTTCTGGGACCCCGCGACCGGCATTTACGTTGTCGGCAACGATTTTGCGGAAGTCTCCGGCCAGTTGCCGACCGACATCCGTATAGCGACCGGCATGCAGGACCCGAACTGGAACCTTGCCAATTTCAACGCGCAGCCGAAGTCCCATCCCGATCCGCTCGGACGGGAATGGGAGCGGGATGTGCACTTTGACTATATCGACGCAAGCGGCGTCTCCGTTTACAGCGGGGACGGCATCATCCAGATTCAGGGTCAGTTCTCGCGCAACAACGAGCAAAAGGGCCTTGCGCTGATCGCGCGCGGCGCCTATGGCGATTCCATGTTCAATTATCCGTTCTTTGAAAACCGGACGATCCAGAGCTATAAATCGCTGATTCTCCGCGCAAGCGCGCAGGACGCAACCTACAGCCGGATTCGCGACAATCTGGTGACCACGCTCTTTGAAGAGGGAAACAACGGCCTTCCGGAGGATCGGGCGGTGGTGGTGCAGGCGCATAAACAGGTCGTCGTGCTTATCAACGGGCGATACTGGGGCGTTTACGACTTTATGGAGCGGATTACGGAGGACTTTGTCGCCGAACGGTTCCAACTGAGCAATCCCGATTCGGTTGACTTGCTCTATGGCAATGGAAACCAGTTTTGCGTTCTGGCCGGCAACGGCTGGGAGGATTATACCGAAATGGTGGAATGGGCCGGCAGCCATGATCTTGGCGACGCGTCCAACTATGAGTATATCAATACGCTCATGGACACGGAGAATTACGCGACTTACGTCGCCGCGGAGATCATCGTTGGAAACACGGACTCCGGCAACGTGAAATACTGGCGCAGCCCGGAAAAGGACAACAAGTGGCGTTGGATTCTATACGATTTCTGCTGGGCGATGAACCGAAACGACGATAGTTCCGACGCGTACACCAGCGGCTACCGCAGGGACTTCTTCTCCCGCTACTTCAATCCCGAAGGGCACGGCTCCAGCAAGGCTACTTCGACGGTGCTGATTCGCGCGCTGCTGGGGAATGCCTCGTTTAGGCAGATGTTCCTCGAAAAAGTAGCGATTATGCTCAATGAGGTGTATACTCCGGAGAAGATCAACGCCATGGTGGACCGGCTGCAGAGCAATATCGATGCCGAGATGAAGTACGACGTCGATCTTTGGAACAACATCACCTATGATTTCTGGAAACAGCACTGCGATAATATCCGCGGATATGCGGAGCATTATCAGGAATATGCGCTGAAGTACGTTCAGAACTACTTCAGCCTCAGCGACTCGGAGATGACGAGCATCTTCGGCCGCGTGACAACACTGGAAGATACGGCGTCAAATGGCGAATAATCGAGAGCTTGCCGGCAAGCAATACCGGCACGAACTGAAGTACATCATTTCCGAAGGGGAGCACAAGCTGCTTGCCACGCGGATCAAGGCGTGCCTCAAGCAGGATTACCATGCTTCGATCAACGGCGGAGAGTACTTCATCCGGAGCCTGTATTTCGACGATCCGTTCGATTCCGCCCTTTGGGAAAAGGCGAGCGGCGTCGGTTCGCGGGATAAATTCCGCATTCGCATCTATAACCTTTCGGACAGCGCGATCAAGCTTGAGCGCAAGCATAAGGAAGGGCAGTATATCAAGAAGGACAGCGTTTCCATCAGCCGAAAGGACTGCGAAGAGATCGTGCGCGGCAAGTTCGAGTGCCTCAAGAGCATCGACAACCCGTTTGCCATGCAGTTTTACGGAATATTCGTTTCGAATCATCTGCGCCCGAAGGTACTTGTGGACTACATCCGTGAGCCCTATGTGTTTCCGGCGGAGGACGTTCGCGTTACGTTTGACAAGAACATTCGAACCGCCATGCGCTGCACCGACCTGTTCAACCCGAACGTGGTGACCTATCCCGTTTGGGACTTATGCAACTGCATGGTGCTGGAGGTCAAGTTCAACGAGAGCCTGCCGCTGTATGTGCAGGAACTGCTGACGCTTGGCGCCTCGCAGCGGACCGCCGCAAGCAAGTATGTATTTTGCAGGCAATACGAGTTTTAACCGATGATTTCAGCGCCGGCGCGCTGACCGGTATTCTTCAAGACGATGTTAAGGAGGTAACGTATGAATCCCATTCTGCGCGCGGCATCCGACCCGCTTGCAACAGCGTTCAACATTAAGGAGCTGTTTTCCAGCACGCTCAATCCCCTGCAGGTGATTCTGACGCTGGTGATGGCGCTGGCGATTGGCGCATTCCTGTATTTTATCTACAAAAAGACGTTTGCGGGGGTTGTTTACTCGCGCTCGTTCAATTTGAGTCTGATCTTGCTGACCATGGTCTCCGCGCTGGTTATCATGCTCATCAGCTCGAATCTGACGCTCTCGCTCGGTATGGTCGGCGCGCTGTCCATCGTCCGCTTCCGCACGGCAATCAAGGACCCGATCGATACGGTTTACATGTTCTGGGCGGTGGGCGAAGGGCTTGCGCTCGGCGCGGGGTTCATGGACGTCGGCCTGATCGGCGCGCTGGTCATTGGCGTCATCATGGTGATCATCACCTCGGCAAAGGGTAACAGCTCCATGCCGTACCTTCTGATCCTGCACTTTGACGACCGCGCGAGCCAGCAGATCAAGGGCTTGATCCGCCAGCTGCCCAAGGCGCATATTAAGAGCAAAACCGTCCAGCACGATGGAATTGAGCTCACGATCGAGCTGCGCATCCGCGAGAGCGACACGGACTTCGTCGATAAGTTCCTGCGCGTACCGGGCGTGTTCGACGCAACTTTAGTCGCGCATCAGGGAGACCTGCTCTCGTAATTCTTCTTCACAAAGGATTCCGAGCTTAGAATTTGATTAAAGCCGAACGGGCGGTTGCGCCGCTGGTTCGGTTTTTTTTGCGCGGAACGCAAGGCCGGACGCAGCACCGCGGCGAGAGGGCGAAAACGGTTTATAAACAACGAAAAAACAGAATAAAAGAGGCATGTTTTGCCTGAAAAAAGAAACTCTTTTCTATAATATATATACAGAGAGTATTTTTCATGGTATACTATACAGGAATAAATTTGGGGAAGTTTGAGCAGCGTTTTCATGCGCGTCACCGGCCTGCGGCTCGTTAATTTCAGGAACTACCCGTCGCTTTCCCTGCGCCCGGATGCAGGGCTATGCGTGTTGACGGGCGAGAATGCCGCCGGCAAAACAAACGTGCTGGAATCGCTTTTTCTATGTTCGCTGGGTCGGAGTCACCGCACCGTGCGGGACGGCGAAATGGTGCGCGCGGGAGAGGCGTTTGCCAGTGTTGCGGTGGATGTGGATACGCGCGGCGGCCCGCGCCGGATCGAATGCAAGCTCTTTCCGGGCGACCGGAAAAAAACGATGATCGACGGCGCGCCGATCACGCGCTCGGGCGAGCTGCTCGGGTGCCTGAATGTCGTAATGTTTGCGCCGGAGGATCTCGCGCTCGTCAAGGATGGGCCGGGCGAGCGGCGGCGTTTTCTCGATATGGCGATTTCGCAGCTGCGGCCTTCCTACTACTATACGCTCCAGCAATACAACAATGCGCTCAAACAGCGAAATGCGCTGCTCAAGGATGCCGAGGGGCTGGATTACGATGCGCTCGCCTGCTGGGACGAACAGCTTTCCGTGCTTGGTTCTGCAATCATTCTGGCGCGCGCGGAACTATCCGAGCGGCTGGGCATGATTGCCGCGGAACAGCACGAAACGCTGTCCGACGGGGCGGAATCGCTCGTTGCGGAGTACGAGCCAAACGTGCAGCCGGAGGCTGCAAACGAGCTGACAAAAACCCTGCGCCTCGCGCTGGCGGATTCCGCAGAACGGGATATCTACCGCGGCAGCACGTCGGTCGGCCCGCACCGGGACGATCTGAAGCTTCTGATCAACCGGACGGACGTCCGCGTGTACGGTTCGCAGGGACAGCAGCGGACAACGGTGCTGAGCCTGAAGCTCGCGCAGCTGGAAATTCTCCGCGCGGAGAAGGACGATTCGCCCGTGCTGCTGCTGGACGACGTATTCTCCGAGCTGGATCGAAACCGGCAGAAAATGCTGCTGATCGCCGCGCAGGACTGCCAGACGTTTTTAACCTGCACGCACCTGGAAGAGGTTGCCGCGGCCGGCGTGGAGCAGATGCAGGTATATCAGGTGGCGGATCGCCGCGTGATCGAGGTTTAGAGGAGGGCTGGCAGATGCTGCTGCACATCGGCGCGGACGTGAGCATCCCGCTGGATAAAATTTTGTTCGTGATCAACGAAAAGGGCATGGCGCAGCCAACCAAGACCTATCTTGAACGCGCGCGGAAAGAACACAGGCTTACCCCCTGCGTTGGAAAAGCAAAGTCCTATATCGTGCTGCGCGAACGCGGGAAAGAAAAGGTGTTTGCTTCGCATATTGCCTCTAGCACGCTGGAAAAACGCTGGAGAAGCGAAATCAGCCGCGCGTATCTGAACGAAATTGCGGTATTGACGATTTCCGAAGCGGAACAGGACTAGAGAGACGCCGCGCAGTGCGCGGTTGACTTACAGAGAGGATAGAACAACATGGAATTCCCCAATCAGCAGGCATATGACGCGTCGCAGATTCAGGTTCTGGAAGGACTGGAGGCCGTTCGCCGCCGTCCAGGCATGTACATCGGTTCGACGGACGCGCGAGGGCTGCATCATCTTGTTTCCGAGGTGGTGGACAACTCCATCGACGAAGCGCTGGCGGGCTACTGCACGCATATCGAAATCTTCATCCGTCCGGATAATTCCGTAACCGTCATTGACAACGGCCGCGGGATTCCGGTCGGGCTTCATGAAAAAACCGGAAAAAACGCGCTCACCGTGGCGCTGACCATGCTCCATGCGGGCGGCAAGTTCGGCGGCGGAGGCTACAAGGTCTCCGGCGGGCTTCACGGCGTTGGCGTGAGCTGCGTCAACGCGCTTTCGGAAACCCTCCGCGCGGAAATTCACCGGGACGGGCACGCCTATGTGCAGGAGTTCATGCGCGGCGAACCGATCAACGAGGTGCATATTGAGCGGGACATCGAAGCGGGTGACACCGGAACGATTATCACGTTCCTGGCGGATCATACGATCTTTGACGAGGTCAACTTCAGTTTTGATACAATGAGCAGCCGCTTCCGCGAAATGGCGTTTCTCA
The DNA here is from genome assembly GCA_021373115.1 of Eubacteriales bacterium. Lineage (GTDB taxonomy): Bacteria > Bacillota > Clostridia > Christensenellales > CAG-138 > UBA7703. Next base: position 26,341 of record JAJFTI010000039.1, on the reverse strand, counting down.
ACGCGGGCGTTCGCATCACGGTGACGGACGAGCGCGAAACCCCCGCGCACATCAAGTCTTTCTGTTACGAAGGCGGCATCGTTTCGTTCGTGAAGTACCTCAACAAAAACAAAGAGGTACTGCACCCGGAACCGATCTTCTTTTGCGCAAAGCGTCTGGAAGACGGCGCGGAGACCGGATCGGTCGAAATCGCCATGCAGTATAACGACGGGTACAACGAAAATATCTTCACGTTTGCCAACAACATCAATACGATTGAGGGCGGTTCGCATCTGGTCGGGTTCAAATCCGCGCTGACCCGCGTGATCAACGATTACGCCAAGAAGTACAAGATTCTGAAAGAGAACGATCCGGCGCTTTCCGGCGAGGACATCCGCGAAGGACTGACCGCCATCGTCTCCGTCAAGCTCATGGAACCGCAGTTCGAGGGGCAGACGAAGACCAAGCTTGGCAACGCGGATATCCGTCCGCTTGTGGACGGCGCGGTTGCGGACGGGCTGACGCGCTTTCTGGAGGAGAATCCTCCCTGCGCGCGGCTTGTGATTGAAAAATGCATCACCGCTTCCCGCGCGCGGGACGCCGCGCGAAAAGCGCGCGAACTGACCCGCAGAAAGAGCGCGCTGGATTCCACATCCCTGCCTGGCAAACTGGCGGACTGTCAGGAGAAGGACGCGAGCAAATGCGAAATCTTCATCGTCGAGGGGGACAGCGCGGGCGGCAGCGCAAAAATGGGGCGTAACCGCGCGTTTCAGGCAATCCTTCCGCTGCGCGGCAAGATCCTGAACGTGGAAAAGACCCGGCTCGATAAAATTCTTGCCAACACCGAGATCAAGGCCATGATCACCGCTTTTGGCGCGGGCATGGACGAGGATTTTGACGAGACGAAGCTCAGATACCACAAGATCATCTGCATGACGGATGCGGACGTGGACGGAAGCCACATTCGTATTCTGATGCTGACCTTCTTCTACCGGCATATGCGCCCGCTGATTGACAACGGGTACGTTTACATTGCACAGCCGCCGCTCTACCAGATCAAACGCGGCAACTACCTGAAGTATGTCTACTCGGACGAGGAGCTGGAAGCAACGCTCAACGAAATTGGCCGCGAACCGAAACCGACCATCCAGCGTTACAAAGGCCTTGGTGAAATGAACCCCGAGCAGCTCTGGGAAACGACCATGGATCCGGAACAGCGCATCATGCTCCGGGTAACGGTTGAGGACGCGATTGAAGCGGACGAGCTTTTTACCCTGCTGATGGGCGACAAGGTCGAACCTCGCCGCGAGTTCATTGAGCAAAACAGCAAACTCGTCGTCGATCTGGACGTGTAACGAGAGCAAGGATAGATAGAGAGTAAGAGTATGGAAGAAAAAGACAATATGACGCAGCCCCCGGTGCCGACGCAGACGGTGAACCGCATTGTGCCGATTAAGCTCGAAAATGAGATGAAGAAGAGCTTCATTTCCTACGCGATGGCGGTGATCATCAACCGTGCTTTGCCGGACGTGAGGGACGGGTTAAAGCCCGTTCATCGCCGCATCCTGTATTCCATGGACGAGCTGGGTTTGCAGCCGGATAAACCGTTTCGCAAGAGCGCGCGCATCGTTGGCGACTGCCTCGGTAAATACCATCCGCATGGCGATTCCTCCGTTTATGACGCGATGGTGCGTCTGGCGCAGGATTTCTCGACGCGCTATATGCTCGTGGAAGGCCACGGCAACTTTGGCAGCGTAGATGGCGACGGTGCGGCGGCCATGCGCTATACGGAAGCGCGGCTTTCGAAGATGGCGAGCGAGATGATGGCGGATATCGAGAAGGATACCGTCGATTTCATGCCGAACTTTGACGAAACGCTTATGCAGCCATCCGTACTGCCGAGCCGCTACCCCAATATTCTCGTCAACGGTTCCGGCGGCATCGCCGTCGGTATGGCGACGAACATCCCCCCGCATAACCTCGGTGAAACGATCGACGCGCTCTGCGCGCTGATCGACGATCCGGAGATCGACAGCGACGCGCTCATGCAATACCTGCCCGGCCCGGACTTTCCGACCGGCGGCATTATCATGGGGCTGAGCGGCATCGCGAGCGCGTACCGTACCGGCAGAGGCCGCATTGTCGTTCGCGCGCGGGCGGAGATTGAGGCTTACGGCGCGGGCAAGAGCCGCATCATCATTACCGAGATTCCCTATCAGGTGAACAAAGCGCGGCTCGTGGAGCGCATTGCCGAGCTCGTGCACGAAAAACGCGTGGAAGGAATCAGCGACCTGCGGGACGAGACCGACCGTACGGGCATGCGGGTCGTGATTGAGCTGAAGAAGGACGTTAACGCGAACGTCATACTGAACCAACTGTATAAACACACGGACCTGCAAGCGACGTTCGGGGTCATCATGCTGATGCTGGTGGACGGCGAACCGAAGGTGCTGCCTCTGCGCGACGTGCTTTACTACTATCTGGAGCACCAGAAAAACGTCGTTACCCGGCGCACGACGTACGATCTCAACCGCGCGAAGGAACGCCTCCATATTCTGGAAGGCTTGATCATTGCGCTGGATAACATCGACGAGATTGTCGATCTGATTAAAAAGAGCGCAAATCCAAACGAAGCGCGGCAAAAGCTCATCGATCGCTTCGGTCTTTCCGAGCGGCAGGCGCAGGCGATTCTCGACATGCGGCTCCAGCGGCTGACCGGCCTCGAACGGGATAAAATTCTGGAGGAGGATCGCATGCTGCGCGAGCGCGTGACTTATCTGCAGGGCATTCTGGACGACCAGGGCAAACTCCTCGCCATCATTAAGGAAGAGGCGCTGGCGGTCAAGGAGCGGCATAACGACAAACGCCGCACCGAGATTACGCAGATGATCGACGACATCGACCTCGACGATGTGATTCAGGAAGAGGATATGGCCGTCACCATGACCCACTTTGGCTATATCAAGCGCCTCACGCCGGACACCTACCGCGCGCAGAACCGCGGCGGACGCGGCGTTATCGGTCAGGGGACGCACGAGGAGGATTTCGTCGAGCGGCTGTTCGTTACGAGCACGCATACGCATATCCTGTTCTTTACGAACTTTGGTCGCGCGTTCCGCAAGAAGTGCTACGCCATTCCGGAAGCGGGCAGAAACGCGAAGGGCATGCCAATCGTGAACCTGCTCCAGCTTGGCGAGGGTGAAAAGGTAACCGCGATGTTCCCCGTTGCCGGCGAAGGCACGGAAGGCTACCTTGTGATGGCAACGCGGGACGGCATCATCAAAAAAACGCCGGTGAGCGAACTGCAGAACATCCGCAAGGGAGGTCTGATCGTCCAGAGCCTGCGCGAGGGGGACGCGCTGATCGCCGTGGAATACAGCATGGGCGACGACGAGTTCATCATTGCGAGCAAAAAGGGCAAGTGCGTCCGCTTTGCGGAGGAGGACGTCCGACCCATGGGCAGGAATGCGATGGGCGTTCGCAGCATCAATCTTTCGGAAGACGACGCGGTGGTCGACATGGTCAAGGTGGTCAAGGGCGGAAACGTGCTGACCGTCACCGAACTCGGCATGGGCAAGCGCACACCGGAGGATCAGTACCCGCTGCATCACCGCGGCGGCAAGGGCGTGCTCGCGACGCAGCTCACCGAAAAGACGGGCGATCTGGCCTGCCTCAAGATGACCGCGGAGGGAGAGGACGTCATGCTGATTCGCGACGACGGAACGATCATCCGCCTGCCGCTCGATCAGGTCAACGTGATTTCCAGAAATACGCAGGGCGTGCGCCTTATGCGTGTGGACGAAGGCACCCGCGTGGTGTCGGTCGAGATCGTTCCGCACGCGGAAGAAGCGGAAGCGCCTGAAACCGAAATTGCGATGGAAGGCGCGGAAGCAACCGCGGCACCGACCGAGGAGTAACGAGAGAACGGGGTTCCGCGCAGACGCACGGAACCCCTTGGTTTTCTCTTGAGAATCCGGCAATAGAACGCTGCTCTTTTGTTCTATCGGAATCAGAGACGTGTTCCGTATTCGTAAAATTTGCGCAGAAACCACACCCGCCGGTAGGCGGAACGTAAACTTCCTTGTTCACCGATTCGAAGAATGTTATACTGCAATCAGCTCTTGTTCTCTTTATTGATCAAATCTGAGTTTGGGAGAGGGTGATCCATTCATGCGTCAGCGCGACGAAAGCAAGCGCTTCACCAAGATGGAGAGGAGCTGGATCTTCTACGACTGGGCGAACTCCGTTTACGCCACGAATATCATGGCGGTCATTTTCCCGATCTACTATGCCAGCGTGGCTGGAGACCTCGGCAACAAGTGGTGGGGCATCGGCGTATCGATCGCTTCGCTCATCGGCGCGTTTCTCGCGCCGACGCTGGGCGCGGTGGCAGACTTTAAGGGCAACAAGAAAAAGCTGCTGTTTGCGTTCATCCTGATCGGAACGTTGTCCACCGCCGTGCTCGCGTTTGTGGGCGACTGGAAATGGATGCTCATCGGCTACGTGATTTCGCACATCGGCTTTAGCGGTTCCTGCGTGTTTTACGATTCGTTTCTTACGGACGTTACCACAGAAGAGCGCATGGATCGCGTGTCCAGCTGGGGGTATGCGATGGGCTATATCGGCGGAAGCACGATCCCGTTTATCATCTCCATCGCCGTTATGCTGCTGAGGAACTACGATCCAATCGCGATGAAGTTCGCAATCCTGATCGTCACCGTATGGTGGCTCGTGTTCTCGATCCCGATTCTCAAAAATGTCAAACAAACGCATTATGTCGAAACCCCGCCAAGCGAGCTCGCCAAGCACGCGTTTCGCAACCTAGTCGATACGATGAAGCGCTGCGTGAGCAACAGGGGGTTGTTTATTTACCTGATTGCATATTTTCTCTATATCGACGGTGTCGGCGCGGTCATCTCTCTGGCAACCAACTATGGCGCAACGCTCGGCCTTGGAACGACGGGCATGATCTTTGCGTTGCTGGTGACGCAGCTCGTCGCCGCACCCTGCGCCATTCTCTTCAGCAAACTTTCCGGCAAGTTCGGCGCCATAAAAATGATCATTGCGGCCATCGCGATGTATTTCGTCATCTGCGGCGTCGGGTTCTTCATGGGGCGGCTGGTCGAACCTTATCAGCTCGATCTGGTTTCGACGACGCGTGCGAGCATTTCCGCGCAGGGCGTCGCGTTCGAGACCAAAGAGGATCAAAAGGCCTGGGAATCGCTCCAGAGAGACTTTGTGGAAGATACACGCGCCGCGCTTTCAGCGGAGGATCGCTCCGCTGCATTCGCCGAGGTGGTTGCAGACTCCGTGCGCAAAGCCGACGATCCAACGGGCGTGAGCTACCAGTTCTCAGGCGAGGAAAGCCGTTCCGCAGCGGTCGCGGCCATCGAGACCGCTGGCAAGGAGCTTGCGGTCTATGCCAAGGATACGCAAAAGCAGCAGAATTATATCGGCGCAAAAACGACGGCTACCGCGCTCTTCTGGGTGCTTGCGGTGCTCGTTGGCACCGTGCAGGGCGGCATCCAAGCGCTCTCCCGCTCGTACTACGGCAAACTCGTGCCGCGGACGCGCAGCGCGGAATACTTTGGCTTTTACGATGTCTTCGGCAAGTTCGCGACCGTGATCGGCCCCCTGCTCTACGCCATGTTCTATATGCTGACCGACCGCGCGTCGATCGGCATCCTCAGCCTGCTGCTTCTCTTTGGCAGCGGTGGACTGCTGCTGCTCTTTGGCCGCAAGCATCTCGCCAAGACCGAGGTTGAGATGCGCGAGGCCAACGCGATCATGGACGCTGCGGCAAAATAACGCTAGGAGGAAACTCGCCATTTGACCCTTGCCATGAAAACAATGCGGGCAATTCTATTCGTCGGCGCGGTCGCGTTCCTGCTGACCGCGCCGGCGATTTCGCATGCCGAAAACGCGAAAACGGCGGAGGATGTTACCGCGTCGGTTTCCGTTCTCGCGCCGGAGGATGCGCGCGCGGTTAAGCGCACGAAAGACGGCAATGTGGAAACCTATGCGAGGCTCGCGCCGAACGAAGGATATTCCTGCACCTGGACGGACGCGGAATCGGTGGCGGGCGTATATCTAAAGTGGTATGCGCTGCCGATTTCTGCTATACTGGTGCAGACAAACGCACAGGGAGCTGAGTTGAGCCGCGAAATGCTGGCCGATCCGCTCTATAATGCCTTTCTTCCCCTGCTTCCGGAGGCACGGGCGATCCGCCTGTTGAGCGAGGATGAAACGCTGCTGCTTTCCGAACTGACGCTTTACACGGCGGGAGACCTGCCGGACGGCGCGTTCGACTGGAAGCCGCCGCTGGTGAAAGCCGATTTGCTGGTCGTTTCCGCACATTGTGACGATGAACTGCTCTACTTTGGCGGAACGATTCCAACCTATGCGGGCGAACGCGGGCTTGCGGTGCAGGTAGCCTACATGGCAAACGGCGAGCGCATCCGCGTGGACGAGGCGCTTTCCGGTCTTTGGCATCTCGGCGTTCGCAATGCGCCGGTGTTCCTGCCGTTTCGGGATGCGTATACGGAGTCGCTTGCGGACGCGCTCAAGCGTTGGGGTGAGGATGAGACGACAGGCGTTTTGGTCGATTTGATCCGGCGGTTCCGGCCGGAGGTGATCGTTTCGCACGATTTAAACGGCGAATACGGCCACGGCGCGCATATGGCGACCGCGTACTGCCTGCAAAAAGCCATTCCGCTGGCGGCGGATGCAGCACAATTCCCGGACTCGGCGGCACGCTACGGTGTCTGGCAGGCACAGAAGCTCTATCTGCATCTTTACGCGGAAGGAAAGGTCACGATGGACTGGCGCGCTCCGCTCTCCTCTTTCGGCGGAAAAACCGCGCTGGAGCTGGCGAACGAAGCCTACGATATGCATGTTTCCCAGCAGGAGTATCACCAGACCGTCTACGACGAAGGGGACTACAGCTCGTCGGAGTTCGGACTGGCCTATTCGGCGGTCGGCGCGGACGAGGCAAAGAACGACTTTTTTGAGCATATCGATCCCGCGCGTCTTTCCAACTATGTTGCGCCAACGCCGGAGCCAACGGCGCAACCGACCCCGGCGCCGGAACCGACTTCCACCGTTACCGCCACTCCGGTTCTGGAAGCAGAAACGAGTGGAGCGAATATTCTAAGAAATCCTGCGCTGCCGATTGGAGCGGCGCTTCTGCTGGCTTTGATTGCGGGCGTTACGGTGCTTGCAGTCCATGCGGGCAAAAAGAAAACAAAACACCGGAGTTAACGATCCATCATGAAAAAAATACTAGCGCTGCTCATCTGCGGATTAGCGTTGCTGAGCGCTCCCGCGGCTGCGCGCGCGGAAGAATCGATTCCTTCGCAACCGGCCGATCCTTCGGTCGGCTGCTCGTTTTCCCTGCCGGAGGAATCCGCGCCGTATGCCTATCGCCTGAGCGACGGGCTTGTTACGACCCGGATATCCCTGAAAGCGGGCGCGGCGGTTATCGTTACGCCGGAGTCCGCGAGCTGTACCCTGGTGCTGGACTGGTACGCCGTTCCATCCAGCTATACCGTATCGCAGCTGGATGCGGGCGGAGCCACGCTCAAGGAAGAAACGGTTGCGGACGGTTTTCTCCGCAGCGTTGTTTCGCTTGAGCCGGCTTGTGCCAGCGTGACCGTTACCCTCGGCTCCGAAGGTGCGATCGGCGAGATGCAGGCTTACGCAACAAGTGTTCCGGCGTCGCAGGGGTTTCTTCCCTCGCTGTCCTCGGCGGATTTACTGATCATCGCCGTCGGACCCGGGGATGAATGGAGACAGTTCGGCGCGCTTCTGCCGGTCTATGCGCGTGAAAAGGGCATGAAAATCGCCGTGCTGTTCCTTTCGGACTATGGCAAGCGCGCGCGTGTGGACGAAACGTTTGACGGGCTGATTTCGGCGGGAATTTTCGAATATCCGATCTTTGGCGGCTTTACCTGCAGCAACTATGAATCCTATGACATGGCTGCGGAGGAGTTTAACAAGACCACACTGATCAAATATCTGAAAACAGAGATTGCGTTATTGAATCCGAAGGTCGTCGTCACGTTTTCACCGCTGGACGAATCCGGTTCGCATCGGTTTACGAACGAGTGCGCCGTCCGCGCGGTGCGCGAGAGCGAAAAAGTGCAGAAGTTTTATACGCTCAGCGCAACAGAGGGCGCGAGTCCAACCGTTCTCGACATGAACGCGCCGCTGAACGCCTTCGATGGCAGGACCGCCGCCGAGGTGGCGCAGGCCGCCTGCGATTTGCAGGCTTCGCAGCGCGTGTTCGGGTTTGCGATTGATTCCGCGGGCGCCTATACGCTCTCGTATTCCGCCGTTGGCGAGGACGAAGCGAAGAACGACCTGTTTGAGCATATCGATGCGTCGAGCTTGCTGGCTTATGCGCCGGCGTCCCCTTCCCCCGTGCCAGATCCGGAAACAACCAAACCGCCGGAGGCGACGGACGAGCCTGAGGGCGCGCCTGCCGAAAGCGAGGCGGCAAAGACGGAGCCGGGCATGCTCGACCGCCTGAACGTAACGTTCGGCCCTTCGGCGATCTGTCTGATTGCAGGCGCTGCGCTTTCCGCAGGGCTTTTCCTGCTGGCGTTTCGGCCGATGAAAGCGCGCCGAAATAAGGGCGACGCGGTCTGCGTTTGCCTGATTCCGCTGGCAGTCGGGCTTGCTGCGAGCGCGATGCTGGCGGGCGCAAAGGCGAAGCCGGCGGACGTGCAGCCGAAACCGCAAGCGGCCGCCGCCACTGCAGAACCGGAGCAAGCGGACGCGCAGGACAGCGCTTCTCCCGCGGAAACGCCCGCGCCGAGCATGGAGCCGACGCTTGATCCCGTTGCCGCGTTTGAGGCGAACTTTTACCGGAAAGAGGGCGATCCTGCGGAGGTTGTCATTGTGGACAGCGAGCACGGACACTGGGCCTACCGCTCGGACAGCCTCGGCGTCGATATTGAACGCGTGAGCACAACGAATGCGGACGGCAAGCCGATTACCTATTTCGTTGCGGATATCCACATGAAGGACATCAGCCAGTTCCGCCCCGGATTCGGCGCGGAGGGGCATACCGGACACGGAGCAATCTATCCCTGGATCATGGCGCGCCGCGCAAAAGCGGTCCTCTGGCTGACCGGCGATAACCTGATTAACAGCGAAAAAGACGAAAAAGGGATTCTGATTCGCGACGGACGGCTGTTTTCGGAAGCAAACGCGGAGGATACCCTCGCGATCTATCCCGATATGTCCATGCGTATCTTCGCGAAATGGGAAACGCGCGGAGAGACTCTGCTTGAGGACGGCGTGGAGAACGCATATTCCTTTGGCCCGACTTTAATCAAGGACGGCGTGGTGAACGAAAACGCGAAATACCACCGCGTCCGCCGGATTAACCCGCGCGCGGGCATCGGTTATCTCGAACCGGGGCATTATATCGCCATTGTGGTGGATGGCCGGCAAAAGGACTACAGCGTCGGCATGACGGTTTGGGAGTTTGCCGACCTGTTTGCGCAGTATGACTGCGAGCTGGCGTATAACCTCGACGGAGGCCTGTCCGCAGGCATGATCTTTATGGGGGAGCAGCTCAATTCGCACTCCGGCAACCGCATTGGCGACAGCAACGATATTTCCTATCAGCGCGCGGTACCGGACGGGCTGATGTTTGGCTACTCCGAACTTGTGCCGAGTGAAACCGATCCGGTCAGCAACAACGGAAACAAAAACTAGAGAGTGTTTCCAAAAGCACGGCGGCAGAAGGGCCGTGCACCGGTCATTCATTGTTCGGCAATCCATATGGCAAAGCATATTTCTGCAGCCTCGCGCGGCAATGGAATTGACAAACGGGGCGGCTTGTGCTTAACTCGAACCGATGCTGTGCAAAGACGGAACGGAATATATGGATCAAACGCCGTTACTGGAAAAAACGCCAGCGGCGGCTATGCAGCGGCGCCCTTTGGGGCCGCTGTTTCACGTTCGTCCCATGCTGCTGCTCGCGGCGGGGATGCTCTTTGGGCTGCTGGTCGGGGAAAGTCTTTCGATTCCGCTGGCGGTTGCCGCCGCGTTTGTCGCGCTGCTTGCGGCGGTGTTCGTTGTTCGATTGCGCCGTTTTCTCTGGCTAGCGGCAGTCTTTGCCGTGATGGCGGTTGGCATTCTGCGCGTCGGCCTGATCGGCTCCGGCACCGTACCGGAGGGCGGAGGAACCGTGCTTGGCCGCGTTTGCGAGCAGCCGGAGTTGCGCGAGGATGGTACTTACCGCGTGTACCTGGATCAAGCGGAGCTGAATAAAAACCCGATCTCCGGAAGGCTCCGGCTTTATGCCGCGTTTTCTACCCTGCCTCGCTACGGTCAGGTGATTTCCGCAGAGGCAAGCGTACAGCGTTCGGATGGGGAATACCGTCTCAACGACCGCTATCAAGGCGTTTACGCTGTCGCTTTTGGAAAACAAACGGCACAGATCGTCGGAGACACGCCGATGGATGCATACGGCCGCTTGCTCGCATTGCGGGAAAATATCGGCGGACAGGTTTCCGCGCTGTTTCCAAATGCGCCCGGCGAGGCGAAGGGCATGCTGCTCGGCGACGTTTCGGATATCGACGAAGACACGCTGATCGCCTTCCGCAACACGGGAATTACGCATCTGCTTTCCGTTTCGGGATTGCATGTCTCCCTGCTTGCGGTTGCGTTTTCACTGCTATTTCGCCGCAATGCTTGGGTGCGTTTTGCGGCAGTGGCGGTATTTGGCTTGTTTTACGCGGCGATTACGGCATTTTCACCGCCGGTGGTACGTTCGCTCATCATGCTGCTCGTTGCGCTGCTTGCGTTTCCGCTCCAGCGGCGGCCGGACGTTGTCAGTTCCATTTCAGCGGCGTTTGTACTGATATTGCTGTACAACCCCTATTCGCTCTGGAACGCGGGGTTCCAGCTTTCCTTCGTCGCCGTGCTGTCCATGGCGCTGCTAACGCCGGTGTTTCAGCAGCCGCTTGAGCGGCTCGGATCGAGTGCCTCCGGCCTCGTTGCCGCGAGCGTTGCGGTTGTAATTGGCACCCTGCCGACCACCTGCCTGTTCTTCCAGCAGGCGCAGTTTCTTTCGATTGTGACGAATCTTTTCGTAATTCCGATTTCGTCCGTTTTTTTGATTCCGGCGTTCGCCGGAACGGCGCTTTCCTACGTTTGGTTTCCGCTGGGCAACGGAATCTGCTGGATTGCGCGGCTGGCGCTGGATGTAATCCTTGCCGTCGCGCATTATGGCGGCAGCCTGACGCTGGAAATTGCCGCTCCGCCCGGAATAACCTATTTACTCTGGCTGTTTGCCATGTTCTTGGGATCGCGACTCTGCCTGCATAGCCCTGCAAAAAGGGCGATTTACTCGATTTCGGCGTTTGCGCTCGCCTCCTTGCTCTGGGTTTTGTTCCACCAGAACATCACCTAGTTATACACATTGTCCACAGCGTTATCCTCCATTGGTGGATAACTTTGTGGATGCTGCTGCGGAGATGGGTTTCATAAGAAATCGAACAAAAAATAGAACGAATGTTTGCAAGTGGCAGGCCGGATGGTATAATAAGCCAATATGGATGGAATCACGTTTCTCAACCGTCTGGCGGGCGGCGCGCCCATTGGCGGCGCGTATTATTTTTGCGGGGAAGACCCATACAGCCTGAACAAAGGCGTACGGGCGATTCTGGAGCGCACGAATCCCGACCTGCGGGACATGAACACACAGCAGCTGAAGGCTCCCCTCGCTTCGGAAGTACAGAATGCGGCGGAGACTTTGCCGTTCTTCGACGAGCTGCGCGTTGTCGTTGTTTCGGAATTTGACGCCGATACCGCAAACGCGCTTACGGATTACGCAAGCCGCGCACCGGAAAGCACGGCGCTTCTCTTCGTCCGCCCCGGTAAGGCGCCCGCCTCGAACCCGCTGTATAAAGCGCTGCTGGCGTTGGATCGCGCGGTGTCGTTCGATCCCCTTTCGCCCGATCAGGCGCAGGCGTTCCTGCAAAAACGCGCGAAGGAAAACGGGATTCCAATTGACTCGGCGGCGGCGAACCGCATGATTCAGTACCTCGGCGTTGATCTTGGCGCGCTGGAGAATACGCTGCTGCAGCTTGGCGCATATGTCGGATTTGGGAACCGCGTAACGGTGCAGGCGGTGGAAACCTGCGTTTCGCCTTCGAGCGAATACAAGGTGTTCAGCGTTCTGGATCAGCTTTGGGCGGGGAACAAAAAGGAAGGCATTCGTGTGCTGGCGGCGCTGATTGGCGATCCCTCCGAGAGCGCGATGGGGCTGGCGACATTGTTTGAGCGAAATATCCGTACCGTCGTGAATGCAAAGCAGCTGCAACTGGGTGGTAAAAGCGAGGCGGAGATAGCCGCCGCGCTGGATATCGCCCCGTTTGTCGCGCAAAAAGCGGCAAAAAACGCGAAAAAGCGATCCATGGAGCAGCTGGTCCGAATGCTGGAAGACTTTATTGCCGTCGAGTGGAAACAGAAGCAGGGACTGGCCAAAGCGGAGGATGCGCTTCTGCTGGCCTGCCAGAAGAATTTTTAAAGAGGGAAATGAAAAAGGAGATTGGATTATGATTAAGCACATTGTTTTTACGAAGTTTGAAAATCCTGTCGAGCAGGCGCCCGAGGCGAGCCGCCAGCTGCTTGCGCTGAAGGACAAAATCCCGCAGATCCGAACCATTGAAACCGGTTTCGATTTCAAGCACAGCGAGCGCAGCTTTGATCTCGCGCTGATCGTTACTTTTGATTCGAAGGCGGATATTGAAATTTACGACAAGCATCCGGAGCACGAGAAGGCGCGCGCGTATATCAAAGCGCACCGGACGGCGACGGCTACCGTCGATTTTGAGTTTTGAACACTGCGGTACCGGAGCCAGGAGAAAGGAGCGCGTATGCTGAAATACATCGTACTGTTCAAGTTCCGCGATCCGGAGGAATGCCTGCCGACCGTGATTGAAAAGCTGCACGGCATGGTGGGGAAAATCCCGGAAATCCTCTCAATGGAGACCGGCGCGGACATCTGGCGCAACGGCGCGCGCAGTTACGATCTCGCGCTGACCTGCACGTTTGAAAACCTCGAAGCGATCGCGGTTTACGACAAGCACCCCGCGCACGAAGAAGCGCGGGAATATATCTATGCGCACCGGATCGACGGCAAAACCGTCGTCTATGAAATTGCATGAACGAATTTAAGCTGGTTTCGGAATATGAACCCGCGGGCGACCAGCCGGAGGCCATCGAACGCCTCACGGAGGGCGTTCTGCGCGGGGACAAGGCACAGGTTTTGCTGGGTGTGACCGGAAGCGGCAAAACCTATACCATGGCAAAGGTAATCGAGAGGGTGCAAAAGCCGACTCTGGTGATTGCGCACAATAAAACGCTCGCGGCGCAGCTCTGCTCGGAGTTTCGGGAATTCTTTCCGGACAGCGCGGTGGAGTATTTCGTGAGTTACTACGACTACTATCAGCCGGAAGCGTATATCCCTTCCTCGGATACCTATATTGAAAAGACCGTGGATATCAACGAGGAGATCGACCGCCTGCGCTACAGCGCGACGAGCGCGCTGAACGAACGACGGGACGTGATTATTGTTTCCTCCGTTTCCTGCATCTATGCGTTGGGCGATCCGGAGGAATATATGCGTATGTCGGTGTCCCTGCGCAAGGGCATGGCGATTTCGCGGGAAGAAGTCGTAAAAAAACTGGTCGATATCCAGTTCCAGCGCAACGACCTCGATTTTTCGCGCGGCACCTTCCGCGTTCGCGGGGATGTGCTGGATATTTTTCCCATTTCGAGCGCGGGTACGGCGGTGCGCGTTGAATTCTTTGGCGACGAGGTGGAGCGCATTCTGGACGTGAATTCGCTGACCGGCGAACTGCTCGGCGAGCGGGCGCATGTCGCCGTGTTTCCGGCGTCGCATTATGCGACGAGCCGTGAAAAGCTGGAGGCGGCGATCGACACGATCTGGGAGGACGCGCTCAAGCGCCGCGACGAGTTCAAGAGCATGGACCGGCTCATCGAGGCGCAGCGGATCGAGCAGCGTACGCAGTACGACATCGAGATGATGCGTGAAATCGGCTACTGCAACGGAATTGAGAATTATTCGCGCTATTTCGACGGACGGAAACCCGGCCAGCCGCCGTTTACGCTGATCGACTATTTTCCCAAGGATTTTCTGCTGTTCATCGACGAGAGCCATGTAACCGTTCCGCAGATCGGGGCGATGTATCGCGGCGATCTTGCGCGAAAGACTTCGCTGGTTGATTACGGATTCCGCATACCCAGCGCGTTCGACAACCGCCCGCTCAAGTTTCCGGAGTTCGAGGGGCGCATTCCGCAGATGATCTGCGTTTCCGCAACGCCTGCCGAGTATGAAATGACCCGCGCAACGCAGGTTGTGGAGCAGATTATTCGCCCAACGGGTCTGGTTGATCCGGAAGTGGAGGTTCGACCCGTTAAAGGGCAGATTGACGACCTCCTCGGGGAGGTTCGCAAACAGGCGCAAAAGGGTTTCCGCACGCTCGTGACCACGCTGACCAAGCGCATGGCGGAGGATTTGACGGAATATCTCGACGGCATGGGCGTCAAGGTTCGTTATATGCATGCGGATATCGAGACGATTGAGCGCATGGAGATCATTCGCGACTTGCGGCTTGGTGATTTTGACGTTCTAGTGGGGATTAACCTTCTTCGAGAAGGCTTAGATTTACCAGAAGTGGGGCTTGTAGCAATTCTGGACGCGGACAAAGAGGGCTTTTTGCGCTCGTCCACGAGCCTGGTTCAGACGATTGGCCGCGCGGCGCGAAACGTGGAGGGCAAGGTCATCCTCTATGCGGACGTGATTACGCCTTCCATGAGGTTTGCCATGGATGAAACGGAGCGCCGACGCCGGATTCAAACCGCGTTCAACGAGGAACATAACATTACGCCGCAAAGCATCAAGAAGGCGGTTCGTTCGACCCTGCTGGTTACAACCAAGGTGGAGGACGCGGGGGATGAATATACCGCTGAAGAAAAAGCGGCGCGGATCAAGCTGCTGACGGACGAAATGCGCGCGGCTGCGCGTGAGCTGGAGTTTGAACACGCGGCAAAGCTGCGGGACGAGATCAAGAAACTTTCCGGCGAGGAAGCGCTGGAGCGCGCGGCCAAGCCGAAGCCCGGCACGATTGGTTCCAAGCGCAGGAACAAAGGGCGTTCCAGAAAATAGCGGGACGGAAGAAAACGGGTGCAGTTCATTTCAACTGCACCCGTTTTTTATTTGGCTCCGGTTTGCTACCTGTTTTCGCCTGCGGACGTTTCGCCGTCTTTCGGCGCTGTGCGTTTTTGCTCGGCATAGGCGTGGAAAGCGGTTTTGCCGTCTTCTTCCCACCAGTCGTCGTAATATTCCCAGTCTTTCCAGTCCTTCTTTTCCGCTTCTTCGCCGTGGTGATGCTTTCTCTTGTGGTGCTGCTTTTTGTCACCGTCGCCGGAGTGGCTGGAGCCGCCGAATCCGAAGAGAATTTTTGCGAGCAGGAAGAGGCCGAGGCCTTCCCAGAAGCCGATGGTACGAAGGCCGAAGAGGCTCGGCATCAGCCAGTTCCACAGCCACATGATGATGTTGCCGAAGAGAAGCCCCAGCAGGAATGCGCCCGCAACTCCCAGGACCGCGTACAGGGTATACTTCAGCCAGTCCGGCATTTTATCGACGTGTTTCTTGATTTCGCTCATAACAGGGTATCCTTCCTTTTGTTCTTTTCCTGAATCAAGTTTTCTTTGATACGGTGTTCCGGTTAAGTGTCCGCCTCTTCCAGCAGGCGGCGTAAGGTCTTTACTGCGCGGCTTTTTCGCGAGAGCAGTGTGCCGATGGGCTCGCCCCAGCCTTCGGACAGCTCGCGGAAGGACTTCCCCTTCAGCTCGGTGGCAATCAGGATTGCCCGCTGTCTTGGCTCGAGCTTTCCGATGGCCTCCGTGAGGCGGTGCATTTGCGCAATTCGCTCCTCTTCGGCAAAGGGTTCTTCGCTTTCGGCAACGAGCGATTCCAGAAAGGAGCATTCGCCGTCCTCGTTTGTCATGCCGTCAAGGCTGGTGGTTTTCGCCTGGCTGCGTTCATAGTCCGCAATGTGGTTTCGAATCGCGCGATAGGCATAGGCGGCGATATTTTCGACCGGTCCGTTCGTTTCCAGCCGGCTGACGAGGGAGAGCATGACGTCCGCAACAATATCCTCCGCGTCCATTTCGCTGATGCGGTGCGCGCGCCGCCGGACGAAACGGACGAGGCTGTCCCCGTCGCGTGTAAAAAACGCATACCATCGGCTGGTATCGGCCTGCTCCATCGTACGATTCACTCCTTACACTAGATAGACGGCGCGGATGGACATTTATTGCACAAGAGAATCGATTTTCTTTTGGTATATCATATTCTTCGGCAAATAGACAGTAAAAAGGCGCTTGTTTGCACAAGCACCTGCAAGATTTCGATCTCCCCTTCCGTCAGCCTTCGGCCGACAGCTCCCTCGCCAGAGGGAACCTTAAATAATCGGCGAAAGGAATCCGCCGCCGGGCAGTTGGAAGGACTGGCTGTTGAGGTACGCGTTTTCCGGCGCATTGGAATCGTAATAGAGCGAAAACCCGTTGGATTGGATGTTCTGGAATGTGGTATCCGCATCAACGAGCGCGGAAACATAGGTTTCCGCCGTGAGCGAGAGCTTGCTGCCGACGTCAAGCGAAACGCTGACTTTTGCGGGCAGTTCCGCGCCCAGTTCGCCCGTAAACGACGCGCCGTTGATAAGCTTGAGCTGCAACAGGGCGTCCGCGCCAAGGATTGGGTTGGCGGAAATTGTCGTCGCGTCCAGCGTCAGCGTATTCTTACCGGAGAAAACGCGTAAAAACTCGTTGGTTGCGGTCTTTAGCGTAACCCCGCTGAGGGTCGCGCTGCCGCCGCTGAGCATCAGGCAGGCGGAATCCATGCCCTCCGTGGATAGGATACCGCCCGTGACCGTCGCAGAGCCGCCGTTGGTTACGACGAGCGCGGGGGAGGAATCGCCGGAGGTATAAACGTAACTGCCGCTGACGGACAGTTCGGAACCCGTGCCGGAGACAGAGCAGCCAAACGCACCGAACGCACTGGTGGTGATATTGCTGTCCGAAAGCGTCATTTGACCCTTGGACAGTACCGCGACCGCCGCGTTGATTCCATCGGAAAAATCGTTCTTAGCGTCGCCGGTTTTGTTGATGTCCGCGCTGGCCATCTTGAGCTGACCTGCGTTCTGAACGAGCACGGCGTTTTCGTATGGCGAGCTGGAGGCATAGGTACCGTCGGAAAGGGTTTCCGTCGATCCGTCCACGGTATAGATGCCGCTGTGTTCAGCGGCGGCCGTATCGGCTCCAGCGGAATTGCCGGAATCGATTGAGACAACCTTTGCCGGGTCCTCCGCGGGTTGTTCCGCATCCAGAGCGGCTTTGCCGCAGCCGAAAGCGGCGATCAGGAGGATCGCCGTCACGAGCGCGAACGCGCGTTTCCATTTCGATTGATCCATACGGTTCACTCCTTTTGAGGCTTGCGGTCAGACGAATGGGCTTGCCTCATCGTTACCAGCATAATCAAGACTTATGTCCCGCGCATGTCGCCGGAATGAAGGTTCTGCTAAAAAACTTCCACATGCCGCCGTGTACGGGCGTTACTTCGTTCTTATGCCAGCTTTGCGGTAAGGCGGGCGCGAATCTCGCGGATGAATGCTATGCTGGTTACCGCTTTTGGCGTAATACCCTCTGCCAAGCCGACCAGATCCTTCGTCATAATGCCCGCATCGAGGGTTTCGATGGACGCTTCCTCCAGCTTGCGGCCAAAGGCTTCCAACTCCGGCAGGCGATCCAGCTCGCCGCGCTTGCTTAGCGCGCCGCTCCAGGCGAAGATGGTCGCCATCGGATTTGTGCTGGTCTCCTCGCCCTGCAGGTATTTATAGTAGTGGCGGGTTACCGTTCCGTGCGCGGCTTCGTATTCAAAATTGCCGTCCGGCGACACGAGCACGCTCGTCATCATTGCGAGGCTTCCGAACGCAGTGCTGACCATGTCGCTCATCACGTCCCCGTCGTAGTTCTTGCAGGCCCAGATATAGCCGCCTTCGGAGCGGATCACGCGCGCGACCGCGTCGTCGATCAGCGTGTAAAAGTACGTCAGTCCCAGCTCTTCAAACTTCGCTTTATAATCCGTGTCGAAAATCGCCTGAAAGATGTCCTTAAACGTGTGGTCATATTGCTTGCTGATCGTATCTTTTGTAGAAAACCACAAATCCTGCCTCGTGCTGATCGCGTATTGGAAGCAGCTGTGCGCAAAGGAACGAATCGAGCTGTCCTTGTTGTACATGCCCTGCAACACGCCGGGGCATTCAAAATCGTAAATTGTCTTGCGGAAGCTCGCGCCGTGTTCGCCGGTAAAGACCAGTTCCGCTTTGCCTGCCTCCGGTACGCGGTATTCCGTTGCGCGGTAGACGTCGCCGTAGGCGTGACGCGCGATCGTGATGGGCTTTTTCCAAGTCTTGACTACGGGTTTCACGCTGTCAATCAGAATCGGCGCGCGGAACACGGTGCCGTCCAGTATCGCGCGGATCGTCCCGTTCGGGCTCTTCCACATCTCCGTGAGGCTATACTCCGTCACCCGCTGTGCGTTTGGCGTAATGGTTGCGCACTTCACGCCGACGCCGTATCGCTTGATTGCGTTTGCCGCGTCCGTGGTTATCTGGTCGCGTGTTTTTTCGCGCTCCGGAAGCCCAAGATCGTAGTAGTCCGTCTTGAGATCGACAAACGGAAGGATCAGTTCCTCCTTGATCTGCTGCCAGAGAATGCGGGTCATTTCATCCCCGTCCATTTCGACGAGGGGCGTTTTCATTGGTATCCGGTTCATATTGTTTCCTTTCGGTGGGTTGATCTTGCGTTACTTTCCGGCGTGCGCCGCATAGTAGTTCATCAGGCACCCTTCCAGCAGGATCTCACGCTCGTCCCGCGTCAGCGGCGGCAGACTGAGCGTGATCGCCTCCGTTTTGCCGTCCTGGCGAATGACCGTCGCGGGCAGGGTGCTTCGTTCGTCGAGGATGGCCTGCCGGACGCCCGGCACGAACACATGGTCGCCAACCGTGTAATCAAACGGCGCGCCCGCGGGGAGAGTGAAGGGCAGAATACCCCAGTTGATACAGTTGCTGCGGTAGCGCTTTGTCGCGTATTCGTAGCAGATGTTCGCAGCGCCGCCGAGTACGCGCTGGCTGGAGGCGGCTTGTTCGCGCGCGCTGCCGTCACCGGGTTTGTTCGCAAAGACGCAGGAGCCATAGGCGGTGGTTTGCATCAGGTCATTCGCGTCGCCGACTTTGGCGAGAAGGTCGCGCAGCGCTTCCGGTTTTTCGCCGCTGCGGCGCGCTGCTTCGAGCTTGGCGACCGCCTTGCTGCGGCCGACGTAATCCGGCGCGCGGCGTGAGAGCGTAAATTCCGCGAGGCGCAGCGGATTGCTGCGGTAGGAACTGGTCTCGCCGGAGGGAATCAGCTCGTCCGTCGTGGTCACCGGATCGCGGATCACCGCGGAAAGCTCCACGAGGAGATTCTCCGCCAGCGGATGGATCTTCGGCCAATCCGCAATGTTTGGCCCGAAGACGAGCTCTACGGCTGGGTCCGCCTTGCCAAACCCGTTGTAGCAGCGTTTTTCGTAACTCGAACGGTCATAACGGTAGAGGATGCGGCGCTTACGGTAGACAACGTCCGTCGCCGCCGTGATGCGCCCGCCGTTGGCGGCGGTGGCGGCGATGCTGCGCGCGTCCATGAGCGCGACGAACGCGAGCTGACCTTCGCCGGGCTTCGATCCTTCGCGGTTGGGGAAGTTGCGCGTCGTGTGGCGAATGGAAAAACCGTTGTTGGCGGGCACATCCCCCGCGCCGAAACACGGGCCGCAGAACGAGGGTTTCATGACCGCGCCCGCGCGAATCAACGTTTCCGTCGCTTCCGCGCGCGTCAGCGCGAGGCTGACCGGCACGCTCGTTGGATAAACGGAGAGCGAGAACGCGCCGCTGCCGGTGGAACCACCGGAGAGGATCTCGCTTGCCTCAATTATGTTATCGAACAATCCGCCCGCGCAGCCCGCGATGATCCCCTGATCCGCATAAACGCCGTCCGCCTTGACCTTTTCGCGCAGATGGAGATCGACCTTCGGGAAACTCGCCCTGGCTTCCGCTTCGACTTTTTGCAGCAGCTCGTCCGCGCGCGCAACGAATTCGCGGATGGGGTAGGCGTTGGAGGGATGGAACGGCAGCGCGATCATACACTCGACCTTGTCGAGATCCATGGTGATCATGGCGTCGTAATACGCGCCATTCTGTGGTGAAAGGCGAGCGTAGTCGCGCGGCCGGCCATGCGCGCGATAGTATTCGGCAATCACGCTGTCGGTTTCCCAAATGGAGCTGAGGCAGGTCGTTTCCGTCGTCATCACGTCGATGCCGTTGCGATAGTCCGCAGAAAGGTGCTTGATGCCGGGGCCGGCGAACTCCAGAATCTTGTTCTTCGCGCGCCCTTCGGGGAAGGCCTCCTTCACAAGCGCGAGCGCAACGTCGTGCGGGCCCACGCCGCGGCGGGGTTTGCCGGTGACATAGCAGAGCACGACCTCGGGCGCCGCGATATCGTAGGTATTCTTCAAAAGCTGCTTGACCAGTTCTGGCCCGCCTTCGCCGATGGCAAGCGTACCGAGCGCGCCGTAGCGCGTATGGCTGTCCGAGCCGAGGATCATCTTGCCGCAGCCTGCGAGCTCTTCGCGCGCATAGCTGTGGATTACGCTGAGATTGGCGGGCACATAAATTCCGCCATATTTCTTCGCGGCGGAGAGGCCGAACAAATGGTCGTCCTCGTTGATTGTTCCGCCGACGGCGCAAAGGCTGTTGTGGCAGTTCGTCATGGCATACGGCACGGGGAACTCGGTCAGCCCGCTTGCCCGCGCGGTCTGGATGATGCCGACGTAGGTGATGTCGTGCGAAATCAGCGCGTCGAAGCGAAGGCGGAGCGAATCCGTATCGCCGGATGCATTGTGTGCGCGCAGGATCGAGTAAGCGATGGTCTTTTCGCGTGCGGCGGCGTCCACCTTGTCCGCGGGAATCGGTTTGCCGTTTTGCAGCGTGACCGGGTTGTCTGAGTAACGAATCATAAGGGCCTCCTTCGGCTGGCGGCGCTTGCTGCCCGCAACGGATACGGCGCGCCGGATGCGTAAACTTTCACAAATAGGATTGTACCATGCAATCGAGTCTTCGCCAAGTCAAAAACAGAGCGGTTCATCATGAAAATGTGAGAAAAAATAGGGATTCCGACAGGAAGCAGCAATCTCTTGACAGCGCGGGGCAAGGCAGTTATAATACACCATGTGCCGCTAAAATCGGCATGCGAACAATGGAATATGGCGGCGTAGCTCAGCTGGCTAGAGCATTCGGTTCATACCCGGAGTGTCATCTGTTCGAATCAGATCGCCGCTACCAGAAAAAACCCGTAAACAAGTGCGTTTGCGGGTTTTCTTTGTATTCAGTTTGAGTTTGTTTTATGCAGCGGTACACAAAACTGGCACAGTTACTTTGAAAACAGGGTATTCACGAGGGCGCCAGAGGCCTCTTTCTTGCTCTGCTTTAGCACGTGCGCGAACTGGTTCATCGTGAACTGCGCGGTAGCATGCCCGGCGAATACGATCCGGGCGAAACGGTTTGCCCTGCATTGTCCTGAATACGAACAGCGAGGAAACGGGAGCCTGCAATATAAAAAACGGTTGCGTTTACAGTGTTACGAGAATCCAAAGCCGGCTCGGCTACATGGCACCGAGGGAATATCTCGGATCATTGCGTACAGACTGGTTGGCGAATGTAGCTAAGCAAATTGTCTATAAAAGAATTGAAGTCCCATCCGGATTACTCTTGAGCCGGTCAGAGCTTAACTTCAGAGTAGATAGCATTGACTATTGGTGTACCTTGTAAAAAAATGAAAAATAGTATAGTATACATAACTAGTGAAAACTTAAAAGTTCGAAGGTTAACGATGGATTTTAATACTCTTAAAAAAAGAGCGAGTAAAACAGATCCCGATTTGCCGAAATATAAACTGGCAATTCTTGGCGATTGTGCCACACAGCATATTGCCACGGCACTTCGTGGCACAGCGGATTTACATGGGTTCACTCTTGATATTTTCGATTCGGATTACAACCAGATATTTGAGCAGATTATTGACGATCAATCCGAATTATACCAGTTCTCACCGCAATCTATCTTGCTAATTTTATGTGCGGAGAAACTCGAAGCTTCTTTCATGTGCTTACCGGAAAGAGAGCGTGTTTCATTTGCTGATAATACAATTAAGACGATTCAGCAATATTGGAGTGTTATATCGGCTAAAACGTCGGCTTCTGTGCTACAGTTTAATTTTGCGTATTACAATGATGGCGTAACGGGAAGCTTTACCTTGCGTGAACCTGCTTCTTTTGCTTATCAGCTACAAAAACTGAATTATCTCTTGTCCGAAGCGGCAGTAAAGCATAAGAACGTTTTGCTGGTCGATGTTAACGGCATTCAAAGTTTATACGGCCGAAACGTGTTTCGTGATAGTAAGCTATATTATCTGGCAAAGATGCCGTTTTCTCTTGAGGCGTTACCAATTATTGCGCAGCGCACCGTAGATGTTCTGGAAGCACTTCGAGGACATGAAAAAAAGTGTGTGGTGCTGGATCTCGATAATACGCTTTGGGGCGGCGCGATTGGTGACGACGGAATCGAAGGCATTCAGGTTGGCGAGCTGGGCACAGGCCATGCATTTACAGATTTCCAACTTTGGCTTAGAGAGTTAAAGAAGCGAGGCATATTGCTTGCGGTTTGCAGCAAGAATAACGAAGATACTGCTCGAGAACCCTTTGAAAAGCATCCTGATATGGTCTTACGGATGGATGACTTTGCCATGTTCATCGCCAATTGGGAAGACAAGGCGAGCAATATCATTCGAATACAGCAAACGCTCAACATTGGTATGGACAGCATGGTATTTTTGGACGATAATCCATTTGAGAGAGAGCAAGTTCGAAGTGCAATCAGAGAAATAAGCGTGCCAGATCTGCCGGAAGATCCGGCGCTCTATTTAGATATACTTCAAAGTTTAAACTTATTCGAGACGGTTTCATATTCCAGCGCGGATAACCAGCGGACGGAACAGTATCAACAAGAAGCACAGAGAGCGGTTATGAAGGCCACCTATTCTTCGTATGATGAGTATCTCGAGTCTTTGGACATGCATGCCGTTTCTGCGCCTTTTGACAAATTTTATTTTCCGCGTATTGCCCAGTTAACACAGCGCTCAAACCAGTTTAATCTGCGGACCGTACGTTATACGGAAGGGCAGATTCAGGAAATAGCAGACGATACTACCCATATTACGCGGTATTATTCGTTGAGGGATAAAATTGGGGACTATGGTTTAATCGGAGTCGTTATACTGGATAAACTGCCCGACAACAATCTTTTCATTAGTGAACTTCTGATGAGTTGCCGAGTATTAAAACGTGGCATGGAAGAGTTTATAATCAATAATATTATTAAAATGGCAGAAGAGAACGGAAGCAGCCGTGTATTTGCTGAGTACATTGAAACACCAAAAAATGGGATGGTAGCGGAATTCTATCAGAGAATGGGATTCGCTAAGGTTGGCACAAAGTTCTATGCAGATATATCCACATTCAAAACTTGCAAGACAAGCATCAAGGAGGAGAATTATGACCATAAATGATGTATATTTAGCCCTCGATGAAGTGTTTCAAGATGAATTTGATGACAAGTCCATCCATGTGACGGAAACAACCACAGCGAATGATATTGAAGACTGGGATAGTTTGGAGCATATTAATCTGGTTGTAGCCGTGGAAAAGCGCTTCAACATGAAGTTTACAATGGGTGAAGTCGCAGGAATGAAAAATGTTGGTGAGATGGTAAGCATCATAATGAAACGCATGTAATAAACAACGGGAGTATCGTTATGCCGTTTGAGATTACTTCATTTGGTTTTTTTGTCTTTTTAGCAGTGGCTTTGCTTATTTACTACCTTTTACCTCCTAAAACTCAGTGGATTTGGCTGCTCGTCAGTAGCTTTGGCTTTATATATCTGGCGACAGGTTTGGCAGTTTTCCCGCTTCTTATTATCGATATTCTCGTTGTTTTTTTCGGAGCTCGTTTGATCGAACAGGCAAGCATGGACGCCGAGCGGAAGTGGCTCCTTTGCTTTGCATTAATCTTGATCATCGCACAGCTTTTTGCTTTGAAATATTATAATAATTTGACTGCTTGGCTGAACAGGGGATTGATCCCGCTATTTGGTATTCAACTGCCAATATGGGAAAATTCCTGGATTACGCCAATCGGGATATCGTATTTTTCTCTTTCTGCGATCGGGTATATCCTTGACGTGTATTGGAAAACCTACATTGCAGAAAAGAATCCGTTAAAAATCGCTTTGCAAATCACCTGGTTTCCGGCATTGGTCTCCGGGCCAATTGTGAAATACCGGGAGCAGTATGACCAGCTGTTCTTGCCGCATGTGTTTTCGTATACCAGTTTAAAATTCGGGGCCGAACGAATGAAGTGTACCCCGATGAGTGGACAAAATTCATTGTATCGATTGTATCTCATTGATCAAATGCCTCATTATTGCTACAATAATAGTGCTTTTACTTGTTGTGCAGGATAGGGCAACGTTGAGGAACGACCCGAGCGGCCTACAAGGTTTTGCAAAGTGACGGGGCGGCGATTTTCGTCGCCTTTGTCTTTTTGTCTTTCTCGTCACTTCGGAAAACAAAAGCGTTAAACCTCGGGGGTGCGGGGGCAGAGCCCCTGCAGCGTTAAAATCTCAGGATAATCCCCCGTCGTAACATAATTCCAATACTCATTAGGTGATAATTTCGCCAGTTCCCACTGTAGGCGGTCGTTGTTGTAGTAGTCCATCCAGTCTTCAACTTTTTCTACGATTTCCGCATGATTATTTCCGTCAAAATTAATATCCTCCTTCATATGCCCAAAGAAGCTCTCTTGCGGGGCGTTGTCCCAACAATTACCACGGCGTGACATCGATTGCCTTAGGTTATAATTATTGACTATTTCGATGAATTTATAGCTGGTATAGTGCGTGCCTTGATCCGAGTGAATGATCGTTTCCTCGTCAATTTCAGAGCCATGCTTTTCTATCAACATATTGACGGTCTCAAGTACAAAATCCACTTTCAATGACGTTGAGCAAGTCCATGCCAGTGCTTGTTTTGTGTACGCATCAATAATTACTGAAAGATAAGAAAATTCACCATCAAATCTTTTTATGTATGTTATATCCGTCAGTAAAATTCGCCTTACACCATATTTCTTGAATTCCCTCATAACTAAATTCGGTGCGACGTAACTTGTTGCCATAGCCTTCGCCATACGTCTATACGGATTTACTGCACGTATTGGGCAAATCACATTATACTTAGCCATTAATCGGCGGATTTTCTTTATGTTCATACGAACGTTTTTGCGAAGCAACCGCATGTATATACTTCGTGCGCCCTTTTTATAACCGCGATAATTGTACGCCCAAAGTATCAAATTCAAATCCGCCTGGTCAGATTCTTCCAGCGCTTGCCGATTGGGCTTGTTCGCTCGCCAATCATAAAATCCACTTCTCGAAACACCTGCAATATCGCATAAAAGCTGAATGTTTAGCATATTGTCATCGCGCTTTATCATGTTTTCAATTATCTCATACTTCACTCCCGGCCTCGCTTTAATAAGCATTTCAACTCTGCCTCCTTGTCCGCTGAGATAATTTTTTTTATAAACTCCAATTCTTGCTTAAGATAAAGGACTTCATGTTCCAGCATACGTATTTTTACGATCTGCTCCCTGCTTGACGCCGGTTTGTTGACTAAAGCAGCCTCAGGGATGCGGACACGTTTTTCATCGGTAAAAGGTAATCCGGCTGCTACTTGTTCATTGAGATGCGCATATATGCCCTTAATTCGGCGTTCTCCCAAAACCTCAGGCTTTAGTCCAAATGCTCTGACTATTTCATCGAGGGACTCACCTGCTCTAGCCCTTTTCCAGAAGAACTCTTTAAACTCGGTTGTAAAGCTCAACTTGTTCTCGGTAGCATGTTTTACAAATGGGTTATGGCGTATTTCCGCCAGCTCCTCCGATGAGAATTTTCTATTTGCCATAGTTAATACCCCCTTAAATAATAGCTTTAAAAACCAGATTATGAAAGATACTTCCCTGGATACGTTTACTGTCCGTTCAATATACTTTTGACTGTCCGATTTTTGATCGCCGAATTTCCTTGTGTCCGATTTTAGGGGTATATTTCA
>JAJFTI010000023.1 GCA_021373115.1 Eubacteriales bacterium | reverse complement strand
GTAGCGCATGGCTTTTGCGCCGTTTACCTGCGCCAGTGCCATCGTGATCGCCGCCGTCAGCGTCGTCTTGCCGTGGTCAACGTGGCCAATCGTGCCAATGTTGACGTGCGGCTTCGTGCGTTCGAATTTTGCCTTTGCCATAAAAGATCTCCTTAGCGTTTCAATCGTTTATTATAAACGGTAATTATTTTTGCCAACCACCGTTTCGGCGATTGACTTGGGAACTTCTTCGTAATGTGCAAACTGCATCGTAAAGGTTCCGCGCCCCTGCGTACGGCTGCGAAGGTCGGTTGCATAACCAAACATTTCCGAGAGCGGCACAAGCGCATCGATTACCTGAACGTTCTGGCGCGCTTGCATTCCGCTGAGCTTTCCCCGGCGGGACGTCAGGTTGCCCATCACGTCGCCCAGGTAATCCTCGGGAACCAATACCTCGACCTTCATCATCGGTTCGAGCAGCACGCATTGCGCTTTATCGAGCGCTTCCTTCAGCGCGAGCGAACCCGCAATGGTGAACGCCATTTCGGAGGAGTCCACCTCATGGTAGGAACCGTCGATCAGCGTCGCCTGCACGTCCACAACCTCGTAACCGCCGAGTTTACCGCTCTTGAGCGCTTCGTGGATCCCCTTGTCAACGGCCGGGATGTACTCGCGCGGAATTACGCCGCCAACAATCTTATCGACGAACTCATAACCGGAGCCGGGTTCGCGCGGAGCCAGCTCGATGACCGCATGTCCATACTGTCCGCGACCGCCAGTTTGGCGCACATAGCGCGCTTCCGCCTTGACGGGCGCTTTGATCGTTTCTTTGTAGGAAACCTGCGGATTGCCCACGCGCGCTTCCACATGAAACTCCCGAATCAGGCGGTCAACAATGATCTCCAGATGCAGCTCGCCCATGCCCGCAATAATGGTCTGACCCGTCTCCTGATCCGTGTAGGTACGGAAGGTGGGATCTTCCTCGGCCAGCTTGACGAGCGCAAGACCCATCTTCTCCTGACCGGCTTTCGTCTTCGGTTCAATCGCAACCTGAATGACCGGATCGGGAAAATCCATGCTCTCAAGCAAGAGCTGGTGATTCTCCACGCAGAGCGTGTCGCCCGTGCCGGTATCCTTCATGCCAACGAGCGCGACGATATCGCCCGCGTGAGCTTCTTCAATCTCGGTACGCGTATCGGCATGCATCATCATAATGCGGCCAACGCGTTCGCGCTTGTTCTTGCTCGCGTTATATACGTAAGATCCGGATTTCAGTGTGCCGCCATAAACGCGGATGAACGAGAGCTTGCCAACAAACGGATCGGACAGAATCTTGAACGCAAGCGCCGCAAACGGACCATCGTCCCGCGGTTCTACGATGATTTCGCCTTCGCCGTTCTTGTCGGTACCCACCGCAGCCGGAATATCCAGCGGACTCGGCAGGTAGTTGACAATCGCGTCCAGCAGCGGCTGCACGCCCTTGTTGCGATAGGAAGTGCCGCAAGTCACCGGCACGATCCTGCCCGAAAGCGTCGCTTTCCGGATACAGGGAATCAGCTCTTCCGCTGAGAACCACTCACCCGCAAAGTACCGCTCCATCAGGCTTTCGTCTTCTTCGATGATGGTATCCAGCAGCAGCGCACGCTGCTCCTTGACCATAGGCAGCATTTCCGCGGGGATTTCTTCCTCGCGTATGTCCGTGCCGTCGTCATTGTAATAGATCTCCGTCTTCATCGACACGAGGTCGATGATGCCGCGGAAGGTATCCTCCGCGCCAATCGGCAGCTGAATCGGCAGCGCGTTTGCGCCAAGGCGCTCGCGCATCATCTTACAGACGTTCTCGAAATTCGCGCCGGTGATGTCCATCTTGTTGACGTAGGCAATGCACGGAACGCCATACTTGCGCGCCTGGCGCCAAACGGTTTCGGACTGCGGTTCCACACCGCCCTTTCCGCAGAAAACGGCAACCGCACCGTCGAGCACGCGGAGCGAGCGCTCCACCTCCATCGTGAAATCCACGTGGCCTGGCGTGTCGATGATGTTGATGCGGTACCCGCGCCAGTAAGCGGTCGTCGCGGCGGAGGTAATCGTAATGCCGCGCTCCTGCTCCTGAATCATATAATCCATGGCGGCAGCGCCTTCATGCACCTCGCCGAGCTTGTGAATTTTGCCCGTGTAGTACAAAATTCGCTCCGTCGTCGTGGTTTTTCCGGCGTCAATATGCGCCATGATCCCGATATTGCGGGTTTTTTCCAGTGATGTATCTCTCGACAAAATCGTTTCCCTTTACTTTGTTAAAATAAGAGCCCTACAGTATTGCGCGGGTCTGCGGGCCGGATAATTGTTCCGAACCGCAGGCCCGTGGCTTGTAGACTCCTTAATTGCTTCCCGCACTCGCGTCGCTCTCGCAAGGCGCAAATCGGGACAATTCCCTCTCAGGTTCCGTGCAGCCCGCCAGCAGGACGGACCGGCGTTTACCAGCGGTAATGCGCGAACGCCTTGTTCGCTTCGGCCATCTTGTGGGTGTCTTCCTTCTTCTTGAAGGCGTTGCCCTGGCTGTTTGCGCCGTCCATGATTTCGCCGGCAAGACGCGCACTGATCGTGCGCTCGCTGCGCTTGCGCGCAAACGATACAAGCCAGCGCAGACCAAGGGTCTGGCGACGCTCGGTACGGATCTCGATCGGTACCTGATAGGTCGCGCCGCCGACACGACGGGCTTTTACTTCGAGAACGGGCATGATGTTGTTCATCGCCTGCTCAAAGACTTCGCCCGGTTCACGGCCGGTCTTCTCACGGATCATATCGAATGCGTCATAAACGGCTTTCTGCGCAACGCCGCGCTTACCGTCATGCATGACCTGGTTGATGAGCTTCGTTACGACCAGACTGTTATAGATCGGGTCGGCCAGTACGTCCCTCTTGGGGATAAAACCTCTTCTTGGCATTGTTCGACCCTCCCTTATTTCTTCTTCTGCTGCTTCTTCGCACCGTAGAGCGAGCGGCTCTGCTTGCGATTGGCAACGCCCGCGGTATCGAGCGCGCCGCGGATAATGTGGTAACGAACGCCCGGCAGGTCCTTGACGCGGCCGCCGCGAATCAATACGACGGAGTGCTCCTGCAGATTATGGCCGATACCGGGAATGTATGCGGTACCCTCAAGACCGTCGGTCAGGCGGATACGGGCGATTTTACGCAGCGCGGAGTTCGGCTTTTTCGGCGTCATAGTACGAACCGCCGTGCAAACGCCGCGGCGCTGCGGGCACTGCTTCAGAATAGGCGCAGTGGATTTATACTCCACCTGCTCTCTGCCTTTACGAACCAATTGGTTAATGGTCGGCATGAATCAATCTCCTTAAAAAACTTCGTTTCGTAGTTACGTGAAATCTATCTCTATTACCGTCCCCTGCAACCCCTGTAGGGGACATTGTATCCGAGTATTTGCCTGCCCCGCCGTTTGCACGGCGGACAGACCGGGATTTGCCGTCCCCTGCTTTGATTTTTCGGGGACATTGCATCCCTTCCATTTCCTAAAAATCGCCAGATAATCAATGGGAACCGGCAAATTCGTATTTTATCAGGAAATACCCCGTTTTGTCAAACGGTTTCTTTGGAAAAACGGCTTATTCGTTTGAATTCGGATCTTCCGCCGTACCCAAACCGCGCGCAAGCCGGCTCTTGGAAAAGAGCAGTTTCGTACGCGATTTCGCCGTGATCGGCATCCAGCCCTTTTCGGTCATTTCCGCCACGGCGGGATGCTGCATCACATCCACATACATGTCTTTTTCCCAGCTCTTCCCAAGCCCGTTCGCAATCAGCCTGCCAATCAGCGCGCCAAATAGTACGCTTACGAGCCAGCCGGCAAAAGGCGCAAACATGGAAAGATCGACCAGCGGCCCTTTGACCGCGTCCGCCGAAAAAACAAACAGCGCGGCGATGCCCACCGCCACCGGAATCACCATCGGCAGATATTCAAGGCTCAGCAGACGCGAACGGCACTTTCTGCACACCGACATCTGCAGCGGAATCATCGTCCCGATGCGCGCGGTGCGCTTGCCGAAGAGCCACTTCTGAACACGGCGCGGTTCCGGATGCGCCATATCGAGAATCGCATACCCTTTGCGAACACCCTTTGGCGTCGTTTTGCAAAACTGGCACTCGCGGCTTTGAAACAGCCGCGCAACACCGCCCTCCGGCAGCAGCGTTTCATACAGATCAAGATCGTTCTTGATGTCCGCCTTATGGTCGCTGTCTCGAACGGTGCAGGTCGCGCAGGCATGCATGTTCAGCGTCTGGCAGTATTTCGTACCGGAAAGCTCGCAATTCGGATTGACAGGCAGCTTTTCCATCTCTGCTCCTTTCAAATATCGCCGTGTACTCGCCGGATTCCCCGGTTAGCGCTTCTCCGTTACCACAACGTTGCGATAGCGGCGCAGGCCAATCCCCGCGGGAATCAGTTTGCCGATAATGACGTTTTCCTTGAGCCCGACAAGCGGATCGATCTTGCCTTTGATGGCGGCTTCGGTCAGCACGCGGGTTGTCTCCTGGAAGGATGCGGCCGAGAGGAAGGAGTCCGTCGCGAGAGAAGCCTTTGTAATGCCCAGTAGCTTTCGCTTTGCAATCGCGGGTTTCTTTTCGCTCTGGATGATCCGTTCGTTCTCCTGCTCGAAGCGGAAGATGTCGATGAGTTCCCCCGGGAGCAGCGCGGTATCGCCGTTTTCCTCTATTTGGACCTTGCGCAGCATCTGGCGAATGATGATCTCAATGTGCTTATCCGAGATTTCAACGCCCTGCAGGCGGTACACGCTCTGCACTTCCTTGAGCAGGTATGCCTGAACCCCCTTGACGCCCTTGATCTTCAGAATATCGTGCGGGTTCACGCTGCCTTCGGTAAGTTCGTCGCCCGCCTCGACTGCTTCGCCTTCGCTGACCTTGAGCTTGCTGCCAAACGGAATCAGATAGCTCTCCGCCTCGCCGTCCTCATTCGTCACAACCGCCTCGCGGCGTTTCTTGGAATCGTCGATATGGATCGTTCCGTTGATCTCGGAGATTACGGCAAGGCCTTTGGGCTTACGCGCCTCGAAGAGCTCCTCCACGCGGGGAAGACCCTGGGTAATATCGTCCGCGCTGGCAACGCCGCCCGTATGGAACGTACGCATCGTCAGCTGTGTGCCGGGCTCGCCGATGGCCTGCGCGGCAATAATGCCAACCGCTTCGCCAATATTGACCGGCGTGCCGGTGGCAAGGTTCGCGCCGTAGCACTTCGCGCAGACGCCTCGTTCCGCGCGGCAGGTAAAGACCGAGCGGCAAAGTACGCTCTTGATGCCGGCCTTCTCGATTGCTTCCGCCTGCTCGTAGGAAATCAGAGAATCCGCTTCCACGATCACCGCGCCGGTTTCGGGATGCTTGATCGCATCTACCGAATAGCGGCCGATCACGCGGGATTTCAGCGGCTCAATGAGCTTGTTGCCATCCTTGATCTCGGTGAGCACCATGCCCTTTGGCGCCTCGCCGCGAGCGGAGTAGCAGTCCTCTTCGCGGACGATCACATCCTGTGAGACATCAACCAGGCGGCGGGTGAGGTAGCCGGAGTCCGCCGTTCGAAGCGCGGTGTCCGCAAGGCCCTTCCGCGCGCCGTGCGACGAAATAAAGAATTCCAGAACCGAGAGGCCTTCGCGGAAGTTCGCGCGAATCGGCACCTCAATGATCTGGCCGCTCGGATCGGCCATCAGGCCGCGCATGCCCGCGAGCTGGCGAATCTGTGCCGTGCTGCCGCGCGCGCCGGAGTTGGCCATCATGTAAATCGGGTTAAACTCGTCGAGCGAGTTCATCAGCGCGCGGGAAACGAGCTCCGTCGTCTGCTCCCACACCTTGATGACGCGCTCTCTGCGTTCGGCATTGCTAAGCATGCCCATGCGGAAAAGATTGTCGATCTCAACAACCTTCACCTCCGCGTCCGCAATCATCTGCTTCTTCTCGGCGGGTACCTGAATATCCTGGAACCCGACCGTGATGCCGCCGCGCGTGGAATAGGTAAAGCCCAGCTTCTTGATGCGGTCGAGCACCTGCGAAGTCGTGGTCGGCCCATGCTTGCGGTAGCAGCTGTCCACAATGTTGCCCAGGTCCTTTTTCGCAACCAGCTTGTCGATTTCGAGCGTAAAGAGGTTTTCCTCTTTGGTGCGGTCCACAAAACCGAGATCCTGCGGAATGGCGTTGTTAAAGATGACGCGACCGACCGTGGTCTCGACCACCTTCCTGCGTTTCTCACCCTGCCACTCCCGCGCGAGACGAATTTTCACCTTGGCCTGAAGCGCGATTTCCCCCGTCTGGTAGGCCATAACGGCCTCGTCCTCGGAGTGGAACGCCTTGCCCTCGCCCTTTACGCCCGGGCGGATCATCGTTAGGTAATAACAGCCGATGACCATATCCTGCGTCGGAGAAACGACGGGGCGGCCATCCTGCGGTTTTAAAATATTGTTGCTCGCGAGCATGAGGAACCGAGCCTCCGCCTGCGCCTCCACCGAGAGCGGAACGTGAACGGCCATCTGATCCCCGTCGAAGTCCGCGTTGTACGCGGTGCAAACGAGCGGATGCAGCTTGAGCGCGCGACCCTCGACAAGAATCGGCTCAAACGCCTGAATGCCGAGGCGATGCAGCGTAGGCGCGCGGTTGAGCAGTACCGGATGATCCTTAATGACGTCTTCCAGCACACCCCAAACGGCCTGATCGACGCGTTCGACCATGCGCTTTGCGCCCTTAACGTTCTGCGCAAAGCCGCCCTTGACGAGCTTTTTCATGACGAACGGCTTAAACAGTTCCAGCGCCATCTCCTTTGGCAAACCGCACTGGTACATCTGCAGATCCGGGCCGACGACGATAACGCTGCGGCCGGAGTAATCCACGCGTTTTCCCAGCAGGTTCTGGCGGAAACGCCCCTGCTTGCCGCGCAGCATGTCCGAAAGCGACTTGAGCGGACGGTTGCCGGGTCCCGTAACGGGGCGCGTGCGGCGCCCGTTATCAATCAGGGAATCGACCGCCTCCTGCAGCATGCGCTTTTCGTTGCGGACAATGATATCCGGCGCGCGCAGTTCCAGCAGCCGTTTCAGGCGGTTGTTGCGGTTGATCACACGGCGGTAGAGGTCGTTGAGATCGCTTGTTGCAAAGCGGCCGCCGTCGAGTTGTACCATCGGGCGGATTTCCGGCGGAATAACCGGAATCACCGTTAGAATGATCCATTCCGGCTTGTTCCCGCTGGTCAGGAACGCTTCAATGACCTCAAGACGCTTAATTGCGTTTGCCCGCTTCTGACCGCTGGCGCTCCCAATCTCCTCGCGAAGTTCCTTGCCCAGCTTGACCAGGTCGAGCTGCATGAGCAGTTCGCGGATCGCCTCCGCGCCCATTCCCGCGCGAAACGCTTTCGCTCCATACTGCTCCTGATACTCGCGGTACTCCTTGTCCGTCAGAATCTGCTTGTATTGCAGCGCGGTGCGGCCGGGATCGATGACCACATACGCGCCAAAGTAAAGTACTTGCTCCAGTGCGCGCGGGCTCATATCCAGCAGCATCTTCATGCGGCAGGGAATGCCTTTGAAATACCAGATATGCGAAACCGGCACCGCCAGTTCGATATGCCCCATGCGCTCGCGGCGAACCTTTGCGCGGGTGACTTCCACGCCGCACTTTTCGCAGACAATGCCCTTATAGCGGCCGCGTTTATATCGTCCGCAGTGGCATTCCCAGTCCTTTGTCGGCCCGAAGATGCGCTCGCAGAACAGGCCGTCCTTTTCGGGTTTGAGCGTGCGGTAGTTGATCGTTTCCGGCTTTTTTACCTCGCCATGGGACCATTCCAGTATTTTTTCGGGTGAAGCCAACCCGATTTGCAATGCGTCAAAGTTCGTTAGTTCAAACACAATCCTTCACTCCCTTGCTGCCGCTCAGTCCAAATCCTTATCGATATCGAGATCCAGTCCGTCGGAGAGTTCGCCCAGGTCTTCATCCAGCCCACTGAGATCGTCGCTGTTGGGTTCTTCCTCTTCGTCCGCAACCAGTACTTCTTCTTCCACGTCGTCAAAATCGTCAAACTCGTCGAAGTCGTCCATCTCGTCTTCCTCGCCTTCGCCTGCAGGAACCAGTCCGGCGGGCGTATCTTCGAGTCCGGCGATGTTGACGTCCATCGGGGCGATATCGTCGTCGTCGTCTTCGCCGAGCATAATCTCTTCGCGCGTGTCGGAGAGCACCTTGATATCGAGTGCGAGGGACTGGAGCTCCTTAATGAGCACCTTAAACGACTCCGGAACGCCGGCGGGCGGCACGTTGTCTCCCTTAACGATTGCTTCGTAGGTCTTTACGCGGCCGACCACGTCGTCCGACTTGACCGTGAGGATTTCCTGCAGCGTATAAGCCGCGCCGTACGCTTCCAGCGCCCAGACTTCCATTTCGCCGAAACGCTGGCCGCCGAACTGCGCTTTGCCGCCCAGAGGCTGCTGGGTCACCAGCGAATATGGGCCCGTCGAACGCGCATGGATTTTATCATCCACCAAGTGCGCGAGCTTGAGGTAATACATATAACCAACGGAGATGCGGCTTTCAAACGGTTCGCCGCTGCGTCCGTCGTAAAGAACCGTCTTTCCGTCCTCGTTAAGACCGGATTTAACGAGCAGTTCTTTAATATCCGTTTCGGTCGCGCCGTCGAAAACCGGGGTCGCGATCTTAATGCCAAGGTTTTTGCAGGCCGCGCCGAGGTGCAGTTCCAGCACCTGACCGATGTTCATACGCGAGGGAACGCCCAGGGGGTTCAGCACGATCTGCAGCGGCGTACCGTCCGGCAGGAACGGCATGTCCTCCTCCGGCAGAATGCGCGAAATAACGCCCTTGTTTCCGTGGCGGCCCGCCATTTTATCGCCCACCGAAATCTTGCGCTTCTGGGCGATATAGACGCGAACCATCTGGTTGACTCCGGGGCTGAGTTCGTCCTTATGCTCGCGGGTAAAGATTTTCACGTCAACGACAATGCCGCCCTCGCCATGCGGAACGCGGAGCGAGGTGTCGCGCACGTCGCGTGCTTTTTCGCCAAAGATGGCACGGAGCAGGCGCTCTTCCGCCGTCAGTTCGGTTTCGCCCTTCGGGGTCACCTTGCCAACGAGGATATCGCCGCTGCGCACTTCCGCACCGGGGCGGATAATGCCGCTTTCGTCGAGCTGGGAGAGCGCGTCCTCGCCGATATTTGGAATATCGCGCGTAATCTCTTCCGGCCCGAGCTTCGTGTCGCGCGCTTCAACCTCGTGCTCCTCAATATGGATCGAGGTGAACACGTCGTCCTTGACCAGCTTTTCGGAGATGAGAACCGCGTCCTCGTAGTTATAGCCTTCCCAGGTCATAAACCCGATCAGGATATTCCGGCCAAGCGCAATTTCGCCTTTGTCCGTCGATGCGCCGTCCGCGATGACGTCGCCTTTTTGAACAATTTCGCCCTTTTTCACGATGGGGCGCTGATTCAGGCAGGTTCCCTGGTTGCTGCGCTGGAATTTCGTGAGCTTGTAAATGTGTTCCACGCCGATTTTGTCCGTAATCGTAATCGCCTTGGCGGATACGCGCGTTACTACGCCGTCCTCCCGGGCAATGCTGACGATGCCGGAGTCATGCGCGGCTTTATACTCCATGCCCGTCGCAACGATCGGCGATTCCGGAATCAGCAGCGGTACCGCCTGGCGCTGCATGTTGGAACCCATGAGCGCGCGGTTCGCGTCGTCGTTTTCCAGGAAGGGGATCATGGCCGTCGCAACCGAAACGAGCTGCTTCGGCGAAACGTCCATATAGTCCACTTCCGTGGCTTTGACTTCAATGATCTGGTCGAGCAGGCGCGCGATGACGCGGTCCTTTTTGAACCAGTGCAGGTTTTCGTCGATCAGTTCGTTTGCCTGCGCGACGATGAAGTTATCCTCTTCGTCCGCGGTCAGGTACTCGATCTCGTCCGTAATCACATGCTTCTTGCCGTCCACGCGGCGGTACGGCGCTTCGATAAAGCCGTACTCGTTGATTCGCGCGTAGGTGGAAAGCGAGTTGATCAAGCCGATGTTCGGACCTTCCGGCGTCTCAATGGGGCACATACGGCCGTAGTGCGAAAAGTGAACGTCGCGAACATCGAATGTTGCGCGCTCGCGGTTGAGGCCGCCGGGCCCCAGCGCGGAGAGACGGCGTTTATGCGTCAGCTCGGCCAACGGGTTCGTCTGATCCATAAACTGGCTCAGCTGCGAAGAGCCGAAGAACTCCTTGATCGCCGCGGTCACAGGGCGGATGTTGATGAGGTTACTGGGCATGGCTACGTCCATATCCTGCAGGCCCATGCGCTCGCGCACCACGCGCTCGAGGCGGGTCAAGCCCACGCGGATCTGGTTTTGCAGCAGCTCGCCCACGCTGCGGATGCGGCGGTTGCCAAGATGGTCGATATCGTCCGTCCGGCCAACGCCGTAAGGCATGCCGATTAAATACGAAATCGAGCTGATCATGTCGTCCGGAATAATATGGCGCGGGATCAGGTCGTAGTAACGCGACTTGAGCAGCGCTTTGAGTTCGTCCTTGCTCATGCCCTCGCCTTCCTTGAGGATGGCTTTGAGGGTTGGCAGATGGACGTCCTCGTTGATGCCCGCTTCCGCAGGGTTAAAGTCCAGCCACTCGTTCGCGCGAACAAAGTTGTTGCCAATGACCTTGACGCGGTTTTCGCCAACGGTCAGCCAGACTTCGTTTACGCCCGCGTTCTGGATATCCCCCGCCATAAAGCGATCGATCGTCTGCCCCGCCTCGGCGAGCACTTCGCCGGTGTGGGGATTGATAATGGTTTCCGCGGCAATATGGTTGCGAATGCGCGCGCGGATCGCGAGCTTCTTGTTAAATTTGTAGCGGCCGACGCGCGCAAGATCGTAGCGCTTGTCGAAGAACAGCGAATTCAGAAGCGAACGCGCGCTCTCCTCCGTCGGCGGCTCGCCGGGACGCTGGCGTTTGTAGATTTCGATCAGGCCTTCCGCTTCCGAGCGGGTCGGGTCCTTTTGCAGGGTAGCCGACAGGCGCTCGTCGTCGCCAAAGAGCTCCAGAATCTGCGGATTCGTGCCGTAGCCGAGCGCGCGAACCAGCGCCGTAACGTGCACCTTGCGCTGGCGGTCGATCTTTACATATAGAATGCCGTTGCTGTCGGTTTCATATTCGAGCCATGCGCCGCGGTTTGGTATGACCTGCGCGGAAAAAAGCTGTTTGCCGACCTTGTCGAAGCTCTCGGAAAAATACACGCCCGGCGAACGGACAAGCTGGGAAACGATAACGCGTTCCGCGCCGTTGATGATAAACGTACCCTGCGGCGTCATGAGCGGAAAATCGCCCATGAACACTTCCTGCTGCTTGACCTCGCCGGTCTCCTTGTTAATCAGCCGGACGACAACACGAAGCGGCGCGGCGTAGTTTACGTCGCGCTCCTTGCTCTCCTCCATGGAGTATTTCGGGCTGTCCATATCGATTCGATAATCGACAAATTCCAGTATCAGTTTTCCGGAGTAGTCCGTAATTGGAGAAATATCGTCGAAAACCTCTTTCAAATCCTCTTTGAGGAATCGGTAGTATGAATTCTTTTGGACCTCGATCAGGTCCGGCATGTCGAGAACTTCACGAATTCTGGAAAAGCTCTTTCGCGTCTGTCTGCCCATCTGAACGTCATGCATCATCGCGTACTCCCCTTGCCGACACGATTGCAGGTCGTGCCTTTGCTGATATTTCTCACAAAACCATTGTATTCCTTACGATCAAAGCGATTCGGGCTTCCCTGTTCCATAAGCGTTTTCAGGGCGCACAACGCCCCTTTCCCCGCTTTTGGGGACATACTGCCATAATAATGGGATCATAAGTCAATCATGAATGATATCATCCGGCGCGTCACCTGTCAAGAAAAGATTCTGAAATAGGTTGCTCAAATTCCTATTTTTGATGTATGATATTGAGAAATGTCCGTATCGGACGGTCCGCATACCCAATCCGCTCCCGGCACGGACTTTTCGATGCGGAATCCTTTTCAAATCTTTGCGGACATCGAGGCGATTCAGAATGGCAAAAACAAGAGACGAAGCGCTTACCCTGTTGAAACAGTACAATCAAAGTGAAGCCCTGCTCCGGCACGCGTATGCGGTCGAGGGCGTTATGCGGTACTTTGCCGAGAAATTTGACGAGGACGCAGACTTCTGGGGCATTGTCGGGCTGCTGCACGACGTGGATTACGAGCGGTGGCCGGAGGAGCACCTGAAGGTCGCGCCGCGCCTGCTTGCCGAAGCAGGATTCGGCGAAGACGTGATCCACGCGGTGCTCGCGCATGGCTGGGGTCTCTGCGCGGACGTGAAGCCCGAAAAGAAGATGGAGATCGTGCTCTATACGATCGACGAGCTCACGGGGCTCATCACGGCGGCGGCCTATATGCGGCCAAGCCGCAGCGTGATGGACATGGAAGTCTCCAGCGTCAAGAAAAAATTCAAGGATAAGGGTTTTGCCGCGGGCGTGAACCGCGAAGTCATCTTAGACGGCTGCGAAATGCTCGGCATGACGCTGGAAGATGTTATACAGACGAGTATCGAAGGCATGCGCAACGTTCATGAAGCACTGGGGCTGTAACACAGATGAATAGCAAAAAAGACGGCGCGCGCCGTCTTTTTGTTTTTTTAATGCTTTTTCGTTTTTAAGTGGAAGGAATGAAATCTACGTCTGCGTTTCGCCGGAAAACGAAGCCCGGTCTTGCTTAGCCCTCGAACATCGGTTCAATCTCCCGTTTGATCCATTCGATTCGATCCTTTGCGTCCGGGACAAAAAGCGAAACGATCGCGATTACCATGCCCTTTTTCGGATTCACATAAATCACGTTGCCACCATCCCCCAGCGCGGCAAAGCAGCCTTCACCAATCACCCACCAGAGATAGCCGTATGCCAGATTCCCCCAGCGGCTTTGCTCCCGCGTACTCTCCGCAATCCATTTCTTCGAAACGATCTGTTTGCCGTTCCACGTTCCGCCGTCTAAATACAGTTGTCCGATCGCCGCCATCTCCGCGGGCGTCAGGAACAGTCCCCAGCTTGCCATGGAATTCCCCTGCGGATCGACGACCCAGCCGCGCGTATTCCGGTCGTTCATCACGGCGAAATGCTCCTCCGCGCTTTTCAGTGTAATACTTTGTAAAACCGAGATTCCCAGCGGCGCAAACAGATGCTCCGCGGCGAATGCCAGCACACTTTTTCCCGTTGCCTTTGCAAGAATCCCCGACAGAATGTGGGTTCCTCCGATCGCGGAGTAGTGGAATTCCCCAACCGGCTTTTCCCCGCCCAGCAAATCGAGCGCGTCCCGAATCGGGTTTTGACTGGCAAAAAACATTTCGTATGGCTCCGTGTCATATTTGTATGGAGCCGTCATGGTCAGTAAATTCCGGATCGTGACCTTCTGTATCGTCCTCTCCCCCGTTTTTACCGCGTAATCCGGAAAAAAGTCTAAAACTTTCCGATCGAGGCTTTCGAGATCCCCCCGATCGACCGCGATGCCGATCAGCACGGAAAACACGCTCTTCGTCACCGAGTACACGTGCGCGGCATTGCCGGCGGTATACCCGTTCAAATAGCCTTCGTATAATGTTTTGCCGTTTTTTTGCACAACCATACCGGCAATATTGCTGTATTGACTGTGTATGGTCTGCTCCAAACCTTGGATTTCTTTCTGCATCATAGCGTCCTTTTCTCCTTATTCTGTTGTCAAGGACGTCCTTCCAATTGAGCGTAAATCCATTAAAAATTGATTGCAAGCCCTATTTAAAAAAAAGATTCACGCGTTTTCGCGTAAATCTCATTTGTTCTGCGGTTTATCCTTTTGGGTGGGATTTCTCGCTCGTCCGCCTCGCCTTTGGCTTGATATATCCCCGTATCACGCCCCACGCGCTCTGGAGGAAATACCCGAACGAGCCCTTCCCCTCCGCGTGGTTATCCAGATCGACGTCCCTTGCGCGGCTTTTGAGAAAACCAAGCCGGTATGCAAAGTTATGCTCCATCCATTCCAGCACGAGCGAACGCTCCGTTCGCCGCCAGGCAGGATCGCTGGGGAACGCAGAATTGTAGGCAAACAGCGCCGCGATCACCTCGCGCTTCACGCGGTTTTTCCGCACACGATAGAAGCCGAATATTCGAAAGGAAGGGTTGCCGGTAAAACGGTCGTCATAGACAACGATTTCGTTCTGCAAAGGCGCGCGCTCCGCCTCGCTTCGATTGAGCGTAATCGTCAGCTTCCATCCGGAAGGAAGGTAAGCAGACGTGTAAGATTGTTTTTGTTCCATAGGAAAAATCCTAGCAACCCTGCGCCGAAAAGTCAACGAAAAGAGTCGCTTTCCAGCGCGGCGGCTGAAACCGCACCCGCCCTGCGGCTTGCATTTTCGCCGTTTGCCCGCTATGATGGATAAAGCTCATGGAATCCGACCATCGGAGGTTTCGATATAATAATGGAAGCAACGTTTTATGATTTCATCGACAGGCATTTCGACGAACAGCTGGGCGCACTGTCCCGTCTGATCGCTTTTCCAAGCGTGTCCCAGGGCAAGCCGGAACCCGGCATGCCGCTGGGGCGGCATATCCACAACGCGCTGGAGTATACGCTGGAACTCGCGCGGGAAATGGGTTTTTCCGCCCGCTCGTTGGATGGTTACTGCGGCGTAATCGACTATGGCGAGGGGGACGAGATGCTCATGGTCATGGCGCATCTGGACGTCGTTCCCGTCGGCAGCGGCTGGACGAGCGATCCCTTTACACTCACACGCAGAGACGGCCGGTTGATCGGCCGCGGCGTAATGGACGACAAGGGACCCGCACTCTCCGCACTCTACGCCCTCTATGCCGTCAAGGAAGCGGGCATCCCGCTCAAGCGCCGCGTTCGCATCTTTCTGGGCTGCGACGAGGAGATGGGCTGGAGCTGCGTGAACCGCTACAAACAGACCGAACCGGAACCGACCATGGCTTTTACGCCGGACGGCCAATATCCCGTAATCCACTCCGAAAAGAACATTGGCCAAACAACCTATACGAAACGGCTCAGTGGCAGCGAAGTGCGCATTTCCTGCGGCACCGCGCCAAACGTTATTCCCGGTGAAGCAAAGGCGAAACTGCCGTTTACGCCGGAGCCGGTGCAGGCAAAGCACCAAATGCTGCTCTCCGGCAAGGAAGGCGAACTCCTCGCCGTTGGCCGCGCGGGGCACGCATCCACCCCGCAGGACGCGCAGAACGCGTTGCTTGCGCTGCTCGACGCGCTCAAGGAGCAGCCGCTGAACGCGGAAGATCTCGCAACGGCATCTTCGCTTGCCGCGCTGCTGGGATTCGATCAGCACGGCGAAGCCTTCGGTCTCGACGCTGCCGACGATTCCGGCCGGCTCACGCTCTCCGCGGACATGCTCACGTGGAATGAAAGCGAAGTGTCCGTTACGCTCGACTGCCGGTTTCCCTTCTGCGTCACGCCCGAGCGTCTGCTCGCCGCCGAGGACAAAATGTTCGCCGAGATCGGTTTTACCCGAACCTGGCAGAAGATATCGAAGGGGCACTACATCAATCCCAAATCCAAACTGGTTCAAACCCTGCTCTCCGTATACTCGGATGCAACGGGAAAGAAAGCCGCGCCGCTTTCCATCGGCGGCGGCACATACGCCCGCTCGTTTGAAAACGCCGTCGGGTTCGGCGTGGAGCCGGAGGGCGAACCCGCCCAGGCGCATATGCCGGACGAATCCTGCCCGGTCGAAAGCATCCGCTTCGACACGCGCCTCATCGCGGAAGCGATCAAACGACTGGCGGAATAAAAAAACTTATTATAATGAGGACGCGGCGAAAAAGCCGCGTCCTCCTTGTATATCCGCCGGTGGATCCATCTTATAAAAATCAGGGTTTATAGTAAAAATAAACACTTGGAAATTCATACGGCGTGCCGGTGTTGCCCTCCAGCCATAGCCCGAACAGTATATAGTAATCATCCGGGTAAAGCTTGTGAA
Source organism: Eubacteriales bacterium (assembly GCA_021373115.1). Classification (GTDB taxonomy): domain Bacteria; phylum Bacillota; class Clostridia; order Christensenellales; family CAG-138; genus UBA7703. Next base: position 13,199 of record JAJFTI010000023.1, on the reverse strand, counting down.
ACAGAAAGGTCGCGTTTTGATCCCGAAAGGAATTCCAGCCGTCCGTTATACTATGGGCGCTTGCGTTCTTTACGAAACCATGCAGCGTTCTCGCCATTGCGAACTGGTAGGGCCCCGTAACACAGAATTCACCCGCATCCAGCGAAGGTGTTTGGGTAAGAAAGGCGCTGTTTGTATCAATTCTGGTTACTTCTCCCGGAATTTCTCCGTAGACGAACGCATTCCCAAGCACCGTCACTGCGGCCTGTTCCGACCAGTTTGGATTCGCAACAAGCGGTTCTCCGACGTCTTTCTGCGGCTGACTCAACAGCCCGACAAAATAACCGCCGCGAAACACCATAATACACAGGAGGGCAATTATGAGCTGCTTCCAGATTTTTCGCTCCAGCAGTTCCGACAAGCCAATACAGGTATATAGAATACACACACAGAAATACAAATAATAGGTCCGAAAGAACAAGGTTGGAATAAACAGGTTGTATAAAAAGAACCCAAGCAAGATAAACGGAATCATACGCAAAAATACTGCCGAACCGTCCTGACCACGCTGCCGGAACAGCGTGAAAATTCCGAATAATGCAAATAACGGGGCGAGCGGAAAATCCGCATAAAGCATATGATAGATCAGCAGGCTGACAAAATGCTCCGGCGGCGTTCCCGCCGACCATAGATTTGGATTCACAACGTACGCGTCCGTCTCCCGGGCGATGATTCCACTTAAAAACCCGGGTTGGAATATGGACGGCGAAAAGCAGACAAACCCAAGAGCGGAGCAAAGCAGCACCACCAAAGCGGCAATAAACGGTGGCGTTTTTCCGTTGCGTTTATTCAGAATGGCGGCGCATACGGGCAGCAACACGAAGTAGAATTGCGGGTATTTCACGGCGCCCAGAATTCCAGCTAAAAAAGCAGCGATACACAGCAGACCGAACCGATTGCCGCGAAGATAAAGCACCAAAACGTTTAGGATTGCCATGATCAGGAAGAAAGACGGCGCTTCGCCTGTACTATATCGGGATTGCTCGATCTGGAAAAGAGAAAAAGTCATTATGATTGCGAAGCATAGGATAGGCAGCGTTTTTTTCTGAGTAAGATATAGAAAGGTGCAGCCAAGAGCGGCACCAAACGAAAAGTAGACGACGGAAGAAATTCGTCCCACTAGATGCGCGCCGCTCTTTTGTACATCGCCGCCAAATTGAATCAACCGCAGCGCAAGCTGGCGGATCATCTGGAATGGCATTTGCAAAAGGAAAGCGCCTTCCGGATAGGTCTTGTACACCTGATATTGGCTGCCCGGAAACAGGCTGCTAGCCGAATTGAAAAATACCCATTCATCCGGATGCAGCACCATTCCATGTTTCAGCGAAAGCAACCGCGTAATCAGAATCAGAATCAGCATGGAAAAAATCGTCCAGATCAGAATCCTTTGATTCCGGTTCGTCTTCTTCTGCGGACTGCATTCCAAATTCGAGATCACTCGTTGGCGCATCGCTTACTCCCTTGAAGATTGATTCAAGACTGCTCCTGTTTTCAATACGTCGATATCCGGCCAGTACCCGCAGCTATTCCCAGCTTCTAGTCCTTGGTGGTCTGTTTCTCAATTGATTGCACACCGTAATACTTCGCCATCTGCGAATCCGGTCCCGTTTGCATATGAAGATCCTCATGTGAAGTGAACGTATTATACTTATTATCCGCGTCGATCGTTGGAATTACAACATTCATCACTCCGGAATCCCTTTGCTGGATAATGCTCTGAATGCGAGCCTTGTCCTCACAACTCGTTCGATAGTTCGAATAAATCGCTCCGCACGCGGACGCGAAAAATCCGAGCAAGCATACTACTGTAACAACGCTAACCGCGCGCTGCAGCGCCGTCGGGCGGATTTCAATTTCGCTGTATTGGCAGCTCAGCATGACAATCGCGAATAATACGGCTCCGTTCCATGCCCGCGGTGGAAAGACCGGCGTAACCGTATAGGCATATACCGCTGCAAGAGCGCCCAGCCCGTAAATGGCGGACAGCGGCAGCCGGAAGCTCCTTTTTGTGTCTTGCGTCTTCCCCGCCGAATCAAGAAAGCGATAAAGCAAGATTAACGCGGAAAGAATCAGCAACGGCAGAAAGCTGGTGATCAGATTCAGCGAATTCTGAATAAAACGAAACACGATCTCCTGCAGGTTCAGCCATCCTCCAATGGTCGATATCTTTGCCAGATTGGAAGGCGCATTGACACCCAGGTACATGCCAACCGCGCTGAAGAGCAGGCCGGAGAACATCCAAACCTGCAGCTTCTGTTTCTCAAGTATCGCTTTCAGGATGAACAGCGCCGCCATGAATACCGCGGCAATCCCAATTCCCTCGCCAGCCCAGCCGCTCAATATGCCAAGGACCGCAAGTAAAACCGAAAGCAGAATTTGTTTCACAGCACCACGCTTAAGTTGCTTTGCGAAGTATTTGCGATACGGCAGCAAGAAAAGCAAAGCCAGCGCCGGTCCATAAATATAATTGCTAGCGCCGCTGAGCCAAAGGTAACTTTCCCCAAAGAACGGCGGCAGCACCCACATCAGAAGATAGATTGCTACAAGCCAGTGAATTCGGAGATGTTTGAGCGATAAAAACGCGGAATAATAGATCAGAAGACCCAGCCCGATAAACGCAGCTGCATTGATTCCATTAAATATAGGCTTGCCAAGCAGCAGAAACGCTTGGCAGAGCGTATGCGTAATCACACGCCCGTTCATGTTGTAATAATGCGCAACCTGCGAGCGAATCACATCCGCAAACGACTCGATGCGCGTTCCGTCGGCAAAGGAATATAAATAGCGATAATCGTCGCTGATCAAAGGCGTCAGAATATTGAGCACCAGCAAAATCACAAAAAAGAAGGCCAGAACTCCGGCAATCGTCCAAGCCCGTTTTCTGGCAGACACCTCCCAGTCCAATAGGTGCATCACGTGATGGATCCCTTTGCCTGTTTCCATATTCGCTTCACTTTCCTCTTTTTTATGCATAAAGTATTGCCTACGATTATAGCATCGATAAATTCATTAAACAAGCAATCGCAAACACGCCCAAGGAATCGCTCCTGCGTCCATGGTGTAAAAACTCCTTGCAACATGCGGGTTGTTGTGATATACTCGCTTCCGCTAACGTCCTTCTTGCTCGGCGCACCAGACGCCGGGCCAACAGACCATAAGGAGGTGAAAAAAATGAATCAATACGAAGCTCTTTACATCATCGTTCCGAATCAGGACGAGGAAACCACAAAAGCATCCGTCGAAAAGTTCAAAGGAATCGTTGAGTCGAACGGCGGCGAAGTAACGGCCATCGACGAGTGGGGCAAAAAGCGTCTTGCATACCCCATCGACTACAAAACCGAGGGCTACTACGTCTTGATGTCGTTTACGTGTGCGCCGGAGTTTCCCAGGGAACTTGAGCGTAACTTTAAAAACGACGAGGCGATTCTCCGCTATCTCGTCACGCGTAAGGACGCGTAACGGGAGCAACCCAGCGCCGAAAGGATGGATGAAGTATGAATAAGATCACTCTCATCGGTAACCTGACGCATGATCCTGAGGTTCGCTCCACGCCAAACGGCGTCACCGTCTGCTCCTTCACCATCGCCGTGAACCGCCGGTTCGCCGGATCAAGCGGCGAACGCCCGACCGATTTCTTCCGCATCAATGCCTGGCGTCAGCTTGGCGAAACCTGCGCAAGATATCTGAGCAAAGGCCGCAAGGTGGCGGTTGTCGGCGAGTTGCAGGCGCGCACCTACGAAGCGAAGGACGGTACCACGCGCATGTCGCTGGACGTTCAGGCGGACGAGGTCGAGTTCCTCTCTCCCAAGCAGCAGGAGGACGGCTCCGTGCCCGCGCCGCGCGGTGCGGATAACGCGCAGGATATGGCCGGGTTCACCGACATCCAGTCCGACGATATTCCTTTCTGACCCAGGCGGAACGTTCCGCAACCAAATTTTTCGATTAGGAGGCTTGCAACATGGAAGACCGTAAAATGCGTCCCCGCATCAAGCGTGGCCGCCGTAAGGTTTGCAAGTTCTGCGCTGATAAAGCCGCTACGATTGATTACAAGGATATCCGTACCCTTGAAAAATTCGTAACCGAGCGCGGCAAAATCATGCCCCGTCGTATGTCGGGCATGTGCGCCAAGCATCAGCGCGACCTTGCGATCGCCATCAAGCGCGCGCGCACCGTCGCCCTTCTGCCCTACGTGGCGGACTGAGTATCCAGCACATAAGCATATTTCCTACAAGGACTTAGCAGAATCAGAACCGGTCGCAGGACCGGTTCTTTTTTAGGCTCCCGGCCGGAAGCAAACTTCTTTTGTTTAGCGCTTATGCCGTTCGTCTCCCTTGAGCCGCATATTGTCCCAGAGTCCGTAGGTCTCGGTGGTGGAGAGCGCATGCATGAATTTTTCCTCAAAATCCGGCACCAGCCCCGCAATATGCTGAATCAGCTGTTTCGCTTCTTCGCGCTTGGTATGCCCCGCAATGTCGCAGTTTGGCGGCAGGATCGGCAGGTTGCGCGCGCGGGCAACAGAGAGCGCATATTTCTCCGGCAGGAAGATCAGCGGGCGGATCACCGTCACGTCCCTGCGGGAAAGGTAAGTCACCGGTGCGAAGGTATTGATGCGCCCTTCGTAGAGCATGCTCATAAAGAACGTTTCAATTACGTCCTCGCGGTTATGGCCAAGGGCGACTTTATTACAACCATGCTCAACCGCATAGGTGTTCAGCGCGCCGCGCCGGAGTTTGGCGCAGAGCGCACAGGGGCTGCGCTCCTCGCGATACTCAAAAACGACCTTGCCGATATCGGTGTGTTCCACCTCGAAAGCAATGCCGACGCGTTCGGCAAGCTCGACAATCTTCGAGGTATCCTGCTGTTTAAGCCCCAGATCGAGCATCACGGCGATTACCTCGAACTTCGTATACGAAAACCGCTGATAGAGCTTCAGCGCCTCCATCAGAAGCAGGGAATCCTTTCCGCCGGAGACGCCGATGCAGATCCTGTCACCGTTTTCGATCATATGGTACCGCTCGTCCGCGCGGCGAATACTGCCCAATACTCGTTTCATGAAAGCTATTATACGTTCAGGAGGAAAATTTGCGCAAGCATTTTTCGGAATCGTGCCTGGAAACAATCGAAATGTGTTTTGTATGGTGCCTGGGCTTGACGGAAAGTACGAACGTAGTAAAATAAGGTGGTCTGAGTTTATCAATACGATAGTGTTTTTAACGAATGAAATGAGGAACGGACGAATGCAGATGCTTGGAGCGGGTCGTAAAAATCTCGAGAAAATCGGTTTGATAATGCTATTGGGTGCCATTCTGGTTTTCGCGGTTGGCAGTGCCGTTTTAGATGTAATCTGGCAAGCAAGAGGAGGAATCCTCGCACGCGTTTTTGCCTGGGCACTGATCTTTGCGTTCCTCGGCTGGGCGTTGTTTCGGCAGATGAAGCCGGCCTTTCGGCCGGATGTATTCGGAGGGTTGCTGGCTTTGCTGGCGCTCGTACTCTGGATTCGGTTTCCGCTGATGTCCTTTCAGTCTTCGGATTATATCGACTGCCTGCAGGAATGGGCGGCGGCCATTCGACAGGCGCCGGGGTTTACATCCTTGAGTCAAACGATCGGCGATTATAATGTTCCTTATTTTTACCTGCTGTTTGTCATTGCAAAGCTGACCACGGTAGCCGGGGAACTTTACTGGATTAAACTGATTTCCATCGCGTTTGAAGCAATCGGCGCTATATATATTATGCGCATTCTATCGTCCGTTACGAAAAATAAGGTCGCATTGTTTGCTTCGATGTTTGCCTTCCTGTTGCTTCCTACCGTTGTTTCAAACGGTTCGGCATGGGGGCAGTGCGACGCGATCTATACCTCGCTTAGCCTGGCGGGTTTATATTACGGGCTGAATCGGCGCAGCAAGCTTGCGTATCTCTTCTTTGCCCTGGCATTTTCGTTTAAACTGCAGACGATATTTTTCCTTTTACCCGCGATAGCGCTGTTGCTTTCGAAGCGAATCCGCTGGAAGGACGTCTGGGTATTTCTCGCCGTATTCTGCGCGCTGCTGCTGCCCGCGTTGATCGCCGGTAGGCCGCTGGCGAATACGCTTTTAATCTACTATAAACAAGCCGGATATTATGAATGGCTGCATTTCAACGCTCCAACGATTTTCGGTTTCTTTGATTCGGAAACAAGTTCGTCCATGTTTGCGCGCGCGGGTATCTTCGCTGCCGGAGCGGTCTTTCTTGCGTTTGCGCTGTACCTTTACGTTCGAAGGGACAGGCTCAATACCGAGCGCATCCTTGAGGCGGCGTATCTTTCTCTGCTGATTATCCCGTTTCTTCTGCCCAATATGCATGAACGTTATTTCTTTGCGGCAGACGTTTTTGGCGTGGTCTATCTGATGTGCCATTTAAAGCGGTGGTATGTGCCGGTTATAGGTGTTATTTCATCGCTGCTTACGTATCTGCCGTTTCTGTTTCGGCAGGAAATGGCGATACCGCTCAGCGTTCTCTCGATAGCAATGCTCGGAATCATCTGCCTGGTTGCGCGCGATTTCATAAAATCCGTCGAAGCGGACCGCAGTTGCGAACCGGGCGAAATTTGTTGCTGAGGTTGCATGGAAAAGGAAATCTTACGAATACAATGATAAAACGAATCGCGTCCGCGCTGGTTCTGGCGCTGATACTCCTCTTTCCGCTTTCCGCGCATGCGGAAGGCGGAAGCGCGCCCGTTTCGATTTCGGACGCAAACGGACTTGCGGCGATTGCGAAACATCCGGACGGGGACTATGTGCTCGCGGCGGATATCGACCTGAAGGGCGTGGACTGGACGCCATTCGTTTTCTCCGGAACGCTCGACGGAGCGGGGCATACCATCTATAATCTCTCGGTCACTCGGGTTGGAGAGGACACGGCGACGACCTATGACGGGCGGCACCGGGGCTACAAAACGGTGTTTGCCGCGCTGTTCTCAATCGTCCGGGGCGGCAGTGTGCAGAACCTGCGTCTGCTGAACGCCAAGGTTGATCTGCAAACCGACCAGCCGGTGTTTATTGCGGGTATCGCCGGCATGCTGCAGGATGGAACCATAAGCAACTGCTCCGTCAGCGGACGGCTGAAGGTGGGCGCGACCAGTCGACAGTGCGGCGCGGGCGGCATTGCGGGGTTCGGGTACGGATTGATTCAGACCTGCGCCGTAGAAGCGGAGATCACCGTCGTCGCGGTTGGCGCAAAGGATCCCTGCGAGGAGTACCTCGGCGGTGTGCTCGCCAGCGGTTACGCGGACGTGGACGGCTGCAGTGTGAAACTGACTGCGTTTACCTCCGTACAGGGTTACGTGCACAATGGCGGCCTCGTGGGGTTGAGCGACGTAAACCCGAAGAATCGCGTGCACTACGGCTATGTCAAAAACTGCGCCGTCGATGCGGTCATTTCATTCTTTGAAGAGGTGGAAGACCGCCGCGCATATTGCAAAGCCTATGTTGGAGAGAACCAGAACGACGGACTGAAGATTGCAAAGAACGAGACCGTTCGTTTCATACGCAACGAAAGCAAGGATTACGAAACCATTCTGCTGCCGGACATGGACGAAAACCCCGTTTATAATGCCGAAGTAGCCGAGCCAACCTGCACGGCGTTCGGTTATACGACCTATATCAACGAAAAAACCGGATACCGCTATACGGACGACTATACTCCGCCCGCTCATACGCCCGGCGACTGGCAGGTGATTACCCCGGCAACCTACGAAAGCGAAGGTTTGCGGCGGCAAGCCTGTTCCATTTGCGGCGCTGTTCTGGCGGAAGAGGCGATCCCCAGGCTGATCACTTCCACATCCTGTACGCTCGGCGAAAAGAACCTGCGGATGAAAGCGGGTGAAACGCGCCAACTTTCGGCAACCGTGCTGCCCGGGAACGCAACGGGGGCGGTTCTTTCCTGGTCGAGTTCGGACGACTCGGTTGCAAACGTGGACTCCAACGGGATTGTCACCGCCGTTGGAAAGGGCAAGGCAGCGATCTATTGCAAAACAGGGGACGGGCTTTCCTCCGACGCCTGCGAGGTTGCAGTCTATTACACGTTCGGGCAATGGATCACGCGGTATTTGCTGTTTGGCTGGATGCGAGAGTAGGTTTTTCCTATGAATTTGCCCGGCATCCCGAAGCAGCGTAACCGTTCTTTGAAAAAGCAGACCCTCCGTCAATCGTTGGAATAATGCAATCGATATAACAAAAGGAGTTGTGAGCGAAAGCAAGCATCTCCCTGACCATTGACAACGAGCATCCCACAAAAGCAGACGACGGATGCATTTTATTACGTGATATGTTATACTCGAAAATACAGTTGTTCTTTTCTCTTTCCGTCAGGAAGGAGATCGCCTTTTTCGGATGATATACGAAAACGTTGCTCCGCCGCAAAGCCCAAGCTGCCGCCCGGATGCTTTGCCGGTGCGGAGAGTCTTCTGGAAAAACCGCGCAGATCATTCGGAAAGGGAACGAATTGAGATTGCATCGTTGGAAGCGTTTTTATCGCAAACCTTTCGTTCGCTTTTTAAGATGGATGGGGGATTCTCATGCTTGACGCGCTCTATTTAGAGATTGACGGAATCGGAATCATCTTACTGTTCACGATCCTGTATTCGCAGCGGCAAATGCGGGCGACGTCTGCGGTGCAGCGGCGCTTCAGCGCAATGATTCTCGTAACGATTATCATGCTGATTGTGGACGCCGGCTGCTGGCTGCTGGATGGAACGACATTTCCGTATGCGCGTATTCTGAATTACACGGTCGAGTCGTTCTACTTCGCGCTGCATGTCATCATACCGTTCTTTTGGGCGCTGTATGTTGAAATTTCACTCAGCACGGATATGACGGCCGCCAGCCGCAGGCTGCTCATCGCCGGTGTGCCGCTGCTGCTTCTGATTGCGTTTTTACCGTTCAATATCCGGCTTGGCTGGCTGTTTACCATCGATTCACAGAACGTGTATCATCGCGAGTGGGGTCTGATCCTGTACGCGGCATATACCTACGGCATACTGTTTTATGCCTGCATTCGCTCCCTGATCAAGGCGAAAAATTCCGCCTGGATTGAAGATCGCAGGCGGTGTTACACCATGGCATTCTTTATCGTTCTCCCTTCGCTGGGCGGAATCCTGCAGGCGTTTTTTTACGGATTGAGCCTGAACTGGATTCTGGCGGCGGTCTCCGTTTTGTTTGTCTACATTGACGCGCAGAACCGGCAGATTTCCACCGACCCGCTGACGGGGCTGAACAACCGCCGGGAACTCAGTAAGTTTTTATTGAGAGAAACGCGCGAGTCGCAGCGGGAAAGCGTGCTTGCGCTGATCATGATCGATGTGGACGGCTTTAAACAAGTCAATGATACGCTGGGGCATTTCTACGGAGACAGCGTGCTGATTAACGTGGCAGAGACGCTTAAGCTCGCCTGTAAACACACGGACGCGTTTATCGGACGTTATGGCGGGGACGAGTTTTGCATCGTCTATCCCACGATTAACTTACAAGCAGTTTCAGACCTGATTGAGTCTATTTCTCTGCACCTAAAGAAGTGGAATGAAGCGCATTCCGAAGTGCAGCCGATCGGCCTGAGCCTCGGATACGCGATTTACGAACCCGAAAAGGACCGCAATCCGGATAGCTTGATTCTGCGGGCGGATAAAAGTATGTATGAAGTGAAAAACGCCAAAAAGTGCGCATAAAACCAGAGAGCGATTCCGGTATTTTTATTCCGTTTATAACGTATATAGCTGAATGATGAATTTGCAAAAAGGCTCACGCTGTCAGCGCGAGCCTTTTTCCGCAGTGCTTCTTATAGTTGTTTTCGCTGGAATCCGGCGACGGAGAGAAAAACGTTCGCGATGCTCAGCACGGTTGTAATCAGAAGAGACCGGATAAAATCCGATGGTAGCAGATCGCCCGTCAACAACGAAAACGCGTCGTTGAGACGCGCGGGCAGCCAGGCGGAACATGCCGGTAAAAAGCCAAGCGCAAACACCGCGGCATACACCGCGCCGGTGCAGATCAGCGCATACATGCCGGACTGGAACCGGGAAGCGAAGGTTAGCTCAAGCGAAAGCAGCCAGACGCCGAGCAGATACGCACAGAACGCCCCAAAGCCAAGATGCGAAACGGCCGCGTTATCCCAGAAATATGCGCTGTATCCAGCGGTAATTCCAAACGTCAGCCAGTAGCAAACACTCCAACTGGCAAACACGGAAAGCCATTTCGACATGACCGCCTTCCAGCGCGGAAGACCTTTTGTGAGAATGTTCACGAGCGTTCCGCTTTGATATTCCGCCGCGAAGATTCCGCTGAACAAGGCCAATACAAGCAAGTATTCCATGAACAGGTTCTTGAAGTACTGCGTCCAGGCAGTAAGGGCGTTTACCGCTATTTCACCAATGGTAACGCCCTGATCGGAGAGCGTTTCGGACATAAGATTCAGCATCCATGGCGTCAGCTTGGCCAGCGCGGGATTTAGGATGCCGAAAATGGAAAATACAATCAACAGCACGGTTGCTTTGCCGGTGCGGAAGAGTTCGAGAAATTCCTTTTTCGTGAAGACCAAAAATTGTTTCATGCGTTTGCCGCCTCCAGAAAGAGCGATTCGAGAGAAGGTTCGGTTCGCTCCATTTTTACGGGGCAGAGGTTCAATCCGCCGAGCAGCTTCATGGCTTGCAGCATATCTTCCTGCGTCCCTTTCGGATAGACGAGCCGCGTGGCGGCGTCCCGCTCCGCTCCCGGAAAAGCCGCCTGGAAGAGCGCGGCGTCCTCTTCCTCCAGAAACTCAATGGAAAAGCCGCTTTGGGCGTGCAGTTGGCGGATTTCTTCAAGCCGCCCTTCCAGCGCCATTACACCGCCGTGCAGCAAGCCAATCTCGTCGCAAACGCGCTCGATATCCGGCAGGATGTGCGTGGAGAACAGCACGGTCGTCTCCTGCTTGATGCGGTTGAGAATATCAATGATCTCCTTGCGCCCAGCGGGATCGAGCGCGGAAGTCGGTTCGTCGCAGATCAGCAGTTTCGGGCGGTGGATCAGCGCCTGCGCAATGCCGAGGCGCTGTTTCATGCCGCGCGAAAAGCCGCCGATCCGGCGGTTTACGGCGGAGCTAAGGCCGACGAGCGAGAGCAGCTCATCGCTTCGTTCGCGGATCACGCACGCGGGAACGCCCGCGATTCCGCCGCAAAGCGCGAGGTATTCCGCCGGAGTCAGGTAACCGTAAAATTCCGGTACGTCCGGCAGGTACCCGATCGAACGGTTTGTTCTGGTTTGCCCGTAACGAACCGGCTCTCCGCAAACGCGGATTTCCCCGCCGTCCCGCGCGAGCAGGCCGAGGATCAGTTTCATGGTCGTCGTCTTGCCCGCGCCGTTTTCCCCGATAAAACCATAGATCGTATGTTCCGGCACGTGGAGTGATAGGTCGGCCAGCACCTGCTGGCTGCCAAAGCGCTTGGAAACATGGCTCAGTTCCAGTACATCCATGGTTCAGTCCTCTTTGCCAAGTATAAAATAGAGGATCGGGCCGATGAATTCCATGCCGACAATCGCGACGACGAGCCAGAGCGCGCGCGTACCGCGCTTATAATGCGTGTGCGTCAGTATGTGGCGCAGGGTGACCGCAAGCAGAATCAACTCCGCGGCGGCGAGGGGAATCAGAAACGGCAAAAGCTCCTGAAGGTTCATAACAATCTCCTTTCGGCAAACGAAAATCTGGTTTGTTCGCCTGATAAGCTGGAGATTACCATATGACGCTGCGTGATGAGCAAGAATTATTTTTGAATAAAAACAACCTGCCGTTTGAAACAAACGACAGGCTGAACGCGCAACATGTTCTTTTTTCGTTTTTAGGGATAGAAAGCCTATTTAGAATTCCAGCCGGTAGACGACTTCGCCGTATTCGATTCGACCGTCCGGCACGAAGCCGAAACTTTCGTAAAGCGCCTGCGCGATTCGGTTCTCCGGTTCGAAGCTGATGTAGATGCGGTTATGGTCTTCGTCAAGCTGGCTTCGGATGCGGTCAATCAGCAGCCGCATGGCCTCGCGCCCGTATCCACGGCCTTGGTACCGCTGATCGATCATCAGGCGATAAATCCAGTACTGATGGTCGTCCGCGTCGAGGCAATACATTGTAAACCCGATGGGTTTGTCCTCCGCGTAAAGAGCGAGCGGTACGCACTCCGGCTGAACATATGCCTGCGCGAGCGAATACTCGTTTGTCGCGACAAATGCTTTTTGCTCCGGCGCAACGCAGAGATCCAGAACCGGCAGATAATTGTAACGGTCGATTTCAACGAGTGAAACCATTCCGAACGCACCTTCCTTTTCGATCCGGACGCGCGCTTCACCCGGCGCAGCCGGTCAGGACTCCTGTTTGGCGTTTTTCATGCGAAGTTCCTTGTTCAGGATTTTTTTACGCATGCGAATGCTCTTTGGCGTGACTTCGACAAGTTCGTCCTCGGCAATAAACTCCAGGCACTGCTCCAGCGAGAGCGTCACCGGCGGGGTAAGGCGCAGCGCTTCGTCCGAACCGGAAGCGCGCATATTGGTGACGTGCTTCTTTTTGCAGACGTTGACCACGATATCCCCCGCGCGCGCGTTTTCGCCGACGATCTGGCCTTCGTAAACCGGAATGCCGGAACCAAAGAACAGCCTTCCGCGGTCCTGCGTGTTAAACAGGCCGTAGCTCGAAGTATCCCCCGTTTCGTGGGCGACGAGCGAGCCGGTCTTGCGCTCCTCGATCGGCCCTTTGTAGGGCTCGTAATCGTGGAAAATGTGGTTCATCACGCCGTTGCCGCGCGTATCGGTCAAGAGCTCCGATCGATAGCCCATCAGTCCGCGCGCGGGCACAAGGAACTGCAGACGAACGCTGTTTTCGCCCTGATTCGTCATATCCGTAAGTTCCGCTTTGCGCTGCCCGAGCTTTTCCATGACCGCGCCGACGTATTCCGTCGGAACGTCGATGGTCAGTTCTTCGATTGGTTCGGTCGTGTGACCGTGCTCGTCCTTGCGGAAAATCACCTTCGGACGGGATACGGAGAACTCGTAGCCCTGGCGCCGCATGGTCTCAATTAAAATCGAAAGATGCAGTTCGCCTCGCCCGCTGACGCGGAAGGTATCCGTTGTGCCGGTTTCTTCCACGCGCATGGAGATATTGGTTTT
>JAJFTI010000018.1 GCA_021373115.1 Eubacteriales bacterium | reverse complement strand
ATGCCGTAGTTTTCCACGGCTGCATATCCGGCGATGCTGGCGATCAAGTCGTCCGCAACCGTAATCTTTCCTAGCGTCGTAGTCATTTCCGCTGCCATAAGTTACGCCTCCTTTTTTGATAGTTCTATTTTATACCATGCGGTTTTGACCCGCAACCGCGTAACCAGTCTCGCGCGGGCCGCCGCAAGGCGTTGTTGTAGCCAATGTGTGAACATCCTGCGATTCGCGGTTGTTTAACCGCGTTGCGCCGGATCCGTTGTTACTCCTCTTCATCCTCGGGCAGGATGCCGTTGTGGAAGAACTCCTGTACGTCGTCGTTGTCGTCGAGCTTTTCGAGGAACTTTTGCACCTTGTCGACGGTTTCCGCGTCCGTAATGTTCACGGTGTTCTGCGGTAGCATCTGGATGTCCGCCGAGATGAATTCGAAGCCCGCGCCTTCCAGCGCTTCGCGAACCTTGGAGAACTCCGCCGGGTCGGTGTAGATTTCAAACGCGTCGTCCTGAGCCACAAAGTCCGCTGCGCCCGCTTCCAGCGCCTGCATCATGACCTCGTCCTCGTCCATCAGCGCGGTGCGCTCAATGACGATAAGACCCTTCTTATCAAACATCCAGCCGACGCAGCCGCTGTTGCCCAGATTCCCGCCGCTTTTATCGAAGATATGGCGCATTTCCGCCGCCGTACGGTTCCGGTTGTCGGTCACGATGTTGACAATAATCGCCATATTGCCGGGGCCATAGCCTTCGTAGACAATTTCTTCGTAGTTGACCGACGCGCCTTCGCCCGCCGCCTTTTTGATGGAACGGGAGATATTGTCGTTCGGCATGTTGTTCGCTTTTGCCTTGGCAATCACGTCCCGCAGCTTATTATTGTTGACCGGGTCCGGGCCGCCCTCTTTGACCGCGATTGCAATTTCTCTTCCAATTTTTGTGAAGACCTTCCCGCGCTGGGAATCGGTCTTTTCCTTTTTATTTTTAATGTTCGCCCACTTGGAATGTCCTGACATAAATCCTCCTGTAACCCTTCCGCAAAATAAAAAGTTTCGTTGTCCGAATATATTATTGATTTCCCTTTATCTCGGTATATTTGAGCGCAATCGACTTCAAGTCCTCCCAGACATCCTTCTTTTTCGATTCATCCCGCAGCAGAGCGGCCGGATGATAAGTCGGCAGAAAAAAGGTTCCGTTCTTGCTAAGCCATTGGCCGCGAACTCGCGTAATGCGCGCTTCCGGATTGTAAACGTGCCGCGTCGCCGTTGCGCCGAGACAAACAACAATCTTTGGCCGGATCAGCGCGTACTGCATCCTTAGGATTGGCAGGCACGCATGCGCCTCCTCATCCAGAGGGGTACGGTTTCCAGGAGGACGGCACTTGACAACGTTCGTAATATACAGGTCTTCGCGCCGCATGTCAATCGCTGAAAACATTTTATCGAGCAATTGACCCGCTTTTCCAACGAACGGGCGCCCTTGCGCGTCCTCGTCCGCCCCCGGCCCTTCGCCAACGAGCATGATCTCCGCCTGCCGGTTCCCTTCACCGAGAACAATGCTGTGCCGCTGCTCACAGAGTCCGCAACGGCGGCAGTTCTGAATCATCCGTTCAATTTCATTCCAGCCGGGCACCTTCCCTTGCTCCATCTGCCGCGCCTTATGATTATATCTTCTCCGCCGCGTCTTCGTCCAGCATGAAGATCGCGTTGGAATGCAGCTGCAGGTAGCTTGCGGGCATGGCGGGTACGATCGGCCCGCCGATGATGAGCGGCGCGGTCTGGATCAGATCGTGGCCGGACAGCACAACGATCACGCGCCTCGCGTTCATGATGGTCGATAGGCCTACCGTTACCACGCGGCCTGTCTCCGTCCGCTCCACATGCGTAACCGGAGCAAGCTCCGCTCCGGGTGCGTTGCAGGCGATGCGACCGTCCTTGCCGACGACGCACAGAACGGTGTCCAGCCCTCCAATATCCAGAATCGTGTTTTCATATTCATTGCAGAGCAGGCTCCAGTCCCGTGCTTCCGCATTCGGCGCAAAGATATTGCCCGGCTGTAGGTTCACCCGGTCGTAAAGCATGGCGCGCATACGCGACTCGTCCGATACATCCGCGTCCCCGCGCACGTGCTCATAGAGGTTGAACGTACGAACGCTTGTCCAGTCCAAAAGACCGTCGCTCGTCATCCCGGCGATTTTTCGATAGGTCGCGGAAAGCTGAGCGCTGCAGTCGAGCCCCAGCGCGCTGGTTGGTTTTTCAATGATGCAGCCTGCGAGCAGCGTTGCAACCGCCTGGCTGAGCGTATCGCTGTCGCGGTAGACCAGAACGCTCATTTGACCTCTCCCATGGCCTCCACGGCGTTTACAAACAGGAGAATATCACCGTAAACGTCCTTGCGGTTAATTTCGTTCAGCATTTCGTGCCGTCCGTCTTCATACAGCTTGAGCTCCGCCTGGTGGCCGGTCTTCTGCAGCCAGCTATACACCTGCTTCACGCCTTTGCCGCTGTTCCCTACCGGATCCTTCGCGCCGGACATCAGCAAAATCGGCCGTTTTGGAACGCGTGCCGCCCATTTTTCATTGGAAATTTCGGTCAGGCCAGTGAACACGTCGTACATGGCATGCGCGGTAAACGGGAACCCGCAGTTCTCGTCCGCAACATACTGGTCCACCTTCGCCTCGTCGCGGGACAGCCAATCGTTTACCGTACGGTTTGGCCGGAACGCTTTGTTATAGGAACCAAAGCTCATGTTAAACAGCGCGATGCTCGGTTCTTTTCCGCCGGTTTTCCGAATTTCGCGTTTGGCAATCAGCTTTCCGATTGCGAGGACGGGATTCGCTCCCGCAGTGCCGGAAAAGATGAACGCGTCGAAATCCTTGCCGTCCCGTCCCGCGTAGGTTCGCGCGAGGAACGAGCCCATGGAGTGCCCCATCAGGATAAACGGAATCCCCGGATAATCATTTTTCACCAGATCGCGCATCGTGCGCATATCCTGAACGACCGCGTCCCAGCCGTTCTTATCGCCAAAATATCCCTTCGGCATACCGGGAGCAATGCTCTTGCCGTGGCTTGCGATATCGTTTCCATACACTAAAACGCCGTTTTCCGCTAAAAACGACGCGAATTCTTCGTAGCGATCAATATGCTCGGCCATACCGTGCGTAAGCTGCAGCGCGGCGTGCGGATCCTCGGGAATCCACATGCGATATCGAATATCGCACAGTCCGGTTGCGGAGGGAAACCGTTTCTCTCGTAAGGTGAATTTCATGCCCCATACCTCCCGATCATAATAAAAAAGTATACCACCTTGCGGTGGAATACTCAACATTTCACATTGATTTGCGCATTCATTCGACGCGTTCAGCCCAAATCGCCAGCGGCCTGCGGAATGCCGATCGTCCGGAACCCTCCGAGCAGTCTTGCCTCATCTTCCTCATGCGTAATGACAAGCGCCGGAAGTTTCGAATCCAGAATCTCGCGAGCGGCAGCCCTTTTATTCTCCTCGTCCAGCCCGGTGAACGGCTCATCCAAAAAGAGGATATCCCCGCCGTAAGCGAGCGCGCGCGCAAGCGCGACGCGGCGGCGCATACCGCCGGACAGTTCGCGCGGCAGGAGATGCAGGCTGTCGCCCAGCCCAAGGCGCTCCAGAGCGCGTTCGGCCGCTTTCTCACTCGAAACGATTGAAACGTTTTTCAGCGCGTTCCGCCAGGGAAGCAGCCGATCCTCCTGAAAAACCACGGCCGGTTTTCGCCCCGACATTCCGGAAATTTCGCCCGAATCCGGCTGTTCCAGCCCAAGCAGAAGGCGAAACAGCGTCGTCTTGCCCGCGCCGGAAGCGCCGCGCAGAACCGTTATGCCTTCCAGCGGAATATCAGCCGAAAAATCATGAAACACAACGTGTCCGCCATATGCTTTATACAGGCGTCTTATCTGCAACTCAGTCATGGCGAATCCTCCGCATACTCCAGACGAGCAGACGTTCCAGCAATACGGACAATGCGATCACGAGCAGCGTCCAGGCAAACAGATCAACCGTTTCGATCCTTAGCTTCGATTCGTAAAGCCGATATCCGATCGATTGTTTTGGCAGCGCGATAATCTCCGCCGCAACGCCGCTCTTCCATGCAAACCCAAGCGCGGTCGTGCAGGATGCCAGAACCTGCGGCAGCACGGACGGAATATAGACTGTTTGGATAATTTTCCAGCGGGAGAGCCCGAATACCCTGCACATCTCAACGAGCCGCCGATCCGTCTGCAGAATTGCTTCCGCCGTTGTCGTCCAGACCATTGGCAGCACCATCAGGAAGCTGATAAACAGCGGTACAAGCCCGGAACTGAGCCAAAGCAGCGCGAGCAGAATAAACGAAGTGACCGGCGTCGCCTTCACGACCGACCGTAAAGGGGAAAGCAATTCTTCGGAAAAATGCGATCGCGCGGTAAGAATCGCGAGCAATATTCCCGCGAACACCCCCATGAAGTATCCGGCCATAATGCGCAGCAGCGTCAGGCCGGCAAACAGCCATGTGTCGCTTTGTATAAGCAGTACGGCAAGCCGCGCTACCGTTGAGGACGGCGAGGGAAGCAGGAGTTCCTTGCCGACAAGAAGACTCGCCGCCTCCCAAACCGCCAGATAGGCCAGTGCGATCAGCGCGTTTTTATACCACTTGCGCTTATTCGGCATATAGATCGTCGCCGGGCAGTTTGCCGCCGACGGACGCCGGATTCGCCTCGAAGAGAACCTGCAGCACCGCGGATGCGTCCGTTTTCATTTCCTCGCCCGTAATGCTGACGATATAGCTGCGCGGAATCGCCTGTTTTGCGATCGCTTCCGAACCGACGATTCCGAGATTTGCCACGACGTTCGCCGCGTCGTCCGCCGAATTCACCTGTTCGACCGATGCGGCGTAGTCCTTAAGGAACTCCTTGACCTGATCCGGATGCTCGTTATAAAAGGTCCGGTTCGCTATATAAACGCCCATGACGAGTTTCGTTCCGGAAGCGGACTCCCAGGCTTCGTTGAGATCCAGCGCGATACGCGCGTTCGGATTTTTTACCAAAACGGAGGAAACGAACGGTTCCGGCAGCAAACCAATCTCCGCTTCGCCGGAGGCGAGCATGGCGGCCAGCGCGGTATGTTCGCCAACGTATTCGACCTTAACCTGATCGGTCAGGCCGTTTTGCGCGAGCAGATAGTCCAGAACGAACTGCGGCGTTGCGCCTTCGCCGGAAGCGTAAATCGTCTTTCCCGCGAGATCCGAAAGCGATTGAACGGCGTTTCCGTTTTCAACCAGATAAAGCACGCCAAGCGTGTCGATGTTCAGCAGGACGACGTTTCCTTCCGTCTTATTGTAAAGCGTTGCAGCCAGATTGATCGGTACTGCCGCAATATCAATTTCGCCGCTTACAAACTTGCCGACGACGACGTCCGGGGCGTCCTGCAGTTCAATATTGTATTTTCCGGAATCCTCCTGCATCAGGTAGCTGATACCCATACCGGTCGGGCCCTTCAGCGCTGCAATTTTTACCGGCTCGGCGGGCGCTTTCGCGCAGCCTATCGCGAGCAGCAGCAGGATTACGGTTAGAAATGCCAGTGTTTTCTTCATTTTTCTTCTCCTCTCGGCAGGCGAAATGCCCTGCCGTTTCGTTCGATTTTTCTTTCGAAAACCAGTTTATCCATTGCGCGGTAGAGCGTGCTCCGGCTGACGCAAAGCGCGTCCGCCAGCGCGCTGACGCTCCATTCGGATTCGTAAACTCCATCTTCCGCGTGGGTTTGAATATAGTTCAGCACCCGCTCCTCCACGTTTTGCGGCAGGAAACCATCGATTCGGCTGCTTAAAAAGCGGATTCGCGCGGTTAAATAGCGCATGTAGTTTTCGGCGACTCGAAAATCTTGCTGCATCATAAAAATGAGAGCCGTTTCCGGAATCATCAGCACCCAGGCGCTCTCCTGTGCGGATACGCGGGCAACATATTCGCGCTCGGTATGAAACAGCCCCGCCGCACCGAAGAGATCCTTTGCCCGGAGTACGCTCATCGGCATTTTTCCGCCTTCGCTCTCCTTGGTAACTACGCAGCTTCCGAATAAAAGAATGCCCAGCGCGTGTTCACTTTGGCTCCGGTCATAGATTACTTCGTCTTTTTCATAATGCTCAACGCGAACATCCCGCGTGTCAAGCAGCAGAATCAGATCCTCCTGCGGAATCCCGCTAAAAAGAAACGTGTCCGCAACAATTGCGGCGTATGCGGTTGGATTTGTTGACCTGCTCATGAATTACCTTCATATTTGTCTCATATGACACATTATATTGGTTTTAGCGAATTTGTCAACAGCGTATCGCGCTCTTGACAGACCCGGCTTAGAATGCTACCTTAGGTTCATATCGGAAAGGCGACAGAATATTTTTATGATGCAAGGGTCAGACGAAGCGCTCTATCGAAAGATCAACGTTCTTCGGTTCCTTTTAATCTGCTGCGTTCTTCAGGCGCACTCGGAGAATTATCCGCAATTCGGTTTATTAAGCGGAACGGGATGCTCTATTGAGCAGCATGTTCTTGCATCCATGGAGTGGGTCGTTTCGATGTATTATATGCTCTCTTCCTTCCTTTTCTTTCGCGGGTTTCAATGGAACCAGTTGCTGGGAAAATGGAAACGCCGCATCTTTACGCTCGTTATTCCATATATCATCTGGAATACGGTCTATTTCGGCTTCTTTGCGCTGCTTCCCAGAATTCCGTTTTTCGCGCAGTTTATCAATTCCGAACCTGCGCCGCTTACCGTTTCCAATGTTCTGTTTGGCGTTTTGCTAAACCGCTACGCGGGATTTCTCTGGTTTGTCAAGACGTTGATCATATTCATACTGTGCGCGCCGCTGTTCTATGTGCTTTTTTCAAAAAAATACATAGCGGAGTTTTCGCTGATCGCGTTGTTCCTCTTTCTGTTCCGGAATCCTTTCCAATTTCCGGCCGTCCTGAATCTGCATTGGCGTTTTATTTTCTTCTTTTCGGTTGGCGCATATTTCGGCCTGCGCGCGCCGCACGTGGCCTACTATACGCCGCCGCGTGCCGTACGTTATGTTTTGTTGTGTGCGATCCCACTTTACGCATACCATCACACGCTCTATACGACCGAAATGTACAGTGTCCTGGTCATTCTGAGTCTGTGGCTTGGGATTGACGGGTCCGCAATCCGCGAGCGCTCCTGGTACAACACGTCCTTCTTCGTTTACTTGACGCATTTCCTTGCGTTATCCATTTTGAAAAAAATACAGTATGCGCTGGTACCGCATACGGAGCTCTGGATGCTGATTTCCTACTTCAGCGTCACGATTATCGCCCTTTGTCTGCTTGTTCCGCTTGCGCAGCTTCTTCGTCGTTATACTCCGAAAACGTATGCGATCTTGTTCGGCGGACGCTGATTTGTTATTTGAAGCGCGCTATGATATATTGTCCCTAAACCGGCGGTCAAAGGAGATTTTTACATGAAACTTATTTCCTGGAATGTCAACGGGCTGCGCGCCTGCATCACGAAAGGATTCTTTGATTTTTTACAGGAATGTCAGCCGGATATCCTCGCCCTGCAGGAAACCAAAATGCAGCCTGAGCAGTACGAGGGCAACACGGAAGGCTACACGGTTTATTGGAACAGCGCCGAGAAAAAAGGTTACTCCGGGACGGCGCTATTCGCAAAAAAAGCGCCGCTGTCCGTTTCCTATGGAATCGGCCTTGCGGAGCACGATAACGAAGGCCGCGTCATCACGCTGGAATATTCGGATTTTTACTTCGTTACGGTTTATACGCCAAATTCACAGGACGGTCTGCGCAGGCTTGCATACCGCATGGCATGGGAGGACGCGTTCCTTGCGTACCTGAAATCGCTGGATTCGAAAAAACCGGTCGTTGTCTGCGGCGATCTTAACGTTGCGCACAAGGAGATCGACCTGAAGAATCCGAAAACGAATCGTATGAACGCCGGTTTTACGGATGAAGAGCGCGCCGCGATGACGCGTCTTCTGGAGAACGGTTTTATCGATACCTTCCGGTATTTCTATCCCGATCAGGCGGAGGCCTACAGCTGGTGGAGCTATATCGGCAATGCCCGTTCCCGAAACGCGGGCTGGCGCATTGACTATTTTCTCGTATCCGCCAGGCTAATCGGCAGCGTAACGAACAGCACGATCCTTGCGGATGTACTCGGCAGCGATCATTGTCCGGTCATGATGGAAACCGGTACGCTTCTATAAAATTCGTTTCTAAAAAATAATCTGGAGTTTATATGATAATACTCGCATCGTCCTCTCCGCGCCGCCGTGAATTGCTCAGCATGATCGGACTTGACTACCGCATTGAAGTTTCCGGCGAGGAAGAAATTCAGCCGCATGGGCTGCCGCCCGAAGAGTTCGTTAAAACGCTCGCACTGCAAAAGGCGCAACCCGTTGCCGAACTGCACCCGCACGACTGCGTCGTCGGCGCGGACACAATCGTATTCCTGGACGGTGAAATCCTCGGCAAGCCGCATACGCCGGAAGTCGCAAAAGCTTTCCTCGCCCGCATGCAGGGAAAGCAGCATGTGGTGTATACCGGTGTTGCCGTACTGAAGGACGGTCTTGCGGATGTTCGGCATTGCGAAACACGCGTTACCTTTTCCCCCATGACGGAGCGGGAGATTGACGCATACGTTGCGACGGGCGAACCGCTCGACAAAGCCGGCGCATACGGCGTCCAGGGACCCGGAGGCGTGTTTGTGGAGCGCGTGGAAGGGAATTACTTCAACGTGATCGGCTTGCCTCTGCCAATGCTCTACCGGATGCTCATCGACGCAGGTGAAATCGGAACCGATTGATCCTGACACCAAAAACGATATGAACCAGATCATTGAAGAAAAGCTGAAGCTGCTCCCCTCCTCGCCCGGCGTTTACAAGATGTTCAACGCCGCAGGCGAGATTATTTACGTTGGCAAAGCCATTTCTTTGAAAAACCGTGTTCGCCAGTACTTTCAGTCCTCCAAGAACCATCCGCCGAAAGTAACGGCAATGGTGCGGCAGATTGCGGATTTTGAGTATATTCGCGTAGCAAACGAAACGGAAGCGTTTTCACTCGAATCAAACCTGATCAAGGAATTCAAACCAAAATACAACATTCTGCTTAAGGACGATAAGCATTTCCCCTATCTTCGCGTGGATTTAAAACAGGACTTCCCGCGGCTCGAGGTTGTCCGCCGCGTTAAGAAAGACGGCGCAAAATATCTCGGCCCCTTTCTCTCCGGCCTGCTGCTGCGGGACGGGCTTGCTCTCGTGCGCGAGCATTATCCGATTCGCCAATGCAAAAAGGATATTGCACGCATGATTGCGCGCCGTGAGCGTCCCTGCCTGATGTATCACATCGGCAAGTGCTGCGCGCCCTGTTCCGGTGAAATTTCGCGCGAGGCATATCATAAACTTCTTGATGAAGTTCTGTCGTTTCTCAGCGGCAACACGACCGATATCCTGCGCTCGCTGAGCGAGCAGATGGCCGCGGCTTCCGAAGCGATGGACTTTGAGCGCGCGGCAGCGCTCCGCGACCGCATCCGCGCCATTGAAAGTCTCAACGAAAAGCAGGTTGTGATCGCAACGACAAACACCATGCTGGACGTATTCGCTCTGGCACGGCTGGAAACCAGCACGCTCGTCTTTGCGCTGTTCGTCCGGAACGGAAAAGTAATTGGTACGGAGAAATTCCGCATGGATGCGGACGCCGAAGAATCCGACGCGGATATTCTCAGCGCGTTTCTCTCGCAGTATTATGCGGAATCCGCTTCGTTTGTCCCGGAAGTGCTGCTTTACCAGGATGCTTCCGATATGGAGGCAATTTCGCAATGGCTTACGGGACTCGCCGGACGCAAGGTTGAAGTACATCGCCCGCAGCGCGGCGAAAAGCGGCGTTTAGCCGAAATGGCTTATCGAAACTGTCTGGACGTGCTGGAAAAGGACGCTTCCCTGCAAAAGCGCGCCTGGGAGCGTGGAGAAGGCGCCCTGACCCAGCTCAGCGCTATCCTCGGTCTGGAAACGGTGCCCACGCGTTTGGAATGCTTCGATAACTCGCATATTCAGGGTCGGGATACCGTCTCTTCGATGGTTGTGTTTACGGACGGACAACCGGATAAAAGCGCTTACCGGCGCTTCCGCATCCGCGCGGAAGCCGGCGGAAACGATCTGGTCGCCATGCGGGAAGCGCTGATGCGCCGCTTCCAAAAAGCGGAAGAAAACGAGGCGGGCTTTCTGCCGCTGCCGGATCTGCTCGTTATGGACGGCGGTCCCGCGCAGCTGCAGGTTGCGCTGGAGGTTCTGGAGTCGTTTTCGCTGGATTTCATTCCGTCCATCGGCCTTGCCGAGCTGAGCGAAACCATCTATATCCCCGGCGAGGAAACGCCGATTCAACTGCCTAGAAATTCCGCCCCGCAGCACCTGATTGAGCGCCTGCGGGATGAGGCGCACCGTTTTGCCATCAGCTACCACCGCAATATACACAATCGAAACGCGCTTTATTCCGTGCTCGACAGCATTCCAGGCGTTGGAGATAAACGAAAGCGCGCGTTGTTCGACGCATTTTTAACAATCGAAGCCATCAAAGCGGCGTCGATTGAGGAACTCAACGCGGTTGCGCTGATCGATGCGCGAACGGCGGAGTCCGTTTTTCAGTACTTCCACAGGGAAGATCGCCCGAACACGGAATCCTCTCCGGCAGACTAGCCGGATATCGTCCGTAGGCGATTGCGCGCGGTCAATCAAAACGAAAGAAACGCTTGCGGCCCTTTCACTGGCGCAAGCGTTTTTTGATACCTGATTAGTATTGAATGTTTCTTACCGAAATTGTGTTTTTATTTCCCGTTTCGGAGCTGGCCGCTGCGCACCGCTCGTTCCAAGTATCCGCCGCGCTGCGTTTTTATATCCGAAACGGTTACCACAGCGCCGTTACAGTGCTCTTCCAGGATAGCGATTGCCTGCGGCAGCCGTTTGCGCTGCATCGTCATAATCAGCATGCTGCGGTCGTCGTCCCTGCCATGCACGTCCAGCGTCGTAATACCGAACCCCTTCTCACGCAAGCATGCTTCCGCCTCTTTCGCCGAAGCCATATCCGGCAAAACAACCTGCATGGAACTCAGGCCGAACGCAAGCAATTCATCCAGCCAGGAACCAATGTAGTTGCCGCAGGCAAACGCGAGCGCATACACGATTCCCTTGACGAAATCCGTTTTGAAACCGACAAGAACGCTGCTGGCAACGATCAGCCAAAGCGAAATTTCCAAAATGGCAATCAGCGAACCTACGGTTCGTTCGCCGCGGTTAATTAACACAATTCGAAGCGTGCCAAACGACACCTCAAGTATTTTGCCAAAGAAAATAAAGACATAAACCCAGACTGTTGAACCCATTGCAAAGGTTTCTATCGATTGTAAAAAATCGTTCACGGTTCAACCTCCTTTCAGCTTGCCGATTATACTGTACCCGTGCTAGGATTGTCAATGAAAGCAAATGTGAACCAAAGCGACGGAAAAACGAACACAGGAAGCGATTTCGAACATGGCTGCAAAGCAGGTGAAAAAAAGTACCCCTTCGCGCAGTGCCGAGTGGAACCCCTGGCATGGCTGCCACAAGTATTCCGCCGGTTGTCTGAATTGCTATGTCTACCGGATAGACGGCAGGCATCAAAGGGACGCGAGTATCGTTCAAAAAACGTCGGGATTTTACCTGCCGATTTCGCATGCGCGCGACGGATCCTATCGAATTCCGTCCGGTTCGATGATCTGGACGTGCTTTACATCCGACTTTCTACTGGAGGATGCGGACGGCTGGCGCAGCGAGGCCTGGCGCATGATACGCGAACGCGCGGATTGCCACTTTCTCTTTATCACAAAGCGGATCGTACGCCTGGAGCAATGTCTTCCGTGCGACTGGGGCGATGGATACCGGAATGTTACGATTTGCTGCACCGTTGAAAATCAGGCGGCTGCAAACGAGCGCCTGCCCGTATTTCGCGAAGCGAAGATCACGCATAAAATCATTGTTTGCGAACCTCTTTTAGAACGGCTCGATCTTTCCCCGTTTTTAGGCAGCTGGGTCGATAACGTTTCCGTCGGCGGCGAATCCGGCGAATCCGCGCGCACCTGCGATTACGACTGGGTGCTCGATATTCGTTCGCAATGCATCGCGGCGAACGTTCCCTTTCACTTTCGTCAGACCGGCGCCAACTTTGTGAAGGATCGCAAGCATTATCGCATTCCCCGGAAGCTGCAGCATTCGCAGGCAAGGAAAGCGAACATCAATACCCGATCCGCCGCGAGAAAGGCCACCGAGGCGGTGGATCAGGATTCCGGCGTATACTCCGAAACGTAAACACCCTTGATCCGGCTGTCGCTGTCGCAGGTTGCGGTTTCACTGACGCTGTCGCCGACGGCAATCGGCGTGGTATAGGTCGCGCTTATGACGCTGCTGGCAATGATTTCCCCATTCGCGTCAATAAATTCAACGAGTGCTTCGAGCGAGCCAAGCTCCTCCGTGCCTAGGTTGAGAAACCGAATGCGGGCGCTGGTTGTACCGCCGTCAACGACCAGTTCTCGAACAGTGGATTCAATCTGGCTTCCGCCATAAAAAATCTTATATTCTGTGTTGAGTGTCGTTGTCGAGGATGTTTTGCATCCGAACAAAACCAGCAGAACCGCCACCAGAAATAGAGCTGCGATTCGTTTTTTTTTCATACGCGGAAATTCCCTCCAGGCACGGTGTTCACCGTGCAAATCACACGAATTCATTATAGAAAATTTCTTCCCCCGTTGCAACGAATCGTGCCCGAATTACGCGTAGTTTCACAATTCGGACGCTTCAGCATTCGAAAGCGGGAAGGATTCAGGCGTTGACAATTCCATATTCGATTTGCTATACTACTTCAGGTGCGTTCCTGGAGAGATGTCCGAGTGGTTTATGGAGCCAGTCTTGAAAACTGGTGATGCTGAAAGGCACCGGGGGTTCAAATCCCTCTCTCTCCGCCAGCATCCAACCCATTTTCATACGGAGAAGTACCCAAGTGGCTATAAGGGGCTCCCCTGCTAAGGGAGTAGACTGGGTTAACCGGTGCGTGGGTTCAAATCCCACCTTCTCCGCCATCATTCTTACGAATAGTCCGATTCCATCGGGCTATTTTCTTTTTTCTCCGAATTTTTCCGAGCCTCGCAAACGATCGACCATATAAGCTACCACTTAAAAAACGTTGACTTTCCAGTCAATCCACGATAAAGTGTCAATATTGACTTGTCGGTCAATGTTGGAGGAACCATGCGTCTTTCTTTTGAAAAACTACCGCCGGAAAAACAAGCGTCGATCCTGGCCGCCGGCATTCGTGAATTTGCAAATAAACCCTATGCCGATGCAAGCACCGACACAATTACCGCAAATTGCGCTATATCAAAGGGTTTGCTGTTCCATTATTTCGGCTCCAAACGGGAATTCTATCTCTATTGCCTGTCCAAATCGCTGGAACGGCTTATGACGAAAACTGCCGATCTCTCCGGAGCCGGATTCTACGATACTCTGTTTTCCGCTATGGATAATAAATTCCGCCTTTGCATGGAGTATCCGGATGAAATGCATTTGATAAACATGTCCTCGCGCGAAGGAGCGGCCGAAGTATTTGTGGAGAAGAACAATGTTCTGAAAGCGTATGTGAAATTTGCGCATATGGAATCAATGCGAATCATGCAGGGCGCCATCTCCGCCCTGTCCTTAAAAGCGCTGCCTGAATCTTTGGTTCTTGAAGGTTTCTCCCTCTATTTTAACGCGATTCTGAACAAGTACCTTTCAGCCTATCAGGAAAACCCGGACGAATTTTTCAATTGCGCAGAATCAATCAAAACGGAAATGCGGGAATATCTGGATCTGATACTCTATGGCGTTTGCAAGGAGGTTCATCATGTGGAATAACGGCATGCTCCGGTCAATGAAGCTCTGCGCAGACTACAAGAGAATGAGTTCCGGGCAGAGAAACGCTCTTCGGCAGGAACGATTCAATGAACTCGTACGCTTTGCACGCGAAAACAGCCCGTTCTACGCGGAACATTACAGGAACGTAGCAGATTCTTTCGAATATACCGATCTGCCTCCGGTGTGTAAAAGCGAATTGATGGCACATTGGGACAATTGGGTTACCGACCGGGATGTAAAGCTGAAGGATGTAGTAACATTCATGCAAAACAAGGATCATATCGGTCGAAAGCTGAAGGGGAAATATATGGTATTTACTACCTCCGGCTCTACCGGTAACCCGCTGATAGCGCTCTATGACAAGCCGGCCAACAACATGATGAGCGCAATCAGCGCAATGCGTTCTTTTGCCCGAAAGGAGGATCTGAAAGAATTTATCCGGCGCGGCAGCAAGACTATGGGTATTTTCGCCACAAATGGCTTCTACTTGAGCAACGGTTCCGTGCGGGCGCGCCAGCTTTCCATGCCATGGAAGAAGCGGCAGATGGCTGTTACCAGCGCGCTCCTACCGGTTGGCGATATCGTCCGTCAGCTCAATTCATTTCAGCCTGCCATGCTCGGCGGGTATCCCTCCAGTTTGGAGCTGCTGATCGATGAAGCAAAAGCCGGAAGGTTAAAAAATATCCCCCGTTCTCATTATGACAGGCGGGGAATATCTTTCGGACGCGCTTCGAAACGCGCTTGCCGACGCTTTCGGCTGCTATGTCCAAACTTCCTATTCCTGTACCGAAGGCGGCACTGTTGCATGTGAATGCCGGATGCGGCATTTCCATGTGAACGACGACTGGCTCATTGTTGAGCCGGTGGACCAAGACAACCGCCCCGTTCCCGACGGTATGCTGTCAAACAAAATACTCCTGACAAATCTCTACAATTTCGTTCAGCCTTATATTCGTTATGAGGTTACCGACCGTGTGATTCTGCACCGGGAGCCATGTGCATGCGGGAATCCTTCGCCATGGCTGGAGCTGGAAGGACGTTCCGATGACGTAGTAACCTTCCTTCAGGGAGATCGCGGTATCCGAATTGCTCCGCTGGCTATTTATGCCATACTCAAAGAGGTACATGAAATGCGGCGCTTCCAGTTGGTTGTAAAGCCGGATCATACCGCTTTGCTGCGGCTGGAGCCTGAGGACGGCATACCCCGCATAGAAGCGTTTCAAAAGGCCAGCACTGCGCTGCGCGTTTTTCTCGCATCGCAAGGCGTTACCGAAATCGCTCTTACGCTTTCAAACGATCCTCCGCTGCGAAATCCAGACAGCGGCAAATTTAAACACATAATCAACGAGCAATAGCGAAATCAAAAGGAGAGCATCCGCGAGGATGCTCTCCTTGAACGTTAAAGCGGAGTGCCGTACTACCGTTCTTCACGGAAATACGCGACGCCCAGACTGTGCGGCGGCTGGTCTTCGCGCTTTTTCCGGAGCGCAACCATAACCAGCACAAGAAGCGTAACCAGATACGGTAGCATCTTAAAGATTTCCTGCGAGCTTCTGGTCAGTCCCGGAATATAGAAGAACAGCCAGAACAGCGCGCCAAACAGGTAAGCTCCCCAAATGCTGCGCTTGGGCTTCCAAGTTGCGAAAATGACGAGCGCAACGGCGAGCCATCCGAGCTTTTCAATGCTTCCGTCGGTTGACCATGTGCCCTTGATATAGTCCATTGTGTAATACAGACCGCCAAAGCCGGAAATGCCTGCTCCAATGCAGGTTGCAAGGTATTTATACTTGGTAACGCTGATCCCCGCGGCATCTGCCGTTGCCGGGTTTTCGCCGACCGCGCGCAGATTCAGGCCCACACTGGTTTTGTTGAGCACCCAGCTGACAAGGAAAGCAAGGATAACGGCCAGATAGGCCATAAAGCCATAGGAAAACAGAATTTGACCTACTATGCCAAGTCCGGAAAGCGCAGGTATCGTCGTTCGAAACGCGCCGCTTGTCATGGCAACCGATATCTGCCCTACGCCGCCCGCCATTTTATTGAGCGTTCCGCCAAACAGGTTTGCCACTCCACCGCCGAAGACCGTAAGCGTCAAGCCGGTTACATTCTGGTTTGCGCGCAGCGTGATGGTCAGAAACGAGTAAATCAAACCGCCGAGCATTGCCACAAGGAATGCCGCTGCCAGCGTAAGAATCAACGATACAATTGGAATTGGGTTTACCGTATTCCCTTCATAAAAGAATGCCGCAGCCAAACCCGCGATTCCGCCAAGGTACATGACGCCCGGAACACCGAGGTTCAGGTTGCCGGACTTTTCCGCGAGTATTTCACCGACTGCGCCGAAGAGAATTACCGTGCCAAAAACAATGGCAGCCTGAATTAAAGAAATGACCTGTGTCATTTTCCCGCCTCCTTCTTTCCCCCGCGAAACCGAATTTTATAGTTAATGAAGAATTCGCTGCCAAGAATGAAGAACAGAATGATACCTGTAATCATTTCGGAAACAAAATCGTTCAGGTCAAACTGTGACGCAATCTCAATTGCGCCTTTCTCTAAAAAGACGATCAAAGCGGAGATGGCGATCATTGTGAAGGTGTTGAACTTGGCCAGCCACGCGACGATGATTGCCGTGAACCCGCGGCCGCCGGCAGTGCTGGTTGAGATCGTATGGCTCGCACCCGCAACCGCAATGAACCCGGCAATCCCGCAGATTGCGCCGGAAACGGCCATGGTGCGCTTGATCACAGTCTTAACGTTGATCGCGGCATACCGCGCGGTGTTTTCGCTTTCACCGACGACCGCAATCTCATAACCGTGTTTGCTGTAGCGCAGATAGAGGAACATCGCCACGGTCAAAACGGCGACAATGATCACGTTGAGCGTATACATTTGCCCGAAAACTGGCGGAAACCAGCCGGCCTTCGTCATTTGGTTAATAACGCCTACCGTATTTGAACCGAACGGATTCTCCCATTTCGCCACAAAAAAGCTCGTCAGCTGGATTGCCACATAGTTCATCATCAGCGTAAACAGGGTTTCGTTCGCGTTCCAGCGCGCTTTAAACACAGCCGGGATCGTACCCCAAATGCCGCCGGCAACCATACTGCCAAAGAACATGACGACAATCAGAGCGAAACTTGGAAGCGATTTCCCCAGATAAATCATGCATGCCGCTGCCGCAATCCCGCCGACAAGGATCTGTCCTTCCGCGCCGATATTCCAAAATCGCATCTTAAAGGCCGGAGCAAGTCCTACGGCGATGCAGAGCAGCATAACAATATCACGAATGGTTACCCAAACGCGCTTGTTTGTGCCAAATGTTCCCTTGAACATGGCAGCATAGACCTTAAGCGGATTTAGTTTCGTGAGTGAATAGATGATCACCGCGCAGACAATCAGCGCAAGCGCAAGTCCAATCAAGCGGACACCTATGGATTTCCATGTCGGTATTCCATCCCGCTTCGACATGCGAATCAGCGGTTCCCGCGACGCAACCTCATGCTTTTTGCTCATGATTCGTCTTTCCTTCCTTCAAATAAGTCATCAGGTAGCCGACTTCATCCTTTGTTGTTGTCCGCGCATCGACGATATCGTTTACGCGCCCCGAGCAGAGAACCATAATCCGGTCGCATAGCTCAAGAAGCACATCGAGGTCTTCGCCGACAAATATGACGGCCGCGCCACGTTTCTTCTGTTCGTTCAGCAGATGATAAATATTATACGATGTGTTAATGTCCAGGCCTCGAACCGCATAAGCGGACATCAGCAACTGCGGCTGCATCGCAATTTCCCGCCCGACAAGCACTTTCTGCACATTTCCGCCGGACAGCCGCCGAACGGGCGTACTCAAACCCGGTGTAACGACTTCCAGTTCCTTTACAACGGTTTCCGCAAGCTGTTTCGGCTTCTTCCGATCCGCAAAAGGTCCCGGGCCGTCCTGATAGCTGCGCAGCATCATATTGTCCGTTAAATCCATGCTGCCAACGAGACCCATCCCAAGACGATCCTCCGGAACGAACGCAAGCGCAACGCCTAGGCGTTTGATATCGATCGGATGCATTCCGGAAAGCTGCTTCTTTTCACCTTTTTCCGGCAGGAATTCAATGCTGCTGCAGCTCTGGCAATACTGCAGCCCCGCGATTGCCTCCAGCAGTTCCTTCTGCCCGCTTCCGGAAATACCCGCAACGCCGAGAATCTCGCCGCCATACGCAGTAAAATCAACGTTGCTCAACCGGTTGATGCCATCCGAATCGCAGACGGTTAAATTCTTGACCACGAGTTTTGGTTTCGGATTGACCGGAACCGAGCGTTCGATATCGAGTGAGACCGCGCGGCCAACCATCATCTCCGTTAGTTTCATGGCGTTCGTTTCCGAAGTGGGAACATCGCCAATATGAAAGCCCTTCCGCAGAACGGCAACGCGGTCCGAGATTTCCATAACTTCATGCAGTTTATGCGTAATGATGATGATCGATTTGCCGTCTTCCTTCATATTGCGCATCACGCAAAACAGCTTTTGCGTTTCCTGCGGCGTCAGCACGGCGGTCGGTTCATCCAGGATCAGGATGTCTGCGCCGCGATAGAGAACTTTGACGATTTCGAGCGTCTGCTTTTCCGAAACAGACATGTCGTAGACCTTTTTATCCGGGTCAACGACGAACCCGTAACGGTTGCAAATTTCTTTTACCGCCTCACGTACGTGTTTGACGTCAACAACGGTAGTTTCATTCAGACCGAGGATGATGTTTTCCGCGGCGGTCAGAACATCCACGAGTTTAAAATGTTGGTGGATCATGCCAATGTGCAGATCGAACGCAATTTTTGGAGATGCGATCGTAACCGCCTTGCCGTTGATAAAAATCTCGCCGCTGTCGGGAAAGTAAATACCCGCCAGCATGTTCATCAGGGTGGTTTTGCCGCTTCCGTTCTCGCCGAGCAATGCGAGTATCTCACTTTGATTGATATCAAGGCAGACTTTGTTGTTCGCGACCACCTCGCCGAAGGTCTTCGTGATGTTGACCATACGGATAGCTATTGAACTCTCCACATGCTTGACCCTTTCTTCCTTAGATTCAGACTTCCTTAAAATATTTTAGCATAACGGTGAACTGTATGTAAACAAAAACGTACGAAACATATGAAATTCGGAATCCGAATGACTTCGAAAAAAAAGAGAGCGGGGATGCCGCTCTCCATTGAGTCTTTCGCTGAATGAATGACGAGAGGGAAACGGAGAACCGTTTCCCCCTCGTTCCTTATACTGGTTGAGCAGCAGGTTTAGCTCAATTCGGTGATGCCGTCAATGCGAATGCCAAAGTACGGCGCGCTGCGGAGTTTGGACTCGTAGAAGATACCGTTTTCAATGGCTTCGCCGGTATCGCCAGCAAAGTCGCCATCGGTGTCGATCGCGAGATATGTGGTCACAGGAGCGCCGCCAACGGTGAACGTCGCAGTGTCAAAGATGTTCAGAGTGCCATCCTTGATGGCGGCTTCCACTTCGGCAACCTTCTCGGCGGTTCCCGCGGCACAGCTCTTGCCCAGAGCGGAAATCATGTTCGCGCCGGTAGCATAGCCTTCGGACCAGTCAGTCACGATGTCTTCGCCAGCCAGAGCGGCCTTGAAGGCATAGGTGTAGTAAACACCCCAGTTGTTCTGCGCAGAGGTCAGAGCGGCGTTCGGAGCAACGCTGAGCATGTCAATGTTGTAACCAACGCAGTAGACGGCCTTGCCCGCATCCAGAGCGGTCTGGACGGCGGACGGTGCGCCCGTGGAGTCGGCATGCTGGCTGATGATGCAGCAACCCTTCGAGATCAGAGCGTTGGCTGCTTCGGCTTCGGCAGTCGGATCATACCAAGAGTTCGTATAGATGACGTCCATATGAGCGGAGGGAACGATGCTCTGTACGCCAAGGAAGAACGCGGTATAACCGCTAACCACTTCGGCATAAGGATATGCGCCAACGTAACCAATGTAAGGATCGGTTACCGTTCCGGCATCCATGAGTTCCTTGAGCTTCATGCCGGCGACGACGCCGGAGACATAGCGCGATTCAAAAGTATGCGTGAACGCGTTTTTGAAGTTCGGGAGCTTGCTCAGCGCGGCCTGGTCGCCCGTCATGGAAACAAACACGACTTCCGGATTCTCGGAAGCGGCCTGCTGCATATGGGACTGATGACCGTAGCTGTCGGAGAAGATGTACGTACAGCCCTGCTCGACAAGGTCAATCGCCGTATCATAGCACTTTTCATCTTCCGAAATGTTGTACTTCCAGATGATCTGATCGTCGGCGATCCCGGCGGCGGCTGCGCCGGCCTTGATGCCTTCGATATGCGCTGCGTCATAACCGGTGTTCTCATCGTGAACGAGAATTACGCCGATCTTGACTCCTTTGGCTTCGGACGCGGGCGCGGCGCAAGCCACCAGGGCGAACACCATCGTCAGGACTGCCAAAATAGCAATGAACTTTTTCATGGTTTTCCTCCTACTAAATTTTGATCTATTGTAACACCTGCCGTCAGGCGAAACAACCTGTTTGCGAGAATTAATTCTGTCTTGTCCGGTGCAGTCATGTAACAAACAGTAGGATTCTTTTCCCCGTTCCACGTCTGCTAATGAGCAGGGCGTTCAAAACGTCGCAACAAATCTGTTTTTTTAGCCAAGAGGTCTGAAAAAACGTCGCGCTTATATTCAATTTTCAATTTCATTCTTTATTGTTTGATTCTTCCGCTCGCTTCCAGAACGCGGATATCCGGTTCGCAGGCAAACGGTTCTCCGGCGGCGAGCATGGCGTTTTTCACATCCTTGAGACCGCTTCCGGTTGAAACAACCGTAACGCTTTCGCTGGATTTGATCATCCCTCTCTCGACCGCCGCTTTTACACCGGCGGTTGCAGTAACGCCTGCCGGCTCGCCGAAAACGCCTTCCGCTCTGCCAAGCATGCGCATCGCTTCCAGGATCTCATCGTCCGAAACGGCAATCCATGCACCCCCGCTGGCTTTGACCGCTCGCTGCGCCTTGACCGGATTGCGCGGAACGCCGACGGAGATGCTGTCCGCCAGTGTGTTTTCCGGCGTTGGCACGAGCGCGCCTCCGGCTGCGTCCGCATTGACAAACGGGCAGCAGCCCGTGGATTGAACGCCGAGAATCTTCGGGATCCGTTCGATCATGCCAAGTTGAAGCAAATCGTAAAATCCGTTATAGACGCCGCCAATCGTGCAGCCGTCCCCAACGGAAATGGCAACCCAGTCGGTTGGATTCCAGTTGAGCTGTTCGGCAATCTCAATTGCAACGGTTTTTTTCCCTTCGGTCATAACCGGGTTGATCCCTGCGTTGCGGTTGTAGAAACCCCACTTTTCAATAGCGGCTTTGCTTAGTTCAAATGTTTGCCGATAATCTCCTTTTACGGAAACAACGTTTGCGCCAAAGATGAGCAGCTGTGCGACCTTGCCGATCGGCGCGCGCTCGGGTACGAAGATAACGGTTTTCAGGCCCATGCGCGCGGCGTTTCCGGCGCAGGAACTCGCGGCGTTTCCCGTGGAAGAACAGCAGATGGTATCGTAGCCGAGTTCGATCGCCTTTGCCACGGCAACGCCGCTTGCGCGATCCTTCAGCGAGCCGGTCGGGTTAAGCCCGTCGTCCTTGATATAAAGCGTATTCAGGCCAATCTGCCCGCCCAGTTTACGGGAACGATAGAGCGGCGTCCAACCGATACGAAGAAAGTCGGCCAGCCCTTCGCCTTGAATCGGCATCAGAGCGCGATAGCGCCACATGCTGTTATCATGGTCTTTTTGCAATGTTTCTCTGGAAAAGATGCGCCGAACCGACTGATAATCATAAACGATATCCAGAATTCCCTTTTCGCCGCAGGAAGGGCAAGTCATGCGCTCCGGTCCAAACGGGTACTCTTTTCTGCATAGGGTACAGCGGTATCCGGCAATACGATTCATGGAATGCTCCGTTATTTATTCTTGTATTTCCTCATGCAAATCCACTGAGAATATAATACATGATACCCCATTTTCCTATAAATGTACAGTAAAAAAAAGCGCTTAACAAAATTATTGTGCCCGAAATATTTTTGTATATTTCGGCTCGATCGGCTTGCGCCCGCTTTCGGCAATATAGTATAATAGCATTGTATTTGAATAACAGCATTGTGTTTTTGCAGGTTCACCTCGCTGGAATTGCATATCGGGAAGGGAGAATTCGAATCATGCTTCTGATTGGGAACGGAAGGCTCGTTACAAGGGATAACGGACTTTATATTGAAAACGGCACGGTTGCCATTGAGGGCAATCTGATCCGTGAAGTTGGTGAAACAAACGTTTTGAAGGCATGCTACCCCGGCGCTGAATTTATCGACGCGCACGGCGGTTTGATTATGCCGGGATTGATAAATACACATAATCATATCTATAGCGCCTTTGCGCGCGGGCTTTCGATTCAGGGATATAATCCGCACGATTTTAACGATATTCTGGAAGGCATGTGGTGGAAGATCGACCGTCTTTTGACCAAGGAAAACGATCGCCTCTCCGCATGCGCCGTTTATCTCGACTGTATTAAAAACGGCGTTACAACCGTTTTTGACCATCACGCAAGCTATTTTGATATTCCCGGCAGCCTCGACGAAATTGCTTACGCGGCAAAAGAACTCGGCGTGCGTACAAATCTTTGCTACGAGGTTTCGGATCGCGACGGAAAAGCCAAAATGACGGAGGCCGTTCTGGAGAACGCGCGGATGATCGAACGCGCAAGTGCGGACGAGAGCGACATGCTCAAGGGAATGATGGGGCTTCACGCCGCGTTCACCCTCTCGGACGACACGCTCGCGCTTTGCAAACGTTACACACCCGCAACAACCGGATTCCATATTCATGTCGCGGAAGGCCCCGGCGATCAGGTTGACTCGCTGAAAAAATATGGCAAACGCATTGTCGAGCGGTTGTTCGAACAAGGCATTCTCGGTGAAAACACACTTGCCGTTCACTGCGTCCATGTCAGTCCCGCCGAAATGTCGTTGCTTCGGGAAACAGAAACCATGGTCGTTCACAACCCGGAATCCAACATGGGCAACGCGATTGGCTGCGGGCCGGTCATTCGTCTCTTTCAGGAAGGAATCCTGCTCGGCCTTGGCACGGACGGATACACAAACGACATGCTCGAAAGCTACAAGGTCGGTAATATTATCCATAAGCATAACCTTTGCGACCCGACGGTTGCGTGGGGTGAAATTCCCTCCATGCTGTTTGAAAACAACCCGCGCATCGCTTCCCGCTTTTATCGCCGTCCGCTCGGCGTGCTCCAGTCCGGCGCGTACGCGGACGTTATCGTAACCGACTACGATCCGCTTACGCCAATGGATGGAGGCAACGTAAACGGCCATATTCTGTTTGGAATGAACGGACGCAGCGTCGTCACCACGGTTTGCAACGGTAAAGTGCTCATGAAAGATCGCAGCATTCTAGTTGCGGACGAAGCGAATATCATGAAGGAATGCCGGCTCAGCGCCGCCAGACTTTGGAAGTCGATCAACGGCTGACAAGCGCCTGGGATACTGCCGGATCAATACTTGCCGGCCATCACACCAGATAAATAAGGAGGTTCCCTATGTCCGACCGGATGACCCCGATCCCGTTTGCGGATCTGATGAATTGGATCTTGGAGGAGCGTAAACAGGGCAGCGTTTTTGGTATTCGCCGCGCGTATGTCGCGCCAAGCGATAAGATTCTCGACCTGTTCGGCGAACATCTGGAAACGCCTTTCGGCCCTGCCGCAGGCCCGCACACGCAGCTTGCGCAGAACCTCATCGCTGCTTATTACACAGGCTGCCGTTTCTTTGAACTTAAGACCGTGCAAACGCTGGACGGTGAAGACCTTCCGGTAAGCAAGCCCTGCATATTGGCCGAGGACGAATGTTATAACGTTGAGTGGTCTACCGAGTTACGCGTTGGGCAGGCGTTCGATGAATACGTCAAAGCCTGGTTCGCCATGAAACTCATCAGCTGTGAGTTCGATCTCGGACGTCCCGACGGTTTCATGTTTAACATGAGCGTCGGGTACAATTTTGAAGGCATCACCAGTGAAAAGATCGACCGCTTTATCGAGGGATTGAAAAACGCCGCATCCACCCCGGTTTGGGAAGAATGCCGCGCATGGACGAAAGATAATCTTTCGCGTTTTCACAAGGTGGACGTGAAGTATATCGAAGCGATTTCACCTCGGATCTGTTCTTCCATAACGCTCTCCACGCTGCACGGCTGCCCGCCGCAGGAAATCGAGCGGATCGCGAGCTATCTCATCGACAAGAAGGGGCTCAATACATTCGTTAAGTGTAACCCCACGCTGCTTGGTTATCAGTTCGCGCGCAAGACCATGGACGACATGGGTTACGATTATCTTGTGTTCGACGATTTTCATTTCAACGACGATTTACAGTACCGTGACGCGATTCCGATGTTCAAACGCTTGCTGGATCTCGCCTGTGAAAAAGGCGTTTCGTTCGGCTTAAAACTGTCCAACACCTTCCCCGTCGGCATTGCGCGAAACGAGCTTCCCGGCAACGAAATGTACATGAGCGGACGCGCGCTCTACCCGCTGACCATTGAGATGGCACACCGCCTCAGCCGGGAGTTCGACGGCAGAATGCGCCTTTCGTTTTCCGGCGGCGCAGATTTCTTTCATATTGCAGAGCTGTTCGACGCGGGAATTTGGCCGATCACGCTCGCAACCACGCTGCTTAAACCGGGCGGCTATCAACGCGCCAAGCAGATTGCAGAGAAACTTGCACGGGAACCATATGGCGCGTTCGATGGCGTATCCGTTGGAAAAGTCGCTTACCTGGCCCGTGCGGCACGTACGGACGAGAGGCATACCAAATCCGTTAAACCTCTGCCGGTCCGCAAAATTAAGGACAAGGTTCCGCTGACGGACTGCTTCATTGCACCCTGCGAACACGGTTGCCCGATCCATCAGGACATCCCGGAATATGTTCGACTCGTTGGCGACCGGAACTACGCCGAGGCGCTTCGCCTCATACTGGAACGGAACCCGCTTCCGTTTATTACCGGACGCATTTGCTCGCATCGCTGTATGGATAAATGCACGCGCGGGTTCTACGAGGAAAGCGTCCATATCCGCGACGCGAAACTGCTTGCCGCCCGCGAAGGGTTCGACCGCCTGATCGGTTCGATCCGGCCTTCCGGTTCCTCCCAGGCAAACGTTGCCGTAATCGGCGGCGGTCCCGCCGGTATGGCAGTCGGCTATTTCCTTGGCCGGCAGGGCGCAAAGGTAACCGTCTTTGAGCGCCGTGCGGAGCTTGGCGGCATCGTTCGCTATGTGATTCCCGGTTTCCGGATCGGCGATTACGGGATCGACCGCGACGTAGACCTGCTGAAAGCCATGGGAGTCCGGATTCAAACGAACACCCCTGCGCCAAGCGTTGCCGAACTGAAACGAAGCGGATATACGCATATTGTTTTTGCAACCGGCGCATGGGAGCATGGAACGCTGAAACTCGAATCCGGCGAAAGTATGAACGTCCTCGATTTTCTGGAGCAGTATAAGTGTGAATCGCTACAGAATGCCGGCGAGCACGTGGTCGTCGTCGGCGGCGGCAATACGGCTATGGACGCGGCGCGCGCAGCCAAGCGGATCAAAGGCGTGGTCTCTTCCAGCATCGTTTACCGCAGAACGCGGCGCTATATGCCCGCGGATGAGGAAGAGCTGCAGCTGGCGCTGGAAGACGGCGTAGAGTTTTGCGAACTGCTCAATCCCGTTTCGCTCAAGGACGGCAAACTGACCTGCCGTAAGTGCGTCCTTGGAAAACCGGACGCGAGTGGCAGGCTCTCTTCCGTGGAAACGGAAGAATTCGTTACCCTCCCCTGCTCGCTTCTGATCTCGGCCATCGGCGAGAAGATCGTTGCGAAAGATTTTCTGGACAACAACATTGCGCTGAATGAGCGCGGCGGGGTGAAAGCGAATCCCGCAACGCTGGAAACGAGCGAAGCAAATGTATATGTAATTGGCGACGCGAACCGCGGCCCCGCAACGGTTGTGGAAGCGATTGCTGACGCGCGCAAGGTTTCGGATGCGATTGTCGGCCCCTATGCCGTTACTGTTCCGGAAGAATCAAAAGCCTGCTCCGGCAACTGTCTCGCCAAGCAGGGTTCCCTCGCCGTTTACGACAGCGCGGGCAGGGAAACCGAGCGCTGCCTCGCCTGCTCAACCATTTGCGAGTGCTGCGTTCAGGTATGCCCGAACCGCGCGAATATTGCGATTCAGGTCAACGAAACCAGCATGCCGCAGATTATCCATGTGGATCGCATGTGCAATGAATGCGGGAACTGCACGGTGTTCTGCCCGTACGACAGCGCGCCATACAAGGAGAAATTCACGCTGTTCTCGACCGAATCGGAATTTGATGAAAGCGCGAACAAAGGCTTTTTCATCCTGGGCGGCGGAAAGGTGAAACTGCGTCTCGACGACGTTTCGATTGTTCATCTCGGTACCAATGCAATTGACCCGAAAATTGAACAGTTGATCAACGCCGTTATCTGGGACTATAGTTATCTGCTGTAAGCGGGTTTCGTTTTCCTATTTCAATTTCATTGAACCTTGGAGGTACATTCATGTCAACGTTCAGCGTTAACGGACGGGAGGTCACCGTTGACCGGAATCAGAAACTAATCTCGTATCTGCGCGACACGCTTCGCCTGACCAGCGTGAAGAACGGCTGTTCGGAGGGGGCTTGCGGTACCTGCATGGTGCTTATCGACGGAAAAGCAACCAAAGCCTGCGTGCAGCAAACCGATAAGCTCGCCGGAAAATGCATTGTCACCGTAGAAGGGTTATCCCCCCGCGAGCAGGATGTCTACGCCTATGCGTTTGCCATTTCCGGCGCAGTACAATGCGGCTTTTGCACCCCCGGCATGGTCATCAGCGCAAAGGGTTTGATCGATCAGAATCCGGATCCAACCCGTGCTGATGTGAAGGAAGCGATTAAAAACAACATTTGCCGCTGCACCGGTTATAAAAAGATAGAGGAAGCGGTGCTGCTTTCCGCGAAGTTGTTTCGCGAAAACACCGAAGTACCGAAAACGGAACTTCCGGGCGCGGTTGGAGACAGTATTAAGCGCATCGAGGTATCCGACAAAACGCTGGGAAACGCTATTTATGCGGACGATCTCCGTTTGCCCGGTATGCTGTTCGGCTCCGCCGTGCGCAGCGAGTACCCCCGCGCGCGTGTGATCTCCATCGACGCCGCTTCGGCCAAGGCCGTTCCCGGCGTTGTTGCGGTCTTTACGGCCGAGGATGTCCCCGGCGCAAAAAAGATCGGTCATCTGGTGCAGGATTACGACGTGATGATCCCCGTCGTCGGAATTACGCATTTCCTGGGGGATGCAATCGCGCTCGTCGTTGCGGAAACGCAGGAGGCTCTGGAAGCGGGCAAGGCCGCCGTTAAAGTGGAATACGAACCGCTCACCCCCATCCTTTCCGCCAACGATGCGCGAAAAGAAGGTTTTGAGCTCGTACATTTGGATCGCACCGATAATCTGCTCTCCTTCCAGAGCGTAAAACGCGGAAACGCGGAAAAAGTGATTCAAGCCAGCGCGCATGTGGTTACGAATCGCTATAGCGTTCCGTTTACCGACCACGCTTTTCTGGAACCGGAATGCGCGGTTGCCGAGGTTGAGGGCGACGTCGTTCATGTTTACAGCGGCGACCAGGGTATCTATCAGACGCGCAGAGAGTGTTCCGCCCTGCTTGGGCTGCCCGCAGAACAGGTTCGCGTAACAGCCATGATCGTTGGCGGCGGATTCGGCGGAAAAGAGGATATGAGCGTTCAGCACCACGCGGCGCTGGCAAGCTATCTGCTCAAACGTCCGGTTAAAGTGCGGTTTACTCGTGCGGAAAGCCTGCAGGTGCATCCAAAGCGCCACGCCATGGAAATGGAGTTCACCACCGCCTGCGACGAATCCGGCAAGCTCACCGCGATGCGCGCGCGCATTATCGCGGACAGCGGAGCATACGCGTCTCTCGGCGGTCCTGTTCTGCAGCGTGCCTGTACGCACGCGGCAGGCCCCTATAACTATCAGAATGTGGATATCGAAGGCTATGCGTACTACACCAATAATCCGCCGGGCGGCGCGTTTCGCGGGTTTGGCGTGACCCAAAGCTGCTTTGCCACGGAGTGCAACATCAACCAGCTTGCGGAACTAGTCGGCATGACGCCATTCGAATTCCGTTATAAAAACGCAATTCGTCCCGGACAGATACTGCCGAACGGCCAGATTGCGGACGAAACCACCGCGTTGGTTGAAACGCTGGATGCGGTACGTCCTATTCTTGAGCGCAATCCTAAGGCGGGCATCGCCTGCGCGCTAAAAAACAGCGGACTTGGCGTTGGCGTTCCGGACGTTGGACGCTGTCGCATTGAGATTCTGGATGGAAAGCTGCATTTGCACTCCTCTGCTGCCTGCATCGGCCAGGGAATGGGAACGGTTCAGACTCAATTTGTTCAGGAAATTACCGGATTGCCGCTGGAACAGATCGTTTACGATGTTCCGGATACCGCAAACGCTCCGAACGCCGGCAATACCACCGCCTCGCGGCAAACGCTCTTTACGGGCGAGGCAACGGTGCGAGCGGCAAAACTCGTTAAGGCGGCTTTGCTGGAGGCCGGTTCGCTCTACGCTCTGGAAGGCCGCAGCTTCCTTGGCGAATACGAAGGAAAAACCGACGCAATGGGTTCGGAAAAGCCGAATCCTGTTTCGCACATTGCCTATGGCTATGCGACGCATGTCGTGGAGTTGGACGGCGAAGGGCGCATCAGCTGCGTCACCGCGGCACACGATGTCGGTCAGGCGGTCAATCCCATCTCGCTGGAAGGTCAAATCGAAGGCGGCGTGGTCATGAGTCTCGGCTATGCCCTTACCGAGGACTTCCCGCTTGAAAACGGAAAACCGCTTCGAAAGTTCGGCACGCTTGGCCTGTTTAAAGCAAATATGACGCCGGATATCCGGCCAATTATCGTCGGCAAGGCCAAGAAGGACGATTTGGCGTGCGGCGCAAAGGGCGTTGGTGAAATCTGCTCCATTCCAACCGCGCCTGCCGTCCAGCTTGCATACTATCATCGCGACGGTGTTTTCCGTACAAAACTTCCGCTCGAAAATACAATATACAGTAAAAAATAACGAATTCGAATCGTCACTTTACGGCGGGTATCCCCCGCCGTTTCAATTTAGCCTTCTCAAAGAATGTCACAATTTACTTTCATTCGGCGCTTTTCCGGGTGATGTATTGAACGGGCGGAATATGTTATAATTTTGAAATCGTATAAGGAAGGAGTGTTTTATGTTTCGAGATAAAGCAGGGAATCTATCAGCCGGAAAGATTGTTGGCGCGGCAATCGCGCTTATACTGGTGCTGATTCTTCTTGGCGGCAGTATTGTTGTTGTGGAGGCGGGGCAAACAGGCGTAATCCTTACGTTTGGCCGCGTCAGTCCCGTTGTTCTCCAGGAAGGCATTCATTTGAAGGTGCCGTTTGCGCAGAAGGTTGTGACGATCAACAACCGCATCGTAAAAACCGAAGTGACGACCGAAGCATTCAGCAAAGATCTTCAGACGGTGTCTTCCGTGATCGCGGTAAACTATCATATCAACAAGTCCTCCAGCGCGGATATCTACAAGCAGGTCGGCCTTGGATACGAGGATGTACTCGTCATGCCGGCGATCAACGAAGTGCTTAAACAAGTCACGGCGAATTACACCGCACAGGAACTTG
Source organism: Eubacteriales bacterium (assembly GCA_021373115.1). Lineage (GTDB taxonomy): Bacteria > Bacillota > Clostridia > Christensenellales > CAG-138 > UBA7703. The sequence continues at coordinate 4,105 of JAJFTI010000018.1, read as the reverse complement.
TCAGCAACCGCGGCGACGTCAGCATCCTGCTGGATGAAAGTCTGAATTCCAAGCTGAATGAGTATGGCGTTATGGTGGACGACCTGAACATCATCAACTGGGACTTTTCAGAAGAGTATATCAATGCGATCGAAGCCAAGCAGGTCGCCGAGCAGAACCTGATCAAGACGCGCACCGAGCAGGAACAGGCGCTCGTGATCGCCAATACCGAAGCGCAGAAGCAGGTTATCGCCGCGCAGGCGGAAGCAGACAAGATCACACTGCTTGCCGACGCTACCGCGGACAGCAACCAGACCATCGCCGCTTCGCTGAGCGATATGCTCATTCGCTATGAAACGCTGCAAAAATGGGACGGCCAGCTGCCAAAGGTCACAAGCGGCAGCGATACGCTGATCGATCTGGGGCTTGGTCAGTAAAGCACGACTGTCGAAAAAAAGGCGGGAATTCCAGAATTGGAAATCCCGCCTCTTTTCTATTTATAATTCATTCTTCAGGGGATTGAATCTTTTTCTTGCGGGATACCAACTCGGAAATCTGCTTGATCCCGTAGGCCGCATAGGGCAGCATCATCGGCACATAGATTACCGCGTAGAGAGACTTTGCCTCAAACAGCGCATGGTAGATCGCCGCGCCAAGAAGGATCATCGGAATGATCATTCGCGCTTCATCCCGCTCTTCTTTCTTGCGGAACAAAACGAAAAACGCAAACGCCATTGCCGCATAGATCAACTGCATGAGCTGATTAAAGTACACCTCAAGCGCTAATCCGGCTTCCCCGTCGCAAATGCTCTTGACCAGATCGGTCGCTTCACCGCTCCGCTCATAGATGGCGTTGACCCAGATCGTCTGAAATTCAGGCTCGTTCCATTGGCTCAAAATCTTGTGGTAAAAAAACGATCCGAAGTAAATTGGTCTGGAAAGAAAGATATCCGCGCGTTCCGCAAAGTCCGTCTTGCACTGCGCAAGCGTGACGTCGTAATCATAATTGTTTTGCGACAGGATATAGTTTGTGTATCCGTTATACCATCCCGCGCAAAGGCTTGAATCGCGAAATCCGGTTACGAGCCATGCCATTTGCGGCGTTCCTTTGCCAAAAGGCTCGCCCGCCCGTACCTCATAAAATCGCTGTGTTGCGGCGGGAAGAAGGAAAGACAGCGAAATTGCGGCCGTGAAAAAGACGGTAACGATCCATTTCTTTTCCCGCAGCGCAAATAGCAGAAGCATTACGCTTTCCGCAATCAGAACAATCCAATAGTTCTTTTTCAGCAGAATGGCGATCGCGATCAGCACCGCTGCCGGGATCAGCGACGAGGCTCTCTTTTTTCGTATGGTATGAACGATAAAATACAGGCTCCAAACCGACAGCGCCATGCCGGGAATCGTTCCGTATAAAAACACACTCAGTAAAATTGGCTGCAAACAAAGGCCAAGCAATATCGCCGTCAGAAGCTCCACACGCGGATCGCAGAACAATTCCCGGGCAATGCGCAGGATTGCGATTTGCGTCAAAACGACAAACAAAACATTCAGAAGCTGAAAGAGCGTTAATTGATTTATGCCAAACAGACGAAGAAATCCTTCAGCAAACAGCAGATATCCCGTTTGAAAAGGATAAGTTTTAAAATAAAACGTACTGAGCAGCACATTGTTATTGCCCCGGATGAGTTCCTGCGCTGCGGAGACGATATAACGCGAATCTGCACTCGGGAGGCTCTTTGAGGATATGACCCACCAAACGCCGATTGCGGCGGTAACGGCAATACTCGCCGTGCTCACCCAAACGACCGTTTTCCTTTGAACGGCAGCACGCATCAGAACAACGGCCAGAGCCAGTAGAATCGCAAGAACGGTAAGATTGATAAGAATATTGTCGCTCAGAAAAGAAACATGCTCAAAGTTATCCTTTGAAAAATGTATGTCAATGCGGCAGGTTTGAACGAGGCTGACCCCGGCAAACATCGCAAATTCAAGAAATGCCAGCAGCGCTACGACCCATTGCCCGGATTCATTCAGCCACTGTAGAAATTTCCTGTTTTTTTTCATATTCTTTGCACCTGAAGCTATTTCTTAATAGATTTGTTATTTCCGTTTCTGCCACCTATCGAGACATACCTTTTTCACGTTTTCGTGCGAGGTATGCCTCTGCTTCGTCTTTTACGCCCTCCGAAAAACCAAGCGGCGTATAGCCGAAATCACGCGTCGCTTCGTCGTGCGGATAGGCGCGCGGTTCGACCAGACGCTGAACTTTTTCCCGGTAATCGATCTTTGTGAATGTAACGAAATACAGCGCCCATGCGCCAGAGATTGCAATCCAGTATGGTATGGATACGAACTTTGCCGGTTTGCCTAGATATCCCGCAATTACGGTAAGCATATCCCGCAGTAGAATCGGCTCCGCACCGGAGAGCACGTAGTTTTTTCCCGCTGTCGCTTCGCTCAGCAGTACGTCCGCATATGCCATGCCAAGGTCGCGCCGATGTACCGGCTGAAGCGCGAAGCGCGCGCCGGAAACGACCGGCATTCTGGGAAAACGATCCATCATGGCGATGAATTTCACCACGTTCTCGTCATCCAGCCCGCCATAGATCATGGTCGGGCGCAGGATCGTCAGCAAAACATTGCTCTGCGCGCAAAGACGGCTAATCTCCGAATCGATTCGATTGTATTCCGCGCTCGCGGATTTATATTTCGAGTAGATGCCGGTTGTATGTACGGTGATGATCCGCCGGATACCAGCCTGAATGGCAAGGGGAATCACATGCAAAGACGTATGGATTCCGACAATGTGCAGCAGCGTATCGGCCCCCGAAAACGTTTTCAGCAGAAATTCGTCGTCATCCACCGACCCCACGCACAATTCAATTGAAAGACCGCTTTGACAAAGAAACGGCATTTTCTCCGCAGAGCGCACTATGGCACGAAGCTGAACACCATCCAGCTCATTCTTTCTCTGGATCAGTCGCTCGATTGCATATTGACCGGATTTCCCGGTCACCCCGGTCAGAACAGCCGTTTTCAGCATGATTTATCCTCGAATCCCATTTTCGCTGAACTATTATAACATAGAATGTGCTTTTTTATCGAATGCAGACAGACAAAAAAAGCCCGCTTTCACAGGCTTTCTTATGCTTTTCTTCAGATTATTTGCTCCGAGAGGAAGTTGGCGATTTCCCGTTCCTCTTCCCCGCCCGCGGAACGCAGCTTGTTTTGCAGCAGATCGTTTTTATACGAACATCCTGAAAGCAACTTTTCGACCCGTTTTGGCAACGATTCGTCCATCGCATCCGAAAAGCAAGTCGCTTCGGTGATTGTTCCGTTCTTGACATTGAATAACAGTTCCAAACAGCCAAACGAAAGGCGCGTTTCAAACGAAATATTAAATGCGGGCGTTGTGCCAAACCGCCAGTCCCAGGAAGCATATTTCTCGCGAATGGATTCCAGTTTAAACCGATCCAGTTGATCCGCCAGCACGTGTTCGGAGGGACCATACTCCACTTCGAACGCATCGCGAAGCGCGGTTTTCATTTTTGCAACGGTCAATTCCGGGTTCTTCTGGCTCAGGTTTGCCACGCGGCTGACCACGCTCTTCACGCCTTTGGATTCCAGTTTCAGCAAAGACGGCGCGAGATAGCGCCCGAGTTTGGAGAAGTCCGCCGAAATCAGAATCGTTCCATGATGCAGCGCCGTCGTACTGGAAAAACGAAACGCGTTGCCGGAGAATTTTTCCCCCGTTTCTGCCAGCACCAGATCGTTTCTTCCGGTAAACGAGGTTTCAATTCCAAAAACCGCAACCGCTTTTTGGATCACCGAAAGCTGGCGGACGAGATCATATCGCTCGCGTGGCAGCAGGAACGTAAAGTTCAGGTTCCCGAGATCATGAAACACCGCGCCTCCGCCGGAAGAACGGCGGGCGAGCTTACCCTCTTCGCTTTCAAGCAATTCCGCGCGGCATTCCCGCCATGCGTTCTGATTGCGCCCGATGACGACCGTCCGCTCGTTTTGCCAGAGATAGAAGGTCACCCCGTCACCCTGCTGCTCGAAGAGAAGCTCTTCGAGCGCAAGGTTTTCATATGGGTCAACGCTGTCTGTCACAAGAAATCGATTC
>JAJFTI010000009.1 GCA_021373115.1 Eubacteriales bacterium | reverse complement strand
CATCCGGCGTGCCGAGGGCGACGGCGTCAAGGTGCTGGTTCTGCCGGAACTCACGCTGGTTGGCTATACCTGCGGCGATCTCGTGCTGAGCAGCGCGCTCACGGAAGCCGCCATGCGCGGGCTGGAGCGCATCGTTGCCTCCACGAAAGGCAGCGACATGCTCGTTGCCGTCGGCGTGCCGATCGTTTACGGCCATCTGCTCTATAACTGCGCGGCGGTGGTGCAGAATGGGCGCGTGCTCGGGGTGATTCCCAAGACGCATCTTGGCAACTACGGCGAATTTTACGAAAAGCGCACCTATGCCGCCGCGCTGGAAACCATTGAGGAAATGGAGCTCTTCGGCCAGAAAGCGCCGTTTGGCAACCGTCTTGTCTTCTGCTGCCGGGAAATGCCGCTGTTCAACATTGGCGTTGAAATCTGCGAGGACCTCTGGGCGGCGGTTCCCCCGTCCACCCTGCTGGCGGACTGCGGCGCGAGCATCCTGCTCAACCTCAGCGCGAGCGACGAGGCGGTCGCCAAGGTGGACTACCGGCGCATGCTCGTTCAGTCCCAAAGTTCCCGAACGAATTCCGCTTATGTGTTCTGCAGCGCGGGGAACGGCGAAAGCACGACGGACGTGGTCTTCTCCGGCCACGACATGGTCTGCGAAAACGGCGTGTTCCTCGCGGAGGCAAAACCGTTCGGAGCGGGGTACTGCGTGACGGAGGTTGATCTGGAGTTTCTCTCCCGCGAGCGCAGGCGCTTTGCGCGGAAGCTGTTTAACAATACGGATATCGTACGCGTTCCGTTCTCTATGGAAATCGTCGAGACGAAGCTGACCCGCACCTTCTGGAAAACGCCGTTCGTGCCGGATACGGCCGCCAGCGCTGCCGTACGGTTCGACCAGGTGCTTGCCATTCAAAGCCACGGACTGAGCCAGCGCATCCGGCATACAAGCGCAAAGAAGCTGCTCATCGGCATTTCCGGCGGCGTGGATTCCACGCTCGCGCTCATCGTGAGCCGCGAGGCGCTCGCGCTGCTTGGCCGCCCGGCGGAGGACGTGATCGCCGTAACCATGCCCTGTTTCGGCACCTCCGCGCGAACGAAGGCGAACGCGGAGAAGCTCTGCGGCGCACTCGGAATCAACCTGCGCGAAATCCAGATCGGCGAGAGCGTCCAGCGTCATCTTGCCGACCTCGACCACCCGCTTGACCTGCACGACGCGGCTTTTGAAAACGCGCAGGCGCGCGAACGCACGCAGGTGCTGATGGATCTTGCCAATATGTATGGCGGTCTCGTGATCGGCACGGGCGACCTGAGCGAACTCGCGCTTGGATTCGCCACGTTCAACGGCGACCATATGTCCAACTACGGCGTCAACGCGGACGTGCCTAAGACGCTCATCCGCGCTATGCTGCGCCATATCGCGAGCCGGTCCGATCCCGCGCTGCGGGATGTGCTGATCGATATCGTCGATACGCCGGTCAGTCCGGAATTGCTGCCGACAAAGGACGGCGTGATTTCGCAGGTAACGGAGGATATCGTCGGCCCCTATGAACTTCACGACTTCTTCCTCTACCATATGCTCCGCCGGGGCGCGAGCAAGCAGAAGATGCTCCGCATGGCGAAATACGTCTTTGCGGGGGATTATGACGACGCAACGATTGAAAAGTGGTATGGCATATTCATTCGCCGCTTTTTTGCGCAGCAGTTCAAGCGAAACTGCATTCCGGACGGGCCGCGCATCGGCAATGTTGCCCTCTCGCCGCGCGGCGACTGGCGCATGCCGAGCGACACGCAGCCGGACGCGTTTCTGTAAGAATCATACGAAATCAGCTGAGCCGCCCTTTTTCAAGGACGGCTCTAATTCTGATGTTTCTTTTTATTTCGTCCATTGCGGTTTCATGGACTAGACGCGTCTGAGCAATTCAAATCCTTCGTTCATCTCGGTGAGGACTTGTTCAAACAGGTCTGGCAGGAAATCCGTCTCATCCGTTCCCTTTGTTAGGTAGCCGACCACAATATGTGAAATCTGCTCGACCGACTGCCCGGCTTTCAAAAATCTGTTGGCAGCGCTGGTCCAGCCGGGTTGTTCCAATTCCGTTCCCAGTCTCAATAGTACGTCGCTCGCTACATCGAGTCTGGCCATGAAGCGCACCGTATCCGGTTCTTCCATACCCAGAAGTGCGTTTGGGAGCATCGGAACCGTTCCGAAAAACATCACCATGTTCGCCAAGGCTTTTTGATAATCCTCCGGACTCAATTCTGTTTTCCATTTCGGCAGGTCGCAAATCAGTTTTTGCAGTCCCTTGCGCCCTAAGAACTTCGCCGGCGGATTCAGGAACCAATCCGCTTTCTTCGAAAGAGCCTGCCGCGCTATTTCATACTTACCGTTTGGTTTTTCCATTCGCACGGTGCAAACGGTGTTTCTGTGACTCAAGCCCGGATATGCGCAATCCAGACTCTTTTGCAGGTCAATATAACTAAGTGTCAGCAGCTCCTCCCTTCCGCAGTCGAATAGTTTGATGCTCGCTTCTTCTTCGTTATATCCGACCATCAGCACATAATGCAGCGGAATATGATATTGGTGAAATAGTTTCGGGTAATATGGCAGATAATACATATCGAGCGCGCCCAGCACAACCGGATATCCCGCATCGATCTCCGACTTCGCCTTTCGTAACGCGCGCTCGAATTGACCGAACTCATGGTGCTGATACGAAAATCCGACCATTGGCGCCAGAAACGCATACATCTTCTTCGTCCGCCCATCGCCTATTGATACCATCCTTTTCACCGTGTCGTGTTCCGTTTTCAAGTAGCAAAACGACCCGAGTTGCGCCAGCGTGAAAAAACAGCTGCTCGGTAATGCGTCCCCCGTTTTATTCATGTAGATGTCTTCAATACCATTCCACATGCATTCATAATCATCCATATGGTGTTTCAACTCGATTTGCGATTGCACAGCAAAACCGCCTTTCGTTCTTTTCTTTCTTCTACAGGAACAATAAACCCTCGCATCGTGCGAGGGTCAAGCGGTTTTTTGTCTTTTTTTCAGCGGGAATAAATACTCCGTTATATAATCCCGTTCGGGACAACCATCCTTTGGCGAGAGAACGTATCTGCGGATCGGCGCGCCGCCGATTTCATACTCTGTGTTCTCCAGATACATGTAAACGTAGCCACTGATGTCGCTGATCCGCCTATACGCTCCCTTGATTGTCGCCGCTGCAACCTCCATTGCCGGAACGTCGGCGTATTTTAGCGCGGTAGAACCGGTAGTCGAAACCGGAATCGTTCTCTGCACTTCCGTGTCGAACCGTTTGTTCTCCAAATCGATTCCATGCGTTATTGCATAGGAATCCAATTGATCCGTGTTCAGTATGCCCAGTCGCGTACATTCTCGATCCAGTTCTCCCCAAAGCATCCCTTCCTCTTCAAAGCTGCCGATGCTTCTGCGTAAAGAAATCGCTCTGTGCGCGGGCAAACGCGCAATTCGAATGGAAAATACAATATCGCCAAAGTGACCAAGCTGTTCTGCGGCAAGTTCCATTTGATGGATCTGGCGATCGATGTTTGCTCTTTCCCGCTTACGTTCCGTAATTTTCGTTTGTATCTTTGTCTTTCGCTCCTCATCCGAACAGCGGAGCATGGCTGAGATATCCGAGAGCCCAAATCCCAAATCCTTTAAAATTTGAATCTGGCGAGCTTGCAGAATTTGCGCAGCTTCGTAAAAACGATATCCGTTGGACAATTCAATCCGGGCAGGCGAAAGCAGCCCGATCTTATCGTAATTTCGCAGCATATGGATGCTGATGCCGGTCAGCGAAGCAAACTCACCTATTCGAAGCATGTTTCGATTCCCAGTTCCATTTCTCTATTGAATCGCCTTCTTGATTCGCCAGGTTTCACTCTCGTTGAGCAAAAGCGTCATGTGCGTGCCGTCCTCCTCATGCGATTCCGCGAGGATGGTCGCCGTCTGGCGGATCATCTGCAGGGCGGCGTATTTTTCGTATGGAACGACGACGTCCAGCCTGACCTGCGTTTTGGCGAGCGCTTCCTCAATCGCCTTCCAGAGTGCGTCGATTCCCGCGCCGGTCGCCGCGCTGATGGCGATCCCGCCGTTGCTGCGCGGCTTCGCCTCCGGCTTGTCCGTCTTGTTGTAAACCTCTATACGCGGCGTATCGATTGCGCCGAGCGAGGTGAGCACCTCTTCGACCACGCGCATCTGCACCTCGTAATAATCGCTCGCGCAGTCCACCACGTGAAGAATTAAATCCGCGTCGCAAACCTCGTCCAGCGTGGAACGAAACGCGTTGACTAAATCGTGCGGCAGTTTGTTGATGAACCCGACCGTATCGCTCAGCAGGCACTCCGAGCCGTTTGGCAGCGTCACCTTGCGGACGATGGGATCGAGTGTCGCAAAGAGCTTATCCTCCGCCAGCGCGTCTGCGCCCGAAAGCAGGTTTAAAAGCGTCGATTTGCCCGCGTTTGTATAACCAACGAGCGCGACGACGGGAATCGGATTTGCCGCGCGTTTGGCGCGCCGCAGCCCCCGCTGCTTCTCGATTTCGCTGAGCTCCTGTTCGAGTTCGAACACCCGCCGCCGGATTCGCCTGCGGTCGATTTCCAGCTTTTTTTCACCGGGGCCGCGCATGCCGACGCCGGAGGAGCCCTGCCGCGAGAGCACCTTTCCCATGCCTAAAAGGCGCGGCAGACGATACTTGAGCTGCGCCAGCTCGACCTGGAGCTTGCCCTCCCTCGACTGTGCGCGCTGCGCGAAGATATCCAGAATCAGCATTGTCCGGTCGATGATTGGCAAGCCAAGAATCAACTCCAAATTTCGCAGCTGGATGGCGGAAAGCTCGTCATCAAACACGAAGATATCCGCCTCGCAGGCGGAAGCGGTCAGCGCAAGTTCCTCCGCCTTGCCGGAACCAATGTAGGTTCCCGCGTCGATGGCGCGCCGGCGCTGCTGCTCTTTGGCAACAACCTTAATCCCCGCCGTTTGACAAAGTTCCGCGAGTTCCGCCAGCGTATCGTACCCGTCCGCGGATTCGATTCCGGCAAGCACCGCGCGGTCCGGTTTGATCTCGACAATATTGTACGTGTCGCTCAGCAGTCGCTTGTCCGCCTCCAGAATCGCGTCCATCAGCTGTTTTTGCGGCAGATGGTGCGCGCGCATCGGCCCGTACCAGACGGGAACGCGTTCCTCGCCCTCCATGTCGCCGATAAACGCGGCGTACACGCTGCTCGCCGTACCATCCTTCACGCCGATGGCGCACATCGCGTCGAGCCGGAGCGCGTTAAGCGAACCAAGGTCCACATCCGAAAGGTAGCCCGTTTCGTTCGGATGCGTATGGATGCAGCGAACGCCGCTGAGACGGTCTATGTTGCGCACCAGGCGCATTTCCTCCATGTGGACGGAATGGTCGTCCCCCACCCGGACATCCTCAATTTTCCCCGTACGGGAAACATAAACAAGCACCTCGCGGTTGATCAGCGCCGTAAAGCGAACCAGCGCGTCGCAGACCTCGTCCGAGAGGAAAACGTCCGCCGATATCTCCATATCGTAGAGCAGCAGCATCTCGTTTAAAACAATATCGCGAATACCGTTGGTATTGCCGTGTATCTCTTTTTTCATCTGGTTTTCTTCTGTTTCCGTTTCTTCACAATTTCATTTTTCCCGAATTCATACGTTTTTCACACTTATGCGTATCATATCATCCCGAACGTCTATTGACAACGTCCCAGCGCGCTGCTATATTGATAGCCACTTAACTGTTAGCCGGTTAACAATAATTTTCAAACCGGGAGGGCTCACCTTGGATTTTCAAAGCCTTGGAAAGCGGTTCATGCTGCTGCATTTGTTGCGCCGGCGGATGATACACGACATAAACAGTGAAAAGGAAATCGTCCCCGGACAATACCCGCTTTTGAACTACCTGAGTAAAAACCCCGGTGCCTCGCAGCAGGATCTGGCAAACATGCTCTTTGTCAGCCCCGCTTCCGTCGCGCAGTCCGCCAAGCGGCTGCAGAACGCGGGTATGCTGGAAAAAACGATCGATCCCGTGAATCTGCGGAAGAATCGTCTGTGCGTAACCCCGGCGGGGCAGGAAGCCGTGGAAGCGTTTCAAGCGCTGTCGGATCAGATTGACCGCAGAACCTTTTTGGGTTTTTCGGAACTGGAGCAAGCCATGCTTCTGGATTTTCTGAATCGCATGATTCTCAATCTATCGTCCGAAGACGACCTTGCCATGCTTCAATCGCTGAAATCGCAAGGCGAAGCGAACACGCCGTGCCACAACTGAAAAAAACACATATTTAAACGGAGGATTACACAAGCGCATGATTAAGAAGCTCTCCGCCTATATCGGTCAATACAAGATGCAGGCGCTCCTTTCGCCCATTCTCGTGCTCTTCGAGGTGGTGCTGGAGGTGTTCATTCCGCTGCTCATGGGTAAAATCGTAGACGTCGGCATTCCAACCCGCGATTTTGGCTATATCCTGCGCATGGGCGGACTGATGGTGGTCATGGCGGCTGGCGCTCTGGTGTTTGGCGCGTTTTGCGCGCGGGTGGCCGTCGTTGCCAGCAACGGCATGTCCACCAACCTGAGAAAGGGTCTGTTCGATAAGATCGAGTCGTTCTCTTTTAAAAACACCGACCATTTCACCACGCCCTCGCTCATCACGCGGCTGACGAACGACGTGAACAACATTCAGAATTCGTTCCAAATGATCATCCGCATGCTCGCGCGCGCGCCGTTTATGCTGATTCTCGCCTCCGTGATGGCTTACCGGATCAGCCCGCGACTTTCGGTTATTATCTTCGCCGCGATTCCCGCGCTGGCGCTTGTAATGGGTCTGCTCGCCAAACTTGCGTTTCCGCGCTTTGAAGCCATGCTGCAAAAATACGACAGCATGAACGCCCGAACGCAGGAAAACCTCGTCGCCATCCGCGTGGTCAAGGCGTTTGTCCGCGGCGATTATGAATCCGTGAAATTCAAGGATTCGGCCGCCGCGCTGAAAAACGCGCAGCGCAAAGCGGAGAAGATCCTCGTGCTCGCCATGCCGATTATGCAGCTGACGATGTATACCAGCATCCTTCTGGTTCTTCTCGTCGGCGGCAAGGACATCCTCGCGGGCAACCTCATGACCGGCCAGCTCATGAGTTTTATCAGCTATATCACACAGATTCTGGTGTCGCTGATGATGATCCTCATGGTGTTTGTGACCCTGGTCCTTTCGAGCGCTTCCGCCAAACGGATTGTCGAAGTGCTGGATGAAGTCCCCGCAATCAACGACGATGCGGCAATATCCGGCCTCACCGTGGAAAACGGCAGCATCGAATTCTGCAATGCCAGCTTCAGTTACGCAAGCGACGCGAACAATCTCGCGCTTTCAAACATCAATCTTTCCATCCGCTCCGGCGAAACCATCGGCATCATCGGCGGTTCCGGATCGGCAAAATCTACGCTGGTTCAGCTGATTCCGCGGCTCTACGAGGTGTTTTCCGGAGAAGTCCTGGTTGGCGGGCACAATGTGAAGGATTATAAAATCGAAGCATTGCGCGCGAGCATCGGCATGGTACTGCAAAAGAACGTGCTCTTTTCCGGCACGATCAAGGACAACCTGCGCTGGGGCAATCCGAACGCGACGGACGAAGAAATCACGGCCGCCTGCAAAGCCGCGCAGGCCGACTCGTTTATCCGCTCCTTCCCGGATGGGTACGACACCGTACTTGGTCAGGGCGGTGTAAATGTCTCCGGCGGCCAGAAGCAGCGCCTCTGCATTGCGCGCGCGCTTGTCAAGAACCCCAGAATACTGATTCTCGACGACTCCACCTCCGCGGTGGATACAGCGACCGACGCGGCCATCCGCGCGGCGTTTACCGAGCACCACGGCGACGCAACCACGATTATCATTGCCCAGCGGATCACCTCCGTCATGGAGGCGGATCGAATCGTCGTGTTGCAGGACGGCGCGATTGACGGCGTTGGCACCCACGAGGAATTGATGAATACAAACGAAATCTATCGCGACGTGTACCTGTCGCAGCAAAAGGGGGTGGCGTAACATGCCGGGTCCCATGCAACACGGTGCGCAGCGCAAACCAAAGAACGCGAAAAAGACATTTTTCCGGCTGGCGGGTTACTTCAAGCCCCATCTGCCGAGCGTCGTCACCATCCTGATCGGGCTGCTCGTATCGGCGGGAGCAAGCGTTGCGGGAACCTATCTGCTGAAACCGATCATTAACCAGATCGAGCAGATGGTGCAGACAAAATCCACCGATTTTACGCTGTTCTTCTCCTACCTTGCCATCCTCGCGATCATCTACGCCGTTGGCGCGCTGACGGCATACATCGTGAATCTGCTGATCGTAAACGTCTCCACCGCAACGCTCGAAGCAGTGCGCGTGGATATGTTCACCAAGCTCGAAAAGCTGCCCCTTCGTTACTTCGACTCGCAGACCCACGGCGAGATCATGAGCCGCTTTTCCAACGATACGGACGCGCTGCGCGAGATGCTCAGCCAGGGTCTGCCCATGCTCATTACCAGCAGCGTCACCATCATCGGCGTACTGGTGATGATGCTGGTGCTCTCCCCCTTGCTCACCGCGCTCGTTCTCGTAGTATTCGCGCTGATGCTGCTTGTCGTGCAAAAGCTCGGCAAAAAGTCCGCTTTCTTCTTCGGGAAACGCCAGAAATTGCTCGCGGGCGTCAACGGCTATATCGAAGAGATGATTGAAGGCCAGCGCGAAGTAAAGGTCTTCTGCCGTGAAGAGGCGGTTTCCGCGGAATTCGAGCAAAAAAACGAAGAACTCCGCCAATCCTCCACCTCCGCCATGACCTATGCCATGATGCTGATGCCCATTATGGGAAATCTGAGCTATGCGCTCTATGCGGCGGTTGCCGCGGCGGGCGCCGCGCTCGCCATCCTCGGCCACGCGGATATTGGCACGCTGGCTGCCTTTTTGCAATACACGCGGTCATTCAGTCAGCCGCTTGTGCAGGCTTCCCAGCTCTTTAACGGCTTTATCAGCGCGCTTGCCGGGGCGGAACGAATCTTCGAGCTGGTAGACGCCGATCCCGAAGTGGACGAAGGCCGGGTCACACTCGTGAACGTAGAGCGGGACGAACACGGGCAGTTCCGCGAAGTCGGCTGCTGCACGAACCAGTGGGCCTGGAAACGCCCCGTCGGAGACGGATTTGAATATGTCGAACTAAAAGGCGACGTAAGGTTCCATGACGTCACCTTCCGTTACGACGAAAAGGTAGACGTACTGAAAAACGTGAATCTATTCGCCAAACCCGGCCAGAAAATCGCGTTTGTCGGGTCCACCGGTGCCGGAAAGACCACGATCACAAATCTGATCAATCGTTTTTACGACGTGCAGATGGGCTCGATTACCTATGACGGAATCGACGTCAAGGAGATTCATAAGGACGACCTTCGCCGTTCGCTCTCCATGGTGCTGCAGGACACGCATCTGTTTACCGGAACTGTTCGCGAGAACATCCGGTACGGGCGTCTGGACGCAACGGATGAGGAGGTTGTGGAGGCCGCGAAACTTGCCAACGCGCATTCCTTCATCAGGCACCTGCCGCAGGGTTACGACACCGTGCTCACCGCCGACGGCGCAAACCTTTCCCAGGGACAGCGCCAGCTGCTCGCGATTGCGCGCGCGGCGGTCGCCAACCCGCCTGTGCTGATTCTGGATGAAGCGACCAGCAGCATTGACACGCGCACGGAAGCGCTCATTGAAAAGGGCATGGATCGCCTCATGAGCGGGCGCACGGTATTCGTCATCGCGCACCGGCTCTCAACCGTCCGCAACAGCAACGCCATCCTCGTTCTGGAACACGGCGAGGTGATCGAGCGCGGCGACCATGCGGATCTACTCGCCCAGCAGGGCAAGTATTACCAGCTCTATATGGGCATGTTCGAGCTCTCCTGAGCCGAACGAAATCCACGAAACAAGCCCGGAGGCGCTTTGCCCTCGGGCTTTCTTCATGCACTTAGCCAAATGGCTTGTAATTCAGTTTACAGGATATGAAGTTTACTTCGCGTTCTTCTCGTCATCGTCAAAATTAAACGCGGAGGATGGCATGGACGAGGTGCCTTTTTTCGCCGCACCCGACGTGGCTGCCCGCTTGGACTGCGCATCCTTATCCACATACTTGCGCATCTTTACGACGAGCAGCACGATTAAGCCCAGCGTGATCGCAAGCGCAACGTAGGAAATGATATTGAACACCGTTGGGGTCATAAAGGAAAACGCGCCGAGATCCTGCTTGGCAACCAGCTCGTAAACCGCCGCCGCAGAATCGGTTGCCGGGGTCACTTCCTGGTAGGTATAAAGCTGACTGCGCAGAATGGAGGCGCCGCTGTTGATGACCATTGCGATGCCGAGGTAGATATAGATTTTGCGGGAAAGCGCTTTGAAGGCTTCTTCCTGGCCTTCCTTGATGTTCTCTACGCTGTAGAGACGCCCCTTGCCAACGATTCCCGCGTATAAAACATACACCGAAATAGCGAGCAGCAGCCAGTCGAACATTGCGAAAGAATCGGTCATGATAATTGCTCCTTATTATTTTCTCTTGATCGTGCCGAAAACGGCGTCTTGTTTGAAATTTGCTCTAGGAAAGTTTTTTTAGTTTGGGTCCGTTTGCCGTATCCTCTACGGCGAGTCCCATTCCATTCAGTATATCGCGAATTTGATCCGCGCGGGCAAAATTCTTTGCTTTGCGCGCCGCCTGCCGCTCTTCGAGCAGCTTCAGCGCCTCCGCCGGAAACTCCTCCGCCGATTTGTGGACGAGCAGCCCCAGCACGCCGGTAAGCTCGGTATACACCGCGCGCGCACGATCCAGCGCCGCTTTTCCCCGCGGTACGCTGACAAACGTATTGGAAGTACGCGCAAATTCAAAGAGCGCGCCCAACGCGTCCGCCGTGTTCAGATCGTCGTCCATCGCATCGCAGAAACGGTTCTTGAGTTCCTCAACCTGCGTTAAAAACGCGGCGTCCTCCTCCGTGCCTTCCGGCGCGAGCGCGGCTTCCGCCAACCGCTCCTGCGCGGTGCGCAGGCGCTCCAGAGCGCTCTCCGCCTGCTGGATGAGTTCGCGCGAGAAATTCACGGGATTGCGGTATTGCACGCTGAGCATGAACATCCGGACGGCTTCCAGATCGAATTCCGCCGCAATGTCTCGCACGGTAAAAAAGTTGTTGAGCGATTTGCTCATCTTTTGGTTATCGACGTTGATATAGCCGTTGTGCATCCAGTAGCGCGCAAACGGTTTTCCGGTTGCCGCTTCGCTCTGGGCAATCTCGTTTTCATGGTGCGGAAAGATCAGGTCCTGCCCGCCGGCATGAATATCGAACGTTTCCCCGAGGATGCTCATGCTCATGGCGGAGCACTCGATGTGCCAGCCCGGCCTGCCCTTGCCCCAGGGGGAATCCCAGCTCGGTTCGCCGGGCTTCTCCGCCTTCCAGAGGGCGAAGTCGAGCGGATCGCGCTTTGCCTCGTCCGGATCGACGCGCGCACCGTTTTCCAAATCGTCAATGTTCTGGCCGGAGAGCTTGCCGTAACCCGGAAAGCTGCGAACGGAGAAGTAAACGTCCCCGTCCGGCGTTGCGTAAGCGTGCCCTTTTTCAATGAGTGTGCGCACAAGGCTGATGATCTCGCCGATATGCTCCGTCGCGCGCGGATTCACCGTCGCGCGCTGAACGCCGAGCGCGTCCGCGTCGTGATAATATTCCTTAATAAAGCGTTCGCCAAGCTCCCGAACCGAAATGCCCTCTTCGTTTGCGCGGCGGATCATCTTGTCGTCAATATCGGTAAAATTCTGGACAAACTTAACCTTGTACCCGCGGTATTCCAGGTAGCGACGCATCGTGTCGAATACGATAAACGGGCGCGCATTGCCAATATGGAAATAATTGTACACGGTCGGGCCGCAGGCGTACATGGAAATCTGGCCGGGTACGAGCGGTACGAGTTCTTCTTTCCTGCGCGTCATCGTATTATAAATCTGCATGGTTTCCCTCCGAATCCTGTTTACTATATCACAGTTTTGTCCCGCCGTCGCGTATATTCCGGCGTTGTTCGTTTATTTCTGCCGAAGCTGCGCTTCGATGGTTTCCAGCCGTTTTTGAAGCTGTTCCAGCTGCAGTTCCACGGGATCGGGCAGATCGACCTGATCGAGATCAACGCCCTCCTCGCCCGCAAGGCCTTCGTGCCTTCGCACGCATTTGTCCGTTTCGCTGCACTCGCAGTTTCCGTCGTCGCACATGCCGACGCGATCGCAGGGAACCTTGCATCCATAGAGCCGCACCACGTGCCCCGGCACGCCAACTACCGTGGAAAACGCCGGCACGTCCCGCAGCACGACCGCACCCGCACCAATCTTGGCATGGCTGCCCACCGTTACGGGGCCAAGCACCTTTGCGCCCGCGGAGACGGTTACATGGTCACCCAATGTCGGGTGGCGTTTCCCGGTATCCTTTCCGGTTCCGCCGAGCGTCGCCCCCTGATAGATGGTTACGTCGTCCCCGATCACCGCCGTTTCCCCAATGACCACGCCGACGCCATGATCGATGAACAGCCGTTTGCCGATGGTCGCGCCGGGGTGAATATCGATTCCCGTTGTAAAGCGGCACCATTCGGATGTGATGCGCGCAAAGAGGTTCATACCGTGCCGATAATAGAAATTCGCGCGCCGATGCATGCGAACCGCGCGAAAGCCCGGGTAGCACAGCAGCACTTCAAGAGCGGATTTGGCGGCGGGATCCCGTTTTAGCACCGCCTGAATATCGCTTCTCAGCGTTTGAAACATTGGAAATTTCCTTTCATATAAGTTCTCCGAACCGCCGGGACAGAAAAAGCGCACCCATCATAAAGACGAATGCGCATCGCGGTTCCACTTTACTTGGAGAAAACGAACCGTCTTCTCCCGCTTAAGAGCCGTAACGAGGCTTCTGCGTCCGCCGATACTCGGCCGGTTCGAACCGGCGTTTGTCGGCAGCGGCTTTCGGAAGGCACTTTGGCGCGCGTCTGTCCGGGTCGGCTTTCAGCCGGTGACCAACCCTCTCTTTTGGCAATACGCCTGCGCTTACTCTTTTCCGGTCAACGCTTTTTTCCTGCTTGTTTACATTATTCTATGAGAAAACAGGTTGAATTGTCAAGCGCGATTGTAACATTCTCACCGAAGGCGCCATGCGATATTGCCCGCATGCCCCCTTGTCAAATCGACGTTTCTAAGCGATAATAAGGTGTTTATTGATTGCATTGAGGTGAATGGAACATGAGAATGAGCGAACTAGTCGGCGAGCGTTATAAAGAGAAACCCGCCGACTGCACGGTGGAAAGCCATGCGCTGATGGTGCGCGGCGGCTATATCAAGCAGGTCAACACGGGCAGCTATACGCTCCTGCCTCCGGCGCGGCGCATCACGCAAAAGATCGAGCGCATCATCCGCGAGGAGATGGACGCCATCGGCGGGCAGGAAGTGCTCTTCCCCGTCGTTCTGCCTGCCGACCTCTGGAAGGAGAGCGGACGTTTCACAAGCGTTGGAAAAGAGCTGGTTCGCCTGACCGACCGCATGGGTGCGGATATGGTGCTCGGCATGACGCATGAGGAGGCGGCGGTGCATCTTGCGCGCGACGCCGCAAAGAGTTACGCAAAGTATCCTTTCATGATCTACCAGATTCAAACGAAGTTCCGGGACGAACCCCGCGCGCGCGGCGGACTGATCCGTGTTCGCGAGTTTACCATGAAGGACGCATATTCCTTCCACACGTCGCAGGCGGATCTGGAAGCGTATTACGAACGCTGCTACACAGCCTACGAGCGCATATTCAAGCGCGCGGGCTGCAAAAACGTCATCGCCGTGTTATCGGACTCCGGCATGATGGGCGGGCGCGTTTCTCACGAGTTTATGCTGCTGACCGAAATTGGCGAGGATACCCTCGTGCTTTGCGACAGCTGTGATTTCAAGGCGAACATCGAAGCCTGCGCAAGCGTGGTGGATAATTCCGCGCTTGGCGCGACCGAGGCGCTCACGCTCGTTCCCACGCCGGACATGGCGACCATCGTTGAAGTAGCCGGTTACCTGCACAAGCCGCACAATGCAACCTGCAAGGCCGTCGTGTATCAGCGCAACGCGGACGACAGTTATGTGATTGCGTTTGTGCGCGGCGATCTGGAGGTGCATGAAACCAAGCTGCGCAATACCATCGGCGCGGAGATCCACCCCGCCGTCATTACACCGGAAAGCGGTATTATCGCCGGATTCATCGGCCCCGTGGGTTTGGATGCTAAAAAGGTCACCGTGCTCTTCGATCGCTCGCTGGAAGGCATCGGCGCGCTGGTTTGCGGCGCGAACAAGGTCGACCATCACTATACCGGGTTCAACATGGAGCGGGACTACGGCAAGGTTTCCTATGTGGACGTTGCCCGCGCAATCCCCGGAGGCATCTGCCCCGTCTGCGGAAAACCAACGCTGAAGATCAGCAACGGGATCGAAGTTGGAAACATTTTCCAGCTTGGCGATAAGTATACCAAAAGCATGAACATGCAGTATCTCGACGAGAACGGCGCGCTGCAATACCCCATTATGGGTTGTTACGGCATCGGTGTGGGTCGTCTCTGCGCCTCGGTCTGCGAGGAAAGTCACGACGAGTTCGGCCCCATCTGGCCGATCACCATCGCGCCTTGGGAAGCGCAGATCTGCGTGCTCCGCGCCGATCAGGAGGAACCAAAACGCATTGGCGAGGAACTCTACGAGTCTCTTCGGAAGGCAGGCGTGGACACCATTCTGGACGACCGCGCGGTCAGCGCCGGCGTCGTCTTTTCGGAAGCCGATCTGATCGGCGCGCCGATTCGCCTTACCGTCAGCCCCCGGAATCTCGCGGAGGGCATGATCGAACTGACCACGCGCGACAAGCGGATCAAGCGTCAGGTTCCGGTGGGGGATGCGCTTCGTTCCGTACTCGAACTCAAACAACAGCTCTTTGCCGAAATAGAAGGGAACTAATCATGAATTCCCAGGTGAATCAACCCGTTTTTTCCATACGGCTGCGCGCGCTTCTGGCTTGCGCGGCCTTTTTTCTGTTGACGGCGACCGGTTGTTCCGCTTTCCTGCCTGCTCCGACGCCGACCCCGACGGTTGCTCCAACGCCGGAAGCTGTCGTTCTGGAAACTACGACACCATCTCCGACGCCTTCCCCCTCTCCAACGCCGGATCCGGCGATGAATCCCGCCACGCTGATCTGGATGAGCGACACGCAGGGCTATACGTCTAGTTTTCCGGAAACGCTTTCCGCCATGACGCAATGGATTGTCGATCACCGGACGGAACTGAATATTCAGTACGTTCTGCAGACGGGCGATATCGTCAACGACATGCTGCGAAGCAGCGAATGGTCCGCCGCCACCGCGGCGTTCGATACGCTCGTTGGAAAAGTCCCGCTTATTGCCATAGCGGGGAATCACGATATCAAAGGCGTTGTGCATGATTACACATCGTTTCACGCGCTGATGGACCGCCAGAACTATAAATCCTATCCAACTTTCGGCGGCGTAGATGCGCTCGGCCGAGGGAGATACGATCTTGTAACGATCGGGCACGAGGACTATATTCTCCTCGGGGTCGGGTATTCCGTTCAGAAAACGGATGCGGCCTGGCTCGACAGCGTACTCAAACAGTATCCGGACCGGACGGCGATTCTGCTCGCGCACTGGTATCTGGAGCTGGGCGACCAGCCCTTCGAAGCGGACTCGCAGGTACTGCATTCCGTCGTCGCGGCAAACCCGAACGTTCGCTATGTGCTCTGCGGGCACCGGCACGGAATGAAGCGCGTCGCGGAGCAGTACGACGACAACGGCGACGGAACGATGGATCGAACCGTCCAGGCAATCATGGTGGATTATCAGGCGCTGCCAGACGGCGGAGACGGATATCTGATGATCCTGACCATCGATCCCGTATCGCGGGAATTTCGCATCACCTCATACTCGCCGCTGCTGGACGACTACAACTACTTTGAGGACGAGTCCGTCGAAACCTATACGCTCCCGCTTGCAACCGTTTCGGGCGGCTGAGCCAAAATTCCGTATACAAAAGCAACGCCGCGCAGAATCTGCCGGCGTTGTTTTTTAGCGAAACGGCTTATTCCTGCGCTGAGAAGGAACAGCTTTCCCGGGCGCTGAGCGGTTTGTGCTGGCTGAGCAGCCAGATGAATTCGTCGTCCAGCATAGGCCGCGCATAGAAATACCCCTGAATCAAGCTGATGCCGAGGTTTCGAACTAGATTGTCCTGCTCCGGCGTCTCCACCCCTTCCGCCAGTACGCTAACCTGCATGGACTGCAGTCCCGTAACGACCGTGTGGAGCATTCCGTACCCTTTCGAATCTTCCGTGATATCGCGGATAAAGCCTTTGTCGATTTTTACGCATTGAAACGGCAGCGTCATAACGTTTACAAGATTGGAATACCCGGTTCCAAAGTCATCCAGATAAACGCCGATTCCACGCTTGTTGAGCTCTTCCATGGTTTTTTTCGCCTTGTCCAGATCATCCAGCAGAACCAGTTCCGTAATTTCCAGCTTGATACGGCACGGATCGATCTGATACTTCTCCAGCAGCATCTCCAGGTGCCGTACCGTGTCGTCAAATTCGTCCTGCTGCGAGGAAACGTTGATGGAGAGCCACCCGATCTCCAAATCCGAATGCTCCTGTAAAAAGCGGCAGGTCTTTTCCATGACCATTTTGCCCAATTTCGTAGCAATCCCGTTTTCAATGGCAATCGGAATAAACTCCGCCGGCGGGATCGGACGGCCGTTTTCCTCGTTGAGCCGCAGAAGAACCTCTCCCCCGGAGAACCTCTGGTGTTCCGTATTATAAACCGGCTGGTAATTCAGATAAAAACCGTCCTCTCGCAGCGCGGTATCCATTCGTGTGCTGATATAGTTCCTTCTGCGGAACCGCTCCTGAAGCACGCAGTCGAATCGCACCGGCCTGCCCGATAGTTCCAGTTTCGCAACGCGCATGGCATATTCCAGCGAATCAATCAGCTCGTCAATCCCCGAAGCATGCTCCGGATAATAAATATCCGTAATCAGCGCGCGCAGCTCAATTTCGTCCCCCTCCAACTGCCATCCTTCCGAAAAGGCCTGCGTCAGGACGGAAAAGTACGATTCATAAACATCCGGCTCCATTTTTGTCGCAATCACCGCAAATTCGGCGCCCTGAACGCGAAAGCTCTGTGCGCGCACGTCCATTTGTGAAAGGGAGCTCGCAACTTCGCTGAGGATGCGGTCGCCCGCACGCTGGCCGTACTGTGTGTTGATCGCTTTGAGGTTTCGCAGCCGCAGCAGAATCACATGGAACGGCTGCGACTTTCCAGCCAGCCGCGTCAGTTCCGTAAAGAACGCTTCCCTTGTTGAGATATCGGTCAGAGAATCAACGCGCGCGCGCTGCTGCTGGCTGTTGATGAACAGCGTCAGCAATAAAAACGCGATAATCGTTCCCGTTAGAATGGTGTTCGGCAGGAAAAGCTGAACCGTACCGAGAACCACGCCGATGGCCGGCAGCATGTAAACGATAAAACGCAGCGTTTTCTTTACGCGCTTGCGGTTTATAAAATAGAAGACAATTACGTTTATAATCGCGATGGCTAAAAAAGCAATCCCGATCCAGTTCAGCGGGCCGCGGTGGTACCGGCTTCCTTCGTCAAAGTAAAACATCCATTTTGTTTTGAGATTGATCACTACGAGCGCTGTTTCGATACAGAGGAATATCATGGAGACCAGAACCGCAATTTCCAGCCGACTACGTTGATAGCGGGCATCCAGCAAGGTCAGGTAGGTTGTAATGGAGACCATAGCGCACATAACCGCGACGGAAAAGAAGTAGAATGAGTTCACGTAAAGATTGATCGCAACCGGAAATCGTTCCGCGTTTTCAATTGCATAGATGGAGATAATATTATTCAGTATGGCGGCAATCGCAAACACAACGCTGGCTTGGAACGCGGTTTCCTTGAGCGAGCGGCGAGTTTTGTTGTAGAGAGAATAGATGCCGATCATCAGCAGCATAACACAGGAGATATATTCCGGTACAACGATGTATTTCATTGCCTGCGCCGTCTCCATCATACGTTTCCATACTTTTATACATATTACAACATCAGTTAGATAATTTCAACTCCGGTTTTATATGTAACAAGAAAATCGTTATTTTGTAACGTTTCTTCGTCAAGAAGAGCGAAGTCCAGATATTTTTCTTGGAAATTCGATCAGAACAGATGTAATATAAAACATGTGTGGTCAAGGTACCACACACGTAAAAAAAACGACGTAACTAATTTTAACTATTCTGAAGAATATTTATTCAGCGAATTGGTGTGTTACGAAAAGGAAGGCGCATACATCCTTTCATAATAATCCGTGTATTCGCCGGAAAGCACCCGTTCCATCCAGGCGGAATTGGCGCGGTACCATTCAATGGTTCCCATTAAGCCGCGCTCGAACGTGTAGGCAGGCCTCCACCCGAGCTTCGTTGTAATCTTCGTGTTATCAATGGCATACCTGCGGTCATGCCCGGGTCGGTCCTTCACATAGGTGATAAGTTGTTCGGTCTTTCCGAGCGTAAGGATGATAAAGCGGACAATATCGATGTTCGCGCGTTCGTTATTCCCGCCAATGTTATATATCTCGCCCGGTTCACCCCGGCTTAGAACGGTATAGATTGCGCTGCAGTGGTCAAAAACATGCAGCCAGTCACGAATCTGCATTCCATCTCCGTAAACCGGCAGGGGCTTTTCCTGTATGCAGTTGTGAATCATCAGCGGAATCAGCTTTTCGGGGAACTGATATGGTCCATAGTTGTTGGAGCAGCGGGTAATATTGAGCGGCAAGCCAAAGGTCTCGTGGTATGCGCGGCAAACAAGATCCGCGCCGGCCTTGGCCGCCGAATACGGGCTGTTGGGGGAAAGCGGCGTGGTCTCGGTAAACATTCCTTCTTTTCCGAGCGCGCCATACACCTCGTCCGTCGAAACCTGCAGAAACTTCACGTTCCCTCGGTACTCCCGGCTGTATTTATCGTCCGGCGCGAGTTTCCAGTTTGCTTTTGCCGTATCGAGCAGCGACTGTGTGCCGATAATATTCGTCGATAAGAAAATCTCCGGATCGACTATGCTGCGATCCACATGCGATTCTGCGGCAAAATTCACCACGTGGGTGATATCGTGGGTGCGGAATACTTCGTCCATTTTCAGCCGGTCTCGAATGTCCGCGCGAATAAAATGGTAATATTCGTCCTCCGCAATGTCGCTCAGACTTTCCAGATTTCCCGCATAGGTCAGCGCGTCCACGTTCACAAGCCGATGTTCCGGCGCATTCTGCCGCATCCAGCGGATGAAATTGCCGCCGATGAACCCGGCGCCGCCGGTTACGAGGATATTCATTTTTTACCCTCCCTGGCCAGCGCGAGCAAATACTGACCATAATCGGTCATCCGCAGCTCCTCGCCGAGCAGCCCGAGCTGTTCCGTTGTGATAAATCCCCGCCGCCAGGCGATCTCTTCGATGCAGGAGATGTAAAATCCCTGGCGGGACTGCACCGCTTCAACGTATTCCGCCGCTTTCAGCATTCCATCCGGCGAACCGGTATCGAGCCAGGCCATTCCGCGGCCAAACAGCTCGACGTGTAAATCCCCAAGCGTCAGGTATGCGTTATTCACGGCCGTTATTTCGATTTCACCGCGCGCGGACGGCCGAACATGCTTTGCAATCTGGATCACGCGGTTATCGTAAAAATACAAACCGGGCACGGCATAGTTGGACTTTGGATGCTCCGGTTTCTCCTCTATGGACAGGACGCGCAGATTCTCATCAAATTCCACAACGCCAAACGCGCGGGCATCCTTGACGGGATAACCGAAAATGGTCGCCCCCTGCTCGCGCTTCATCACTTCTTTCAGCGTGGCGGTCAGATCCTGACCGTAGAAAACATTGTCGCCGAGAATCAGGCAAACGGGATCGTCGCCGATGAACTCCTCGCCAAGGATAAACGCGTCCGCAAGGCCGCGCGGCGTCTCCTGAACCTTATAGGTAAAGCGCATCCCAAGCCGCTCGCCCGATCCGAGCAGCCGCTCGTAAACAGGCGTATCCTCCGGCGTGGAAATAATCAGAACTTCCGTAATCGAAGCGAGCATCAGTACGGAAAGCGGGTAATAAATCAGCGGTTTATCATAAACCGGCAGCAGTTGCTTGCTGACCGCCTTTGTACTCGGATACAAACGTGTTCCCTTTCCGCCGGCAAGTATTATGCCTTTCATACGCGCTCCTTTTCGTTCCTCCGGTTGAGAGGGTTCACTCGGGATGCGGACGGCGTCGCTGATACCAGCGGGACTTGGTTGATCTGCCGCCGCAAGGAAAGACGTGCTTTCGCATGGCTGGCAGTTTTCATTCGAAATCTCCAGATCAGCGAGGCTGGAAATGTCAAACCCCTCCGTGCTCTCGGCCATAAAAATTACTTTTATGGTCATGAACATCAGCTGCAGATCGTGGATCAGCGAGCAGTTCTCAATATAGAGCATGTCGAGTTTGAGCTTATCGTCAAAGTTGGTGTTATATTTTCCGTAGATCTGCGCATAGCCGGTCAGCCCTGCTTTTACCTTCATGCGGTAACGGAACTCAGGCATTCGTTCACAGTAGAAATCCACGTTCTCAATCCGCTCCGCGCGCGGGCCCACAAGCGACATTTCCCCGTGGAGGATATTAAAGAACTGCGGCAACTCGTCGATGCGCGTCGCCCGCATGAACCGCCCGAACGGCGTAATGCGTTCGTCGTTCTCCTTGGTAAACTGAGCGCCGTTCTTTTCGGCGTCCACAATCATGCTGCGGAATTTGTAGAGCGTGAACCGTTCGTAGTTGCGCGTATACCGCTCCTGCGTGAAGAATACCGGCCCGCCGTCCTGCAATTTGATAATCAATGCCGCAAGAAGCATGATCGGGCTGGTTATTACGATGCCAAGCAAGGAAAATACGATGTCCATGGCGCGCTTGACCACAAGCTGTTCCACCGAGAACGTGTGGTTGCGGCACTGATATACGAGCGAATCGCCAATTATGTTTTCATGCGCATTATGAAAAATGATATCTTCCACCGTAGGCAGCACAAAAAGGCGCTTGTTGTTTTCAAAGCAATATTCCGTCAATTCCAGTCTCAGATCACGTGAAATATCACCCATAAAAACGGTGGAATACGGCTCAATACACCGCTTGATCGCCTCCGCGTTTTCCGTTTCGGTAATGACCGCACAGATTTCGTGTCGCTCTTTCATGGAACCGATCTTGCGAAACGTATGGATCTCATGCTTGTCTTTGGAGCAGATGACGACCGACTTCCTCGCCGGATAGAGCAGATAATAGAGCTTATCCGCGCCTAGATAGAGAATCAAACCGGACGCCCACTGTACCAGCGTCATGATGCCGAGGGGCGCAATCGGCAGAAGCTGCTTTGCCGTTAAGGAGAGAATGAAATAGAAGATAAAGTTCGTCAGGAAAGTGGATAAAACATAGGTAAACGTCAGCTCGCGAAAACGCATCGTGCCGATATTGAAACTGCGATACGTGGAAGCAAACGCCAGAAAGACAACGAGATACAGGAAAATGAATACGACGAACCCTTTAAACCAGAAATCGGTTTCCGGATAATAATGGAGCACCAAATACAAAAAGGCGCCGGCGGTAGTCGCCGTAATCGCCAGTTTGCAAAACAATATCAGCGAGCCCTTAAAACGTCTGGGAGAGTATTTGGACACCCTGCATTTCCTCTTTTAATCGCGCGATTGCCGCACACCATTTGCGGACGCCGGAAGAGCGCATCGATCCGGCATTTCCACCGGAACGATTGTAGCATGCGCGGTTAATTCTTGTCAAACCGGAAGGAGCCGGTAATCCGCACGAACTCCATTCATGCGCGCTCTGTTTCCTTCTCGGCCGGAACGGACTCATCCGGCTTTGCCGCGTTCCGGATTTCGGTTCTTTGTTTGATTCGATATTCCAGTAAACTCAATGCCAGACCCGCCGCAAAAAAAACCGGGCTCGCCCACGTAATTCCTTTTATAATGCTTGGCAGCACCAGCGCAACGGACCCAACGACAAACCCAATTACTGCGGCGTAAGACAGCGCATGGTGACGCTTCAGCGCACGATTTACAACTTTAATAATAAAGAGGGAAACCAGCGCGAACACCGCCGCCATTACAATCAGCGGCACGATGGAACCGGAAAGCCGCCCGATTGCCGCCGCAATCCCGCCGCTGGCAAGCGAGGAAAAGTCCAAAACGCTGGCAATAGCCGCGATGACCGCCGGATACAGCCCGAGATAAACAAGGAGAAACGAGGAGCTGATACCCGGTATTACCGTTCCAACGGAAAGGATCGCGCCGGAAATCATAGCGCCGGGGATACCTAAAGCGGTTACCTGCGCGTTGCTGGAAACGCTGGATTCGCCAAGCGCAAAAAGCAGAACAAACGCCAGCCCCAGTACGGTGGCCAGCACATGCCGCCAGCGGATCCGGACGGCGCTGCGCTTTACCTCGGTGTAAAGCTCCGGCAGGCTTCCCAGAACAAGGCCCGTGAACAGCGAAAGAAGCTGAGTTTCATAGCGTTCAATCACCAGATTCAGAATGTTGCTCGTTAAAAGAATGCCGATTCCGCAGCCAATCACCAGCGGAAAAAGATATCGAACATTTTCTTTCATGCTATGAAAGAAGTTGCCAATCGCCAGCATCATCTTCTCATATATACCGAGGCTGATGGCAAGTATGCCTCCGGAAACGCCCGGCAGCACGCACCCAATCCCCATCACTACCCCGCAAATCAGCCGATACAGGATCGTTTTCAAAATATATCCTCCGTCTTGTCAGCGCAGGCATTCCGCGCTGTATCGAACAATCGCTGAACGCGTCGATTGTTTCTATTCATACGCATACCGTTTCCGGACGCGTTTCAAACAAATATACCTATTATATCAAGCATGCCCGCCCGGCCGCGTGAAATTTCGGAAAACTTTTCCAAAACCGCGTGCCGCGTCCATTCGGATTTGCTCGTTGCCCATGGCCTTAACTGCAAGTAAAGATGCTGAATATCTTCGGATCGGAATGTACTTTAAATTTCAGTTGACAGACATGTTTCGATTGGGTATAATTTGTTTGCAAGTTCCGGAAACGTTACCAGTATCGTTTCCAGTAACGTTTCCAATCAAAACAATATGATTTGCCTGTCGGACATTCGCCGCTTTCTCGAAAACTCGAAAAGGAACACCAAAATCAACATGACGAATATCAAGGTCGTTGCACGGCACTGCGGAGTCGCCGTCAGTACGGTTTCCCGCGTACTCAACAACCATCCGGACGTCAGCGAGGACACACGCGAAAAAGTTCTGCGCGCCGTGGCTGAACTGCATTACATTCCCAACACCAGCGCAAGAAACCTTGTCCGCACCACGTCGGATACCATTGCTCTGCTGGTAAAGGGTGTGAACAACCCCTTCTTTTCCAAGCTGATTAAGATAATCGAACGCGAAATCACGCAAAGCGGCTACACGCTGGAGTTGCATCAAATGGATACGTCGGAGGACGAGCTTCGCGTCGGCGCGCAGCTGACCAATGAACGAAAGCTGATCGGCATCCTGTTTCTAGGCGGCCGGTTCAACTATTCGCCGGAAGAGCTCTCGCTCATTAAAGTTCCCAGTGTGTTTTGTACCTATACCAACAGTTTTGGAACACTCGGCGCGGACTGTTACAGCTCCGTCGCCATCGACGATAAAAACGCAGCACGGTTCGCGGTGGATACGCTCGTATCCCTTGGCCACCGCCGGATCGCGATTTTAACCGACAATCAGGACGATCATTCCATCAGCGAACTGCGTTTTCAGGGCTATCAGGACGCGCTCAAGAGCCATAACATCCCCTACGACCCCTCGCTCGTCGCCTGTACTGGCACTTTTTCGGACATGCGCGCCATCTACCGCGCCACAAGCGAATTGATGGAACGGGACAACTCGTTTACGGCAATCTTCGCAATCGCGGACCTGATGGCGGTTGCGGCAATCAAGGCGCTCAGTGATCACGGACGGCGCGTGCCGGAGGACTGTTCCATCGTCGCCATCGACGGCCTCGAGATATCGGAGTACCTGCTGCCCACGCTGACCACGCTCGTTCAGCCGGTAGAGGACATGGGGCTGGCCTGCGCAAAGATTCTGATTGAGCTGATTGAATCGCGCGGAACGCACCGGCAGGTCACGTTTCAAACGCTGCTGCGCGAAGGCGGCTCGGTACGGCGGCTGAATACTTAACCCGTTGAATACTTTCAGGCTGAATCTATGCGCGAAAGCGCTGGAGAATACAAAAACGAAAGGGAAGGAACGATTTGTGAAAAAACTAATTGCTCTGATTCTGGTTGCCCTGTTGGCAGTAACGTGCTTTGCTTGCTCCAAAAATTCGGTAGCAAACGACAAAACTGCCAGTGTCTACTATCTCAACTTCAAGCCCGAGGCGGATGCCGCCTGGAAGGAGCTGGCTGCCAAGTATACGGAGGCTACCGGCGTACCCGTTACCGTTGTGACCGCTGCCTCCAATACTTACACGGAAACGCTGACGGCCGAGCTGGACAAGGGAGCTTCCGCTCCAACGCTGTTCCAGTGCAGCAATATGGCCGGTCTGGATACCTGGGCCGACTATTGTTACGATCTCGCCGGAAGCCCGGTGTATGCCGAAATGACCACGAGTGATTTCAATCTCATGAAAAAGACCGGCGAAGTGGCGTCAATCGGTTTCTGCTACGAGTGCTTCGGCATCATCGTCAACAAGACCCTGCTGGAGAAGGCCGGTTATACGCTGGATCAGATCACCGATTTCGCCTCTCTGAAGGCCGCTGTGGAAGACATCCACAGCCGCGCCGCCGAGCTGGGGTTCGACGCGTTCACCTCTTCCGGTATGGATAGTTCATCCAGCTGGCGTTTCTCCGGCCATCTGGCCAATATGCCGCTGTTCTACGAGTTCCGTGATGACGGCGTGACCGCACAGCCCGCGACCATCACCGGCAAATACCTCGAGAACTTCAAGAACATCTGGGACCTCTACATCAATAACTCCGCCACCGACCCGACGCAGCTTGCCTCCGCGACCGGCGACCAGGCAGAGGCTGAATTTGGCGAAGGCAAAGCTGTATTCTATCAGAACGGTTCCTGGGAATACGCCAACCTGACCGGCAAGTTCGCCATGAGTCCGGACAGCCTCGCAATGATTCCGATCTATTGCGGCGTGGCCGGAGAAGAGAACGCCGCGGTTTGCGCAGGCACCGAAAACCACTGGTCCGTCAATTCGAAAGCCTCCGAGGTGGACATTCAGGCAACCCTCGACTTCATTTACTGGGTTGTTACCTCCGAAGAAGGCACAACGATGATGGCAAAAGAATTCGGACCCATCCCGTTTAAAAATGCCAAGGCATCCGATAACGTGTTCTTCAACGACGCCAACGAACAGCTTGCCGCTGGCAAATATGTCGTTACCTGGGCGTTCAACTATACGCCGAACGTTGACCCGTGGCGCGCGGGCGTTGTCGCCGCCATGACGCAGTACTCCGCCGGCGTAGGCTCCTGGGACGACGTGGTCACCGCGTTCGTCGCCGGCTGGGCTACCCAGTACGCCGCGCAATAAGCGCTGAACCAAACAACGTTCGACCAACTCTGCGGGGGCGAGTGGAAACGCTCGCCCCCTTCTGCACACAGCACCAAGGGAGGTCGCCATGAAACGCAGAACCCATAACACCAGTTCGTCTTTAAGCTCTCCATTGATCCGCCGTCCCATCCAGCGTTTTTTTCCGCTCTTTCTCCTGCCGACATTCGCAGCATTCTGCATCGGCTTTATCTATCCGTTCTGCAAGGGCGCATATCTTTCCTTCTGTAAGTTTACGACAACGAGCAACGCCAGCTGGATTGGCTTCGATAATTATTTAAAGGCGTTTCAGGATACCGGTTTTATGCATGCGTTCCAGTATACGGCGCTTGTAGCGGTCGTTTCGCTCGTCGTGATCAACGTGCTCGCGTTTGCGGTTGCTTACGCGCTCACGCGCGGAATCAAAGGTTCCAACGTTTTTCGCACGGTGTTTTTTATGCCGAACCTGATCGGCGGCATCGTGCTTGGCTATATCTGGTCGATGATCTTCGACGGGATTCTCTCGCGCTTCGGTTCGTCCATCGTTTTAAGCACGACGTACGGCTACTGGGGACTGATCATCCTGATGGCTTGGCAGCAGATCGGCTATATGATGATCATCTATATCGCGGGCCTCCAGTCCGTGCCCGGGGATATGATCGAGGCCGCGAAGATCGACGGCGCAAACGGCTGGCATACGCTTTGGAGTATCACCATCCCGACAATCATGCCCTCGATCACCATCTGCACGTTTTTAACGCTGACGAACTCGTTCAAGCTGTTCGACCAGAACCTCGTGCTCAACGGCGGCCAACCGTTCGTTTTTATGGCGGATGGAACGGTCATCCGGTCCACCGAGATGCTTGCGCTCAATATCTATAACACGTTCTATCTCAACGCCAATTCCCGCGGAACCGGGCAGGCGAAGGCGGTTCTGTTCTTCGTTCTGGTTGCGGCAATCGCGCTCATTCAGTTCTCCGCCACACGGAAAAAGGAGGTGCAGCAGTAATGAAACGCATCAAGGCTCAAAAATCGTTTCAGACGGGCTTTTTCATATTGGTTTGCATCCTGTATATGCTGCCGATTTTCATCGTGCTGATGAACTCCTTTAAGACCAACTCCTCCATCAATACGAATACCTTTGCGTTTCCAAGCGCAGAAACGTTCACCGGGCTTTCCAACTTCATCTACGGCATTCGCGTTGGCGAATATCCGTTTCTGCAGTCGGTTGCCTACAGCTTGCTGATCACGATCACATCCGCCGTACTGATTCTCGTTTGCACCTCCATGGCCGCGTGGTATATCTCCCGCGTCGGCAGTCTGTTTGCCCGGATCGTATATTACATCTGCGTTTTCTCCATGGTAGTGCCGTTCCAGATGGTCATGTTCACACTGGCGAAAACCGCAAATACGCTGCATCTCGATACGCCATTCACGATCCCGATCATTTACCTTGGATTTGGCGCAGGGCTTGCGGTGTTTATGTTCGCGGGCTTTCTAAAAGGCATTCCGCTGGAAATCGAGGAGGCGGCCGCCATCGACGGCTGCGGGCCGATCCGTACGTTCTTTCTGATCGTATTCCCGATGCTCAAGCCGGTTCTGATCTCCGTAGGTGTATTGGAGATCATGTGGATCTGGAACGATTACCTTCTGCCCTACCTTGTGCTGGACCGCACGAAGTATAAGACGATCCCGATCCACATACAGTACCTCCAGGGCAGTTACGGCCATGTCGATCTTGGAGCGGTGATGGCGCTGATCATCATCAGCATCGTGCCCATCATCGTCTTTTACCTTACCGCGCAGAAATACATCATCAAAGGCGTTGTGGAAGGCGCGGTGAAGGGCTAATACACAGCCCTTCAAAACACCGGGGCGAGTTGTCCGAAAGACAGCCTGTATTTTTCTGTTGCCCTTTGCGTGAAAAACGATATAATAAAGCGAAATTTAAGATTGATTCGGTGCTGCTATGAAACGATCCTCCGGTATTCTCCTGCATATTTCTTCGTTGCCCTCCCCTTACGGCATTGGCACGTTCGGACAGGAGGCGTACGATTTTGTCGATCGTCTGGTTCGCGCGCGCCAGAGTTACTGGCAGGTGCTCCCGCTCGGGCCGACCAGCTACGGCGATTCACCGTATCAGTCTTTTTCGGCCTTTGCGGGGAATCCGTATTTTATCGATCTGGATACGCTTGCGCGGGAAGGTCTGCTCCAGCCGGACGAACTGGCTGCGATCAATTGGGGCGGTGAACCCAGGTCCATCGACTACGGCATGCTTTATGTGCTTCGGTTTCCCGTACTGCGCACGGCCTTTACGCGCGCAGCCGGCGATGGCGAGCGCATGCTTGCGCTGGATCGTTTTGCCGCGGAGAATGCGGACTGGCTGAACGATTATGCGCTTTTTATGGCACTCAAGGACGAAAATGGCGGCACAGCCTGGGAATACTGGCCATATGAAGTCCGCATGCGGGAAGATTGCGGCCTTCAGGCCGCGCGGGAGCGGCTGAGCGACAGCATCCGGTTTTATCAGTTTGTACAGTTTCTTTTCTTTGAGCAGTGGTCGAAGCTGCGTACCTATGCCAATGCGCGCGGAGTAAAGATTGTCGGCGATCTGCCCATCTATGTTCCGCTCGACTCGGCGGATGTCTGGAGCGCCCCGTGGGAATTTCAGCTGGACAGTGAGCGCCGCCCAACCTGCGTCGCGGGTGTTCCGCCGGATTATTTTTCCGCGGACGGCCAACTCTGGGGCAACCCGATCTACGACTGGGATCACATGAAGCAGACCGGTTATGCCTGGTGGATGCGGCGTATGCGCTCCGCCTGCACGCTTTTCGATTGCGTCCGGATCGATCATTTTCGCGGGTTGTCTTCCTACTGGAGCGTACCCGCAGGCGCGGAAACCGCGCGCGTGGGCGAGTGGGTCAAAGGCCCAGGCAAGGATTTTGTGGATGCTCTGAAGAACACCTTCCCCGCGTTTGAGATCATCGCGGAAGATCTCGGTTATCTCACGGACGAGGTTCGTCAGCTGCTTGCGGACAGCGGTTTTCCGGGCATGAAGGTGCTCCAGTTTGCGTTCGACGCGCGCGAGCCAAGCAATTACCTGCCGCATACCTATGGCAAGCACTGCGCCTGCTACGCGGGTACGCACGACAACACGACCGTTGCCAGCTGGTTCACGGAGGCCGCCGAAGAGGACGTTGCCTTCGCCGTTCGATATCTTGGGCTCAACGACGAGGAAGGACGCGTCTGGGGCATCCTGCGCGGCGGCATGGGCAGCGTTGCGCAGCTCTTTCTCGCGCAGATGCAGGACTATCTGCGCCTAGGCAGCGAATGCCGCATGAATACGCCCGGAACGCTCGGCGGCGGCAACTGGAGATGGCGCATGCTCCCCGGTGAGTTCGACGACAAGCTCGTTGAGCAAATCGCCGAAATGACCCGCATCTACGGCAGAGTTTAAGCGTGAAAAAAGGAACCTCGTCGAGGTTCCTTTTTGTATGCATTGGATCAGCTCTTTTTCCGGATCGGAATCCAAACCTCGCTGACATAGTCCGGTGATGCGGTGTCCCCTTCGGAATACATTTCAATTTCCATATACTGCGCTACCTCGTAGACCCCGTTTGTCGGCAGCCATTCGGAATAAATCTGTTTGGTCACCGTTTGAATCGCCCCCGGCATGGGTCCGACGCAGGGAAACCGCGCCCAGAGATGCGCCGGTACCTCGCGTGTGACCAGCCCCTCCGGCAGTTTGACGCCCGGTTTGAGCATATCGGCAATCATGTAGGGAAACCGGCCGGAAGCATCCGCGTCAAAGCAGATGCCCAGTGCCGGGCAAACCTTGTTCTGCAAGCCCTGTTCGAAAAATTCCTGCCAGAATTTCGGAATTTCCTGCGTACCGTTATCCATGTGAAATTCCCGCTCCACTCCGGCCACCGTAAACGCATCCATCTGTTCGATCCTGTAATTCATTACATTCGCACCCTCCATTTTTATTGAGATTGCAAGAGGGTTCTGGCAGCGCATCAGAGTGCTCATTCTCCGTGCGCTTTTCGGCGTTACTCCGTGGAAGCGCGAGAACGCTTTCGTGAAGCTCTCCGGCGTATCGTAGCCGTATTTGAACGCGAGATCAATCACCTTCGCATCGCTGGAGAGCAGCTCCTGCCCGGCGAGCGTCAGCCTCCGCGCGCGGATGTATTCACTCACGCTCATCCCGGTCAGCGCGGAAAACGTCCGTTCAAAATAGAAGCGTGAGATTCCAACATGCCGGGCGGCGCTGGTACTGTCGGTTTCCTCGAGCAGGTGAAGCTCAATATAGTTCAGCGCTTCGTTCAGGCTCGCAACCAGTTCTATTCGCTCCCCCAATCCTTTTCTTCGCATTTTCCGGCGCATATTACGCCTGCCATCTCTTGCAGGAAGAATCCTATCAAAAAATCAGGCGCTCGTCCTGTCTTTTTTTGTCAGGATTTGTCCGCGCTACACGGCGGGTTCAAACACGATCTCCTGTGTGCCCTGCCCGAGCAGGCGCGCGGCCTGCTCGCCGCTCGCCAGCCATTCTTCGCGCCGCTCCTGCGGTAAAATCACCGGCATACGCTCATGGATAAACGATATCCCATTCGCGGCCGGAGCGGTCAAAATAACGAATACCGGCGTTTTTGCACCCGCTTCCGTACGATAGATCCCTGCAAAGGTAAACAGGCCTTCACGCTCGGGGCGCAGGCGGTACTTCACTTTCTTTCCTTCCCGCGTCTCCCATTCAAAATAGCTCGCCGCAGGAATCAAACAACGGCCGGAAGCTGCGGGCACTGCCGCACCACGCGAGCCTTCGCCGGAAAGAAGCGGTGCGCGGAACATTGGCTTTTCCAGCGCGGTTTCACTGCGCGCGTTGATCATGCGCCCTTTCCCGTCGAACCGCGAAAATCCCCACTGCATCAGTTCCGGCCCGTGTTTCAGCAGGACGGGCACATGATCGGTCGGATAGATCTCCCCGGTTTTTCGCAGCAGCAGCGCCGCTTCCTCCGGGTTCCGCTGATACAAAAGCGCCAGGATCGCGCGATACTGCGCTTCGTCGTCGTCCGTATAGAACCTTCCACACATTCTCTCGTTCACCTCTTTTTCAGGGCGCAATCAGCCCAGCCAGATCCCCACGCCAATCCCCAGAATCGAGCCGATCAGCACCTGAAACGGCGTATGCCCGATCAGTTCTTTGAGCTCGAATTCCGGCAGTTCAATGATCTTTCCCTCTTTCAGCAGATGATCGATAATGGCGGTAATCGTTACCGCCTGCTTCCCGGCTTCCTGCCGTACGCCGCGCGCGTCGTGTAACACAACCGCGGATAAAATAATGCAAACCGCGAATTCGAACGAACTCGCGCCATAGTGCATTGCCGCAGCGGTAGTCATTGCGCAGACGGTGGCGGCGTGGGAGCTTGGCATGCCGCCGCTTCCGACCAGGCGCTCCAGCTTGAATTCCCGGTTTACAATCGTGTACAAAATCGCTTTAATCGTCTGCGTAATCGCCCAGCCAGCAACCGCCGCGAGCAGAATACGGTTCAGCATGAGATCATTTAAAAAATCCATCATATATATAACCCGTCAGTCGTTGATCCTCGGCGGCGCCGTGCATTGCCCGCCGTGACTGTATTGTACCCTACGCGCGGGCGGAATTCAACCTTGCGGCCTTCTCGCTCCCTGTGTGTCCATTCCTTTTGGAATTGTATATTGGCCGTCGTTTCTTGACTTTCTCTATACAAATGTCGTAATCTTTACGAATGAAGAAACGATTGATTGCAATTTCCCTTCTGATTTTTCTGTTCTCCGCCTGTTTGTTCCCCGCTTTTGGGAAAGCAAACGCGGAGAGTTCCACAGATGCGCGCCTAACGTTTGGCGCGGACGGAACGTTCACCGTGCTGATCCTCTCCGACCTGCAGGACACGCAGTATACGACGCAGCTTGTCCAGGACGGTTCCGCCGGCGTGATTCGCGACTACCCGGCGGATCTCATCGTGCTGCTGGGCGATCAGCTGGAGGGCGCCAGCCCGGTACTCCGGTTCGGCAACGGCGAAAAGAACTGCGCCAATACGATACAAACGCTTCTCGCGCCTGTTTTGGAAAGCGGCGTCCCGTTTGCCGTCGTTTTCGGAAACCATGACTACGAAGCGCCGATAAGCATTCGCCAGCAGGCGAAGCTCTACGAATCCTATGACAATTGCGTTGGCGTTTCCTTCGGTATAAACTCCTCTGAAGACGGCGCGTTCGCTCTGCCGGTCTATGAACACGACAGCGACATTCCAAAGATGACGCTCTACTTTTTCGATTCCGGTTCCTATCTTGCCAACGGCGATTACGATACCGTTTCCAAGGAGCAGGTCGCCTGGTATAACGAGCAGAGCGCGGCATTCCGTTCGGCAAACGACAACCAGGCGCTGCCTTCCGTTGCATTCTGCCATATTGCGCTTCCTGAGGTTTACGGCCTTTTCACCGAGGTGGAAAAGGGCACAAAAGACGCGTTCAAAGGCGTTGGATCGGGTGCGGGCAGATACTATTTGCCGGATTACGATCGCATTTTCACCGGGGACGTCAACGAATCCCCTTGCCCTTCCAGCGAGAATAACGGCCTATTCGAGGCGTATCTGGAAAATGGCGACGTTTTCTTAACCGTCAACGGTCACGACCACATAAATTCGTTTATCGGCAATCTGGACGGAATCGATATCGCGAGCGCGCCCGGCAGCTCGTATACAAGTTACGGCAGCGAGGACGTCCGCGGCGTAAGGCTCTTTCGCTTCACCGAGCACTGTGTGAAGGATTATGAAACGCTTCACGTTCGCTACAGCGATTACAATTCCCCCGCAAGGTTCGGCTTCCTTCGGTATTATTTCAGCACCACGACCGGTATCTACAACGCCGTAAAGGTATTCGTCGTTCTGCTTCTGTTCGTTGCCGCGCTCATCGTGCTGATTGTGCTGGTTGTGCGAAAGAAGAAACGCCCTCCTTGCGAGGAAGCGCTCCCCGGTTCAAACGATGAATTCGACGACGATCCGGTTAAGCCGGATCAAAAAGGCGAATAGCGCGTTAAATAGGCTTACTCCAATAAAAAAATCCGCCCTTCGGCGGATTTTTTTCGGTTCTTTCTTACTCGGCTTCCATATCCAGCAGTTCCGCCTGCGCGGTTGCCGCGGCCTCACCGGTTAAGTCATGCTCGTAGAAATTCACAATGCAGTGCATCGGGCAGGCAAGGATGCAGGCGCCGCACCGTGTGCAGGTCTTTTCATCGATGAGCGCAACGCCCTTGACCACATGGATGGAATCCGACGGGCACTGCTTTTCGCAGCGTTTGCAGCCGACGCAGGCCGTTTTGCATTGCAGCCGTGCAATTCTGCCTATCGCTTCGTTTCGGCACATCACTACGATGGTTTGATCCAGCGGCATCATCTGGATAATGCCGCGCGGACAGGCTGCTACGCAAATACCGCAGCCGGTGCAGATATCGCCGTCGATCACGGCTACCCCGTTCTGCATTGAAATCGCATGAAACGGACAGCGGCTTACGCAGTCGCCAAGGCCGACACAGCCAAACTCACACGCGGTCGGACCGCCGGAAATGCCGCTTGCCGCGCGGCAGGATGGAATTCCGTCGTAGTCGTACCGTAAGGTGACGTTTTCACAATTTCCCTGGCAGCGGACGCGCGCCACCATGGGTTCCATTACATCCGCGCTGACGCACATGATCGCAGCGATTGCGTTCGCCGTCTTTTCGCCGCCGGGGGTGCAGGCGTTTGTCTTCGCTTCGCCTCGTACAACCGCTTCCGCATATCCGTCGCATCCGGCATATCCGCAGGCGCCGCAGTTTGCCCCGGCCACAGCGGAACGAACCGCACTCACCCGTTCATCCATCTCGACGGAGAATTTTTTATCCGCAACGCCGAGCAGAAGCCCGAAAACGATGCCAAGGCCGCCGAGCGCAAGAATGGCGTAAAGGACCGGAAGATACGATTCCATCTTACATCACCCCCGCAAACATGTTGGAGAACCCGAGGAACGCAAGGCTCATCAAACCGGCGATTACCAGCGATATTGGAAACCCTTTCAGCGGCACCGCGATCTTCGCCGTTTCCAGGCGCTCACGCACGCCCGCCATCAGCACGATGGCAAGCAGGAATCCCAGCGCGCCAAAAGTTCCGTTCAGAACGGAATACAGCAGGTTGTATCCCTCCGTGATGTTCAGAATGGTTACGCCAAGCACCGCGCAGTTCGTTGTAATCAGCGGCAGGTAAATCCCCAGCGCGCCGTAGAGGGACGGAGCGGATTTCTTCAGGAACATTTCGACCACCTGCACCAGTGAGGCGATGACCAGGATGAACGCTATGGTATTCAGGTATTCCAGCTTCATTGGCACGAGCAGATAGTAATACACGAAGTAGGTAAACAAACTCGCCAGCGCCATGACGAACGTAACGGCAATGCCCATGCCGAAGGCGGTCTCCACCTTGTTGGAAACGCCCAGAAACGGGCAGCAGCCCAGAAAGCGCGAGAAAATGTAGTTATTGGTCAGGATGCAGCTGAACATAAAGAGCAGAATCTTCACGATGGGGCTCATTTGCCTTTCGCCTCCTTCCGCTTGCCAATCTTCATGCCAATGGCATTCACCATGCCGAGCAGCAGGCCGAATACAATGAATCCGCCGGTCGGAAGGATCAGCAGCAGCATTGGCTGGTAACCCGCGCCGAAAACCTGCGCGCCAAAGATCGTTCCGTTGCCGAGGATTTCCCGGATGCTGCCGATCAGCGTAAGCGCAATGGTGAACCCGATGCCCATGCCGATTCCGTCTACCGCGCTGTGCAGCACCGGATTCTTGCTGGCAAACGCTTCCGCACGGGCAAGAATGATGCAGTTGACGACGATGAGCGGCAGGAAGATACCAAGGCTCTGATACAGCGAAGGCAGGAACGCGTTCATAAACATCTGCACCATGGTGACGAACGTGCAGATGACAATGATGAACGCCGGAATGCGGATTTTATCCGGAATAAACTTACGCAGCATTGATATGACGATATTGGAACCAACGAGCACAAACGTCGCCGCCGCGCCCATGCCGATTCCGTTTGTCGCGTTTGTGGTTACCGCCATGGTCGGGCAGGTGCCAAGCACAAGCCGGAACGTGGGGTTTTCCGTAATGATGCCGTTTAAAAATACGCTTTGAAGCGAAGTTTTCTGTTCCATGCTATTATCCCTCCGTTGGCGGGTTCAAGCCGCCGAGCGCGAGAACGGTACTGTTTACTGCGCTCGTAACCGCGCGGGACGTTATGGTTGCCGAGGTAATCGCGTCGATCGCGCCGCCGTCCTTGCTCAGCGCAATCGGGCTCGTCTGTCCGATAAACTGCTCGCCGAACCAGGGCTCTTTGGAACGCGCGCCCAGTCCCGCCGTTTCGGAAAAGCTCGGCCCGCCGACGGAAACGCCCGTGACCACGCCCGCGTTGTTCACGCCGACCGTGATCTCGATTTCGCCGCCATACCCTTTCGTTACGATTGTTCCGGTTTTGCCGACCAGCATGCCCGAAGCATCGTAGCCCGCATAGGCGCCGAGCAGACCTTCCGGCGCGGCCAGTTCAACAAACGATTCCGCGCCGGGCAGAACGCTTCTGCGCGCCGCATCCGCCGCCTCCACCGCCTGTTGGGCAATTGCCGAGGATGTAACCATGTTGGTCAGCCCCAGCGCCAGCCCGGCAACGGCGGCAAGGGCAAAGAGCTTGAGCCCAAGAACCAATATCCTACGCACGGGACTTCACCTCCCCGTAGATTCTGCCGCGCGTTACGCGATCAATCAGCGGCGTGAGCAGGTTCATCAGTAAAATGGCATAAGTCGTGCCTTCGGGATAACCGCCGTATGCACGAATCAGCGCGATGATCAGTCCCGCTCCTCCAGCAAAGATCATCTGCCCTGTATGCGTCATAGGGCATGTGACATAGTCCGTTGCCATGAACACCGCGCCAAAGAGCACGCTTCCCATGAGAACACCCTGCAGCGGGTCCGCGCCGAAAATCCAGGTAAAGAGCATAAAGGAAGCAATCATCGTAACCGGAATATGCCAGGTAACCGTCTTTCGAATCAGCAGATACGCAAGCCCGAGCAGGATCGCAATCTTGCTGACTTCGCCGATACAGCCGGGAATCCGGCCCAGGAAGAGGTCCATCATGGTCGGCGGAATCACCGCGTTTGCCGTTACGCTGGAAACCGCCTCGGCCGTCTGTGAAAAAATCGCGATCGGCGTAGCGCTGGAAACCGCATCAAACGGGGTAACGTACGCGCTCCCGCTCATCAGGGCGGGCCAGCTTGCCAGCAGCACCGCGCGTGCGGCAATGGCTGGATTAACGAAGTTATCGCCAATGCCGCCAAAGAGCTGCTTTACGAGCAGAATGGCAACCGCGCTGCCGATGACCAACATCCACCAGGGTGCCGTGGACGGCATATTCATCGCCAGAATCACGCCAGTTACTACGGCGGAAAGATCGCGCACCGTCACCGGTTTCTTCATAAGCACCTGCCAGAGGAACTCCAGCGCCACACAGGACGCAACGCAGATGAGAACGACGCGCGCGGCATTCCAGCCAAAGAACCAAACGCCCGCGACCACCGGGGCAATCAGCGCGGTCAAGACGTCCCGCATTAGAACCGCAGTCGTACTTCTGGCAAAGATATGGGGCGCTGCTGAAACCGAGAATCGTTGTTTCTGTTCCATCGTCGTCACCTCCTCGCCTTTGCGGCCAGCTCATCCCGCGCCGCTTTGAACGACGAAGAAAGATACCGCCGCGCGGGGCAAATATAGGAACATGCGCCGCAGAGCACGCAGTCCATCAAGCCGTGCTTTTTCGCGGTTTCGTAATCGTTCCGGTCAAAATCCGCGCGCAGTTGATACGGATGCAGGCCGATCGGACAAACCTGTACGCAGCGCGCGCAGCGAATGCAGGCGCTTTCCTCCATATCTTTCGCCTGTTTTGCCGTAAACAGCACAAGGCCGTTCGTCGCTTTCGTAATAGATATGGTCAAATCCGGTGCGCAGAGCCCCGTCATCGGCCCGCCCGCAAATACCTTTTTCGCGCATTCGCTCAGACCGCCGCAGGCGGCGACGGCCTCCTCATAGCGTGTTCCGATCCGCAGAAGCAGGTTCCCCGGACTGGCCACGCATCCCGTTACGGTGGTAATGCGCTGTACAAGAGGCTTTCCAAGCGTAACCGCGTCGCAAATCGCGGCGGCGGTACTCACGTTGAATACCAGCGCGCCGGCGTCGATCGGCAGTTTTCCGCGCGAAACCTCGCGGCCTGTTACAACCTGAATCAACTGTTTTTCGGAGCCTTGCGGATACTTCGTTTTCAGCGGCAAAATCCGGATTTCCGGATAGGGCGCCGCGCAGGAACGCATGGTCTCGATGGCGTCCGGTTTGTTGGTTTCTATGGCGACGACTCCGGCGGAAACGCCCGTCGCTTTCAGAATCAGCCGGAACCCGTCTATAATACGCTGCGGGGATTCCAGCATCAGCCGGTGATCCGCCGTCAGATAAGGTTCACATTCCGCGCCGTTCAGAATCACGACTTCGGCGCTTTTTCCTTCGGGAATCGTCATCTTCACATGGGTCGGAAAAGCCGCGCCGCCCATGCCGCAGATGCCCGCGTTTCTTACCGCCGCAACAATCTGCGCGGGTTCGGCCTGTTCGACCGTCCCGGTTGGAGTCAGCTCGATCCATTCGTCCTGCTTGTCGTTCTGAATCCCGATGCAGAGTTCCGGCGCGGCGCGCAGCTGCTGACGCTCCTCAACAAATAGAACCTCACCCGAAACGCTCGCGTGAACGGGCAGTCCCAATGCGCCAATCGGGGTCGCGATGACCTGCCCCAGTTTCACCCGCTGACCCTTTTCAACGCATGGCGTGCTTGGCGCTCCAAGATGCATTCCCATCGGAATCACAACGCAATCCGGCTGAACCGCAAACACGGAGCTGGCATTGGTCAGCGGCTTTCCCTCGCCGATCCGGCGAAGCGGATGAATGCCGCCTCGAAACGTATTTTTCAATCCTGTCCACCTGCTTTCTTCGTTTTGGGCAAACGGAACCCTGCACCGGAACCTGCCTGAATGATTATATCGAAATCGGATTCAAACAGCATGCAATTCGACTGATCTATCTGTAAAAACAATACATAAAGCAAGAATTAAATCGATCTCCGGTCATCGATTTCCGTTCGGAATAATATGCGGCACTCAGTACGACATTGAAAAAGAACC
Source organism: Eubacteriales bacterium (assembly GCA_021373115.1). Taxonomy (GTDB): domain Bacteria; phylum Bacillota; class Clostridia; order Christensenellales; family CAG-138; genus UBA7703. The sequence continues at coordinate 44,461 of JAJFTI010000009.1, read as the reverse complement.
GCCATTGTGGGCGATTCTTGATAAAATAATTCTGTTATTGATTTACGCCAAGGTACTTGAGAATACCGTTGACGATCCCCTGCGCCATGGTCTTTTGGAATTCCGCGTCGTTGATTTTTTTATCCTCCGTGGAATTGCTGATGTGGCCGATAAAGAGTGTGCAAACCGGAGCATTCGTTTTATTCAGGAAGGTTTCGTCGGATTTCTCCACCACGCTGGTGCCCTTAAAATCGCGCAGCTGCAACCCCGTCGCCTCCACATAAGCGTCAAGCACGGCACTGGCTAATTTACCACAGTCGGACTTACGGTCGTGATCCTCCGGTACCCAGGCCATCGCACCCCGCGTATCGGAAGCACTCACGTAGTTGCATTCGATGCGAACCGCCAGCTCAACTTTTCCGTTGTTAAAGATGGTTGCGCGTTCGTTTGCGGTCTTGTCGTCCTTCACATCCGCAAGCGTGAATACAACCGTCGCTCCCTGTTCCTCCAGCAGTTGCTTAACAAGGGTTGCGACCGCATAGTTCAAACGGTTGGCATACACTTTAGTAGAAACACCCTGAATCTGAGAACTGTAACCGCGCGCAGGATCAATGCCAATCACATGCCCGTCCAGTGCGCCGGCCGGCTTCGGGGTCGGCGTCGGCGTTGTGCCGGGTTCCAGGGTTGGCGTCGGCGTCGGTAAATTCGGATCGACGGTCGGCGTTGGAGTCGCCGTCACCGGTGCTACTGTCGGGGATGGAGTCGGCGTTGCATTGGCAACACGATACTGTACGATAGCGGGGGATATCACGCCTGCGACCAGAGCATAAGTCACACCGACGAGCAGAATGAGGATCATCGCGCATAGGATTCCGAATGCGAGAGGGTTATTAATGCGAAACGTTCTCCTGCGCTTGACAATCTTTTTCATGCTCTTCCACCTCAGTCGTGCTATCACACGTATTGTAACACGATGCTCAAACAATGTTCCATAGGGAAACACAAGATTTTCAAATTTTCCACGTTTTTGTTGGAAAAAATTCATGACTGCTTTATATCAAGTTCCGGAAAACTCAACTTCGAATCCAGAGCGGCTTCGCCTGTATCATCTGGCTCCCTGCGCATGTTCACATTTTCCGCCGGGTATTATCCGCATGGTTTTCTCGTATTTTGTCGTGCGGCTTGTTCCGCACGTGATTCAACCGTATAATAATGTCATGCCGTATAATTTCACACACGCGCTGGCCGGGCTGGCGGCGCTGAAAAAATCCAGCCCTGCGGTATCCGGCCTTGTGCAGGCAAACATGGATGCGTTTCTCATTGGCACCATGGGGCCCGATCCGTATTTTGGGGATGCGATGCCGAAACCGGCATTCCTTCCCTGCCGCGTCGATCTGGCGGATCGGCTGCACAAGCTTGATATGCGCGTTGTTTTTTCCGCTATGCTGCCCCTTGCCTCAAAAAGCGACGCTCTGTGTTCATATGTGCTCGGCTTTCTATGCCATTTTCTTCTGGATACGACCGCGCACCCCTACATCGAAGCGCGATTTTCCGGAAAAGCGCATACGCCCGCCGAAATCCAAATCGACCTTATGATGGCGGATCTCATATGCTTGCCCGGCGTGCCCGCGCCACCCAGCCGGTTTTACCGGACGAGTCGGCTGACCGAGCTGAACGCGTTTCATGCCGCTTTGGCCAAATCCCTGTTTTCACTTGAAACGGGGAACGCGTTTCAGCGCAGTTACCGGAAATGGATCGCCGTGAACACGCTCTCGTTCGATCCGAAAAACCGTAAATTGCGCTTTTTTAGCGCGCTGGAGCGTCTGCTCCGAAAGCCGGGCCGCATGATTGGATATCTCGTCTCACGGCACCCGGACCCCGGCGACCGGCTCAACCAGGCGCGCGCCCCCTGGAGCGCCCCATGGGAACCCGAACGCCAGCGGACGGAATCGTTTCCCGAATTGTTCGATCGCGCTTGTTCGGAAGCGCCGGAGTTAATGGATGCCGCGCTGCTTGCGCTGCATACAGGAAACGCGGATCAGGCGCGGGCGGTAATCGGCGCGCGGAGGATGGATGCAAAACCCGTTTGATCGCGCCCGCGGCTGCTGCTTTACGGGGCACCGGCCCAACGCGCTACCCGATCTTGGCGCCGAGCGAAAGCCCGGCATGCGCGTGCTCACCGCGCTGCTTGATCGCGCCGTTATGCAGGCCGTTTCGGATGGATATACGGAGTTCTACGCCGGCGGCGCCCTGGGCTTTGATACGCTCGCGGCCGAAGCCGTACTGCGCATGCAAGCAAACGATCCCTCCATATCGCTGCATCTCGCCCTGCCGGGACATGATCAGACAAACGGGTGGGATGCGAACCAGCTCGCCCGCTATAACGCCATTTTACTCGGAGCCGCCGAAGTATGGTATGCCGCGGAACACTGCAGCCCCTCTTCCATGCAGCGTCGCAACCGGTATCTGGTTGATCACGCGAACCGTTGCGTGGCTTATTTGCGCCGCATGAAAGGCGGAACGTTGTATACGGTCAACTATGCGCTGGATTCCAAATTAGAGGTGGACAATCTGGCCGAACGCCTGCTGGATCTGGAGCCTTTCGAAACGGATTAATCCGGTCTCTTCTTGCCGCATAAAAACTGTCGTTTCCGAAAATCGAATCCCCGCGCTGTTTTTATCCGCTTTCACCGCCGAATCGGCAATTGACGTTCCCGCACTGTTGTGCGAAAATACTCAACAGAAAGTCCAGTTCGGGAGGTGCTTTTATGGAACGGATCAGCAAGCAGGCATATTATCTCTCCATAGCGGCCGAAGTTGCCAAACGATCCACCTGCCTTCGCAGGCAATATGGCGCGGTCATCGTGAAAAACGATGAAATCGTAGCAACCGGATACAACGGCGCACCCCGCGGGGATGAAAACTGTTGCGACGTTGGCACCTGCTGGCGCGAACGTCACGGAATCCCCCATGGCGAGCAATATGAAAAATGCGTCGCCGTCCACGCGGAGGCAAACGCCATTATCAGCGCAAGCCGAAACGAAATGCTCGGCAGTACGCTTTATCTCTCCGGATTCGAAGGATTTGAACACCCCATTGAATGCCCCACCCCCTGCGTCATGTGCACGAGAATGATCAAGAACGCGGGGATTGTCAAGGTCATCAATCAGCAAGGAGAAGTTATCCTATGAATTTAAAGCGCGTCGGGGATGGTACCGTTGTGCTGCTTGCAGGCGGTGGAAAAGTCTATACGGACGTAGCCGCCCGTTTTACGCGCAGCGAACGCGGGCTTTCGGATATCATTGCCTCGCCGTATAATGCGGATCTTGTGCGCAGCATTATTGAAAAAGGGCACCTCGCCGCAACGGAATTCGACTATTTTCTGTTTGGCGTTGAAGGATACTCCCGCGTTACCGAAGTACAGCTGGTGCGCAAGCGCCTTGCGAGTTATCTGATCAAGAGCGGGCGCGTGGAGAAAGGCGGCAAACGGAGTTACGACGTCGTGCTGCCGGATTCAATCCTTTCCCACCGCGCGGATTGCACCCTGCCGGGCGGTGCGAAGGTATCCCTGGGAGCGGTCGATCTGTTGAACATGCTCGAAGAGTGGTACGATGCCGGCGTAGATACGGGCTATAAGGAAGAGGAGCTGCGCTATCTCAAACCGCAGGCAACGGAATTTAAAGCGCTGATCGGGATGAACGCGCACGCACTGCTGGATTGGTTCAAAATTCGCTGCTGTATGAACGCGCAGACGGAGATTCGCGATTTGGCAAACAAAATGCTCCGTCTTTGCAAGGAAGCGTCCCCCGCTCTGTTTGAAGGCGCGGGCCCGAACTGCGTTTCCCTTGGGTACTGCCCGGAAAACGAGTTCCAGCACCCGTCCTGCCGCGTGATCCGGAAAAGGGACGCATTGGAGCTTTTAAAGAATGCATCGAAAAATCCGTAAAAAACGCCGTGTCTGCAAATCTTGCAAGACACGTTTTTCGGGGCGGTACTGCCCCTACTGCGGCGCGGAATACGGCCAGCGGCATTCCCTGCGCACCAGTGGATTCATCATTGTATTGCTTCGGTTCTTATTCTCGGTAGTCCTTCTCGCTTTTCTATTGTTCCTCGCATTCGCGTCGCTTGACTACGTTGCTTCCGTGGGGAACGGTTCGCATACAACCGCAATCGCGATTGTTTCGAGTGTCAAGAACGCTTTGCCGAAGCCTTTCCTGCAAGCGTATCTGGAATTTAAATTGTCGTATCTGGATTTTCTCTTTCCAAAGATTATCCACTTAACTTAAATTGTTTCTCGTTTCGCCGAATGACGGCGAAATTTCTGATAGCAGCATGTTCTTTACGCGCAAATTCGGCGAATGGATTGACCAAAAAATCGTCGATCGAATTGCGAAGAACGTTTCCCGTCTGGAATAAACATTCAGAAAACACAAAAACCGGCCGTAAAGCCGGTTTTTTTCGTGTTCGTTTCAGCTAAACAGCCCCGATGCTGTTCCAGCCCGCGATCAGCAGCGCCAGCACCCCCAGCCCGCAAAAAGCGGCGACGATCATTCCTTTCATGCCGAGTTTCCGCACCTTCACCTTCAGCAGGAACGCGGCGGCGGTCAGCAGCAGCGTAATGGCGTAGAGCAGCAGAAAGCCGTTCTTCATGACGGGGCGAATCGTGTACACGAGCGGCAGGATGAGCGCTATCGTCGTAACGGGCAGCCCGTCGTAATAAACGCGGGGCGCGTTTTCACCAAACTGCAGCTGATCTTCGGTTACGTTGTAATAAGCCAGCCGAATCAGCGCGGCCAGCACGTAGGCCACCAGCACCACCGCTTCGTACCAGCGCGTCATCCCGACGGAAAATCCGATCGCAACGGGCAGCAGGCCAAAGCAGATTAAATCCGCCAGAGAATCGATTTGAATGCCAAACTTCTTCTCATGTTCCGTTCTCTGCCGCGTACGGGCAATCGAACCGTCAAACAGGTCGCAAAATCCGGAGATCATCAGGCACACAATCGCCATCGACGTACGCCCGTACATTGCCAGCCCAATGCCGACCACGGCGCTGACCACACCGAAATACGTCAGTATCACCGTGTAGTTATAGAAACCGACCACAGAATCTCTTAATCTTTTCCCCACACTCAAACCCCTTGTTCCCAATTTCAAAACTCCCGGATTTTTAAACTCCGCCGTATGAGAATGCAAACCGCATCGCAAAGCAGTTCCGCTCTGCCGTGCTGTTTGATTTAAACTCGAAAATACACGCGATACCAGGATACGAACGCTTCCAGGCCTTCCTGAATGCCGGTCTTTGGCGCGAACCCGAAGTCCCGCTGCGTTTCGGAGATATCCGCATAGGTCTTCTCTACGTCCCCCGCCTGCATCGGCAGAAACCGAAGCTCGGCGCGCTTGCCGATTGCTTCCTCCAGCGTATGGATGAAGTCCAGAAGCCGCACCGGCTGGTTGTTGCCTATGTTATACACCGCGTTTCGCGCCCCGGTTTCATCCGGCGACGGCGGCTGAAGGAGCATACGCTCCACGCAGGAGGTAACGTCGTCCACATACGTGAAGTCCCTCAGCATATTACCGCCGTTATAAACGTCAATCGGTTTTCCTTCGAAGATCGCCTTTGTAAATTTAAAGTAGGCCATATCCGGCCGCCCGAACGGGCCATAGACCGTAAAGAACCGCAGCCCTGTCGCGGGAAGATCGAAAAGGTGCGAATAGGTATAAGCAAACAGCTCGTTGCTCTTCTTGGTTGCAGCGTAAAGCGAAATGGGCTTGTCCACGCGATCCTGAACGGAAAACGGCGTTTGTTCGCGGTTGCCGTATACAGATGAGCTGGAGGCGTAAAGAAAATGCATGACGGGATGCTGCCGAACCGCTTCGAGCATATTGAAAAAACCAACAATGTTGCTTTCGATATAGGCGCGCGGATTGTCAATGCTGTATCGAACGCCGGCCTGCGCCGCAAGATGAACGACAATCTCCGGTCTGGTTTCCTGAAAAAGCGCTTCCACAACATCCGGTTCCGAAAGATCGCCCTCCCGGAACGTAAAATTCCCGTATGCGGAAAGTTCCTTCAGCCGCGACCGTTTGAGCGAGGGATCGTAATAAGTATTGCAGCTGTCGATTCCGGTAACGCGCCAGCCGCTTTCCAGCAGCCGTCTGGAAAGATGGTAACCGATGAATCCGGCAGCTCCCGTAACCAGAACCGTTTGTTCGTGTGTCTGCGCCAAATCGTTCACCTATCTTCCGATTGAGTAGTATTCCACGCCGCCGCGCTTCATGTTATCCGGATCGAAAATATTCCGTCCGTCGTAAACGAGCGGAACGCGCATCTTTCTGCGGAACATCTCCGGCGAGAGTCGAACAAACTCGTCCCATTCCGTAAAGATAAAGCAGCAAAACGCGCCCTCCAGCGCTTCTTCAACCGATTTTGCCAAAGGAACATCCGGATATTTTTTGTGAAAATTCTCACCGGCCACCGGATCGTAGCAAACGAGATTCGCGCCGTGTTCCAGCAGCAGCCGGACGTTTTCGAGCGAAGGCGCTTCCCTCAGATCGTCCGTACCGGGCTTAAACGCGAGCCCGAGCACGGCAACCTTCATGTCCTCAAACGTCATGAGCCTTTTCTTCGCTTTTTCGAACAGCCTCGTGCGCTGCGCGGCGTTGATCTCCACCGCGGCGTCCACGGTTTTCAGCGTAACGCCGTTTTGCCGGGCAAGATACGTCAGCGCCTTGGTGTCCTTTGGAAAACAGCTTCCGCCATATCCTACGCCCGCTTTCAGGAATTTCGCACCGATGCGCGGATCGTAACGCATCCCCTCGGCAACGTCGTCGATATTGGCGCCGACCAGCTCGCAGAGGTTTGCCATATCGTTCATAAACGAAATCTTGAGCGCAAGAAAGTTGTTGCAGGCATACTTGATCATTTCCGCCGAGCGGCGGGAAACCGAAACGACCGGCAGGTCGAACGGCGCGTAGATTTCCAATAGCTGCCGCTCCGCCTCTTCGTCGTCCGTGCCAATGATAATGCGCGCCGCATGCAGCATGTCGTGAACGGCGTTGCTCTGCGCAAGAAACTCCGGATTGCTCGCAACGCGTATCGTTACGTCCCGAACCAGATTGTCCTTAATATATTGCTCCACCTTATCGTTCGTGCCAACCGGCACCGTGGACTTGACCACCACGAGACAGTCCCGCGTTACGCTCTGCGCAATCTGCCGGCATACGGCGGCAATGTAGCTTAAATTTGCGCTGCCGTCCGGCTGTTCCGGCGTACCAACGCCGATGAAGATCGCCTCCGCATCCGAATAGGCGCGTTCATAATCGGTCGTAAAGAACAGCCGGTTCTCCGCAATGTTCTTTTTGAGCAGTTCCTCCAGCCCGACTTCATAAATAGGCGACTCGCCGGCGCGCATGCGGGCTACCTTCTCTTCATCCACATCCACGCAGGTAACCAAATGCCCGCGCTCCGCAAAGCAAACGCCCGCGACAAGGCCGACATATCCCGTTCCGGCAACCGCCAGTTTCATAACTTTTTCTTCCTCCTGTTTTCGGACTGTACCGCCATATTGACGAAGTATCGCCGGTTACGGCCGGTCGTCTGCGGAAGGTTCCGCAGGTTCTTCCTCCGATTCGGATTTGCCGCTTTTCCTCGTAAAATACCCCTTCATCGATTGCCAGAGGTATGTGAAACTTTCCAGCTTCAATAATACCGCCAAAGCCATATACACCGCAACCCCGCAGACGATCTCCAGAGCCAGTTTCGGCAGTTCGCCGACCGTCAGCAGCGATACGGCATAGACCGTCGCCCACATCGCTCCGGAGAGCAGCAGCGGCGGGGTCATATCCCAAAGCTGGTCGCGGTAACGATAGGCAAAGAGCCGTTTCATCACGATCATGGTCACGAGCATGGAAAACACCGCCGTAGCAACCACCGCCCATGCAATGGCCAGCGGCGTTGAAAACGCAAACACTGAAACGGCAAGTGCAAGCAGGCCGAAAATCTTTTTATAGATCTCCGTTTTGAGATAGAGGTCGCTCCTGCCCAGCGCGTTGATCGCCTGTAAGTCGGTCGCCTCAACGGGGTACAGTGCGTAAACGACGCACATCATCTGCAGGTACGGCACGCATGGCAGCCATTTATCGGTCAGCAGCACGCGCACAAACGGCACGGCTATCGCGGCCAGCCCCGCCATCATGGGAAAGATCATCAGCGCGGTGGAGCGGTTCGTCTTTCGCACCATCTCGCGTACACGCGCCGTATCGTCCTGATGCGCGGCATAGGCGGGAAAAAGCACCGAAAGCGCAACATTCGTGAGATTGCTCGCCACCATGTCGGGATACTGCCGCCCCCGATTGTAGAACGCCAGCGAGTCGCCGATGTAGCGCTTGCCGATCACCAGTGAGGAAAGGCTCGAATACCCCGTGTCCAGCAAGCTGGACACCAGCAGCTTCCAGCCGAAGCCGAAGAGCAGCTTGACGCGCTCCGTGGAGAACACCAACGCGGGTTTCCAGCGGTCCAGCGACCAGAGCAGTACGACGGTTGCGAACGAACCGAGCATCTGCTGCACGACGAGCGCCCAAACGCCGTAGCCCGCGTAAGCCATGTAAATGCCGACCCCGCCGGAAACGAGCGTCGCCCCCAGCGTTGCCATGCAGAGCTTGCGAAACTCCAGCTTTCGGGTGATAATCGCGCTCTGAACGGAGTTGAACGCGCCGGAAAAGAGGATCACCGAAACCACGCGCAGCGCGGGCGTGATGAGCGGCTCTTCATAGAATTGCGCAATATACGGCGCGCCGAAGAACAGCGCCAGATAAAGGATGCCCGCAATGGCAAGGCTTGCCCAGAGCACGCTTGAAAAGTCCGTGTTGTCCGCGTCCTTGCGCTGGACAAGCGAAGTGGAAAATCCGCGTTTTACGAAAACGTCCGCAATGTTTACGAAGATAAGCAGCAGCGCGAGCGTCGTATAGTTCTCCGGGTCGAGCATACGCGCGAGTACAATGGAGATGACGAAGCGCACGGCCTGATTTCCGCCGCTCTCCATCGCCTTCCAGATGACGCCCGAAATGGTTTTGTTGCGAAACGAATGATCCATATCGGTCAGTATTTCCTTACTTTTCGAATTCGCGCGATAAAACGCGCCGTCAGCGCCGGAGCGTATCGTTCCAGCCAGAGCCGGATTCTGCGTTTCGGGGTAAGCTCACGATAAAACGCGCGGTACGGCGGTTTTCGCAGCGCCGCAAGATCGTGCTCGATGCACTTGATTTTAAACTGCTGGTAGAGGATCGCGTCCGCAAACGACGCGCGGTATTTTCCCTTGGTATAATCGTCGAACCCCTGCAGCAGTCCGATCACCCCGCGGCAGGTTTGAATCTGCGTATCCTGCTTGGCCGCATTCTGGCGCACGCTCCAGGAGCCGGGCACGGCGTAGCGGTACGCCGCCATGTGCCTGGCCATGTACCAAGCGTAGCCGTTGACCGCGCACCACATATGTACGGGAATGTCCTCCACCTCGGTCAGTTCGCAGAAATCCGGCTGGCTGTTGAGCAGCTTCGTTGGCGCAACAATGGTGTTGGAGGAGCAGAACTCCCCGCCCGCACGGATCATGTCCTCTATCCGCACGGCACAGTCCTCCGCATAGGGCGCCGCCGCACCGAGAATCTTCCCGTTCACGTCGATTTTATCCGCGCCGCAGATACAGAGTGTACAGTCCGGGTGGCTCTCCAGATAGTCCACCTGCAGTTGCAGCTTGTTTTCGTCCGTCCAAAGATCGTCCCCGTCGCAGATGGCGGTGTACTTCGCTGTTATGCGCGGGTAGAGAATATGCGTTTGTATCTTTTTGTCGGTTCGGTACTGGTTCACCGTCTGCGCAATCAGCCGAATCCGCTCCGGATAGCGCGCGGCGTATTCCTTCGCAATTTCCGCCGTACCGTCCGCGGATGCGTCGTCGTGCAGCAAAATGTCAAACGGAAACGACGTCTTCTGCGCGAGCACGGATTCCACAGCGCGCGCAATGAACGGCGCGTGATCGTGCGTCGGGATAATAACGGTTACGAGCGGCTTCCCCTGTTCCATTGCGTCCTCGCCTAGTTCCTTAGAATGCCAAGCCGTGCCAGCCGCATCCGCAGCCGGCGATGCCGCGGCAATTGCAGATACTGTTCTCGAAACGGCGGCTGTTCAAGCGTTTTCACATCGTTCTTCAGGCGCAGTATTTCAAACTGCTGCTGGTGGATGATGCAGAAATCCACCGCGTCCTGCCATTTGCCGCCGAACTGTTCGTTAAACGCCTTCAGCGCGCGGATCATCCCCTCGTGATGCCGAATCCGCGACGCCCGGTCGGACGCGAAGAATGTCTTCGTCCAGGAGCCGGGCACCTCGTAGCGATAGGCGCACGTCGGCTCGGCGAAATAGTGCGTCGTGCCGTTTGCGCCAAACCAGAGCTGGAGCACCGCGTCGTCCACATCCGCCATGTCGCAAAACGGCGCGCGGTTTTGCGCGAGCTGCGTCCGCGTTACAATGGAGGCTGTGGGCACAAACCCGCCTCCGCCGCGAATGAGTTCGTCCATTGGAATGTCGCAGTCGGATTCATACGGCCTTACCCAACCGAGATGCCCCTTTTCGGGGGTGACCATCTCGGCGGAGGAAACGCAGAACGCGCAGTCCGGGTGCGATTCCATATAGTCGATCTGCATTTGCAGTTTTCTCGGATTCGTCCAGTAATCGTCCCCTTCGCAGATGGCGACGTACTTGCCCCGCGCGAGCGGAAACACATAGTGTTCCAGAATCTTCGGATCCTGCGAATAGATGTTCTGTTCGCGGTATACGCAACGAAATCGGCCGGGGTGGGCGCGTTCGAATTCCCGAATGATATCGGCCGTACCGTCCGTTGACGCGTCGTCATGCATGATGATTTCCGTTGAAAAACTTGTTTCCTGCGCGAGAAAACCCTCCAGCGCGTCCCGGATATACGGCGCGTGATGGAACGTGTCGCAAACGATCGAAACAAGCGGCTGTTCATTCTCCATGGGACGCCCTCATGCGAATTTCACCGATACGGGCAATCCAGTCCAGCTTATGCTTTTTATGATGCAGGATCGCATCCAGCTGAATCCGGCGCATGCGTGGCAGCGCGGCGCTTGTTGCGTACTTCAGATCCTCCGCGTCAAGATGCGTTCCCCAAGGATAATCCATCATCGCGCGCTTCTCTTCGTCGCCGTCGGCGGCTCGGTAGTGTTGCCAGAAGAGGGTAATCAGGCCGTTGATCTTGCGCGCGTGAAAGCGTTCCAGCTGTTCCGGCGTATCCATCCCCCATAGGGTCATGTACGCGCGAAGCCGGTTCATTACCGCGTCGTTGAACTGCTTGTCGATCTTCCCCGGCAACACACGCGTTGATATGCTCTGCTGAATCCGGCGGTAATTATACAGCGGAACGGAGCGGTAGACGATCGTTTCCGCGTGCGTGACCGGGTAGAGCGACTGCAGCAGATCCTCCGTGTGCGGATTTGCGGCATATTCTTCATAGGGCGTATCGTCCTGCTTGACCAATGGCGAACGGATCGCCTTGGTACAGAGGTTGTTGAGCCGCCAGGAGCCAATCATCTCGGTATAAACGGGCTTTTTCTCCGCTTCACCGCGAAAAACCGTGTTGTCGGCAAACACCGCTTCGGCGACGGCGGTTGTAAACTCCGGTTCGTAACGGTTGTAATAATTAAAGACCACGATATCCGCCTGTTCGCGCGCAATTGTTTCGCGAATCACCGCAAGCGCGTCCGGCTCCAGGGTGTCATCCGCATCCAGAAAGATGCAGTATTCCCCCTCCGCGGCGTTTATCCCCGCGCGGCGCGCGCTGATGAGACCCCGGTTCGGTTGATGCAGCACCTTGATCTTGCCGGCATGCAGCGCGCGATAGCGGTCGCAAATCATGCCGCCGCCGTCCACCGATCCGTCGTTGACAAGAATAATTTCAAAGTCCTGCTCGCTTTGCCGCAAAACCGAATCCATGCAATCTTTTAAGAAAGGTTCGGCGTTGTAGACCGGAACCAGTACGCTAAAAAACATTCCCTTACTTATCCTTCCAATCAAATCCGCGCGGTGATCTTACGCGCGTTTGTCCGAACGCCGGGCGGCGGCATCAACCCGCAGGCCCTCCGTTAGAAGTTCGCGGATCGACTCGCAGCGCAGGGTGTTCAGAATATTCGTTTTCGCCTGTCGGCCGTAAACGCGCGCGGGCCTCCGCCCGGAAAGAACGTTGACGGCTTTTAATACCGCGTTTCCGCTGAGGAAAACCTGAAGCAGTTTCTCCTTCTGTTCCGCAGCGTAGGATGTATACCGCGCGGAAACAAAACCCTCGATGCGAATGCGAAGCGAGCGCTTGCCAAACGCGTCCAGAATCTCGCTTGCCTTGGTCTCCTCCGCAAGCGCCGCGCCACCGTTTGCACGGACAATGGGAATATAGGAAACAGCGTCCGCGCCAAAGTCGCCAACCGTGTACTTCACAATCAGGCCGGTGTCAAATCCTTCGCCGCCGTCCGCCGCGTCGAAAATGAAGTTCCCCTGCCCATAGACGATGGTCGCCCCGTTCCACTTTTCGGCGCTGCCAACGCAGTGGCTGTGCTGGCAGACAACGAGGGACGCGCCGCAGTCCGCCATCTTGCGGCAGGCTCTCTGCAGTTCCGGCGAAGGATAGGCATAGTGCTCGCGCCCGCCATGGTACAAAACGATCAGGCGATCGCAATTGCTCCGGATATCGCGAATCCGGTCGCTTAAATTTACGAGATCGAGCGGGTTCGCACCCGCCGTGCGCTCCGTCGCGCAGGAGAACTCGTGCTCGCAGACGGCGTAAATGGCAATTCGCACTCCGTGCTTCACAAAGATAAACGGCCTGTCCGCTTCGTCGAGGTCTTCTCCCGCTCCAAACGCGGAGAGGTGTTTAGCCTTCAGCGCGGCTTTTGTGGAAGCAAGCCCTTCCGCGCCATGGTCGAGAATATGGTTGTTGCACAGGCAAATCCCCGTTGGGTTCAGCGAAGCGAGCCCTAGTGCGCACTTCGTTGGCGCGAGCAGATGCGGCCCGCACTTTTCCGCCGCGCTTTCCGCGTCCGCAAGCGGCGCTTCCAGATTAAAAATCCGCATGTCCGCGGCGTTCCAGATTTCGTTCAATCCGTTCAAGAGCAATTGCGGCGCGTTAGTTTGAAACGCGCCCAGGTTGGACGCGGTCGGTACCACATCCGCGCCAATCAAAATCTCCAAGCTCATGCCTGTTCCTCCAGTTGTAAAAACTCGCCCATAACGCGGTCGCCGTCGCCCACATAATCATCGGCGAATCCGCTCTGGTCGAAGAATGTCATTTCGCCAAACTTGATTCCCGCTTCGGTATCATATAAATCGACACGAACGTGCTTAATTCCCGCGCCGAGCGTTTCCGCCAGCGAGCGCATTTGCTCAAACCGCATCGGTTTATCAATTTCAAAATCCGGCGGCAGGTTCGCCGTCGCTTCGTTCACCGCAAGGCGGTTGAAATCACGGTCAAAGAAATAGTAATCCGCATGCTTATCCTTTCGGTTCGTGCAGACGCAGACCGCGCGGACAGCGCCGTCGAAGCAAAAGAACTTATAATCGTCGGGCAGCCTGCCGTCTTCCGATCCGAGAAACGCCTCGCAGAGCACGCGCGGCGGAACATCCTTGTAGAGCCACTCGCGCCCCTGCGCATAATAGCTCCTTTTCAGCTGGCGGCGCAGCATCTTTCGCGCCGCCTTCAAATTCAGCTTGCTTTTATCTTTGCAGACGATTACGCCGCCGGAGTTATGCGAGCACTTGAGCACAAACCGTTCCGGCAATTCCGAGAAGTCAATTTTGCCCGCATCATCCCACGATCCAAGCAATTCCACGAGGTATTCCGGACCGATTGTTTCCGAAACAAAATCGCGCACGGCAAGCTTGTCCACAAGGCGCGCGTGCTGCGGGTTGCGATCGTGCAGTTTGAGCCACTGGATCTTTTCGTTCATCGTAACCGGCGGATTCAGATGCAGCTGCTTTCCCAGGCGTGCGCGATAAAACCGCTTGAGATATTTCTCGTCGTCCATCCTGCGAAACCACCCGTGCTCCGCAAGCCAGACGAACAGCTTTTCCGGATGCCGAAGGCAGGCATACAGCCTTTCTCCGTCCTTGTCGCGCTTATCCATTAGCCGCGTCGCGGCAATCAGCAGCACGGGATAAACCGCCATCGTGCGGTCATAATAGGACACCATGCCGGCGTCCATGGCCACCTGCGCAAGCAGGAATACCGTCATTGCGCCGACAATTTTCCGCTCGTCGCGTAATTCGGCGCGTTTTGCCCGCGTTCGATAGAGCGAGCGCGCCGCCAGCGCAACCGCGGTCAGCTGCGCGCCATAGTAAAGAATCAGGAGCGGTACGCCGCCGGAAGCAAGCAGCTCGGTAAAGTTGCAATGGGAGTATGTTTGAACCGCGCCTTCCAGAAAGCGGAAGCAGTCGATTCCCCAGCCCGTCCACGGGCGGTTGCGAAACGCTTCCATTGCAACGGAAGCCAGCGAACTCCGGTTCGTAAAGGACTCGTCGCTACCTACCCCCTTCAGCAGGTAATGCGCAAGCTGCTGGAAACGGTGAAACACCGTATTGCTGAGCGCGTTTTCCTGATAGATTAAAAAATAGAACGCCGCGGCTGCGAGTACCAAAAGCCCGGCCAGTTTCAGATACCAGTATTTCGGATAGAGGATCAGCAGTAATATGACGAATAAAATGGCCGCTAGAACGGCTCCCTTTGTGGATTTGGTAAGCGCCACGGTAGGTGCGAGAATCAGAATTGGCAGCAGCCAGAGCGCTTTTTTTCGCTGCGCGGCCAAAAGAAGGCAAAAGCCGATCGCGCTGGCGGCAAGCATTCCCAACCAATTCGGGTTCACTCCAATCAGGTTTCCGGCCCGGGTCCATTCCACCGTAATCGGCAGAATCAGCGCAACCGCCACCGCGGACATGGCGGTGATAAGCAGCACAAACACCGAAAAATAGCGCAAAAGGTTTCCCTGCAGCAGCAGATATTGGAGCAGAACGAAGAAAAATACAAGGTTAACCATCAGGGTTTTTACCATGGAAAACGACGCGTCGCGGTCAATCGCCCAGGCAAACGAAACGGTAACACCCCAAAGGATGACCAGCGCGCCGGCGATTATCCACCAGGAGAAAAACACCCGTTTGCTCCGAAAGACGTATATCGCCGTTACGCCAAAAAAGAGCAGCATGCAAAGCTGCGACAGAACCGTATGCGCCAGCAGAATCTCGGTTGACAAATACAGCGCAAACGCCAGATCCGCCAGCAGCGGAAGCTGTTTATCGATCCACGACGGTTTCAAGATATTTCCTCCATTTGGCGGCAACAACCACCTCGTCCAGCCGTTCCTGTATCTGCGCCGCGCGAAAGCCAATCTGTTTTGCAAGCGTTGGATTGTCCGCAACCTCCGTCATGGCGGCAAGCAGCGCCCGTTCGTTGCGGATTGGAATCAACAGGCCGTTTTCGCCGTGCTCAATCAGCGACCGAACGCCGCCAATGGGACAGTCCGTCGCAATGCAGCATAGCCCGCAGGCCATTGCTTCGATCAGCACGTTCGGCATTCCTTCATAGTCCGAACTGAGCACGAACATCTCGCTGTCGTTGATATCCTCCAGTAGCGTTTTGCTCTGCCCGGGCAGGTGCACCGCAGCCGCCACGCCAAGACTGCTCGCGGTCTTCATCAAATCGTTCTTCTCCGGCCCTTCGCCGTAGATTTCGAGAGAATACGCGTGGTGCGTTTTGTAGAATCGCGCAAACGCGCGAATGAGCAGGTTGAAATTTTTCTGTTCATGCAGCCGCCCTGCCGCGCAGATCACTTTTCGGCGCACGCCCTCATGCGGCGCGGGAATACGGCTCGTGTCCAGCGGGTTATCGAGTACCACGCCGCGTTTGCGAATCGACTTTGGAAAATAGTCCGCCGCATCCTGCGTCTGAAAAATGAATCCTTTCGCAAACGGATAGACCAGCTTGCGCAGGATTCGCTTGATCCGGTTTTCGGGGTGACGGTGCGGATCGTTCCGCTCGCTGACCACAACGGGCACCCCCGTACCCAGCAGAAACAGAACCGTCCAAACGTTCACCTTCTCCGGCAGCGCGAGTACGGCATCCGGTTTTTCCTGTTTTACGAGCTTCCTGAGTTTTCGATACGCGCGAAAAATGCCGGTGGATTTCAGCGTGTCGTCAAACGTCAGATAGATCTGACGTACGGATTCCGGCAGGTCGTAAAACGACGGAACGCCGCATTCGGTCACCAGCGTACAGTCAATCCCGTCGCGCGCAAAGCAATTCAGCAGCTGCGCGATCACCCGCTCGCAGCCGCCACCGCTCATTTTGTGCGTTACGACCATTAGTTTCTTCATTATGCGTCTTTGCACCTCATCAAATGTCCCGCCCGAAAGCAAATGCGCCAAATCTTTGCTCTATTCAAGATTCACGAGCGTTTCATAGGTCTGCATCAATCGTTCCACGTTGCTTCGAGCATCGAACCCTGCTTCTTTCATCCGCGCGATCGCTTTCGCACTCGCTGTTTTGCGGTCCTGCTCCTTTACCCGCGCAATTGCGCTGGCAAACGCCTCCTCCGAGTCGATCGCACAAAACGATACAAGCCCGGTCAGCGCAGCTTCGCGCGTTACGCGGTCGGAAGCGATGCAGGTAAGCCCAGCGCACTGCGCCTCGACAAGCGTCAGCGGCAGCCCCTCGTGCAGCGAGGGAAGAACGAAAGCATCCGCCGCGAAAAGCAGCGCGGGAACGTCCTCCCGCCAGCCGAGAAAGCGAACACGTTCCGTCAGGCCAAGCCGCCCGGCCAGCGCTTCGCAGGGGTCCCTGCCTCCGCCGTCCCCGGCGAGCAGCAGCACCGCTTGCGGCTTGTCTTTGCAGTACCGCGCGAACGCGCCGAGCAGATACGGCTGGTTCTTCTGTGCGTTGAACGCGCCAATGTGTAATAGCGCAAACGCGTCTTCCTCCAGCCCGAGCGCGGTTCGCGCCTCGTTTCGAATCGCCGGATCGAAGCGAAACCGCTCTGTTTCCACCGCATTGTTGAGCACCGTAAACGGGTAGCTCGGAAAAAGCCACTTCCCCGCCGCATGCGAGCAGGCAAGAGCATCCGTTATGCTCCGGTAAAACACGCCGCGCAGCAGGCGATCCGCAAGTTTCATCCTGCAGGTTGTGTTGTGCGAATGCGGTATCCGCACCTTCGCGCCGCCGATCTGCCCCGCGCGCATCTCCAGATAGAGCGTCGCGCTGTTTCCGTGCGCATGCAGAACCTCGATCTCCCGCGACCGGATGATCCCGGCCAGCGCGCGCAGATACGAAACCGGGTTCCGGTTCCGCCCGCGTAAAACAAAAACCTTTCCGCCCGTGCGCTCTACCGCAGCCCTTCCTTCCGCATCCGGCTCGTTCGGCGAAACAAGATCACAGCGCACGCGCGCCGGATCGAGGCGGGATACGTAATTCATCACACTGCCGGTGATACCGTTTTTCGCATAGCGAACGGTAAGCACCATCAATACGCGCACCGGCGAATCTGCCATGTTCGCGCTCACTTCCCCAGCGCGCGAAGTTCTTCCGCCGCGCGGCCGGTTTTACGGTACTCGTAAATCTTCGCATCAACGAGAAAGCGGTACCAGTAACTCTCAAAATAGTGGTAAAGATATCCTTCTTTCCCGTCCAGAAATCCGAGCCGGAAATAATAGTTATAGACGAACCAGAGCCATGCGCGCAAAAACATAGGCGCGCGATAATAAATGGTGAACTTTTTTTTGCGGTGACGGCGGAGCCGCTCGTCCGTATTCGCGTCGTAGGACGCGCCGTTTTCATACTCAATGTAGTCGCTCAGCTCACGAATGGCATACCAGTTGTACCGCGCGATATAGCTGGTTAAATCCTTAAAATCGTAATGCAGGTAACGCTCGCGGATCGAGACGGCGGTTCCTTCCAGAAGGATCGTATGCGCGTCCCGCTTGCGATCTTCGATTCGCCCTTTCCCCGTCTTAAAGAGCATGATTTTTCGTTTTTTACTGCCGCCATGCTTCATCTGGCGGCCTAAAAAGAAAAAGTCGCTCTCCAGAACGATTCCGTTCACCTCGTCCGCGTCATGCTCGGCCATCTGCGATTCACAGGCTTTGCATACTTCGGGCGTAAAGCGTTCGTCCGCATCCAGGCGAAGCGTCCATTTTGTCGTGATATTCGCGTTGTCCACGCCCCAATTGTACTGCGCGGCATAATAGGTAAACGGGTGTTCGTAAATATCCGCGCCGTATGCTCCGGCAATCTCCAGCGTTCGATCCGAACTGCCGCTGTCGATCACCACAACGCGCGCGCAAAACCCCTCAACGGAGCGCAAACAGGCTTCCAGATTCGCTTCTTCGTTCAGCGTCAGCACGATTGCCGTTACGTCCGCCATTCTCCAGCTTCCCTTCATTTTCCGGGTGAATCCACCCCCGGCTACTCTAATCTACGCCTATCGTAGTGTACCATTTGGCAGGGGGTCTGTCAAACGCGCCCGGGGCGTTGTCGCGTTTCTTCACGCAAGGTTTACAACTTTGCCGCCTGCAAAACATACTGCAATTTACGAGCGGATCAGCGCCATTTTTTACCCGTTTTACAGAAACGGCATACAAAAATAACGCAGGACGGGGCAAGCCGCTCCGTCCTGTTTTTCGCTTGAATCAATCCTCTAGGATTGGATGTTGCTCTCCTTTTGAATATAGATCGGGCGACGTTTCACCTGCATATAAGTGCGCGCGACATATTCGCCGATGATGCCGAGCGCGAGCAGCACAAACCCTCCGAGAAACAGCATGATCGACAGCAGCGACGGATAGCCCGCGACGGGGTTCCCCCAGATCAATGCAATGAACACGCGGATGAGCATGTAGACGAGCGCCATCGCCGATACGACGCCGCCGACGGCGGTCGCAAGCTGCAGCGGCGCGGTGGAAAACGAAACGATTCCTTCGATTGCATAGCACATCAGCTTCCAGAACGACCACTTCGTCTCGCCCGCCGCACGCTCCACGTTTTCATATTCGAGCCAGACGGTGTCAAACCCCACCCACATGAAGATTCCCTTGGAGAAACGGTGGTACTCGCCGAGCGAGAGGACCGCGTCCGCCACGCAGCGGCGCATCATGCGAAAATCGCGCGCGCCGTCTACGAACTCCGTATCCGAAATGCGATTGATGATCCGGTAAAACGCGCGGGCAAACGCGCTTCTTATCTTCGGCTCGCCCTTACGCGTCACGCGGCGCGTAGCAACGCAGTCGCAGTCCTCGGCGGAAAGTTTGGCGAGCATTTCTTCGATCAGTTCGGGCGGGTCCTGCAGGTCGCAGTCCATAACGCAGACAAAGTCGCCTTTCGCGTGCTGCAGCCCGGCATACATGGCAGCTTCCTTGCCAAAATTACGGGAGAATGAAATATACTTGACGCGTTCATCCGCTTTTGCCAGCTCGCGCAGGATTTTCAGCGTTTGATCCTTGGAGCCGTCGTTTATAAGAATCAACTCAAAGTCGTAATCCGTCAGCCGTGTGAGCACCCGTTCGCGCATGGTCTCGTAATACAGCGGCAGCATCAGCTCTTCGTTGTAACAGGGGCAGACAACGCTGACAAGAGGTTTTTTCGGCATAATATGACTCTCCTTTTACGCTCGAAATCGGGATTCGAACCGTCTATTTCGGCTGGATAATCGGAACGCCCATCAACACCATAATCAGCGTGAACAGCACGAGCCACGCGGCGAGCGCAATGAGCATTGCCGTTCGCCCTTTCTGAACGCTGCGCTTTACGCGCTTTTCAATCACATTTGGCAGGAGAAGCGCAATCAGCACGGCTCCAATGGTGCTGAACATGCCTATGGACTCGAAATTCGAGAAATAGGTCAGCATCAGGCCGCAGATTGCCCCGAGCAGAGCGCCGCCGATTCGCAGAATCAGCGCCCACTTCCGATCCGAATAACCGCGTATGCGGGTTTGCAGTTCGTCCAGATCTTCCGCGGGCTGCGGTTCGGTCTCACGCGGGGAGACGGGTTCGGTCGGATCCTGCCCGGGCAGGCTCGGTTTGTTGGATTCCAATTCGATCTACCTCCGAAGTAAAATGTGAGCGGCGCGCCGTCCAGGCGGCGATTTTCGATCTTATGAACAGAGCGAAAAGGGGCGGATATACACGCGTCTCCATCCGCTCTCTATCCGGTTCAGTATACCATTGCGCGCGGCGGGATTCAATCGAAAGCCCGCATTGACATTTCAATACGTTTTCACGCGGCAATCTTGCAATGCGAAAACGCGTATGCTAAAATAAGCAAGCCGAGCCGGTGTGATGGAATTGGCAGACGTGACGGACTCAAAATCCGTTGGTAGCGATACCGTGTCGGTTCGAGTCCGACCACCGGCACCAAAGGGGTGTGCGCAGTTTTGCGTGCACCCCTTTGGCCATTTTTTTGTAACGGACTCGAAACCGCGTAAAAAACGCCGCGGTGTTGGCGTTTTTTCGCGGCGGGGAAGCGAAAGCCCGCAGCCGCGCGGAAGGGTGATTCCTGATTTAAACTAATACAAACTGATCTATAGAAAACAAACTGATAATAATATGACTCAAATTGAATCCACGATACTTTGTTGTTTATCAATTAATTTATCATAAGTCGTTATATGCTTCTCAATCATCACTAATGATTTTAATGTCAATTGTGAGACTGAAAAAACGTCTAGATCTTGTTTTAACGCAAGCCTAATGAAAGTATTACTATATATCTGTGGTGAGTATTTTTTACCAGTAATCTCTTCCGATAAATCAGTTGTTTTTGAACTTATATATGTTTCATTATAATCAAAGACTTTGCTGAATGGATCGTTCGATCCATCAGATTGTTTATAATATACTTCAATTAATTCTCTAAGTTTATTATTTAATGGTAGTTGTCGACGCTCATCTTTATATACTACCCAAAGATAATATTCATTATTATTTGATTCGTCTCTTGATAACTGATAATTATATAAATTATAGATATTTTTCCTAGTTAATCCAGTGTATAACATTAATGCAAGTAATAATCTATCAGATAATTTATTTTTTTCATCACCAATATATTCTTTAATTTTCTTAACATCTATATCAGGAATATACTTTTGAGGTTTTCTAATCACTATAGGCTTTTCTACATCTTTCATAACATCAACAGTATAGTTTTTATTATATGTATAATCGAAAAACGCATCAATTGCATAGTAATAATTAAGTTTTTTCATTGTACAATTTTCGAAGGTACTGAGAAATTGATCAATATCAAAGCTATTTATGCTTGTAAATGGTTTATTGTTTTCTTTGTTTTCTAAAAATTCAAAGAAAAATTTCACGATTTTCGGCTTATAAAACTTCTTCCAGCTTTCAGCTGATCTGGTTTTAGCAAACTCTTCAAGCAATTTTTCGACTTTCTTTGTATCACAATACATTGTCGACACCCCCATTATATAATAAAATCTACGTTTGATTTGATATTAATATACACCTCTGTATTTGACAATAATCTCTAGAATGATCATATGAAGATAAATCTGATTATAAATGTTTATCTTTGCCATTTTACTAATAGACTCTTTGTGTTATACTTGCGTTTCAACTCATAGCAAAGCTCTTTTTTTATCCGTTTTCCAGCACCATCCGCTCCCACAGCGAGAGAATTCGCTCGCAGGTCTCCCTGTCCTCCGGCCGCAGTTGTCCAAGCGGCGCAACGCGCGGTTTTCGCTTGCCGGTAAGAAACGGATCGTCTTCGATCAGCAGGTCCGCAATCGCGGTGATGTTTGGCAGAACTTCCGCTTCAGCCTGCATCGCATCGCCATCCTGCAGGCAAATCGACCAGCCCCATGCGCCTTTTTCACCAAAACCAAATATCCCGCCGAAGCCTTCCGCTTTCTGTTCGTAGGGTTTCCGTTGCAGCTCAGGCCGGCGAAGGAGCGCTTTGTGGTATGATTCGTTCTTCCAGTCGACCACGACCAGTCCGCCTTGATCCGGCAGCAGTCCAAGCGCGAGCGTGCCGCCGTCGTTCCGGCGGATATAGAGCGTCCGAACCGGCAGGCTCCGTTTTTGCGTCAGTTCTTCAATCAGCCGATCCCGCGCATCCCACGCGGCGGCAAAATCATTGACTGTCATGGTTTTTCTCCTTCTTTGATCGACACGCATCCGTAAATTGCTGAAAAGTCTCGCATGATAAGGCTTTCCTGTTCTTTTTTTGTTTTCTATATTATAATACAGGTGCGAGTATTCCACCAACATACAATTGGTTCCCCTCTGACGGATGCACAACTTCTCTGCCCGACCCCGATTCATAGGAGGTACCGCTATGAAACCGAAATTGAAATCGACCCTCTCCAAAGTCTTTGCCATCGCCGGCACGCTGCTGCTCGCGGCACCGATCCTGTTTATGATCGTTGTCGCGGTTATCGGCAGCGTCGCAAGTCAAACCTTCCTGTTCGATTATCTGATGCTCGCCGAGGTATACCCCGTGATTCTGCTGGGGCTGATCCTGCTCGTTCTTGCGAGCCTATTTGCCCGTGTTTTTTCGAAATGGATCGGCTGGGGTTCCGCCGCTGCGTTGATTCTCCTGGCAGGCTCGCTGCTCTACGCGAATGCATCGGGGCTCGCCACCGGAGCGCTTACCAGCAGCAGCGGCGCGTTTATCGCCGTTGTCATCGGCATAGCGCTGTATAGCCTTCTTGTTCTGGGCATCGCCGTCCTCGGTATGCTCCTGATTAAAAACCTGTTTCAGAAAAAAAGCAAGGACGGCCTCACCTCGGAAGCATCCGCTTAATCAGGCATCGCCCCGGGAGGATTCTTCTTGTACATGAAAACAAAATTCGCCATTACGACCTGTCCGCAGAAGGGCCGGCGTACGAATTTGACGCCGGAATCGGACATTCCGGAAGAAGTGAAGGCGGAGGCTGCTGCAACGAGAAAAGCGGAGCGCTTGAGAAAGCGCGGCCGCGTTCTTTCCGTTTGGGGCGTCGTTTTTGTTGGGTTGCCGTTTCTTCTGCCGCTCGTGT
Organism: Eubacteriales bacterium; assembly: GCA_021373115.1. GTDB lineage: Bacteria > Bacillota > Clostridia > Christensenellales > CAG-138 > UBA7703. The sequence goes on along the minus strand of JAJFTI010000009.1, from coordinate 21,393 downwards.
TCTTCGTCCATGGTGCATTCAGCGGCCATCCTCTTCCGATTCTGCTGTATCCCTATCTTGTGCTGGAGTTTTACCTGTTATCCGGAATAGGCGGGCTGCTTCTCTACATCGCTTCCCGCAGCGCAAACGTTCTGCGTAAGCCCATCGGCTGGACCACGCTGTCAATCGCTCTTCTTCCAATGGCCGCCAGCATCCTGTTCGGCAATCCTCTGAACCGCTTCGACGGCAGAAATCTGAACCGTCCGGTAAACGCGGTCATTCTGGCCGCGCTGTTGATCACGCTGCTCTGCATGGTCGCGCTGTGCGTCTTTTCCATTCTGCTGATCCGAAAGGTGTTTCCGCGAAAGCCGAAACCGGACGCAATCGTCTGAACACGGTCCGTTCGATGCCCCCTATGCGGGGCGTTTTCATTCTTGTTGTGTGACCTCGTCTCTCGACCGGTTTCCGAACGTATGCTATGATTGATTTGCGTTCCGAAGGAGAAATACTGCCGCCTTTGACCGGTATACGAATCGTTTTCTCTTCACGGACGAAACGCGCCTATAGCAATATGCTCATGAAAGGAGACGAATTCTATGGAAGCAAAAATAGAAGGTACCATCTATCTCGCGGGCGGGTGCTTCTGGGGCATGGAAAAACTCATGCAGTCCATTCCCGGTGTGCTCAGCGCGGTCAGCGGATATGCCAACGGCACCGGCGAAGCGGACGCGAATTATCAAACCGTCTGCACCGGCAGAACCGGATTTCGCGAGACCGTCCGTGTAACATACGATCCAAACCGCGTCAGTCTCGATCAGCTTCTGTTTGCCTACTTCGAGGTCATCGACCCCACCGCCATCAACCGGCAGGGACACGACGCGGGTACGCAGTATCAGGCCGGCGTTTACTATACGGACACGGATTCGCAGGCGACCGTTGAGCGCATCTTTGCGCTCGAGCGCGCGCGCACGGCGCATTTTGCGGTGGAAAGCGGCCCGCTCGTCAACTTTTTCCCCGCGGAAGAATATCATCAGGATTATCTCGATAAAAACCCCGGCGGCTACTGCCATATTCCATCCGCCGCAATCGCGCGGCTCTCCAAAGGCGTGATCGACGCGGGACGCTATGCGCGCCCGCGGGACGAGCAGATTCGCGCGCGTCTTACCGCAGAGCAATACGCAATTACCCAGCAAAGCGCGACGGAACGCCCGTTTTCCAGCGAATTTTACGAAAATACCGAAAAAGGGCTGTATGTGGACGTCGTTACCGGCGAACCGCTCTTTACGTCTGAGGATCAGTACCGTTCCTCCTGCGGCTGGCCTGCGTTTACAAAGCCGGTGGAATCTTCCGTCGTTGTGGAGCGCGAAGACGTATCCCACGGAATGCGCCGCGTTGAAGTGCGCTCCCGCGCGGGAAACTCGCATTTGGGGCATGTCTTTGAAAACGATTCGGAATCGCCGAACGGCACACGTTACTGCATCAACGGCTCCGCGCTGCGGTTTGTTCCTTATGACGCGATGGACATGCAGGGCTACGGCTACCTGAAAGACCGTTTTTCAAAATAACCGCGGTTTTGCGGCTCGAAACGAAATATCCAAGCAAAGCGCGCGGAATTGTGCTATACTGCCAACGTGCGCTTTTTTGCGCCTGATTCTATTACGGCAACGGAGCGAATCACAGCATGATCTATCTGGATAACAGCGCGACAACGCGCGTGTTGCCGGAAGCGGCGGACGCGGCTTGCCGCGCCATGACCGAACAATTCTATAATCCCGCGAGCGCGTATCAGCCCGCCGTGGCTACCGAAAAAGCCGTGGAGGAGGCACGCGCCCGTCTTTCTTCCGCGCTTGGCTTTACCACAGAAGAACTGCTCTATACCTCCGGCGGAACGGAGTCCAACAATATGGCGATCCTCGGTTCGCTCAAGCCGAAGCGGGGCAAGCGCCGGATTCTGACGACGCTCGGCGAACATCCATCGGTTTACGAGGTGTTCCGTTCGCTCGAAAACGAAGCGGAAACGGAGGTCGTTTTTATCGGCCTCAACGCGGATGGAACGGCAAACCTCGAGCAGCTTGCCGCCTTGCTGACGGCGGATACGGCGCTCGTTTCCTTGATGCACGTCAACAACGAGGTCGGCGCGGTCAACGATCTTGCCTCCGCCGCCGCACTCATACGCCGGCTGTCGCCAGACGCATTGCTTCACAGCGACGGGGTGCAGGCATTCTGTAAGCGGCCGTTCGCCCGCCCGCCGGTCGATCTTTATAGCATCAGCGCGCACAAATTCCATGCGCCAAAGGGCATAGGCGCGCTGTACGTTCGAAACGGATTCAAATTTGCCGGCGGCCAGATCGGCGGCGGGCAGGAGCGCAATCTTCGCTCCGGCACGTCGAACGTGCCCGGTATCCTCGGCCTTGACGCGGCGCTAGCGGTTTACCGTTCCAATCAGGAGCGCTGGATCGCTCAGATGCGAACCTGCAAGGAAAAACTGGCAAAAAACCTGCTCTCGATTCCGGACGCGGTGATCAACGGTCCCGCACCGGAAGAAGGCGCGCCGCATATTCTCAGCGTCTCCTTTCCGGGCGTGCGGGGCGAGGTGCTGGTCAACGCCCTCTCCGAGCGGGAAATCTGCGTTTCGACCGGCAGCGCCTGTTCCACGCACAAAAAGGGACAAAACCGCATTCTTACCGCAATGGGCGTGGCGGGTGTACGCGCGGAAGGCACGCTTCGCTTCAGCTTCTGCCCGTTCAACACGCCGGAGGAGATAGATACCGTCAGCGGCATTCTATCCGAACAGGTAGCGTTTCTTCGCCGCTTTCGGCGCAGATAGCACAAAAATCTCAAAATTGAGCGGAGATGTTTCCTATGGAACCGGTATTGCTCGTCCGCTACGCGGAAATCCACCTCAAGGGCCTCAACCGCCCCTATTTCGAACGCAGTTTAATGAAGCGGATCGAGCTTGCCCTTCGTCCGCTTCGCGTTAAGGTCGTACGCGAGCAGGGGCGTGTGTTCGTGTTCGGGCTGCCCGAATCCGCCATCGGCGAATCCGCGCAAAAGCTCACGCGCGTGTTCGGCATCCACTCCGTCAGTCCCGCGCTCGCGGTGGAAAAGGAGTGGGAGGCGATCGAATGTGCCGCAAAGTCTCTCGTCGCGGCGCGAATCGCAGGATTGGATCAGGCCAGCTTTAAAGTGACCGCGCGCCGCGCGGACAAGCGCTTTCCCATGCGCTCACAGGAGATCTGCCGTTTGCTGGGCGGAAGGCTTCTGGAAGCGTTCCCTGCGCTTCGCGTAGACGTACACCAGCCCGATTTTTATGTCGGCGTTGAAATCCGCCAGGATCAGGCATTCCTGTTTGCGGAGGAGCTTTTAGGAGTCGGCGGCATGCCCGTCGGTTCCAACGGCCACGCCATGCTGCTCATTTCCGGCGGCATCGACAGCCCCGTCGCCGGGTATATGATCGCCAAACGCGGCGTAAGCATCTCCGCCGTTCATTTTTACAGCTATCCATATACAAGCGAGCGCGCGCGGGAAAAGGTTGCGGATTTAACGCATATTCTCGCCGGTTTCGCTGGCGAGATCACGCTGTATCTCGTTCCGTTCACCGAGATTCAGCTCGCAATCTACGAAAAATGCCCGCAGAGCGAAACGACCGTGCTCATGCGCCGCCTCATGATGAAAATCTCCGAGCGGATTGCGCTGTCCTGCGGCGCGCAGGCGCTCATTACCGGAGAATCCATCGGCCAGGTCGCGAGCCAGACCATTGAGAGCCTGACCGTGACGAACGATGCCGTCACGCTGCCGGTATTCCGCCCGCTGATCGGATTCGACAAGGAAGAAATCGTGGAGTACGCGCAGAGAATCGGTTCCTATGATACCTCGATTCTCCCGTTTGAAGACTGCTGTACGGTGTTTGTTCCCCAGCATCCCGTGACCAAGCCGAAGCTGGAGGATTTGCGCCGCAGCGAGGCGCTTGTCGATTTTGCACCCATGATCGAACGCGCAATCGCGCAGACGGAAATTCGCGCCGTCGATTAGCGAATGCTCCCTTTCGCGAGTCCGGCCGTCCTCCGCCCTTTCTGCGCGGCAATATTTACACAAGTTTCACAGTCGGTTACAGCGAGCCACGGTATAATAAACTTGTATTATGGTGTTTGGCGGCGCTGCCCTGCCGCTGATTGGAATATTTGGAGGAATTCGTATGAAGTTTATCTTTCGCCTGATCGGCGTTCTCGTTGTGCTGATTGTTCTGATCATGGCGGTGTTAACCTATCTCGATACCAAGGATCTGCTCAGCGGTAAACTGGAGCGGCTGATTGGCTCGCTTCGTGTCCTCGGCAAGGAAGCATGGGTGGAAATCCGCTTGTTTATGGATGATTCCGGAATTGCCGAAGACGCCGCCGGATTGCTGGATCAGGGAGCGGATTATCTGCGCGAGAATGTTGAACCGCATCAGACCAGTCAGCCGGGCGCGGACGCGCTTGCGACCGCTACTCCGGTTCCGACCCCGGCGGGCTGACGGAAAGCAACCAAAAGGCCTCTCAAGCGAGAGGCCTTTTTTTGTTGATTTCAATCGCAGCGAAAACGGCAGCCGTATAAAGCCAGTTCAGGATGGCACCTTTGGAATTTCCACAGCCGGCAGAAACGTGCGCAGCCAAGCCACCATGTCCTTCGTCTTTTCATGCAATTCCAGCGCGAGCGAAGCGTTTACAAACCGTCCCGCAATGTTCTTGTAGGAGAAAGGATAGTCGGACATATAGTAGAACATCACGTCCATCAAAAAATCTTCGCAGGCGTTCTTCCGTTCCAAAATCCGCGCAACGTCCGCTTCCCCCTGAAACGCGGCGCTGCCCGTTACTTTGGAAAAAAGAAAATTCACGTTGTGCGTCTTTGGCGGTTCCGCGTCCATATAGTACACGAACATTGCCTTGAGCTGGCGCTCCACCGCCTGCTGGCAGAGAAACGCGACATACACCCAGCGCTCTCCCTGGATCAGCACGTCGATCGTGCCGAGATCATAGTCCGAAAGCATCAGCCAGTATCCGCATTTTTCAAGCCTGTTCATGCAATTCGTGCTCCTCTTTATTCAACGTTCCGTCCGCTACGAGCCGCTTTAGCACGAGCGTAATCTTTTGATTGAACTGTCTGCTCAGGGAAACGAGTTCCTCCGCGGCCGCTTCGCTCGTCTTGACTTCATTGTATCCCCGATCGCTCGTCATCGCGTCAAATACATCCGCAACCGCAACAATTTGGGAAGCGAAGCTGATATCCTCTCCGCTTAACCCGCGCGGATATCCGCTGCCGTCCATGCGTTCGTGGTGGTTGCGCGCAATCTCGGCAATCTGTTCGCCGAACTCCTGCAGCAGCATCCGCCCGCTGTCCACCGGGTGCCGCAGAATATACCGCAGCTCCTCCTGCTCCAGTCTGCCCGGTTTTTGCAGAATCTCGACGGGCACAAAGCATTTCCCAACATCATGGAACAACGCGGCTACCGCAAGATCGTCCCTCGCAACGGCGGGAGCGTCCTCGCCCATTGCGTCGTACAATGCGAGCGAAAAGCGCAGAACCGCTCCGCTGTGGCGGTAGGTGTAATGATCCTTTTCGTTTACGCGCATTAACAGCGCAACCAGGCTTTCCTCGAACCGTTGAAAAGAGGCAAACGACGGACAACTTGTAACATAGAGAATCCTTGTGTCTCCGTGCAGCTTCACGGGGATATCCCGCGTCAGGCCGCAAACGGTGAAGGATTCCCCCGTCTCCAGCGAAACCAATCCGTCATCCAGGGCAAGATCGACTCCGCCTTCGTGTACAAAAAAGAACTCAATCGCGGAGGTGTCCTTCGCCGGAGTAAGCCATACGACTGATTCGCCGCCGATATTGTGAAGCATGATCTCCAGCTCACCCTGTTTGGCAAGCAGCGTAGTAACCGCTTCATTTTCATTGGTAGGCGCGCTGGCTGCGCCTATTCGGTTAAACTGTATTCCATCCATTCCATCACCCATAGACGAACTGCGATTTTTTTACCCCTGTTCGCATTCGCCTTCTCTTACGTGCAGCTCAATGCCATGCTCCAAAATCTCTTCAATAATACCACATGGCGTAAATAATTCATAGGCGTGAAACGGCTGAACCTGAATATCGATTTCCTCATTTGCGCAAATGCGCGCCAGCTGGCGATATCGCCCCAGCAGACGCGCATCATTACAATTGAAAAATACCGCCAGATCAATATCGCTGTTCTCGCTCTGGCACCCTTTCGCATAGGAACCAAACAGTACGATCCGATCCACATCTGCAAGCGCGTATATACGGCGGCATATCTCCATCATCTGGCCGGCGTATCTGCCGAAAATGCAGCCGAAGTCCGCAGCGGATGCGATCATCTCGTTCCCTTTCCAAATCGCCGTTGGCGAACCTGCAGAACTTATAATGGAATAATGCGAAGCGGATCGATCATCACATTTTGTCCGTCAATATTATATAACGTATACTCGCAAACGACAATCGCGCCAATCGAATTTGCATAAGCCATCACATCGGCAACGATTCCGTCCACATACGCAAGCAGCCCGGCTACGTCGTCAAATGGCGTATTCTGCGCATTCTTCACCGCATTTTCGATCTTCATATTCGCTTTATTTACCATCTTCTCAAGCTGCGCAAACTGCTCGTCCGAATATGGCTGCACTTTTCCGGCAACCGGAACCGCAACGCCGTTCCCTGCCGCGTTTGCAACGTTCGGAATCAGCATTACGAGTAGCATAACGAGAACCAGGATGCTCAATATCCTTTTTTTCATGGTGAAACCCCTCCGAAACAAAATTGTTTTCGGCTCGGAGGTCTCCGCACGGATAGAAGAAAAGACAGCCCGCCAATCCTTCGCCAGGCTGCCAAAAAAGCATACGTTCCGCAATAAAACACAGACAGCGGTCGGATACTCAATTCGGCAGCTGGCTGCCTTGGGCGTATTCACGCCGTTAGGCCCTTTAGCTTTGCGTCGCCCGCTTTCACGGGTTTTGCCTTTTCGTGGGAGTTGCTCCTAAACCTGAAGCGAGGATATCACATTGATCAATATATGTCAATATACTTATGTAACTATATTGTAATATTATGCCGTTTAGCCAGCGTTGATCCGTTTCTCATCCGCGCGCTTCGTTCCCGGCACTCGCAAAATACAGCGCAATTTATACATGCAGTTCTTTTCTGCGCAAAGGGTTGCGTGGTATAATTTCCGCAGTGCAGGAGGTAGCGGTATGGACATTCAGGCTCAGGCGCATGCCCTTGTTTCGGAAATGACGCTTGCGGAAAAAGCAAGCCTGCTTAGCGGCGCGGACAACTGGCATACAAAAAGTATTTCCCGGCTTGGTCTGCAAAGCGTTGCCGTTTCGGACGGCCCGCACGGGCTGCGAAAAGAAACGGCGGATGCAAACGGCGGAAAATACACCGTGCCCGCCACCTGCTTCCCAACCGCCGCGGCGCTTGCCTGCTCGTTTGACCGCAGTCTGCTCCGGCGCGTCGGCGCGGCGCTCGCAACGGAAGCTCGCGCAAACGGCGTTGCCGTTTTGCTCGGCCCCGGACTAAATATCAAGCGCAGCCCGCTTTGCGGCCGAAACTTTGAATACTTCAGCGAGGATCCCGTCGTTTCCGGCGAGCTCGCGGGTGCATATATCGCCGGCGTACAGGGCGAACACGTTGGCACGAGCATGAAGCACTTTGCGCTGAATAACCAGGAGCTTCGCCGCTTAACCGTTGACGCGGTTGCGGATGAGCGAGCCATGTTCGAAATCTATCTCTCCGGCTTTGAGCGCGCGCTTCAAATCGAGCAGCCCTGGACGGTGATGTGCTCCTATAACCGCGTCAAGGGCGTAAACGCCAGCGATAACGAATGGCTGCTGACCGACGTGCTCCGCACAAAATTCGGCTTTCGCGGCCTTGTCATGTCGGACTGGGGCGCGGTAAACGACCGCGTGACCGGAGTTTCCGCCGGGCTCGATCTTGAAATGCCGTTTGTCGGCAGCTATCACGACCAACTGGTGGAAAAAGCCGTCCGTACCGGCGCGCTGCCGGAAGCGGCGGTGGATCAGTGCGCGGCGCGTGTCGTCGAGCTCGCGCTGAAGACGCAAGACGCCGCACCCTGTGCCTTCGACGAGGCTGCGCACCGGGCGCTCGCGCGAGAAGCCGCCTATTCCAGCGCGGTGCTGCTGAAGAACAATCAAAACCTGCTCCCTCTGAAAGCGGGCGCGCGCGTCGCCGTGCTTGGCGCGTTTGCAAAAACGCCCCGGTATCAGGGTTCCGGCAGCAGCAAGGTCGTGCCCCTTCATTTGGACTGTCCGCTGGATGAGCTGGTAAAACTCGGCCTGCGCGCCGAATTCGCCGAAGGATATCGCGAAGCGAGCGATCATCCGGATGAAGCGCTCCTCCGCGAAGCCTGCGAGGTTGCGCGCAGCGCGGATGCGGCGCTTCTGTTCATCGGACTGCCGGATCGATTTGAGTCCGAAGGGTTCGACCGCGAAGAGCTGTTCCTTCCGGAAAGCCATGTAGAGCTCGTGCGCCGCGTTCACGCGGTCAATTCCAACGTCGTGGTTGTGCTTTCGGGCGGTTCGGTCATGGATTTAAGCTGGGAAGCGGATGCAAAAGCGATCCTGCTGATGTACCTGGGCGGTCAGTCGGTCGGAGGTGCGGTCGCGGATCTCATCCTTGGCAAAGTCTATCCTTCCGGTAAACTCGCAGAGAGCTGGCCGTTCAGGCTGGAGGACGTCCCTTCCTATGCCTATTTTCCCGGATATCCTCGTACGGTGGAATATCGCGAAAGCATTTTTGTTGGCTATCGTTATTATGATACGGCCAAAATGTCCGTCCGCTATCCGTTTGGTTACGGGCTTTCGTATACCTCCTTTTCCTATGGCAATCTCCAGATCAGCGGCAATACGATGAACGTTGGCGAAACGCTCCGCGTTTCCTGCGACGTTACGAACAGCGGCAGGCGCGCGGGCAGCGAAACCGTGCAGCTTTATGTTTCGCATCGTTCCAGGGTTCTGTTTACCGCCGAGCAGGAGCTAAAAGGGTTTGAGAAGGTTTTTCTGAATCCCGGAGAAACGAAAACCGTCTCGTTTCTTCTCAGCCGCCGCGATCTGTGTTATTATGATGCGGTTGCTTCGGACTGGCGCGTGGAAGGCGGATCCTATGAGATTCGGCTCAGCGCGTCCTGCCGCGATATCCGGTTGAAAACGGTCATCGAGGCGGAAGCGGACGAGGATCGGCATCGTCCGGATCTCCGCGCCAGCGCGCCTTGCTATTACGATCTGTCCAATGGAATGCATGTTCCGGACGATTCGTTTGCCGCCGTGCTCGGGCGCCCGATTCCCCCGCGGGAACGGCAGAAAGGCGAGCCGCATACCCTGAACGCAACGCTGGAGGAAACGCAGGATTCGCTGTTTGGCCGCCTTCTCGTTTTTGTTGGCAGACGAATCGCAAAGCGAATGGCGAATACCGACGAGGTGGGCAGCGAGATTGTCGAACACGTGCTCTTCACTTCTCCCCTTCGCATGATGAGTATGGAGGGGGGCGGCGTTCCCCCGCGCATCATTGAAGGTTTGGTCCTTATTCTCAACCATCATCTGTTTCAGGGGATTCGCCATATGCTGACCGAGCGATCCTGAAAAAATCTTATTCCTGCCGTATCGAAGCCGGAATTGCTCCGGTAAACCGGTTCGTTTGAGAAAAATACGATTTCATGTTGCACGGAGGTCATTTGATGCATTCCGTTCTTTCCCGTTTTGCTCTCTCTGCGGCGCCCGTCTCCTGCGAACCCTATGGCAGCGGCCATATCAACGGTACGCAGCTTGTCGTTTGCGAAAACGGCGCCCGTTACATTCTGCAGCAAATCAATACGGCGGTGTTTCGCGAGCCGGTCCCGCTGATGCGCAATATCGAGCTGGTAACGGCGCACCTTAGGAACAAGGTATCCGATCCGCGCGGGGTTTTACGCCTCGTTCCAACGCAGAACGGCATGAGTTACGTCGTTGAGAACGGCGAATACTGGCGCGTTTATGATCTGGTGCAAAACAGCGTTTGCTATCAAACGGCGGATCAGGCGCTTTTCTGTGAGAGCGCTGTTGCGTTCGGGCGCTTTCAGAATCAGCTTTCGGATTTTCCCGCCGAACAGCTGGCGGAAACAATCCCTCACTTTCACGATACGCCCGCGCGGTACGCCGCGCTTGTACGTGCCATAGAGGAAAACGCATCCGGCAGGCGCGCAAACGTACAGCGCGAAATCGATGTTGCGCTCGGCTGCGAATCGTTTCTCCATACCCTGACCGATCTTCAGGCAAGCGGCGATCTGCCGCTGCGTGTGACGCATAACGACACCAAGATCAACAACGTGCTGTTCGATGCGGAGACGAAAAAAGCGCTCTGCATCATCGACCTTGACACGGTCATGCCTGGGCTTTCGGTAAACGACTTTGGGGACGCCATTCGATTTGGCGCGTCCACCGCCGCGGAAGACGAGCAGGATCTCAGCCGCGTCCATTTCGACCTTGACCTGTATGAAACGTATGTGCGCGGTTATTTATCCACCTGTGGCGGGAGTCTGACGAAGACCGAAATCGACATGCTTCCCGTCGGCGCAAAAATGATGACGCTGGAATGCGGAATGCGTTTTCTTGCGGATCATCTTGCCGGCGATGTGTATTTTCACGTTTCGCGCGAAGGCCAGAATCTGGACCGCGCGCGCACACAGCTGCAGCTCGTCCGGGAAATGGATTCCCATTGGGACGAGATGCGAAGGATCGTTGGCCGGATCGTTTTACACGTTTCAAAAGAGTAATTCCCCTCCTGTTTGTAAAATCGAATTTTAGCGTAAAACCGCGTAACCCCAATGATTATTAGGGAATTTCGCGGTTTATTTGACGTGATTTTTTAAGTATGTTAACATTTTTCACTAGTGATTCCAGGAGAATAAACAAGGTTGCAGGTAGGATCGTATGCTGGTTGTTTTAGCTGTTACGCTTCTTGCAATAAGCGCCGTATTCTTCATCCTTACCTTCTCAAAAGATATCCCGAAGCGCAAGCAGGAGGAGACGATACCGCCTCTGCTGTATTTGCCGAATGCCGTGAAGGAGCCGCCCGCTCGCCCGAAAAGCGCACGATCCGGAATCCGCATGATCCTTTGCGCGGCACTGTTCGTTTGCAATCTGGCGGCTATTGTTTTTTTTGCTCTGCGCAATCCATCCGTGAAACCCGAAGCAGCGGCTTCGCCGGCGCCTTCCCTTTCGGCTGCGCCTACGGAGCCTGCGGCACAGGAAGTTATATTCCCGTCTGAAACGCCCGATATCCTTCATGCGAAATGGATCGTGTGGTTCGATGATCTGAAGCCCTATACCGACTATCAGAATAATTTCTGTATCGGCGGCTGGAACGATCAAACACCATTCCTTATTGGGGAGAGAAACTATACACATGGCGTGGGGATGTATATTTGCGGAACGGCAAATGAAATTTCAGTAGATGCAGAGGAATCCCCCGGCGGCATTTTCCTTCGTGACTGCAAGCAGACTTCCATCGCTTACGCGCTGCGCAGGAAATATTCAAAGCTGGTCTTTTCCCTGGGCGTTGACGCGGGCGATGCTCGCTATTACGGGCCGAAAGAAACCAACGGACGGGGTCGGGTCATCCTATCCGACATCAGTCATGGCGGTAAAAAGCCTCTGATGGATACGGGTTGGTGCGACTATACCTATACAGCCTACGAAGCGGAGGTGCCGCTGGAAAACGTTGAATTGCTCGAAATAACCGTTATGGCCTGCGGGTACGACGGAAAACGGGTTACCGAAGGACTGCGGTTTGCAATCGTCGATCCAATACTGTATCTGAAAGACGGCTCGTAATCTTTTTTAGAAGGATACCGAACGATTCGTTCGTTGGACTCGCATGTCAGCGTTCGATAAATAACGGGAGGGATTTATGAATTCTATTTTGCAGCAGACCGGTTTTCTATTTCCAATCATACTTGCTATCTGCGCGCTGATCGGCTTTTTGCTCTGTTTTCGAATTGTCAAACGGGATTCGAAAAAGAAAGGCAAGTCGGAAACCGCTCCCAAAGACAAAAAAACAGCCATTCAACGCATGCAAAGCCTGGGTATCCCCGTTCTGTTTTCCCTCGTAATAGCCTGCGCAATCTGGCTGGCCCTTGCTCCGGAACCTTCCGAACGTTCCAGCGTTACGTCGGTTGATATTCCCGTTGCAACGCTAACACCCTCCGCGGCGATAACCACCACGCCGGACGAGCCGGAAAGCACATCGTCCGAACCAAAGAAAACATATGCCTGGCTTGATGAACTTTCGCCTATGATTGATAAACCAAAGAACTTCCTGCTTGGCTCATGGAGCGATGGAACGGAGTTTACGCTGGATGACCGCAGCTATTCGCACGGGTTGGGAATGCGCATCTGCGGAACACAATTTGAAGAACCCGTCCTGGCAGAAGACGCGCCGGATAATAAGGATCGGCATGATTGCCGGCAGGTCTCTTCAGAGTTTGCGCTCCGCTCGAAATACGCGTCCCTTACCTTTTCCGTTGGCGCGGACAACGGCAACGCAACCTTTTTTGGCTTGAAAGAAAAGAATGGCGTTGCGCAGGTTGTAATCTTCGATTCGAATAGCGGAGCTAAGCTGTACGATTCAGGCTGGGTGGATTATTCATTTGCGCTGTATGATAAGACAATTTCACTGATGAACGTGGAGAATATAACCATCACATTCCGGACATCCGGCATTCCGCATAAGAGCCCGATAAACAGGCTGCAATTCGTCATTGTTAATCCGGTTCTGAAACTGGTTGAAGATTGAATCCGGAACTTGAATCAAGAACTGTACATCGACTCAATTGGCTGGCTCATGTGGTAACGCACCAACTTGTTGCCGAATAACTCTATCAACTCATTTTGGAGGAGAACTCATATGAAGTTTTTTTCGGATCATCCCGTCGTAATCCCACTGTTCATTATCATGGCGCTCTGCCTGGCCGGTTCCATTTTTATCTTTGCGCAAAAGTTCCAGAATAGAAATGGCAAGACCGAACCGGCAGCCGGTTTCGAAAGGGTGCCGGCTTTATCCGCGACGAAACGGAACTTTTTGTTATTGACACTTTTTTCCCTGATTTTTTGTACGGCGATTGTCGTATTGGTCAATTACCTGTCCGTCCCGCCGGAAAGCGCAGCTTCTGCTGGAGCGGCAGCCTCGACGGCGACTCTCGTGGTTACCCCAACCGCGGCTCCGGCAAAGCCCGGCAGTACTTCGGCGAGTCAAATCCTGCGCTTCGACGAACTTGAGCCGATCATACCGCTGGCCGGCAATCTATCGGTCAACGAATGGGACGACCGTTCTCCCTTTCGAATCGACGACCGAACCTACTCGTATGGCATTGGCCTGTTCTTTTCCGGAACCAGTGCGGAAACCTATGTAGAGGATTTGGAAGATATGCCCGATCAGATTTTCCGGGATGATTGCAAAGAGTTCTCCGCCGAGTATGCCCTGCGAAAGAACTATTCAAAGCTAACCTTCTCGATTGGCGTTGATAACGGCGACCCCAACCACTACGGGGACGAAGACACGAATGGCATTGCGGAAGTCGTCCTGTCCGATAAGGATACCGGTTTGATCCTGTTCGATACCGAATGGGTGAATTACACCTACGCAAACTATGATGCCACGGTGGATTTATCCAATGTGGATGTGTTCATCATCACGTATCGCACCTGTGGTGTTAATAACAAGCACAACCTCACAAACGGTCTGCGCTTCGTCATTGTCGATCCGATCCTCGAGCTCAAAGACGATGCCGGGGAATAAACTAATAGAGCGAAAACAGCGCCCGCGAGGGCGCTGTTCGTTTGCGAACCTTTATTTTCGGCCGAGTATGACGCGGCTCAAGAAAATCAGCAGGCAGGCGCCGCCAAGCGCAATCAGAAATCCGCCGATCGACCAGGGATTGCCGGAGCCAATCCCCACCCAGTCCGCAAGCCATCCGCCGAGTACGCTGCCCGCGATGCCGACGATAATATTGCGAAGCAGGCCGCCCTTTCCCTTCATGATTTTGCTGGCAACCCAGCCAATCAGCGCGCCAATAATCAGCCAACCGATAAATTGAATCATCTGCTCTTCGTCCCCTTTCTATCTCCTGTCGGCGCGGCTTGGTTTTCCGCCGTGAGCCGTTCAGATTCTGTTCCAGTCGGATGCCCGCCCGTATCCTGTCCGGCACTTGCCGGTTCCTTCGATTGGGTCTTTGCGTTCTTTCGCGGAAAAAGTACGCGGAAAAGGACATTCGCAACCGCCGCAATGACGGGGCCGATAATCACGCCGGCGCCGCCGAAAAGCACCAGCCCGCCCACCGACGCAAGCAGCGTAATCAACGGCGAAAGCCCGACGCTTTTGCCCGTTATGATGGGGTCTAGAATCATACGCAGGACGACCATTGCGATATAGGTAGCCCCGACCGTTATGGCCATTGGCGCATGTTTCGCAATTAACGCAATAATCGCCCACGGCACAAACACCACGCCGGAGCCGATCACCGGCAGCAGGTCAAGCAAGCTGATTCCAACGGCAATCAGAGGCGACCACCATTTCATGCCGGTAATGATCATGCCCAGCGTGACGACAACGAAGTTCACGCCAAACAGGATTAACTGCGCCTTGCCAAAGCCCAGCGCCGTCCTGCCGAGCTCTTGCAGTACCTTTCGAAAACGATTGTTGTTCTGTTCCATACCTCGTATTATAGTAAAAAGCGGGAATCCTCACAAGGATATATTCCGAAAATTCCGTTCGTTTTCGAATGCTGTCTTTCACATATGCGAAGATCACACGTTATTTTCCGTTGTTTCAAGCCAATCCTGACGGCTTTTCTTTTCCGGTGCGAACGACGGCCGCTTCCCTGCGGGGACTTTGCAAGGTCGATTCCGCCGTCAACATTTTGAATACAGCAAAAGCGGCGGAATTACCGCCGCTTTCTTTCCGGCAACTACCGGCGTACAATCCGATAATACGTTCGAGCCGTCGTTCGATATATTCCAAAGTAGAGGAGCGTAAACGCAAGCAGCGTGCCGCCGATGCAGAGTGACACAAGCCCCCAGTCGTAGAGCATGAAGGAGCGGAGCATCTGCGCGATGATTTTAGAAGCAAAGAGCATATGCAGTGCGGTTGCGGCCAGCGGCAGAAAAAACACCCAGAGGACCTGCGAATTGATCGTTCGCTTGACCTGCTCGTCATCCATGCCCACTTGCTGGAGGATATTGAAGCGTTCCTTGTCCTCATACCCCTCGGTTACCTGCTTAAAGTAGAGAATCAGCACCGCAACCGCGAGGAACAGCACCGCGAAGAACGCGCCCAAGAATAATAGCCCGCCGTAAAATCCATACCCCTGTACACGCGTGGTAAAGATATCGGACGCGATCAGATTTGGCGTTTCGGAGAAGGATTCGCTGTAGTGGTCGCGAATCGCCTGAATGAACACGAGGCAGTCTTCTTCCGTGCCGGAAACATCGAATCGAAAGCTGCCGTCGTAGAAAATCAGCGTGGGCACATCGACAAATACGCTTTCGTCCCAAACGAAATTATTCCGGCGAAACTCCTCTCCCTCCGGCAGTTTCGTAATCAGCTTCGATCGATCCGCGCGGAGCGTAACATTGTTTTGGGCGGCGAGCCGGTTCAGCACAGCATCGTAGTTTATTATTTGCTGTTCGGTTGCACTTTCCGGAACATAAACCTGCGCGTCAAACGGGTACATGCCGCGCGTCATCTCCTCGCGTCCCAGATAGAGCGAGAGTGTACCGGAAACGGTGACCACCAGCATGGTTGAGAGAATGCAGATGGTGGCAAGCCCGCGCGCGTTCTGGCGCATGCGGTGGAACATACCGGAGATTGTGACAAAATGATCCGGCTGGTAATAAAGGCTCTTTTTCATCCGCAGAAGTTTCAGCACCACGATACTACCGCACAGAAAGAGCAAAAACGTAGCGAGAATCACCACGATGGCGAGCGGAAAGAAAATCCCCAGCGCAATGCCCGGAATTTCGGTTGTCCAGGCGTAATAGTAAGCGCCGCCCAGCAGCAGCGCGCCCAGCACCGCCAGCGGAACAAGCGCTTTCTTGTCCTTCTCTCCGCGCTTTTCGCTGGAAAGAAGCGCAATGGGATTCGCCGTATGGACACGAATGACGTTGCTGATCGTCGTAATCAGGAACACGAGGAGGAACAAGCCGAGCATCAGCGCGTAAGCGTTGAACGAAATGACAAACGAACTGCCCGGCACGACATGGATCAGCTTCATCAGCAGAAGAAACAGCAGCCGCCCGAAAACCAGCGCGATTACGATTCCGCAAACGACGCCTCCGCCAATGACAAACAGGTTTTCCCAGACGAGAACACGGCCGACATGCCGTTTATCCAGCCCAAGAATGCCATAAAGCCCAAACTCCTTCTTTCTGCGCTTGATCAGAAAATTGTTGATATACAGCATGAAAAGCACGGTAAACAGCGCAAATACAACCAGACCGAACGCAAAGAGCGCCTGCGCGGTACCGCCGTTTGGGGTATTGGTCATTCCCTTCGAAAACAACAAACCCGCAATGAGCAGAAAGACGCCGCTCATCACAGCAGTTGCCACAAGATACGGCAAATAAGTTATCTTGCTGCGGCGCACATTGCTTAACGCCAGGCGAAAGTAGAAAAGCCTACGCAATGTCCCCACCTCCCAAAATCGAGAGGTTGGCGACAATGCGGTCGAAGAATGCTTTGTTTGCGTCTTCCCCGCGATACAGCTGCGAAAACAGCACGCCGTCCGAAATAAAGAGCACGCGGGATGCATAGCTCGCCGCCATGGCGCTGTGCGTTACCATAAGGATCGTCTTGCCGATAGCGTGCAGGTCGGCAAACTGATTCAGCAGACTCGCGGAGGACTTGCTGTCCAGCGCTCCGGTCGGTTCGTCCGCAAGCAGGATTCGCGGATCGGTTATCACCGCGCGCGCAATGGCGGCGCGCTGCTTCTCGCCGCCGGATACCTCGTATGGGTACTTATTGAGCAGTTGTGAAATGCCAAGCTGCCGCGCAATGGGGAACACACGGTTCTCCATCTCCTTCAGCGGCGTCTGCATCAAAACCAGCGGAAGCAGGATATTATCCTTGAGCGTAAACGTATCCAGCAGGTTGAAGTCCTGAAAGACGAAGCCAAGGTGTTTTCTGCGAAACTCCGAAAGCTCGCGATCCGGAATTGCGGCAAAGCTCGTTCCGTCGAGCAGTACATCCCCCGTGGTTGGCTTATCCAGCGAAGCCAGTATATTAAGCAGCGTCGTCTTGCCGCTGCCGCTGGCGCCCATAATGGCGACAAACTCGCCTTCGATTACCTCAAAACTCACATTCTTCAGCGCGACGCACTGCCGCATGCCGAGTTTGGTATTATAGACCTTTCCCAGTCCCTTGACTTGTAGAAGCGACATGGAATACCCTCCGTTTTTTACTTGATGCTGCCATTTTACGAAAAAGCGGAGTCCGCCTGCCATCGAACAGCCTTACGATCTGCGGCGGAAATCTTACGAATTTGTCACATATGCTCGAATTCGTCATACACCGGAAAGCGCAGCGCTACGCGCGTGCCCTTCCCCACCTCGGAAGTAACGGCAATTGAAATCCGCAGCGCATCCGCCGCGCGTTTTACCAGGTAGAGACCAATCCCGCTCGCGCGGTTATCCATCCGTCCGTTGTATCCCGTGTATCCCTTCTCGAAGATCCGCGGCAAATCTTCTTTGCGGATGCCGATGCCGGTATCCTCAACAACAAGCGCAGCACCATCCATAAAGATTCGAACGCCGCCGGAATGCGTATATTTCACGCTGTTGGACAGCAGCTGGCCAAGAATGAACCCCAGCCACATGGCGTCGCAAGGTACATCCCGCGCAAGCGTTTCAATTTGAATCGACAGCCGGTTATAGACAAACAGCAGCGAATATTTCTTAACCGCCATACGCGCAATCTCGTTGAGGTCACAACGTTCAATCACCAAATCCGCCGCAATGTCGCCCAGTTTTACGAACTTGAGCGCAAGGTCCGCATATTGATCCACCTTAAAAAGTTCCTGTTTGAGCAGGCGGGCGCTTTCGTCGTCCCTCGCGTCAAGCAGCAGCCGCATGGCCGAAATCGGCGTTTTAATCTGGTGCACCCAGAGCGTGTAGTACTCCTTCTGCTCCTCCTGCTGCTGCAGGCCTTCCATCCTGAGCCGTTCGTTCTCGCGGGACAGCGCGCGGATCAAATGATCGTAATCCTCGCTCAGCCCGTCCAGCGCCTCCGGCAGTTCGCGCGGCAGCAGCTCCGTACGCTCACGAATCAGCGCCAGCTGCCTCCGCTTCCGCCGGTAACGCGCCCCGTCGCCAAGCAGTATGCAAGCAAACGTAAAGGTCACAAGAATCGTCTCGTAACGAACATATACCGCTTCCTGTTGCGCGAGATACCCAAGCAAACGGATGATTGCAACCGTAATCAGATACAGCAAAACAACCGCGCGGCGCGATTTGAAATAATCAAGCACTTTACGCATGCGAAGGGCACCTCCCTCCGAATCCTCCTGTGCGGGCAAACCGTCGAAGTATTTTTTACCCATCCACGGAATACCCCTGTCCTTTGTGCGTTTTCACGCATTCTGCCAGCCCTGCTTCGGCAAGCGTTTTTCGCAGCCGGTTAACGTTCACCGTCAGAGTGTTTTCATCCACAAACTCGTCGCTGTCCCAAAGCCGAAGCATGAGCTCTTCGCGGCTGACAATGCCGCCTCTGCGTTCCAGCAGCGCGCCGAGAATACGGCTTTCATTCTTCGTCAGTTCCCAGCGCGCGCCATTCGCAAGAAGGCAGGAAGCGCCCGCGTCGAATTCCGCTCCGCAGAACCGCGTTTTCGCGGCAGGTTCGTAATCATAAGCGCGGCGAAGAACCGCCTGAACCTTTGCAATGAGCAGCTCCGGATCAACCGGTTTTGCAATATAGTCATCTCCGCCCATATTGACCGCCATCACGACATCCGCCGTATCCGCGCGCGAGGAAAGAAATACGATCGGCGCCTTTGATCCGCGGCGAATCCTTTCACACCAATAGTAGCCATTGTAGTAGGGCAGCGAGATATCCATTATGACCAGCTGCGGCTCCGTGCGGGAAAACTCTTCATCGATCCGCGCAAAATCACGCGCAATCCGCGCGTCAAATCCCCAGCTGACCAGGCTCTTTGCGATTTCGGTTGCAATGATTTCATCGTCCTCAACGATCAGAATCCGGTACATGGCGTTTGCGTCCTCTCTTTCCTGCCGGCCGGTATGCATTCTCGTGTATTATCGGTATAATACACCTATTGTGCATACCTGGCAAGCAATAGAAAAAGCAGGAACCCGATCGCTCGGATTCCCGCCCTGTTGTTTTTGCAGGTTTCAATGGATGTCGTAATGCTCCACCGTCTTGGTCAACGTATCCATGCCTTGTTCCGCAAGCCCGATAAACCGCAGTACGTTCTCGCTCCAGCCCGCGATGATATTCGTGTCCCGGCCGATAAACTGCTGCGTTCCGTACCCCTGTAAATCGACCGCATGCACGAAGAATTTTGGATTGACCGTCTTTCGATACTCGTTCACAAGAGGCTGGCAGGTAGAAAACCTGTAGTTGTTCTCGTTGTCCGAAAGAAGAATCAACCGGTCAAAATAACGTTTGCCCTTCAGCGCCCATGCCACGGGAAGCTGCAGGTCGGTTCCACCGCCATTCACCAGAATTTGATCCGCCTGGGACAGAATTCCGCCAACCGCGCTGATTGCAAGCAGGTTCAGTTTGGTATCGAAGGAAACGGCAACCGCATCCTCGCAGATTCGAATCGCCATGACCGCCAGAAGCCGCGCAATATCGCTGCAGCAGACGTCGCTGTTTTTACTGATCGGCGACATCATACTTCCGCTTACGTCAATGGCAATCAGCGTTTTGCCGGGCACACGATCCATGTTCTCAACGCTATAGGCAATCGCCCGCTCCAGCGTATCAAACACCTTTGAAGATGCAAGATTGGCCTCCTTCAGCGCCTGGTATGCGGAATAAAACCGAAACGGCATTTGCTTGGAACGCAAAACCGCTTCCCGGTCAGCCAGCCGCTCGAAAACAAGCTTCTGGTTTCGGGGGCATGCCTCCAATATATTGCGTAAATTGCGCAGCAGAGCCATATACCCGATCTGCCCGCTCTCGATCAGTTCCTCCCAGACCTCTCTTCTGTTGCCGCGCGCGGAGAGCTGCGTTTCCCAGGTGTTCGGGCTCTGCAGTGTTCCCGCCATGACCCTTCCAAAGAGCTCCGCCTGCGCTTTGTCCTTCGGCTTTGGATGCACAAGGGCAATAACGTCCCGCATCTTCAATTCGTTTTGCTCGCCCTTGTATTTCGCCAGTTCGTACTCATTCAGTTGGTTCAGCTCGCGCGCCAGCGCTTTCTTCAACCCGTTTGGAATCGGTTTGCCATACAGCGCCAGATAAGCGGAGAGAATCTCCGTGATATCGTCCGCCCGCTCGACAACGCCCGCAACCACGGGACGAATATACTCCTTGCCGCGATTCGCGACCACGGCGCAGAGCGCATGGGAAACGCTACGAAGATGCGCCTCCCGACGTGCGTATACCGCCAACCTGGATACAAATGCCGGATCGACGCTCTGCGCAAGACGAATCAATTCGTCCGAATTGTCACCGTAAAATTTCGGTTCTCGAAGCATGGTAGTCAGCGCCATGGTGACAAGCTTTGTTTTGTCCTCCATGTCGTATGCGGGGTAACCGCATTTGTTGAATGCCGGCTGCGCTTTTGGTAATGGCTGGTTGAATTTCGCCATTTGTATCCCTCCTTTCGCGATTCCAAAAAACAAACCGTCCTTTTCGGAGGCCGTTTTCTTATGGTCGCATATTATAGTTTGAATGATTAAAAAAAGATTGGGGAGAAAAGCGAAAACGGTACGGGACTAGCCCAAGTGTGTTAACCGCTCCACCACGTTCCCAATGGGAACGGCGGGACTCGAACCCGCGCTCTCTTTCGTGAAATGAAGTAACCGTCTTCTGCACTACCCCAATAAAATGATTCTAGCATACGATTTCCGGTTGTCAATGTCCTGTTGTCTGCGCTCAGAATACCGCGCATTTCTGTTTCCATTTTTTACAAAAGTTGCAATTCGATCTTGAATTTTCGAATGGAAGATAAAAAAAGATTGGGGAGAAAAGCGAAAACGGAAATGGGACTAGCCCAAGTGTGTTAACCACTACACCACGTTCCCAATGGGAACGGCGGGACTCGAACCCGCGCTCTCTTTCGTGAAATGAAGTAACCGTCTTCTGCACTACCCCAATAAAATGATTCTAGCATACGATTTCCGGTTGTCA
>JAJFTI010000033.1 GCA_021373115.1 Eubacteriales bacterium | reverse complement strand
GCCCAGCTCCGCCTGCTTCAACGCAAAGGCGATCTGCTCCTCTGTGTAATTACTCTTCTTCATTTTGTCCACCTTTTCCTTTTTCTCAGTTTATCATTTTCTATCTTTTTAGGTGGACTACTTTTTCGGGGAGCAGGTCAGATGCCCTAGCCCAAGTTATTACGAATGTTTATGATTGGAGGCTTTACAGCAAAGCTTTTGAAAAATTAACCGATCAAACGATTCTTGCGAGAATTGCAAATACGGAGGGCAGCAAAACAGGATATGTCCGTATTGAAGCTGCGGATAAGTTGGATGACCTTGACCTTGCGCAAAGTATATATGCGGATGTGGCAAAGAACTGCCTGAATGTAATGGTTCGCATGAGAGCCACCGAAAGGTTGCATGACCAAAAGGAAAAACAAACGCTCGTTGAGAAAAACCGTGTAGATTTCGTAATCAACAGCCATGAATGGCGCGAATGTGAAAGCGAATTCGCACAGGTGAGTGAGCAAACGGCATTTGCTGCTATTGCGATAAACGCCAAAGACAGGCTTGTCGCCGAAAAAGCGATTGAAAAGTTATACGACCAAACGTTGCTTGCAGAGGTTATTATAAAGCATACCAAGAGCTCCGACGTGCAATATGCGGCTCTCTGCAAGCTGAACGACCAAGCGCTGCTCGCCGCTGTTATCGGCAGCATCGGCTCAGAGCATGCCCGAATGGAGGTTGTGAATAAACTGACGGTTCAGTCCGTTCTTGCCGACATTGCGAAGTTCGACTCGAATACCAAGGTGCGCAGTACGGCGGTAGAAAAACTGACCGATCAGGCTGCGCTTACCGAAATCGTAAAGATGGAAAAGCACAACGGTTTTGTTTGCCTTTCTGCGGCAGAGAGGCTGGCGGATCGGTCCGTTGCGCAGGAGGCTTTCGCCTATATCGCTAAACAGGATTTCTACCCGGAAAACATGAGATATGTTCATTCAGGAAGCGAACCGCTGTTGGATGCCGTTAAAAATCTGGATGACCGCGCCTTGCTTGTCGATGTCGCACATAATGCCAAGTCCACGGAGGTTCGTATCAAAGCGATGGAAAAAGCGGGGCTTATTTGCAAAAAGGACGAGCATAAGTGGATCAAAACAGGAACATGCCTGAAAAAATGCGCTGTCTGTGGAATCGGATTATACGATCATGATTACAAGGAGGTATCCAGCGAAGACACCGGCGAGGTTAGCCTTTCGACTTATGAATGTACGAAATGCGGGCAGTCAGGCTGGGCTTCGGGGTACGGCAGCGAATTACAGGATGGCTACTGCATCCTCGATGTTTAGTAGCGCGAATTGTAGAGCGTACGGATTTATCCGCGCGCTCTACATTAGGAGAACATAATCAGGTTTATACTCGACTGATATCGTTTTTGAACCCATTGTAAAGGGATACCGGACGGAGATCCTATCTTTTCTGTACGGTTTAGTGTAGCCAATCCAATACGTATCGAAGTTGGCGTTTATATTTTGCACACTCCAGCCGTTAAAAAGATCTTGATTTCATGGCTTTTCGGCGGCTTTTTGTTTTCTCCCATTTGTCGGGTGCGTACGAAAATACCCGCCAATAGAGTTTAACGGCTGTCTTTACCCTGACTCGACAAACGGGTATTCAATGGGTGATTATCCAACAAATGGAAAAAATGTAGATCTATATACAGTATCCACTCGCCAAATCATGAAATTCGTCATCATTATCAAAGACTTCGCACGCTTTTTGAGGATGTTGCTTTAATAATTTTCGTATACTAAAGGATTCCCTTGATCAAACCCCAAAAACGGATTAGCTACAATTTTGGAAAGCAGGTTACAAACACACAGACAATCACATCACAATCACAGGTATTGCGTTTCTTCCAGATGGAACGCTTTTATCATCAGCAGAGAAATGGAGCGATTGATATTTATGGCGTACGATGATTGATTTATATATAAAATGAAATAGCGTATACGAAAAAGATTAGAGGTATGCTATGAGCACATAATGTTTTGCTGTTTTTGATAGTCGTAATAAAAATAACTATTAACTAACAAGGGATACAGCGAAGCGCGCGGTTGAAGAACTTAACTACATCAAAAACATACAACAACAATTATTGACGATACCATGTAATCAACTGTAGAATAAAGGTATTATCTTTGCCAACGCAAATAAATAGGAGGTTATGGATATGGTCTGCCAATCTTGTGGGGTCAATGCTCCGGAAGGTGAGAGTTTTTGTCCAGCCTGCGGGAAACGCATATCCGATTTTGCAATGGCATCCGCATCGCCGGAGCAAACTGCGGAGATTACCGAAAAAGAAACAGAGGCATCGACGGAGATCGCCGATACAATTCCAGAGAATCGAACAGCGCAGCCGGATGCGACGGTAGACAACAATGAGGAAATCAAAACGGATGCTCCGCCGCATGGGCTAAAATTAAAAAAGAGACTACTCATTCCTGCTGCAGGAGCGCTTGCGCTCGTGCTTTGCGCGGGCTTGATTCTGCTGAGCGTCCATAATGGAAAACAGCGCCGCTATAACGAAGGAGTAACCCTTTTGGAGGCAGGCAAATATGCCGAAGCGCAGATCGTATTTGCCGGACTGAAAAAGTTTGATGACTCACCGCTTCTGGAAGACTATAGCGCGAACATGGTGCGCTATACGGCGGCGCTTGCGCTTGTCGATTCGGAAAAATATCAAGACGCGGCAGATGCATTTGCCGCTCTTGGCGATTTTCAGGATGCTCCGGAACAGGTAAAACGCTGTCAGAACGAGCTGACCTATATCAATGCGCTTGACCTTTATACCGCGGGGGATTTTCAGGGGGCAAAGGACATTTTTTCTTCGTTGGGAGCGTTTAGCGATGCAATAGCGAAAGCCGATGAGTGCGATAGAATCCTTCGAACCGCCGAGGCAGACGCGCTGTATGAACGGGGAAATTTTGAAGCCGCATTAATCATCTATCGATCCTTATTATTGGGGGGGTTGGATCCTTTGATTGAAGGTAAGATCCTCGATTGTCATACGGCACTCACCTATATCGAGGCGGAAGCATTCTATACCTCAGGCGATTATTATGACGCTTATACAAGATACGCGGGGATATCCTACTTCAAGGATGCGGAAGCACGCGCGAAAGACTGCATTCAGCCGTTTCCGGAAACAGGTGAAGTCTATCATAACGAAGACTACAAAACGAACTCGTGTTCCCTTGCCATTCGCACGCCAGACGATGAGATCAGTAAAAGCTATATCAAAATTTATTCTTTGAAAAACGATCTTGTGAGTGCGGTTGCCATTGGCAGTAACACGCAAGCAAAAATCTGGTTGCCTGCCGGAGAATATTGCATCAAATATGCCTACGGTGACAACTGGTTCGGGCCGGATGATCTCTTTGGGGACGAAGGTACGTATAGCGTATTAAATAGCGGCTTAGAGAATAGCGTGCTCTTTAAACTTGAAAGCAGTTTCTATTATACGCTTTCACTTCGCACGGGCAACTCGTCTGATAATAACGTAAACGTGGAGAATGAAGATCGCAATTCCTTCTAACGCTCAAGGAAGGTATTGTGATCATTGTATCGCAAATTCGATTGTCACGAGAGACATCGGTTATCCAGAATAAACAAAGAAGGGCATTTAAATCCCCTTCTTTCTGTGTGACCGGTCCACCGACTAACTATATCGTTCGGTTTTCCCGCCCTTTGCATGTAGTTGTAAAAATAAGGGAGTTTGCCGGCAACCGCAGATCAGGGTACGATGATTGTTATTTCGACCGAATTGTTCTCCTCGTTTGATTCGAGGATAAAGTCATCGCAATCGACCGAAAACTCAATTAAATAGGTGCCAGGCTCCCTAGGCGTCCAGTAGAACTGGCTGTTGTCACTAACATCATTGTAGCCAGCCGGAACACCCTGATGTCCTCCGTAACCTTCTGTGACATTATTGACAAACCATTTAATATTAAATTCACTGGAATCCACTGCGCCGTCGTTACGAACACCCGTGTCGAAGAATATTTCCGTTCCTACGTAGAAATCCGAAACATCACATACTATAGCGGCCGGAACCAAATCCGGCAAAGGGGCAGTTAATGCTTGCTGAGCTTGAGCCGCGTTGTCAGAAGCGAGGTTCTGATCCTGATTTGATGCGATATCAACGCTTTCACTATCATCCTGTGCTAACAAAGGCGTAGTTGTTGGGCCGGAAGGAATGACGAAAGTGTGCTTTTTCACACAACCACACAACAGCAGCATGAATACTATGGCAATGAAAAGACATACCTGTTTTTTCAAAATCTCACCCCTTCTTATTAAGCGTAGATACTTCACGACATGTATGATTTTTTAACCCGATATTTATTTGAATATATCACTGAACTCAGTAAAAAACAATAAGATCTGCGACGTGTTGATCAGCAATTTTGAAATTGCCGAATATATTTATGATTTTTCAATAATTTGTTTCTTGGTAGACGAGAGAAAAATATTCTCACGATACTAACGAGGGACGGATGTATCTCATGCGGACGCGCACGGATGCATATGAGGTCTTAACCATGGACCATATTCGATATGGGCTATAACAAAACTGTTACCCTAAACCCACCCATAAACACAAAGAGGTTTGCATTTGGATGCGTTAGCTCCACCACATGAGAACGCTAATTTTGATACAATACGTATCGAAGTTGGCGTTTTTATTTTGCACACTCCAGCCGTTAAAAAGATCTTGATTTCATGGCTTTTCGGCGGCTTTTCTATTATATTTCGTTTGTCGAGTGTGGACGAGAATTCCCGTCAGTGGAGTTTAATAACTGATTTCACCTTGCACTCAGCAAACGGGTACTCGAGGGGTGTTCATCCAACTTACGGGAGTATACTCAACCTCGAATAACAGCATGATGATCGTTAGTGACCAACGTAAAAACATCATTACGGTTTCAATGATTTTGCTAGATTATCAGACTATATAGAACAGTCATTAATATCACATAACCGATAAGAACAAAAAACCATCG
This sequence comes from Eubacteriales bacterium, assembly GCA_021373115.1. Lineage (GTDB taxonomy): Bacteria > Bacillota > Clostridia > Christensenellales > CAG-138 > UBA7703. Next base: position 43,355 of record JAJFTI010000033.1, on the reverse strand, counting down.
ACCTGAGAACTTATAGGTGCGGACAGAAGACAAGTTCAGGATCAACAGTATCATAAAGAAAACATAAAGGATAATCGAAAAGCAAATATGCGAAAAAAATCGCTCTAGCATAAAAAGCGCAGCAAGTAATAAAACATTATTATCCAGCGCTAACCCTTGATAAGTCTTTTTATCGATCATACCGAACACGTTGAAGTAACTTAATCGAATAGCACTCGCCGCAAGAATGAGAAAAGACCCAGGAAGGAACCATAAATTGAAACGAGCGTAACTAAAGAGAAAAACAGAAGGGAATACACCAAAACTTACTATATCAATTAAGGAGTCCAGCTGTGATCCAAAGTGGCGTTGAACATCTGTGCGACCAGCTGTTCTGCGGGCAATAATTCCATCAGCCCAATCGAACAGGACGGCCCACAAGATCCCAATCAATGCAAGATGAAATTGCCCGGAAAATGCAAAACAGATACTTAGCAATGCACAGAAAAGACCGACAAGGGACACTATGTTCGGTAAGTCTTTCAGAAAGTATATCATTGAGTATGATCTGTTCTGTTGTGTACCAGAATTCACTAGATTGTTTATATGTTTTGCCATTCGATCTTCCCCCTTAAGAACTCTCGGATAGATTATGCTTCTCTATGTTTGAGGCTCATCACTTTCAAGGATCTTCTTTAAAGCGATCATCAGGATTTGGTTTTCTTCTTGACTTTTAATCGAAATCCTGACAAATTGTCCGTTGATTCCAGCTTTTCCGGATAAGTCCTTAATAAGTATCTTGAAAGAAAATAATAACTTTTCTGTTAATTCGGTTGCCGTGAAATCATTTAATACTTCACATAAGACAAAGTTAGCTTGAGTAGGAAAGATTTTTAAGTTTCTGATCCGTTTTAAATCCCTAATGAACTCATCTCTCGTTTTCACAAATCGTTCAATAGCTTGCCGATAATCATCGTAATATTTTTCGCATATTTGCATGTAAAACTCTGCAATTGAATTGATATTCCATATGGATACATCTTTTTTGATGTATTGAATCAAAGGCTCGTCGGAACTGCAGATAACACCCAGACGTAGCCCCGGAACCCCGTATGACTTGGAAATGCTCTTTACAACGACAAGATTCTTATTATCCGCCAAAATTTCGTCAGAAAGTAAACTTCTTGCTTTGAGGGATGCTGAGAAATCGATAAAGGACTCATCAACTATGAGCCGAATTCCCTTACCCATTGCCCATTTCGCAAGTCGCACAACCTCGTCTGTTCCTACTAAATTACCCGAGGGATTGTCGGGATTGATGAGCAGAAGCGAGCTGATTTCCAAACTATCATAGTATCTCATCAAATCCTCGGCCGAATAGGAGAATTCTTGATTCCCTGAATAAAGAGGTATAATTCTATCGTGGCCGATTCGATTCGGATACTCCTCGAAGGTAGGGTATATGACACCAACCCGACCATGCAAATACGTCATGAGAGAGCGTATTAATTCTGCAGCGCCATTGCCGACGCAAATAAAATCGTTATTCAGGCCCAAGCATTTTGCTGCCACGAAACAGTTAACGTCCATCCCGGATGGATAATTGCGAATCAGCATTTCTAGATTCGCCATGATTTCCTTAACCATTTTCACCGGTGGAAAATACGGATTTACCAGATAACAGAAATCAATCAGTTGAGGGTACCTCCAATATCCACCGAATCTGGCTTGAATAGTGGACAGATTATTCTCGGCAGATAAGGGAAACAAAGACTCCGCAACATCCAGATCTTGAGTATCATCAATCTCATACCAGACTTCTCGATCAAGTACTATAGCTTTAATATTCACTTGATCCAGCCGTCCAATTACATTTAATACCTGCTCATAATACGCGCTACTACCTTGTGACTTGATGTATGCGGCAAGAAAAGGCACATAATGACTTGCCGAAAATACTTTGCTGAATCGGTATATATTGACGGTTTTAAAATACTGATCGATATCCTCGTAGCAGAACTTCTTCTTGCTGATGAAATCAATGATATTGCGATCTGCATCTAGGGTGACAACCGTACCATCCATCCACGATTGATATTTAGATACAACTGCCAGATCTGGATCTTGGCACATGATCAGTTTGTGCAGCACCTCGTCGGTCATGATCAAATCAGATTCTAGTAGAATTGTGTCGTCATGGAGTAAATAATCGCTAGCTAAATAGAGGGAGTAAATGTTATTTGTTTTAAAGTAAATCTCGTTTCGAACAAATAGTACGGGCGTTTTTATATGGAGAGTTGATAGGAAAGTAGTAAGGATATCAGCCTTATACCCGATTACGATGATTATCCGGTCAAGGCTAAGGCGATCAAGCTGTAGTAACATTCGCTCGATGAGCGTTATTCCATTAACGGGTACCATACACTTGGACATGTTCTCCGTCAATTTTTTAAGTCTTTTTCCCATGCCTGCTGCTAATATTATCGCTTGCATAAGTCCTCCTTACTTGAAGCTTGCTACTTGCTTGTGATGGAGTTGAGTATTTATTGTTTAGGTGCGAGGGTTTTGCAGAAACTGTGAGCAATTCTACAGCTACATCGGTGCATAAGAGCATTTCTTGAATTTCTCGCATGTCGGGTCATCCAGTCGTGAGATAGAAAATCTTAATGAGACATTTCGTTGATGTGAATTACTAAATCTACCTTCAACTAGAAATCGGATATATCACCGCACTACCGTTGGACAGTCATAACTAAAAAACGCTACCGAACAAGTGAATATGAGAATTGAAATGAATTCAGAAAGAAACAAATAGCGCCTGCGAAACCGCAAGCGCGTACAAAACATACTATATCAATATACTTCGATATAACCTTTCAAACGCTTGCGAGATTAGCTGCCGGGTTCGGGCCGAAAGGTACCCTACCGATAAAACACGGATTCACCCCAATAATTGGTTCTCCCGCTCTCCTATTGAGATAGAAGATTCAGCTATTTAGTTGTTAAGTGGATTATATAGCGATAACCTGATTATGTCAAATTCTCTAATCTCTCGGTTTTACATAGTTACACAAACCTTGGGGTGCGACAAGAAACCATACAGATAGTTTACCCATTCATCATAATAAGATTAATATTTGCACCTTTGTTCCAAATCCTTCTATAAACGTAAACATATTTACATTTGGCTGTGCCACCTCTACCCCAAGACTAAAATAACATGCTGTCGGAGAGACAAACACACGCAGCAAACGGAACAAACGGAAAGAGGTACGGGTGTTCAAGCTGCAAACGGGAATAAACCGACCGGGTGTATTTTGTATCAATCTCGTGTTCTTTGCCAAAAACGAAATTGCTTTGCTGGGCTGTTTTCTTTTTGATCAAGAAGTTTTGTAGAAGAAGGATACATTTTTTCCCGTTTAGCCTTCGTTTATTATATAATAAACAAACGAGAACAAAGGAAAAGGAAAAACAGGACGGATGGAGAAAAAAGGTCCCGAAATAGCGTCGGGAGATCGGTTTGACGCGCTGTTGACGGTTGTAATACCGGCCTATAACGAAGCGGAGAAAATCCGTGAAAATCTTTGCGTGGTGTCATCCACGATACAACAATTTTCAAACTCCTATGAAATAATCGTTGTAAACGACGGCAGCAGGGATAGTACGCTGGAGCAGGTTCTACTTGCGCAGAAGGAAGACACCCATATCCGGTGCATCAGCGTTGAAGAGAACACCGGAAAGGGCAACGCGTTGAAAGTTGGCGTGCAGAACGCGTCGGCGCAAGGGTATATCGCGTTTCTGGACGCGGATCTGGATCTTCAGCCGGATCATCTGCTGGAGTTTTATCGTGTGATGCAGGAACAGAACGCGGATGCGGTGATCGGATCGAAAATGCATCCGGATTCACAGCTGGATTACCCGAGATCAAGGCGCAGGATCAGCGCCTGCTATTATTTCATGTTAAAATTGTTGTTTGGGCTAAACGTTCACGACACGCAGACGGGGATTAAACTGTTTCGCGCGGAAACCATCAAGCGCGTTATGCCGTATATACGGGTCAAACGATTTGCATACGATATCGAAGTGCTCGCGATTTTAAATCAAGACGGGGCGCGTATCGTAGAAGCGCCAATCCAACTGACGTTTCAGCGAAAAACTGCCTGGACGCGCATACGGTTTATGGATATGTGGCAAACCGGCTGGGATACGCTGGCGGTATTTTATCGGCTGAAGATTCGTAAATATGATCAACACGCTATGCGCTCCGCCGGGAAGTAATGCTTCTCCCATTTTCCGCAATTCTGAAGAAATGCAAACGCGACAGCACTGCCCGCTCTGTCAACGGAACACAAGGAAATTCAAGCCCCGGAAAGAATCGTTCTTTACAACGAGCCCATGCAGACTTGTCTATAGGGGCTCGCTTTGTTTTTGGATTAGGTTCCCGCAATTGGACAGTGAAAGCTGACGTTCATATGCACTGCCAGGAGAAGTCGAGGTTAACTCAAAAATCCGGCATAAAACGGAGCATTCCACCGAAAAAGGCTGTGGGGGAAACATATTCTCACGCGGAACCATGGACATCGTTGTATAATTATCGTATAATTTAAGACAAATTGTATCGGTATTTCAATCGAAAACTTCCTGTTATCCATTTATAATTACGGTCTCTTACACAAAAAAGCTGTGAATGAAACGTACTGAATCGGCCTGGTTTCGGAAATGGCATTGATCGGTTGTGAAAGCGAATTTTCATCGTTTTAAGTCGGACGGGCATTCGAAAGCGATGCGAAAAATCGGAAAAGGAGGGGCGAATTTTGAATCGTTGCAAGCTTTTTATCGGAAAACAACCCGCTGCCGCACATAAGGTCGGATTGGGAAAAGAAACCCGCTCTGTTAAAGAGCGTACGGATCGTCCGAGCTTTGTTCATCCTGATATATGGTTTACAAATGAAGAAATCCAATCGGCGGAGGCTCCGGTATGACCGAAGAGCGCGATGCTGCTTTCGCGGCGCTTCAGGACGATCTCGCGCTGATGCGCGAGATGCTGGAAGGGTTTGAGGACTACCGCTTTTGCCTGGATTTGCGCGAGCGGATGGATAAGATCGGTTTGTCCGCAAACGCGCTGTCCAAACGAGCTATGGTTTCGCATACCGCCGTTGGCAAGTGGATTTCCGGCGACGCCCGTCCGCAAGGAAAAGAACGGATGAAGATGCTGGGGATGGCGCTTGGATTGTCTGCAACGGAACTGGACGCGTTTTTATACGAAAACGGGTATCCGCGATTATACGTAAAAAATCCTCTGGATAATGCGTGCCGGCTGATATTGAAGTCCCATAAAGGAAGGGCGGATATCGTTCCGCGGTATCGGACCTTCCTGAAGCTATATTGTGCCCAGTCGTTCCCGCCGACCGACGAACGATTTGAACGGGAATCGGAGGTGCTCAGCTCGAGCTTCGAAGCCGTGGACAGCGCGGAGGCGTTTGCTGCGTGGCTGAATCGCAACAGTCGTTTCTTTTGCGCGTCCGCCCGTACCGTGACCGCCGGATTGCAGCTGATGCGGCGCGTCTATCTATATCTTGGCGAGAGTTCGGTGAACGATCTGTACACCGTTTCCGAACTGCCGCTGCCGGTGCGGAATTTGCTCTATGCGCTGCTTGGCAGCCATGAACTGCCGGTTAAGGGGTTCCGCAACAAGCTGATTGCTTTCGGGCTTTATGAAAACATGATTGAGGAAGAATTCGACACGCTTCTCGCGGATGCGAAGCTGCGCGGTCTTTCGGAACCGAAAACAAAGATGGAGCAAGTGCTGCTTACGGCGGTGCGGACCGCACACGAAAAATATCCATATTATGAATATGAAACTATGCAGAACCTGACGAGCCGGATTCGCGACGGTTTGCTGCTGGCAAAGGACGAGGAGCAGAAAGCACGATTCGCGCTGCTCTTAAAGCCATACGAAGTACGACTCGAGCAGGCATCCCTTCGCGCAGCCTATTACGACGAACACCGGACGAAGGATGACGAAGCATTTGAACGGTCGTATACAAGTTATTCGGACCGGGGGCTTATGCATTACATTATGGACGTGCTGAAGATATTTGCCGCGGAAGGTACGGTAGATCGGGCGGAGGCAAACGAGATGATTTCCCTGCTGCAGGAATAGCGCTGCTGCAACTTTTATCGTAAAATCGATTTTCGGATACGGTATGATAAAGCTCGAAGTAAGCGGATTACGTCATACTGCGTTGCTGGAGGAACGGACATGTCGGTAGAAGTTGTGGTGGAAGTTTTCAAGGGGACGTCCGTACAAGCGGAGTACCGTTACGATAAAAGCGAATCGATCATCATTGGCAGACAACCGGACTGCGGCATTGTTTTGCAGGAGATGACGGTTTCCCGCTATCATTGCCTGTTGGAGCTTGCACCGCCGAACATGCTGCTTTTGGATTTCGGGAGCCGCAACGGCACGTACCTCCTGCACAAAGGAGATGCCGCTGCGCCTTCGGACCAAACGAGAATCGGGAAAAACGATTCGGTTTTACTGGAGGACGGGGATACAGTTTACATAGGGAAAGATTGCGCGCTGCGCCTTCGTGTGCTCGAAGACAAAACGCGGCATCACTGCCAGATTTGCGGCAATGAGTTTGTCGATGCGAATACGGATGTCGATATCTGCAAAAGCTGCATGCAGAACAAGATGGTGGTGATGGACTATCTTCTGCGCAAGGTGGAACCCGTGCGCCGGCACAATGAAGGACCGAATCTGGAGGGGTACCAGAATATCCGGCTGCTGGGTATGGGCACAATTGGCGAAGCCTGGCTGCTTGCGGACAGAAAAAGCGGCGTTCAGATTGTCTGCAAGCGGCTCATACAAACCGCGCAGTTCAGCGAAAGGACGAAGAACCGTTTTTTACGCGAAGCGTGTGTCGGCGCGCAGCTTTCGCATCCGAACGTAATCCGGCAGCTTGGAAGCGCCGAGATGGGACAGACACTGTACATTCTGATGGAATATTGTCCCGGCGGGAGCGTTGATGATTATATGCGCCGAAACCGGATTCTGCAGGGCAGAAAGATGGAACTGCCCATGGCGACGCACATCATTCTGCAAGCGCTCGAAGGGCTGTCTTACGTTCACACCGCGCAGATAGAATCGACTCTTGCAAGCGGGGAAATCCAAACGGTTCAGGGTGTTGTGCACCGGGATATCAAGCCGGGGAATCTATTCCTGATGGATCACTCCGAACGGCCGGATGTCAAGCTGGCGGATTTTGGATTTGCAAAAGCCTTTGAAACGGCAGGATTGACGCGCTATACCGGCCCCAAGGATAAAGGCGGCACCTGGGATTTTATTCCTCGCATGCAGATTAACGATTTTCGGTATGCCAAGCCGGAAGTGGATGTTTGGGCGATGGCTGCGACATATTATTGCATGCTGACCGGATGGCCGCCAAAGGAAACGATGAACGCGGAAAACCCGATTTCGGTTGCGCTGAATAGTTATGCTACGCCAATTCGCAAGCGTAATCCGGAGATTCCGAAACGGCTTGCGGAAGCGATTGACTTTGCGTTGGAAGAACCGGAAGGCAGAATGAACGTGCAGTCTGCGGTGGAGCTAAAGAACATGATCGAGGCAGCCGTATGACGAACACACCTCTCTTCTCGCTGGGGTTTGAGTTTGCGTCCGCCTTGGATGCGGGACAGGTTCGCAAGAGCAATCAGGACAGGGTGGTCTGCTGCCCGGAATCCGGATTTTTCGCGGTGATTGACGGGATGGGCGGGTTGGCCGACGGAGAGAAAGCCGCGGATCTGATAAAAGACATCCTTCCGGCCATGATTGTCCGTCTGTCGGAAACGCTCCCGAAGGAGTTCACGGTTGAACTTGCGGGCAGCGCGCTGGCAAAGGCGATTGGCGGCGTGAGCGACAGCATTTTTGAGCGGACGAACGAAAACGGGCGAATCGCCTATGGCGCGGCGCTCTGCGCGGTCTGGCTGGTGGATCATTGCGCGGTGATCGTTCATTTGGGAGACAGCCGCGCCTACTGGCTGGGGAACGGCGCAAACGAGGTAGTTCGGCTCACGCGGGATCACAATGTCGCCGCGGAGATGGTCGCGGCCGGACTACTCAAGCCGGAAGAAGCGAGCCGGCATTCGGCCAGCGCGCGATTAACGAGATTTGCCGGCATGCGCGCGCCAAGCGCTCCGGAGATATCCTATAAGCGGATCAGGGAGGGCGACTGCCTGCTGCTCTGCAGCGACGGGTTATACGGCGAGACGAATGCAGAGGAACTCTCCGCCGGAATGCGCGAAAGTTTGCCGGCCCAGGAGCGATGCGACGGGCTAGCCGCGCTGGCCAACCAGCACGGCGGGCGGGATAATATATCACTGATCCTTATTTCATTCTGACGGAGGCATACGCTATGTGGAAAAACGGAGGTTCCGAACTGGATACCGGCAGGTTTCGTCCGTCGCTCGGCCTCTTGCTGGACGCGGCGATGGAACGCGCCGTAACGGAGCAGCTCAGGCAGATTACGGAGACGGATCTGCTGCTTGTTTTGTTTACGCAAAACGCGAATACCGCACCGCTTGCGGATTTGCCGGAGGCGGAGCGAAAGGCGTTTCTGGATGCGGCGAATCTGCTGACGAATTATCTGGCGCAGGATGTGCGCCGCAAGAACTGCGTTGCGGCGTTTACCGCGATGTCCCAAACCGGCAATGCCGCGATCAATCCGTTTTTATTCGAAAGTTTCCGCGCGCCGCTGGGTACATGGCTGGACGAATTAGCGGACGGCGCAGGAATCATCGATCTGATCCTGGTGCTTTTCTCAAGAGCGGACTCGCTTGAAGAGAAGTCGACGCTCTGCGCGATGTTCCGTTCCGGGGATCTGCTGGAAGCAATACAGCGGCAGAAGGACACTGCCGCGCTGTTTGACCAGACGGGCGCGCTGGTGGAAGCCGCGCTGAAAGGCCGCGCCTTATATACCATTGAACAGGCGCTTTCCCTCGCATCCCATGCGGGGGAGGAAACGGTTCGTCCGGTGCACTTGATGGCGGCGGCGTTTACGCTCAAGGAAAGCTACGGTTTTCTGCTGCTCAAAAGAGGCGGTGCGGACGTGACCAGCGCGAAGATTGCGGTCTACCTGAAAAACGCGTTTCAAACCGAACAGCAGGCAACCCGCGTACTGGCAAAAACAAAGGAAAGTTTTTCCGCGGATGCGGCTGCTATTTTATCCGCCGCTCAAAACCGCGCGCTGGCCGTAGGCGAGTGCCGGATTGGCGAGCGCGAGCTGATATCGGAACTGCTTGGAAACGGCGACGCAAAACTGCAATACTTCATTACGAATGTACTGAAAATCGACCCCGCTTACTATTTGCACCTGAGCGAGGGACTTGTGGAGCCGGATGTGATTGAAGCGGCTCTGCCCCTCGAAATCTGCGAATGCAAAAATCTAAGCGTGATCAAACGTGAACTGGTTGCCCAGGACGACGTGATGGAATCCGTCGTCAAGGTGTTTTTCCGTAAATCCATTCGAAACGTATTGCTGCACGGGGATCACGGAACGGGGCTGACCAGCATGGCTTATGCGCTCGCCGCCGCGCTGCGCGAAGGACGCTATGCATCGCTTCGGCAGATGCAGGTGATCTGGTTCGATCTTTCCGGCGTTACGGCGGACGATTACGAGCAGGCGGCTGAGAAGCTGCTGCGCTTTTTCGACGAGGAGCCGGATCGCATTTATGCCGTGGAGGGATTCGCAAAGTACTTTAAAGACCATTTTTCCGCCGTAGCCCGAAGATTCCTGAAAAACGAGTACCGGCTTATGATTCTTGTCGATACGGCGGAGTGGAACGAGCTTGTTGCCATGGGCGAGCAGCTCGACCACTGCGCGGAATCCGTCCTGTTTCCGGAAGCCGCAAAGGCGGACGTGCAGCGGATGATCGATCTTGCGCTGCCGGAGCTCGAAAGGGAATACGGCGTGAAATTTGCCAAGGGGATTTCGCAGGTTGCGTACCGCATGGCAAACGACTATCTCATCTCCAAACGCTTCCCTAAAAAAGCGATTGAACTGCTCGCACAGACCGCTGCCGACGTAGCCGCCGAAGCGGAGATGCGCGGCAAGGCCGATCCGGTGATGACGCGCGAACATCTGGCGGGGCGGATGTCCGTTCAAACCGGGTTGCCTCCGGAAACGATCCTAGGCACCGGCGCGGATAAGGACTACACCTTCCTGCTTTCGCAGCGGTTGGTTGGGCAGGACGCGGCGGTCAACAAGGTTGCGGGCAGGCTCGATCTGATTCAAAAAGGCATGGTGGATAAAAAAGCGCCCGCAGCGGTGTTTGTTTTTGCGGGGCTTTCCGGAACGGGAAAAACGGAACTGGCCAAACAGATCGCTCAGATTTACTCCAGCTCGCGCAAACTGATCTCCTTTGAAATGGCCAACTTCGGCGAGTCTCACAGCGTTTCGCGCTTAATTGGTACGCCGCCGGGTTATGTTGGATACGCCGAGGGCGGCAAGCTGATTAACGATCTTAATAAGGACCCGTATTCCGTGGTGCTGCTGGACGAGATTGAAAAAGCGCACCCCGCCGTTTGGGATCCGTTTTTAAACCTCTTTGACGAGGGGACGATTACGGATATGCGCGGCGTGACCGCCTCCGGCAGCAAGGCGTTTTTCGTATTGACTTCCAATATCGGTCAGTACGAAATCGCGAAGATGCTGCGTGAAGGCCGGCCTCCGGAGGAAATCGAGGAGGTCGTAAAGGCGAAATTTAACACGGAGCGACATGAGAAAGAGCATATTCCCTGCTTCCGGCCGGAGTTTATCGGGCGCATCATGCGCCGCGGCGGAATCGTTGTGTTCAACGCGCTGTCACTGGAAGCGCTGGAAGGAATTGCACGCTACATGTTCTCCAAGGTCGCCAAGGAATACGGCGAAGTGCACGAGGGCAAGCTGATCTGCGACGACGACGTAATCGAAATGCTTGCCCGGCGTGTTTACGAAGGGAACGAGCAGGCGATCAAGCGCGGTTCCGGTTATTACGGCGGACGCGAACTGGACATTCTGATGAACCAGTATGTGGATAATAAAATCGCGTCCCAGCTGCGCCAGCTTGCGGGTGTTCCGCTGGTTCGCGTGGTCAAAAACGGCGAGGATACCTCCATTGTGCCCGTATATAACGACGCGGACGCGGAAACGCTGCTGGCGGAAAAGCACAGCGCGCTCGTGGATCGCGTGGCCAAGCGTTTCGATAAGGTGACCATGCTTTCCTCGGACGCGTTCGCCGGACTGAGCGACGACCGGTTGGCCAAGCTCAACGCGCTGCTCTCCGAAATCGATATGATCGTTTAGCCGGATTGCGCATCCTGGATAGCGAATGAACGCTGCGTACATAAAAGTAAAGGGAGGGGCTGCGGCATGCAGGTTTCGGAACTTTCCGGACAGACTCTGGGCGATAATCAATACCGGCTGCTGACGCGCCTTGGCGGCGGCAACTTCGGTACGGTCTACCGCGCGGAAGAGCTGATGAACGGCGCGGTGGCGCGCGAAGTCGCCATTAAGATTTACAAGCCGGAGGCAACGGCGCTTGGCAATGTCGAGGGGATGCTGGAGGACTGCGCGCTGCCGGCCCGTATTCTTTCCTCGAGTGCTCCAATGGAGCAGAAGCGCCATTTCGTTCCGATTTACTCGTTCGGCAAGCTGGATACGCCGGCCGGACGCTGCGCTTACGTTTCCATGGAACTCGTGCGCGACGGCGACACGCTGGAGGCAATCATCAAGCGATGCCGCCGCGCAAAGCGTTTTCCGCGCGAAGCGGTTATCATTGATCTGATGCGGCAATTCTTTACCGCGCTGTCGCTTGCGCACCGGGAAGGCGTTCTTCACCGGGATATAAAAGGCGCGAACGTCATGATTCAAAACGACGTGCTGCGCGTGATGGACTTTGGCATGGGCGCGTATGCGGACAAGCCGGAAACGGCGCTTTGTACCACGATGAGCATCTATGCGCCGGAAAATTTCGACGGCAGATACACGGAGGCCTCGGATATCTACCAGGCGGGGTTGATGTTTCTGGAACTTTACACGGGGTGGTCGCCTTTTGAGGAGCGGTTCGGCGGTAAAACCGATATGCTCCAAGAGCGCAGGAAACGCGTTGATTTTCAGTTTCGGGTCGGCGCGTGCTTTGAAGGGACGGATCCTTCGCCGCGGCTGGATACTATTCTGAGCCGGTGCCTGCGCTTTAGCGACATTGCGCGCTATACCAGCGCGGAATCCGTTCTGGAGGCGCTTTCCGGCGCGAATTCCGTTGAAGCCCTGCGGCAGGCGCTGCAGGACGGCGACTATGAAAAGGCAATTGAAATTGTCGGCGCGATTCTAACGAGTCCGCGACTGACGGACGAACAGCGCATGGAATGCCTGGCATCGCTCGCAAAGGCGCACGCGGGGATGAACCGAATCGATCAGGCGATTGCTTCCTATCTGGAAGCGCTGAAGTTCGCAGACGCGACCGGCATCTATTTTCATCGGCCGTCAAAGTACAACGAACTGGTGGACGCCATATGCATTCTCTATATAAAAAGCGGTCAGCCGGGCAGCGCAAGACTGTTTGGCAAGAAGAAAAAACCGGTTTAGCAGGAGGCGCAAAGGAGCGTATTCACCATTCCAGATGAGATTGAATTGATTTAGGAAATACAGGAGGAGCAAACGAATGCAGTTCGAATCATTGCCGGAGAAAAGAGCCGTACCGTCATTTGTCCGAAAGGTGCCGGCGCAGAGCATTGTGCTGGAACTGATGAAAGCCTATGAAACGGAGCGGGATACCTCCACGCAGAAATTTCTTCAGGAACAGAAACGTGCGGACGAGCTGGCGGTTTCGCTCGCGCTGCAGGTCTATCGAAAGCGCGGGAGCGACGATACGTTTGTGCGAAGCCTTGCCGCACTGCTGGCAGACCGTCACGTGCAGATGCTTACCTATGAAGGCGAGGCGCTAACACCGGAACTGGAAAGCGCTGCGGATATTATTGAGTGGCTTCCTGCGGATGGAAATACGGTTGAATCCGTTGCGGAAGCAATCGAACCGGAGATTCGCGCGCAGGAACGAATTTTACACCGGGCAAAGCTCTCCTGCCGAAAGGCGCCTGTTCTGGAACCGGAGCGGGGACTGGAGCAGGAGCCGGAACAGGCGGCGGCAGAGGCGCCCGTGTCGGCGGAAGAACCCGCCCAGGCAGAACCGCCGCAAAGCGGAGAGGTCGCGGTCGCGGCGGAAACCGCCACCACCGAGACGCCTTCTGCAGTAGCCAAACCGAATCTGATCAGCCGGATCAAAGCGATTTGGAAAAGACTGGTTTCCAGACGGAACAAGTCTGAAAAAACGGCGAAAACAAAGAAAGTAAACGACGATACAAAAGAACAGGAAAGCGCACAGGAAGGGAGCGAAATAAAATGAAGACCAGCAAATGCGTAGGCATCGACCTCGGAACAACCAACAGCGTGATTGCCATGATGGCGGACGACAATAAGACCATCGTCTGCAGAACCGACAAAACCGGAAGAAAAACGTTCCCCTCCGTGATTGTATACGACGCAAAGTCGGATAGCCTCAAGGCCGGGCAGATCGCGTTTAACCGGCGCGGCACGGCGCCGGAACCCATTGTTTCCATCAAGCGGCACATGGGGGACTCCAATTACCGCGCAACCTGCGGGCCGAAATCGCTGGCGCCCATCGAAGTATCCGCTGAAATTCTGCGCGCCATGAAGGAGCAGATGCAGGAATACCTCAACGGCATCCCCGAGTATTCGGACTATATCGTCGATCGCGCGGTGATTACCATTCCCGCCTACTTCGCTTCCAACGCGCGGGAAGCGACCACCAAAGCAGGCGAGCTGGCCGGTTTGAAGGTGGAGTTCACGCTGCAGGAGCCAACCGCTTCCGCACTGTATTACTGCTTTAAAAACGGAATCAACAACGGTATTTTCATGGTCTACGACCTCGGCGGCGGAACGTTCGACGTATCCATCGTACGGCTGAACGAAGGGGACGCCTACGTGCTCGGCATTGCCGGGAACAACTACCTTGGCGGAGACAATTTTGATGAAGCGCTGGCGCAGCACGTACTGAAAATGCTGCAGGATCCCGGCGAGGGCTATGATCTGGATCTGGATGTCAACCACGAGGAAGAGGATCGCCTGCGCTTCACGCGGCTGAAACTGGAGGCGGAGATCATTAAAAAAGCGCTTTCCGGCAAGGACGAGCACTACGAAACCGCGGACGGTATTTTTAAGGACAAAGCGGGGGCAACGGTCAATCTGGCGGTTACGGTTACACGGCAGGAATTTGAAGCGATGATTGAAACGCTGCTGCAAAGCACGATTGAAGAATGTTATAAAGCGCTCAAGGAGGCGGAAGAGAAGCACGGCGTAACGCTGGATATGATCGACGGGGTGCTTCTGGTTGGCGGAAGTACGCATGTTCCGGTGGTTTCCCAGCTGATCGAGCGAACGTTTACCAACCCGAACCTGGCGGTCCACACCAAGATGCCGGTGCCCTTAAAGGACGAACCGGATATGGCGGTCGGATACGGCGCGGCGATCGCCGCCGCATCCTGCGGAATCGTTTCTGTTGGCGCGGAAGCGGTCAGCCACGAGGGCCAGTCGCTGCAGGTGATTGCTGCGTTTAAACCGGGGCGCGGATACGGCGGAATCAGCATTGTGGAAGGAAGCCTCGTTTCCGTTTCCGGAAAGCTGCCGGGCGGGATCTACGCAAGGGTGCAGCGCGCTGCGGGCGGTTTTTCGAAGGAATACATGGTCAACGAGGACGGGAGCTTCTTTTTTGACGAGCTGGTCTCCATGGAGGAAAAAGAACCCTACGCGGTGACCTTCTTCGCGGGGAACACGCAGATATTGAACACCACCTTCGACGCGGCGGTGCTCGCGGTCGGCGAAATGCCTGTCGTCCTCTCACGTAATTATTACATCGAAACACAAAATTCAAATACAGGCGCTGTGCAAATGGTTAAACTGATGGAAAAAGGAACGCAGCTGCCCTGCTCACGCGATTACGAATTCGAGGTCAATCGCAAGAATCCATATTACGCAGAGTTGCGTTTTTATGAAGAAACCGAGTTTATTAAGAAAGTCAGCTTGACATTTGATCCGCCGGTACCGCAGGGCACGTCCATTCGTCTGTCGCTCGCCTGCGATATCTCCAGTCGGTTCACCGCACGCGCGGAAGCTGCGGGCGTTGTCGTGGACGTTGTGTTTGAGCAGTCCCCGCCGCCCGCTCTGCCCAAACAGGACGAACTGGATAAGCTGGTGAGCGACGTAATGAAACGCATAGCCGAAATTCCGAAGGCGGGCGAGCGAATCGTTGCGGAAACGATGCTCAAGAAGATCGTCCGCGATGTGGAGCAGGCGATTGACGAAGGGGATGCCTGCAAAGCCAACGACCGGATGAATGAACTGCGCAAGGTCGGCGGCAGCTCGCTGACCCATGTGCCGCTGGAACCGCGGCGTCAGGATTTCGACGCAAAGGTATCCAGCGTGAAACACTACAATGAGACTTCGGAAAAAGGAAAGCCGGAGATCGGTGCGGACATTGCCACCGCGGCGGCGCTCGGCTACCGCGCTTACGACAATGAGGATCAATCCATGCTCTCCAAGGCGGTTGGCGACCTCGACGCGATTGAAGAGATGCTCAAACCAGATGAAGGCGGAGCGCCGCGCCCGCCAATGTGGCTGGTCTGCCAGATATACGCTAGGAAAGGCCGCGAATTAATCGACCTTGTGGAACAGTCTACGGATATTCCTGCCGAGGTGAAAAAGAGGTTGTTCGTATCGGCTTCGTCCGACCGAAGAGAATTCCAGGAAATCGAAACGGCAATGCGATTTATGCCAAACGACGAAGAATGCCAAAAACACATGGACGTACTCCGCCGGATCTATCCCAAATGGGAAGGATTCAGCGATATGCCACCCATTCCGGAGAAATAGGGGGAGAATGACATATGATTTGCCCAGTTTGTGCATCTGCATTGTCGCTGGAACAGCAGCAGTGCCCCGGTTGCAAGAGCGAACTTACCGCATATTTAATGCTGGCATATCAGCCGGATCTGCTGTTCAACGACGCAATCGGCCGCATGAAGCGGGAGGATTACGAGGACGCCTGCGACATGCTTTGCCGCGCAAACACGCTGCGTCCGGACGATATCGAGATAAAGCAGCTATGGATGCGCGCGTGCTATGGCGCGGGAAACCTGAAGAGAGCGGTCAGTCTGATGCTCGATTTGCTGGAAGCCGCGCCGTCCGAAACGCTGGGCGCGCAATACGAGCAGCTGATGCGCGAGTACGAACACAGCGTCGCTTCGCCGGAAGCGCTGGTACGGGATCTGCTGGTAAAACAGAGCGACCGGATGGAAGCGCTGATTGGAAGAATGGAGCAGCTCTCCGCTCCCGCGGCGCAGACCGAATCTCCGATAGAAGGGGGAAACCATGAACCGTTATGAAGCGCTGGGCGCACCGCCGACACTCTCCTCGAAAGACCTGGCGATGCATATTAAAATGCTGCCATCGGCCGCACTCTTGCCGGAATTGCGTACGCAGTACAGCGGAGACCTGCTGAAACCGAAGGTTCGCCTTTACGACGAATTGACGACGCTACGCTTTCCGGCCCGTCCGGGGCCGGAGGAACGGAGCGCGCTGTATATCTCGGCTTGCGCGAAGCTTGCGCATGCTTCCGGCGAGCCGATTCCCTATCGTTTTTTTAAAAAAGAATTTCTGCAATTGCTGGAGGACTGCGGCTGCACGGAGCAATCCTCACCAAACGAATTGAACGAAACCATGCTGAGCAACGCGGTCGGCAGCTTGAAAGACGCCTGGCAGATACAGGCATATGCCGCACTCACTCTGCGCATTGCCGAGAACAGCGAGCTGAGCGACCCGAAAAACGCGCATCGTGCCTGGTACACGGCGCTTAGTACCTATCAGCGCTTTTTTACCGAAGCAAAGGTGGAGGACAGCTGCGCATATCAGGCGCAGACGGAGGAGCGGTTCCGCCAGGATTGCCGGGATGAATGGAACGGGTTTCTCTCGGAGCTAATCGATGGCGTTTATCAGCGCTTGAAACGCTATATTCAGCAGAACAAGGCGGATAGCGTCAGCGCTTGCATGCAGATTCTGCAGCTCAATCTGGTGAAGAAAATCAACCCGGAAATCTGCGCCAAGGCGATGCAGGACAGCCTGCTTCCCTATACAAAATCCATTCGTTCGGCCGCTACGCTGGGAATTGCCGGTGAAATGTTCCGCAACTGCCCAAAAGAACTGCTCGCATTGGACGAGAGCGGCGAGTGCAAACGCGCCATGCTCGGCGCGCTGAAAAACGCAGTCGAACTGCTTGATTTGAGTAAAGATAAGTTTGGCCAGTTTGACTTCGGTGATAAGAAGGTTGATCCGTTTGCTTCGAAAGAAGAGAAAGCCGAACAAGAAAAGAAGGCCGAACAGATTGCTTTGAACAAAAAGAATGTCGACCAGATTATGGAATGGGCAAACACGCTGGGAGTTGTCGATTTATATGAAAATGGTTCCATTCTCGTAAAAAAAGATGCAAACGACTTTTTGGAAGCCTGCGCAAAGTTCATTCGCGACGTCGTACAGGATAATCTTTTTGGGCAGACCAGAGCGATGGAGCTTCTGGTCACGCTGTTCCCTGCGGATTTCGTGATTGCGCGCGCCGGTGGCGAAAAGGAACTCAAGCAGGCGGACATGCTGGGGTACGGCGTGCTGAATTACATTGGCGAAACAGTCCCAAAGGGTTCCTTGAGCTGGACTTCCGAGACGGAAGCGCGCCAGCTCGGAAAGAACATGTATTCGTTTATCAACGACAACATCCCGAAAGGAAAGTTTCGCAACCAAACGCTGGGCGAAGTCAACCAGTTCCTTGTGGTGCGACTTCAGGAAAGCGGTCTCGAAGGAGCGGGGTTCCAGGCATATCTGGAGCCGTTTCCGGACGACTGGCCCATTTTAGACCCGAATTTCAAGTCGTTTCAGGTTCTGCGCGAACGGCTCTTTGGCAGTCCCCTTGTCAAGAGGGCACTCGCGCTGCTTACGGCGGCAAGAGACGCCGATACGGGATCCAGCGAAGAGGAAAAATGTCTGCGCGAATTAATCGGTTTTGCATGCCTGCATCCGGGGTTGGACTTGAAACAGAAGGGAACGGACTTCACTGAGTTAATGGACCATACGCTGGTGCAGGCTTTTGTAGGGAATTTCAACCGGTATTCCGATAACCACTACGATTCGCAGGCGGAGGATACGATTCAACTTTGCGGGAGCTTTTTGCCGAAGGGGACAGAACTTCCGACGGGTTCGAAGAAAAAACTCACGACCGATATGATTTTGGCGGTTACGAGCATTGAAAAGGATAATCTAGTCGTGCAACAGCGGGCGAATTACGATTTGGAATGCAAGACGAATCACTCTGGCTCAACGCCGCCTGCACTTCCGAATCATCAAGTACCGCCCTCTCCTTACCGCCCGCCGGTGGTCAAACCGAAAAAGACGCGCAAGTTTACCAAACTCAACGGGATTCGGTTTCGCGGCGGGAACGCGGCGGCTGGAATTCAGTATTATCTCTGGATGATTGTGCTTCCGGCGCTTGGCGTGTTTGGAGTAGACACGCTGATGGTGCGCGGGCAGGTTTCGCCGAATCTATATTCGCTGGTTGCCACCGCGTTTATTTGCCTTTGGGCGGTATTGCTGATCAACGGAATATTCGGTCTCATGGCGAACAGTAATAGCGCAAGAGCATCCGGCTTCGGAAAAGCAATGCGTGTTTTCATCTGGATGGCTGCGGTTCTTGTTGTTCTTTTGGTTGCATCCGTCGATTTATGGCCGGAAAATCGTTTCCTGCGAGTTCTGCTGGCGGCATGGGCGTTTATTTTGCTGAGCGTTACATTCCAGCAGATTGACAAGCATGCGTATTATCGGACCAGCACGATGACCATCGACGCAATTACGCTCCACGGCGGCGGCATTGCGGTGTTCTTTAAATTCATTGTCATACAGATGTTTATCCCATGCTTTGTTGCATCGCTGGTTTACATCTTTGGCTGGCATCTTTCCCCGGGCTGGGTATTCGCATTCAAACTCTACGCGCTGCTGCTGCTCATTGGCATCCTGCGCACGTTCTTTACGTGCCTTGCGGAAGAGAGCGGGGTAAAGCGGTTTGCCACGTTTATGGCTACCGAAATTTATCTGCTGACGCTTCCGGCAGCGGGCTGGTATTCGATCCGGTATTTTAATGCATTCCCGCTGAAATGGTGGGTCATTGTGCTGTATGTTGTGTACGGCATCATCTTCCTGATCGGAACAATTGCGGCAACTCAGATAAAGGAATGAGATGCATGGAACCGTTGGCGTGCGGCTCGACCCTGCTGGGAACGTATCGGATTCTGGAAGGTCCGATCGGCGGCGCCATGGGGCGCGTATTTCGCGTACGCCATTTGGAATGGGATCTCGATCTGGCAATGAAGCAGCCGGGCGAAAAAGCGCTTGGCATTGCCGCTTACCGGACGTGCTTTACGCATGAGTGCGAGGCCTGGATTAATCTGGGTCTGCACGAGAATATCGTCTCCTGCTATTACGTGCGCGAGATTGGCGGCGTGCCTTCCGTATTTGCGGAGTGGATGGAAGGCGGAAGTTTGCGGCAGGCGCTTGACGACGGCAAACTGAGGCGTGAAAACGGAACGGAATCGCTGCTAAGCATTCTCGATATTGCCATTCAGATTGCGCGCGGGCTTGGCTATGCGCATACGCGCGGGCTGATCCATCAGGACGTAAAACCGGACAATATTCTTTTTTCGGCGGACGGAACGGTCAAGGTGACCGATTTCGGAATATCCGGCATCTGCGTTCCATCCGGTGGTGAAGCGGCGGACCAGAACGCGCCGCGCTCGAACGCGCTGCATTGCAAGAGCGCGCCGGGGACACCTGCGTATTGCTCCGTTGAGCAGAAGCGCGGCGCGGACGCGACGATCTGGACGGATTTCTGGGGATTTGCCGTAACGCTGCTCGAACTGCTGCTCGGCGACCTTCTCTGGCGGGACGGCGAGGTTGCGGGGCTCTCCTGCGACCGGTATCTCGCCGCCGTTGGCGACTTTGCTCCGGAGGAACTCAAAGCTCTGCTTCGCAGGTGCTTTCGGGAAAACGAACGGGAGCGGCCGGCAAGCTTCGAAGAGATTGAGAAAATCCTCTGCGGAATTTATACAAAACGGAGCGGCGGCGCTTATCCGCGCGAGCAGCCATGGAATCCGGTCGCGGGGACGGACGCGCTGAACAACCGCGCTATGAGCTTCCTGGATTTGGAGCGTCCCGATCTGGCGGAAGAATGCTGGCAGGCGGCATTGCGGGCGCATCCGCTGCATATGCCCACCGTTTATAATCGATCAATGTACCGATGGCGCAACGCAGAAATTGACGATCTGACGGCCATGCGCGATCTTCAGAATTGTTTCAACGGAAACCCCTGCGCCGCCGCGGCGGAGCTGTTCGCCCGCTTTCTGTACGAGCGGCAGACCATGCGCGCGGTTGCGCAGCTGATGGAACGATATGGCGGCGAAACGGCGTTTCACGGGATGCCGAGGCCGGATACCGGCGCGGACGCCTGCTTGCAGCTTTGCTCAAAAAGCGCGCATACGTTTGCGGTCGATCAGGAGGGAGCGCTCTGCGCATTCGCGTTTGAGGATCGATCCCTGGAACTCTGGAATCTGGCGAAAAAGACGCGTGTGGCTGTTTTGGAACAGCGCGGCGATCGGGTGAATGCGCTGGATGTTGACGCCAAAGCGGGCCTGATTGCCGCCGCGTGTGAGGATAATACGCTGAAGCTCTACGACACGGTCGGATCGCCGCTGAGGCGGTTTTCGTTTGCGGAGGGTGCGGTGGAGCGCGTTCGTCTGTTTGCGGCGAAGAACAGCGCGCTTCTGCTGCTTGGCCGGATGGAAAACGGAGAGGCAAAGCGATATGTCATGGAGGTCGATCTCGATACCGGCAAGTGGCGGCATAAAATACGCTCGCCGTTATTTGGCCAGGCTGGTTTTTTCGCCCTGCCGGATGGGGTAAGGTTTCTGACCAGCGCAGAAACGGATCTGTATGAATGGAATATGGAAACAGCCGAGCAAGAAAGGATACTTTCCCTGGATGCGGGTTCGGTGAGTTGCGCTGCGACGGACCAAAGAGGATATCAACTGGCGGTTGGCACGAGCACCGGCGAAATACTGCTGACTTCGCTCGAAACCGGATCCAAGATACGGCGTTTGAGCGGGCACAAAGGCGAAGTGACCGCTGTGGCGTTTCATCCGTCCGGCAATCCGCTGTTAACCGCGGGGCGGGACGAAACCGTGCGCGTCTGGGACGTAAACAGCGGCCGCTGTCTCCGGTCGTTTACGGCGCAAAGAGCGCCGGTGAACTGCGCGGTTTTTGCGCTCGGCGGGCACGCAATCGTCATGTCCGGCTGGAGCAGCGCGGTCTTGCTGCAGGTCGTGCCCGCGTTTGCCTACCGGGCGGACTGGCAAATCTGCCGGATTATTTCACTTGCGGGACAACAAGCGCTGCGGGAGCGATTCGAGCGCTGCATGAAAGAAACAAGAAAGGCAAACGAGGCGGGCGAAACGGCGCGCGCTCTCTCGCTGCTCTATGAGGCGGGCGGTATCTCCGGGTTCGAACAGGACCCGGACTATCTGCATTTGAACGCGGAAATTGGAAAAACGCTGCCGATTAACGGAGTGAAATCTGCCTGGACACAGCATATGTTCGCCTGCGGGAACTCGAGGGTCAGAGCGGCGCTTTCCGCGGATGGCGGGCGTCTATTAACCGCGGAGGAAAACGGACGATTGCGGCTCTGGAACGTGGAGGAAGGCGCCTGCTGCGCCGAACGGCAGCTTTCCTGTTCCGTGCATTGCACGGCCGGGAACGGAAGCATGATTCTCGTTGCCTGCGCGGACGCGACGGCCAGGCTGCTGCGCGCGAAGGATCTGCAGGAACTGCACGTGTTTCGCGGGCATGAAGGCGCTGTGAATGCGGTTGCCGTCGATTCTGACGGAAAAACGTTTCTAACCGCCTCCTGGGATCACACGCTTCGCGTATTCCAGACGGATGGCGCTTGCCGCGCGGTACTGATTGGGCATACATCCAACGTTTCCGCCGCCGCGCTTTCAACGGATGGAACAATCGCGCTTTCCGGCAGTTGGGATCATTCCGTGCGCATTTGGCACGCCGATACGGGACAATGCATCCGCGTTTTGACACACCACGCGGACAGCGTCAGTTCGGTTGCCCTATCCCCGCGCGGGGACATGGGCGCTTCCGGCGGATGGGATGGAACGATTGCGCTGTTCGATTTGAAAAGCGGCGAGCTGCATATGCGTCTGTCCGGAACGGCCGGCGAGGTAACAGGACTTGCGTTCACGCGGGACGGTGCGTTTCTTTTCTCCACCGGGACGGATGGAAACATCCGCATCTGGAGGGTGTGCTCCGGCGCGTTGGAGATGATCGTTGCCGGACATACCGGCCCGATTGACGGATTGGATATTTCCAGGGATAGCCGAAATATCTGGACCGCCGGTGCGGATGGTACCGCGCGGCAGTTTCAAATTGATTACCGGTACGAAACGGAAAAACAACGAAAAGCCTGTCTGCAAGAAAACGGATACGGCGAAAGGGGATCGACGTGGAACTGAACATTGCAATGCAGTTTGCGCTGCTGCGAGCGCTGGAGGAAGCAAAGGCGTTCAGCAAAGGTGACCTGGGTGTGGAACACCTGTTTCTGGGCCTTTTAAAACTTTCGGAAATGAAATGCGCGGATTTTGCGCCGTCTTATGAGGACAAGGCTGCCGTCGACGAGGATATCCGCAAGGTTGCCCAGGAATTTCGAAACCGAAATGTGGATACTGCGGCGAGCCGGCAGCAGCTGCGCCGCATGCTGAACAACGAAAGTCTGCCGCCATCGGCGCAGGATCAGTTTAATCTGGTGCTGGGCAGCGCGGTATATCACGCCGAACAGGACAAGGAGCCCGCCGTCACAGCCTTTGGCGTTCTGGGCGCGATTTTGCGGCACCCAACCGCGATGCTGAAGAACATACTTTCCGACGGAGAGGAAAAGAATGTTTCCGCCGAAACGAAGGAAGAAGTCGAGCCGGCGCAACGGGAACCGGAAGTGACGGGACTTGCGTTCCTGCCGAAACTCAACGAGCGGATTCGGGAGATGCGTTATCAGCTTCTGGAACGCGTTTACGGGCAGGATCATGCCGTTCATGCGTTTGCGGAGGGAATGTTCGCGGCGGAGGTGCTCGCTTCGGCAGATGAAGCGCGCAAGCAGCCGCGCGCGGTATTCGCGTTTGCCGGGCCTCCGGGCGTTGGCAAGACGTATCTGGCCGAACAGGCGGCCGGCGCGCTGAAATTGCCGTATAAACGGTTTGATATGAGCAGCTATGCCGACCATCAGGCGCATATCAATCTGATTGGATTTGCACCGAGTTTCAAGGACGCCAAGCCGGGTCTTTTAACCGGATTCGTACGGAAGAACCCGCATTCCATCCTGCTGCTGGATGAGATCGAGAAGGCGAATCTGAACACGATTCAGCTTTTTCTGCAGATCATGGACGCCGGAAAGCTGCACGACGATTTTCTGGACGAGGACGTTCCTTTTCGGGACGTGATTCTGATCTTCACCACCAACGCGGGGCGTTCGCTCTATGAAGGCGAGCATGGGGGCGGCGGGGCTGCGCCGCGGCAGACGATTCTCAACGCGCTGGAAACGGATATAAATCCGCAGACAAACCAGCCCTATTTCCCGCCCGCCATCTGCTCGCGGCTTGCAACCGGTTGGCCGCTGATGTTTAACAAACTCGCCGCGCACGATCTGGAACGAATCAGCGCAAACGAGCTGGCGCGCTTTTGCCGGCTGTTTGAAAAGCAATATGGAATCCGCGTGGACACCGACCAGCTGCTGCCTGCAACGCTGTTGTTTGCCGAGGGCGGCATTGCGGACGCGCGCACGGTGCGTGCGCAAACGGAGCTGTTCTGCAAAAACGAGCTCTTTAAGCTCTGCGGACTCTGGGGCGAAAGCAGCTTTGAAAAGGCGCTGAAGAACATCACGGCCATTCACTTTCAGGTGGAGACGGATGCGCTCAAAGAGGATGTGCGCGCGCTCTATGTTAACCCGGACAAACCGGAGATTCTGATCTTTGGCAATGCCGGGTTTGCCGAGCGCTGCCGCGCTATGCTGCCGAACTGCGTGATCTACGACACGCTTGATTCGGCTGTCGCCTACACGATTTTTGGCGAACACGATGTGCAGTTTGTGCTGCTCGACCTTGCAAGAGAAGCGGAAAATACGCTGAACGACGACCCACTGGCAACACGCCTTTCGCTGGACGACGTGCCGCAGGGAACTGTGGCGTCGTTTGAAAACGTACCCGTCACTGCGGCGTCCATCAAAGAGGAATACGCATTTCTGAAAAGCGTACGCGAGCGGATGCCGGGACTGCCGGTCTATCTGCTGGAGTCGAACGGATTCCGCATTGATAACGAGCTGATGTCCGCGCTTGCCCGTTCCGGCGCGCGCGGAAAACTGCTGAAGCCCGAAGGGGAGTTTGGCGTGTTTGCCGAAGAACTGCTGCGGATTTCCGGGCAGGTCTATCTGCAGAGCGCGGCGACGTCGATGCATGCGGAGCGCAGGATTCTTGTCTTTGAAACCGCGCCGATTCTCAGCCCGGACAAACGGGTTGCGACCATACGGCTACGCGATCTCGCGCTCCGGCGCGCCATGTCCGCCGAGGACAGCGGCGAGGTGCTGGACGAAGCGGAACGGCCGGACGTCCGGTTTGCGGACGTCATTGGCGCGGACGACGCGAAAGAGGAACTGGAGTTCTTTGTACAATACCTGCATTCACCAAAGAAGTTTCTGGCGCAGGGATTGCGTCCGCCCAAGGGCGTGCTGATTTACGGACCTCCGGGCACGGGGAAAACGCTGCTCGCAAGGGCGATGGCCGGGGAATCGAACGTTGCGTTTCTTTCGGTTGCGGCCAGCGCGTTTACGACGAAGTATCAGGGCAGCGGGCCGGAGTCCGTGCGCGAACTGTTCCGGCGCGCGCGGCGGTATGCGCCGTCCATTGTGTTTATCGATGAAATCGATGCAATCGGGCGCACACGCGGCTCCGGCAACACCGGGCACGGCGAGGAGATGGCGCTTACCGCGCTGCTAACGGAGATGGACGGTTTTGCCGTAGATCCGCGCAGGCCGGTGTTTGTTCTGGCGGCGACAAACTTCCGCATTGACGATGAGCACGGCGGCGCAAACTCGATTGATCCGGCTCTTGTGCGCCGGTTCGACCGCAAGATCCTGGTTGATATGCCAACGCGCGACAACCGGAAAGCCTATCTGGAGCGGATGCTGGGCAAGCGGAAGGACAGCGCCGTATCACCGGAGCTGATCGACCGTTTAGCCGGGCGTACGGCGGGCTTAAGCCTTGCGAATCTGGAATCCGTCATCGAACTGGCGGCGCGCACCGCGAGAAAGAAGAATTCGCCGATTTCGGACGATCTGCTGGAGGAAGCGCTGGAACTCAGCCAGCATGGCGAAAAAAAGGACTGGGGCAAGGATTATCTGGAGCGCGTTGCGCGGCACGAAGCGGGGCACGCCTATCTTTGCCATCTTTCCGGCACGATGCCCGCCTATCTGACGATTGTTGCGCGCGGCGGACACGGCGGATATATGGAGCACTCCGATGTGGAGCAAACGCCGATCAAGACCCGCGCGGAACTGCTCGGCAGCATCCGCACTTCGCTTGGCGGGCGCGCGGCGGAACTGGTGTATTACG
Organism: Eubacteriales bacterium; assembly: GCA_021373115.1. Taxonomy (GTDB): domain Bacteria; phylum Bacillota; class Clostridia; order Christensenellales; family CAG-138; genus UBA7703. The sequence continues at coordinate 17,515 of JAJFTI010000033.1, read as the reverse complement.
GCGAAGAGGAAGGCCTTTCTACAGGAGCTGCTTCAGATCTGGAACACGCGGCACGGCTTGCATCCGCCATGTTGTTGCAATACGGAATGGAGGGCAGCATTGGGCTGGCCGCACTGGGCGGAATGGATGCGCTCCAAGGGCCGATGTCCGAAATGATTGTCGGCCGTATATCGCAGCTTTTGGAAACGGAGCTGAAAAACGCCGTACAGACCATTGAGCAGGGTCGGAAAGAGATCGATAAGCTGGTGGAAGCGCTTCTGGATAAAAACAAGCTGACGCGCGAAGAGATGAAGGCAATACTGGACGCATAATCGCGAAGAGCGGCTTTCTGAGAAGAAATGTGAATACTTGCGTTCCACAGATGAAACACCTGAACAAAACAAACATTTGAAAGGCAGGAGTTAAAAATGTCCGAATCGGGAAGGCAGTACAATTTGAGCAGATGCAGCGAAACAGATATCCGAACAATGGTAGCGGCGCTCAACCTGATGAGAAAGAACGCGGCAAACGATGTTACGCTTCAAGCCGTGGACAGCGCGAGCAGTAAGCTAAACGGCGGTGTGCGCAGCTTGAACGAACAAGAATTTCAGGTGGCGTTCAACGCTTTGATTACAATTTCAAAGTCCCTGGCGAACGGAAACCTGAAGGGCGAAGCCAATGCAAAAGCTTTGTCTGCCGCGATGACGGGCGCAGCGGTAACGCTGATGAGCCTACGGTAATTGCAAGCTGCAAACCCATCGTCACAATGATTGCAACTTTCATGAAAAGAAGCATGTTCATATTGAAGTATCATCAGGCTATGAAAAACAAGGGAGGAAAACTCGATGGGACTCTTCGACAGCGAGAAATATGATTTATCCGGGTGCAATGTTACGGATATTGCGGCGATTTGTTCGGCACTGACGATGGCCGGACAGTCGGTGGGGGACAGAGAAAACAAGTCGGTCATATCGAGTGCGCATTCCAAACTCGACCGCGGCAGGCTTCGGCTGACCGAGCGCGAATTTCGCCTGACCACCGCGAGCGTTCTTGCGATTCTTGCCGTGCTGCAGGATAAAAAGGATAAGGGAGAGGGAGATTCCGATCTCGATTCCGTTTTTAGAATGCTTAAGAACGCGGCTGAGAAGCTCACGCAGCTGATTTAGATTCGGAGGATTCAACTTTCGGGAGCGCGAAATCCGGCAGAACCGATCCGGGGGCACGGCTGAGCGGGTTGTGTGCCGCTCATAGCGCGGGGCAGAATCAATCGGATAAAAAACAAATAGCTTTGTGCTGTAGTGGAGGTCGATGAATTTCAATGATTGCTAGTGAGCTTGTTCCAAGTTGCCGCAGCCGGCAAACGGAACAAGCTCTCTTTCTATCGTACGCAGAGGTTTATGCGAATTCGGAATCCTGTTTTTTCAGCGTATACTGCGGCGGCTTTTCGGAAACAGCAAGCCTAATCTCTTACACGAAAGCGCTTTAAACGCAGCGCGTTGGTGACGACGGAAACGGAACTGAGCGCCATGGCCGCTCCCGCGAACACCGGAGTAAGCAACGGGCCGCCGAAGGCATAGAACACGCCTGCGGCAAATGGTATGCCGATGATGTTGTACGCAAACGCCCAAAAGAGGTTCTGCCGGATGTTGCGGATGGTTGCGCGCGAAAGCGCGATGGCAGCGACGACGGCGGACAGGTCGCCTCGCATGAGCACCACGTCCGCAGACTCGACGGCAACATCCGTCCCGGTGCCGATCGCCATGCCGACGTCCGCTTGAACAAGCGCAGGCGCGTCGTTGATGCCGTCGCCAACCATGGCGACGCGCTTGCCCTGCGCCTGGAGCTTTTGCACCTCGCTCGCCTTACCTTCCGGCAGGACATCGGAGAGTACATGTTCGATTCCAACACTTTTCGCAACCGCGGCGGCGGTGTTCGCGTTGTCGCCGGTAAGCATATATACTTCGATTCCAATGTCTTTCAATCGTTCGATGGCCTGCCGGCTCGTCGGCCGCACCGCGTCCGCAGCCGCCATAAGCGCAACGAGCGCGCCGTCTGCGGCAATATACATCAGCGTTTTTCCCTCATCCGCGAGCAGATGCGCATCCTGCTCCGAACGGGAAAGATCAACACCCGTTTCCCGCATCAGCGCCGCGTTGCCTGCGAGTACGAGACGACCGGAGACAAGCGCTTCAATCCCGCGCCCGGGAATCGCGCGGAAGCGCTCCGGCGAAACAAGCGCGAGACCGCGCTGCTCGGCAGCTTCCACAATGGCGCGGGCGATGGGGTGCTCCGAACCGCGCTCGGCGCTGGCCGCGAGCGCGAGCAGATCTGCTTCGGCCTGAGCCGTATAGAGGCGGATATCCGACAGTTCGGGTTTGCCCTGCGTGATGGTACCGGTTTTATCAAGCACGATGGCATTGATGCGATGCGTCGTCTCCAGCGCTTCGCCGCCCTTGATCAGCACGCCAAGCTCCGCACCCTTTCCGGTACCAACCATAATAGCGGTTGGCGTTGCCAAACCAAGCGCGCAGGGGCAGGCGATGACGAGCACGGTGACGAAGATATTCAGAACAAAATTAAAGTCCTTGCCGACAAGCGCCCAGACGGCGGCGGAAACGATTGCAATTCCGAGTACGGCGGGAACGAAATAGCCGGAGATTACGTCCGCAAGTTTCGCGATGGGTGCCTTGCGGCCCTGCGCATCCTCAACAAGTTTGATGATTTTCGACAAAGTGGTGTCTTCGCCGACTTTGGTGACGGTAAAGCGGAGCAGCCCTTCGCCATTGATACTCCCGCCGGTGACGGGCGAGCCTGGCTGTTTCTCCACCGGCAGGCTCTCACCGGTAAGCATGCTTTCATCCACGCTGGACGCGCCGTCCAGTACGGTGCCGTCTACCGGAATCACCGAGCCGGGGCGCACCAGCACCACATCCCCAACGGCGACTTCGTCCAGCGAAACCTCAATCTCCACGCCGTCCTTCAGGACAATCGCGGTTTTTGGTTTGAGACGCATCAGCTTTTTAATCGCTTCGGAGGTTTTGCTTTTACTGACCGCTTCAAGGTATTTACCAAGCATCACAAGGGTGATAACAACCGCAGCAGACTCAAAATAGAGATGCTGCGCAAACGAAACGTCACCTTGAGAGATCAATACGGTTGCGTATACACCGTAGAGGAACGCGCTTCCGGTGCCGATGGCGACCAGTGTATCCATATTCGGCGCGCCTTTGAACAGCGTCTTCATGCCGATGCGGAAGAAACGTCCGCCCGCAAGGAGCACGGGAATGGTCAGAGCCAGCTGAACGAGCGCGAAAACGAGCGGATGCGTGTGCGGATTCAGAAAGCTGGGCAGCGGAACGCCAAGCGCGGGAAACATATGCGCCATCGCGATGTAGAGAATCGGCGCGGCAAACACGGCGGCAACAATCAGGCGGATACGCATGATGAAAAGCGAACGCGCGCGCCGCTCCTGATCGAGATCCCGCGAATCCTCGCTTGCAAGGTCAAGAGGAGTATACCCCGCTTTCGAGATGGCTTCGCGGATTTGCGCGAGCTTGACCCGTGCGGGATCGTATACAAACGAAGCGCGGTTGGTTGCGAGGTTCACGGAAACATCCGATACCCCGTCAAGTTTTTTCAGTGAACGTTCAACCGCCGAGGAACAGCTCGCGCAGGTCATGCCGTCCACACCGAGTTCCGCGCGTTTGCCGGTCCGCGGGGGTACAAGACCATAACCAGCCTGCTCAACCGATTCCCGAAACGTATCGAACCCCGCCTGCGCTTCGTCGTACTGCACGGTGAGCGTTTCCGTGGCGAGATTGACTTCCGCCTTCGTTACCCCCGGCAACCTGGATACCGCGCGCTGAACATGCGCCGAGCAGGCGGAGCAAGTCATGCCGGTAACCGTATAGCTGGATTCTTTCATCACATATATCTCCTTTACACGCAGAAGGATTCTGCGTAATCATCTATAACTATAGTATAATCGATTTTCACGTTCTTTCAGTGACCTTGTACACAAAAAGGAAAATCGTTCGCGCTTTTATCGTGCGCGATCCTGCCGGCCACCCCCTTTGAGTCGATGATCGCACGGATTGTGGACAGATGCAACTTTCGCGATAGACACGACTTTTAAACGAACTTACAATAAAGCCAAGACATACATCACGGAAGGCATATTGGAAAACGAAAGAATCGCAGAAGGAGGCGATACCGATGGAGCGGGACGAACAGATCAAGGAATCGGAGTCTTCCGAGAGCGGGGACGAACTCGTTTTTTCGAATGTTCAGGTCAGCTGGGAAGGAACGTTCGACTGGGACAAAGAGTACACGAACGAGTATTTTAACAGCCTCTATATCGACGTTTATGATTCGGACGGGGAACCCTATATGGACTACGAAGAATATGTGGACGCCTGCATCAACAACAGCGAGGTGGACCGCGTGCGCAAGGAGTATTTCCGGCGTAAGGCGGAGCGGGGGCAGGCACAAGCGGAGAAGCCGGAAGATATTTAACAAAAACAAGGCGCAATGAATCATTTGGAAACGCCCGTGCGATTTGCCTCGCGCGGGCTTTTTCGTTGTGCGGCTCTTGATGATGCAGTCGGGATGGCGTTTTCACGAACGGCCGGGCAGCCATATTACCGCTGAAGACAGCTGAATTTCCAATGCACGGAACCCGCTTTACGGTTTTTTGCCCGCTTACCGCAGCAAAAATATGAGCGGGGAAACTTTCTTTTCTGGCTGGAAAGTACAAAGCTCTTTTTCTGCGCGGAAAAGATAAAAAGCGACAGGGATACACATTTTGGTTCGTTGTGGGGGATGCATAATACTCGTATGATAAAGGGGGTTTACAGGGAATGCTGGTGGAATGGGATTTCTTGAAAAAGTAGGAAAGAGGATATTGGGATGGATGAAAAACAAAGTGATCATGAGAAAAAATCTGCAATAAGCGCTGCAATTTGCTCTGTAATTACCGCTGTAGTCACCATCACCAGCGGTGCAGTTGAAATAATCCGCGATAATCAATTATTATCAATTTTATTAGCAGCTGCCGCTATAATCCTATTCGTTTTTACTTCGATTATTTGTTTTGGAAAACGGGAACCTGAAGATGTTGATCGAAAATACAGGTGGATAAAGATAATATGCATGGGTATTTCTTTGCTATTAATTATAGTGTTAGTAGTATGTACAGCACAGCGAATATGTAATAAAGATAGTGGTACTATTAATATTGGGATTTTCGGTTGTGGGCATGAGCCAACTAGTACGCCTGCCCCAAGTCCTACTCCAGTTCCCCCGATCCAAAACCCCTCCGGCAAAATCGCCGCAGGCGATGACTTCTCCCTCCTGCTGAAAAGCGACAAAACCGTGGCAACCTACGGCGCCGCGAAAGCAATCGACACCTCCTCGTGGGAGAATATTATCCAGATCGCCGCGTACAAGGATCACGCCATTGGCCTGCGCGAGGATAAAACAGTTGTTGTAACAGGCGTTGACCGGAAAGAATATAATGTGAGCAGCTGGAGCGATATCGTACAGGTCGCGGCGTGTAACGGAGCTGTCATTGGACTGAGAGGAAACGGCGATCTGGAAATAAAAGGCCCGTGCAGTAATTGTTTGCTTGGATGCGACGAATGGGAGGACGTAGAACAGATCATTGGCGCGGGAGAACTCGTTGTTGCGGTTAATCAAGCAGGTATTTTGACCGCTGACGAATGCAAAAGCGACAGCTTGGATTATGATGAATATGAGCGCATTGTATCGGGCGCGGTGATCAATTATCCCGGGCAGGTGGAAAAAAACTGGATGATTCTACTTCTGGATAACGGAAAAACGAGAACATTCCGTGACGGGGGTGAAATAGAAGATGAAGTTTCTTACTGGACGGACATGAAACAGGTTGCCGGTGGAAACGGCTTTGCGATTGGCCTGAACAAGGGTGGTTTCGTTTTCAAAGCGGGAAATTCCAGTGAGGGCGATCTAAGTGGGATTTCCAACTGGTCGAATATGATCGCGGTTTGCGCGGGAACGAATCATGTTGTAGGTCTGCGCGAGGATGGAGCCTTGCTTGCCGTGGGCTACAATTATAGTAACCAATGCAGTATTGAAGGCAAGAATTACTGGTCGGCAAACTAGACCGTATCAAACAGATGCGTTGTATAACCCGTATCGACAGATGCGAGTTTTTATACTGCTTGACAATAAATCGAACGAATAGTACGATATATGAAATAATAGTACAAAAATGAAAAGAGAAATCGTATGTCGAAAAAGAAGGAAGCGCTCTCCAAATTCCATCAGGAGCAGATTCTTGCCTCGGCAAGAATGCTTTTTGCGCAGAAGGGTGAAGCGTCCGTCAGCATGGACGACCTTGCAGCCCAGTCGGATTACAGCAAGTCCACGATCTATGTTTACTTTATCAGCAAGGAAGATATCCTCGGGCATATCGTTTTGCAGGATATGCGCGCAATTCGTGACGGAATCGAACGCTGCCTTTCCGAAAATGCCGGGCTTGAAGCGCGGTACTTCGCGATTTGCGAATGCCTGGCCAATCTTTCGAAAAACGATCCGGCGTTCTTATCCCGTGTACTCGGCAGCATCAGCGTGGACGAGGCGGATTTTTTACGTCTGCCGGTGCTCAAGGAAATTTACGATACGGGCGAACAAACCAATCGACTGATTGAGCGCCTTTTCTCCGATGCGGTTCTGCGCGGGGAGGCGCGGGAAACGCTCGAACCGGTGCGCGCAGGACTCGTATTTTGGAGCAGTATTTGCAGTCTGATCTCGTTTTCCGTAAACAAGGCGGCGTATCTGCAGAAAAACTTTTCGCTTTCTCAGGATTCGTTTCTGCGCTACGGGTTTGAACTGCTGCTGAACGCGGTGCAGAAAGAGGTCGCGCTATGATTATTGGTTTTGTGTCCGCAGCCGTTTTTGCATTGACCGCCGCGGTATTTCTGACAGATCGCCTGCCGTCGGACTCGCGGGTACGGCGCGCGTTTCGCGCGATGCATCGGCCGTTGGGGTATGGCCTAGTTGGGCTGAGCGCAGCGCATCTTTTACTGACACTTAAACTGTTTTACCAAAGGCCGCTGGCGCTTTTTTTGCTTGGGCTTGCGATGGCTGTATGCGCGGCGGCGGCCTGCCTTTCGCAAAAGCTGTTTCGAAACAACCGAAAACGCGGATTACTTGTTCATAAAGTTTGCGGGCTTATCCTGGCGGTTTTGCTCGTGGCGCATGTTGTAGTTTGCATCAGCAGTTTTGCCTCATACCAGCGCGCGGTATCTGAAATTTCGATTACAGGCGTTACCGCGAAAGGCGTTCCGGACGGCGCATACGAGGGGAACTGCAGCGTTGGTTATATTCAGGCGCGCGTTCGCGTCACCGTTGTGAACGGGGAAATAGCGACGATCGATTTGCTCGAGCACCGGAACGAACGCGGTTCGGCTGGCGAGGCTGTTATAGAACGTATGCTCTCTGCCCAGACGACAGATGTGGATTCGGTTTCCGGCGCGACAAATTCCAGCCGCGTGATACGCAAAGCGGTTGAAAATGCGTTAAGCGGCGGATAAACGCTACAATCGCTGCAATTTGGTGATTGCGGAGCGAATATTCAACTACTAAAATGAAAACAGGCGGAATATGAAACCGGAAAAGAAGAAAAGAGGAACGTATGAGACTACTTGGCGATTCACTCGGGATTCTGACGGCGGTTCTTTTTGGCATAGCGATTGCGAACTTCCTTGTAAAGTGGATCAATCGAAATTGGGTGATGAAGTTACCCAAGGAGAGCGTTTTTCGCGGCGGATATCAAACCGTCCTGAAATTTCTCGTAAAGAATCACCGGTTTTTCGGCTTTGGCGCGGCGTTTTTCATGGTAGCGCATGTTATACTGCAGCTTGTGTTTCTATGGGCGTCCGTCACCGGCATCATTACGGCGGCGATTGCGGTTGCTGTAGTCGCGCTCGGCATTGTGCTGTATAAACATAAAAAGCGCTCGCCCGCGCTCCTTTGGGCACACCGCGGCGCGGTGATCGCGTTAATCCTAGCGTTTCTGGTTCATGTTATCACAAAGCTATAACGGCATAGGAGGAACTATTCTTGAAAAAAGCGGTCTTGTTTTACTATTCCATCCATCACGGAAATACCGAAAAAGTAGCCGAAGAAATCGCGAACAAGCTTCCGGTTGATCTTGTGCGGATTCCTTCAAAAGACCCCGTCAATCTGGAAGGGTACGATCTGGTCGGCTTTGCGTCGGGAATCTACATGTCCGAATTCGGCAAGCCGGTAAGTCATTTTGCAGAAGAACTCGACGGGCTTGCCGGGAAACCGTGTTTTACCATATATACTTGCGGAGCGCCGGCCGGGGAGTTTTCGGGTCCTTTCGCCGAATTGCTCAAGCGGAAGGGCGTGCAAATTGCAGGGAAGTGGCACTGCCGCGGATTCGATACCTACGGGCCGTTCAAACTGATTGGCGGGTTGGCGAAGGGAAGACCGGACAAAGCGGATTTCGAAAGCGCGGTTGCTTTCGTGGAGGAGCTGCTAAAATAGAAAAAACCACGGAATGCCATTAAAAATTGACAAGGTATCCGCAGTATGGAATAATAAATCCGTTCATATCCTGAAAAGCAGGAAATGGTTTTGCGGCTGACCGATGAGAGTTTTGCTCTTTTGTGAATTCCAGCCGCTTTTTTACGCCATTTGGGGCGACTGAATTGAATATACAAGAAAAATCTCCGAGCCGTCGCGACCCAAAAAGAGGCCGCGCCGGCCAATGGGCGCGATTGGGAACGAGCGTGCCTGCCGTGTTTGCAAAGGGGATTTTAACCGCATCCTGCCGCAGCGCGAGGATTGGCCGTATGGCTGTGATTTTTCTTGCAAAATAGAAAAGGAGAATCCATTCATGTTCAAACGTATCATTCTCGTTGTTCTAGCGGCGCTGCTCGCGCTGGGTGTTTTAGGCTGCGCAAAACCCGCCGAAACCGAAGTGCCCGCCACGGAGGAAACACCCGTAACCATAGCCGTGCAGAATCCTGAGGCAACCGAAGCGCCCATTGATGAAAATGCGGGGCTCGGCATCACGATCCTCTTCGAGCAGGACGATGCGATGATTAACAACTACACCGTAATCGCGGTCAACGACGCCGCTCCGTTTAAAGATACGGATGGAAACGCGGTCTCCGGCGTGGCGATTAACGCCGTTGGCGCAAAGGCGCTTGTTGACTGGCTGATGAGTCAGGAAGCGGCGGATCTGATTGCGCAATACGGCGTCGCGGAGTATGGCGAGGCGCTGTTCTCACTGAAAGCCGACAAGCCCGTTTCCACAGCGGAGATATCGCAGGCAACGGACGCGACCAAGACCATACGCCTTTCCACGACTACATCCGTAAACGACAGCGGGCTGCTTGCCTATCTGCTGCCAACGTTTGAGGGCAAGTATGGCTACACGGTGGAGGTTTCTTCCGCCGGAACGGGCAAGGCCATTGCCGCCGCGACCATGGGCAACGCGGACCTGATCCTCGTGCACAGCAAGTCGCAGGAAGAGCAATTCGTCACGGACGGTTACGCAAAGGTGCTGGATGGTTATTCCGGCGAACGGCTGACCTTTATGTATAATTATTTCGTGTTGATCGGGCCAACGAGCGATCCGGCGAAGTGCGCTGAAGCGGCGAATGTGAAGGATGCGTTCGCGCGGATTGCGGAAGGGAAATATCCCTTTGTATCCCGCGGCGACCAGAGCGGCACGCACACCAAAGAGGTTTCCCTGTGGCCGGAAGCGCTTGGTATTACGACGGACGCGGCCAGCGTTGCGGCCTACAGCCAATGGTACTATTCCAGCAATGCCGGCATGGGCGTCTGCCTGACCATGGCGAACGAAATGGATGCTTACATCCTCTCCGACAAGGCAACCTTCCTCGCCTTTGAGAAGAATGGCGGCGTGGTCGAGTAAAGCATGGGCAGCGCGCTCGAACGTGCGTTTCGCCTGCTGCTTTCCGGCGATCCGCAGATATTGAGCATACTCGGCGTTACGCTGAAGATGACGCTCTTCAGCTCCGTTACGGCGCTCCTTTTTGGGGCGCCGTTTGGCGTTTTTCTCGCGAGCGCGCGGTTTCCCGGACGGCGGGCGGTGATTCTGATCAATCGCACGCTCATGGGCCTTCCGCCAGTCGTTTGCGGCCTGCTGTGCTACATGCTGTTCTCCGGTGTAGGACCGTTAAGGGGTTTGAAGCTGCTCTTTACGGTAACGGGCATGGTGGTTGCGCAGGTGCTTCTGATTACGCCGGTTGTTGCGGGCAGCATGGAAACGGCGCTTGCTTCGCTCGTTCCGGGGATTCGTGAAACCGCGCGGGGGCTTGGACTTTCGCGCGGACGAACGTTTCTGCTGACGCTGGGGGAGAGCAAGTACGCGCTGATTTCAACCTATCTGCTCGGCTTTGGACGGGCGATGGCGGAGGTCGGCGCGGTGTCCATGGTTGGCGGGGCGATCGCCTATAAGACGAACGTGATGACGACCGCGATTATGATGTACACAAACATCGGGGATTTCTCGTTTGCGCTTGCGCTTGGCGTGCTGCTGCTGCTTCTTTCGTTTGTGGTGAACGCTCTGGCGCAGCTGCTGCAAAGGAGCGTCGTATGATCGAACTGACCGGCTTAAAAAAGTATTATGACGAACGCTGCGTGCTTGATTTGACCGCGCTGACGATTGCAGATGGAGAATCGTTCGCGCTGATCGGACCGAACGGCTGCGGTAAAACGACGCTGCTCCGTCTGCTTGCGGGAACGCTGAAGCCGGAGAAAGGCACGCTGGACATCGGCGGACTGGAACGCGGTGAAATCGGTTATCTGCCGCAGCAGCCCTATGCGTTTGATCTGAGCGTACTGCAAAACGTGGAACTTGCGCTTGCGGGGGAACAAAACCGGAAACGGCTCGCGATGAAGGCGCTGGAACGAGTCGGGATGGAAGATCTGCGGCATGCGCGGGGAAACCGCCTTTCCGGTGGCGAAGCGCAGCGAATGGCGCTTGCCCGCGTACTCGCCAGGCCGCGAAAACTGTTGCTTTTAGACGAACCAACCGCCAGCGCGGACATCCTCGCAATTGACCGGATCGAGCGCGCGCTGAGCGAGTATCAAAACGAAACGGGCTGTACGCTCGTGTTTTCCTCGCATGCTCCGTCCCAGGCGCTCCGGCTTTCCAGCCGCGTTCTCGCGCTGGACGGCGGAAGAATCGGTGAACTGGGAAAAACGGAAGAAGTGCTGCAAAACCCCTGCGCGGAAAGTACGCGCGTGTTTTTAAAACACTGGAAGATTTAGTAAAAAATGCAAACAACGCCGCGCGATTTCGCGCGGCGTTGTTTGCATTTTTACGTTAAGGCTGAAAACTATGATACAACCGCCCGAGCCCGGGCAGCGCGCCGATGATTGTTTCATAGGAAACGCAATAAGCGATTCGAATATAACCGGGACAACCGAAACTTCTGCCGGAGACGACCAGAATATCCTCCGCCTTTGCGGCCTCGGAGAAACGGTCGCCATCCCCGCCGGGCGCCTGAACGAACAGGTAGAAGGCACCGTCCGGCGGCATGCACGTATAACCAAACTGCGTTAACCCGTTGTAGAGCGCATCCCGGTTGCGGCGGTAGCTTGAAAGATCCGGCAGCAGGTTTTGATCCGCGCAGAACGCAACGACCTTTTGCAGCAGCGACGGCGCGCAGACATAACCCATCATGCGCGCGGCGCCCGCGATTGCGTCGAACACATCGCTAAAATCCGGCATTGCGTTTCCAACGAGCGCATAGCCAATGCGGTCGCCCGGGATCGACAGGCTCTTGGAATAGGAGTAGGAAACGATTGCCGCGTCATAGAGCTCGGTGACGAGCGGAAGGGAGACGCCGGTATAGTTCAGTTCGCGGTAAGGTTCGTCCGAAATCAGATAGATCGGGTGGCCGAATGCAGCGCTCTTTTTACGGAGCAAATCGCAGAGCGTTCGCAGCGTTTCTTCCGAATAGATCACGCCGGAAGGGTTATTGGGCGAGTTGATAATCACGCCCTGCGTATGCGCGCTGATCGTTTGCTCCAGCGCGGAAAAGTCGATTTGGAAGTGCTCCAAATCCGGCTTTACGACGACGAGCCTGCCGCCCGCCGCCGCCGCAAAGCCGCCGTATTCGGGAAAGTAAGGCGCAAATGCGATAAACTCGGTGCCGGCGTCGATCGTCAGCGCGCGAAAAATAGAGGCGAGCGCCGCCGCCGCGCCACAGGTGATGTAGAGATTGCGGCGGGTAAAGGACGTGCCAAAGCGACGGTTCAGATTTTCCGCGATCGCGTCCCGTGTTTCGTTTGATCCGGGCGCGCTCGTGTAGCTGTGCAGTGCGAAAGGGTCGCAGTCGGAGAGCAGGCGAACCATCTCCCGCGTCATTTCGGCAGGCGGGGGGACGGAGGGGTTACCGAGCGAAAAATCGTAGACATTCGCTTCGCCGACTTCGGCGGCGCGTTTCCGCCCGAACTCAAAGAGATCGCGAATGGCGGAACGGACGCGCCCCGCATGAAGCATATCCTTCGAAACCATATGTTTTCCTTCCTGCTGATGAGCTTGCCGGAATATGGGCGGGGAATCAGCCTTCAAATGCGTAGCCCGCGTCAAACGCGAGCGTATTGAGCGCAAGCGCCTTTTGCGGAACCGACTTATTCAGCGCATCCTTCCAGTCGATTGCCTCCAGTGAAAACGCGCGGATGAGCGCGCCGAGCAAAACAATGTTCGTGCAGCGGATGTTGCCGAGCGACTTCGCAATTTCGCTTGCCGGAATCAGACGAACATCAAACGCGCGGCGCATCTGTTCCACCGTGTTCTGCGGATATTCCGCCGCGCCGCTGGAAACGGGCAGCGGCATAATCTCATAATCGTTGATCAGGGCGGTTCCGCCGGGCTTCAGCAGTTCCGCATAGCGGACGGCCTCCATCTTTTCGAAGGCGACGAGCACATCCGCTTCGCCGCGGCCGATGATTGGCGAATACACCTTTTCGCCATAGCGCACCTGCGTGGATACCGAACCGCCGCGCTGCGCCATACCGTGAACCTCACTCATTTTCACGTCGTAGCCCGCCGAAACGAGACCCGCTGTGAGCACCTTGCTCATGAGGATCGTTCCCTGCCCGCCAACGCCGCAAAGGAGAATGCTCTTTCCTTGAAATGTTGCCATACCGTTTACGCTCCCTTCTGCGAATCGCCCAGGCGCGAGATCGCGCCAAACGGGCAGGCCTGCGCGCAGACCTTGCAGCCAACGCAGAGTGTCGGGTCGATTTCCGTCTTGCCGTCACGCATGTGGAGCGCGGGACAGGCGACCTTGAGGCAGATTTTGCAACCGCGGCATTTCTCGCGATCCACCTCGCAAGAGCCAATATCGTGCCGGATACGTTTAATCAAAAGACAAGGGCGCCGCGCAATAATCGCCGCCGGAACCGCGCTTGCAAGCGCATCGTCCACGGCTTTCTGCACGGCCGCGATGTCCTGCGGATCGACGATGATCACGTTTTGGTAACCGAAGCTTTTAAGCACGTCCTCAATCGCGATCTTTGCGGCGATTTCCCCGCTGAGCGTATAGCCGGTGCCGGGGTTATCCTGGTGCCCCGTCATGCCGGTGATCGAGTTATCAAGCACGCAGGGGACGATGTTCCCCTTGTTGTATAGAATCTCCACCGCGCCGGTGAGGCCGCTGTGGAAGAAGGTAGAGTCCCCAACCACGCCGAAGACCTTTTTATCCGTTATGCCTTGCATTTGGAACGCCTTTGCCATGCCCATGCCGAGCGTGAACCCGCCGCCCATGCAGGCGCAGGTGTCCATAGCCGAAAGCGGAGCGGCGAACCCCAGCGTATAGCAGCCGATGTCGCCGGAAATCACGTAATGCTTCTGCTTGCTCAGCACATAGAAGAACCCGCGGTGCGGGCAGCCCGGACAGAGCGCGGGCGGCCGCGCGACCACCTTAACGTCAAGCTGTGCGGTCTTGGGCTCTTCGCCGTATACGCCGTGGCGAACAACCTCCGGATTCAGTTCAAACATATTCGGAATGGCGCTCTTGCCGATGCACGCGATGCCCGCGGCTCTGAGCTGCTCCTCCAGAAAGGGCTCCAGTTCTTCGACCACATAGAGTGTTTCGACCGATACGGCAAATGCGCGGATCAGATCCATTGGCAGCGGCCAGGTAAAGCCGAGCTTGAGGAACGACGTATCCTCCGGGAAGACTTCTTTTGCGTACTGGTAGGCAACGGAGGCGGAGATGACGCCGACTTTCGAGCCCTTGCGCTCTACTGTGTTGAGCGGGGAAGAATTCGCGTATTCTTCGAGCTTCTTCAGCTTGCCTTCCAACTGCGGGTGGTGCTGGCGTGCGTAACCGGGCGCACAGATATACTTTGGCATATTGCGTACATACCGCGCGGGAACCGGTTCCTCGCGTTCGCTCAACGAAACAAGGCTTTTGCTGTGGCTGATGCGCGTGGTCACGCGGAACAGCACGGGGATTTCAAACCGTTCGGAAATCGCGTAGGCTTCCTTAATAAAGTCCTTGCATTCCTGCGAGTCCGCAGGCTCAATGAGCGGAATCTTGGCAAACGGCGCATAGCGGCGGTTGTCCTGCTCGTTTTGCGAGGAGTGCATATCCGGATCGTCCGCGCTGACAATGACGAATCCCGCGCCAACGCCGTTATACGCGGCGGTAAACACGAGGTCGGCGGCAACGTTGAGGCCGACGTGCTTCATCGCCGTCAGCGAGCGCGCGTTGGCAATGCTCGCGCCGTAGGCAACCTCGGCGGCGACCTTTTCATTTGGCGCCCACTCTGCGTAGAGAACGTCCTTATACTGTGCGAGGTTTTCAAAGATCTCCGTGCTGGGGGTGCCGGGATAGGCGGAGCAGACGGTAACGCCCGCTTCGTATGCGCCGCGCGCAATCGCCTCGTTGCCGGTTAATAAAACGCGTGTCGGGTCTGTCATGCCTGCTTGCCTCCATCTACCGCAATCGCGCCGAGCGCGAGGGAAGTCAGTTTTGCGTCCGCCGGATCCGCGCGGGATACCAGTACGATCGGGCAGCGAGCGCCCATCACCAGCCCCGCCGAGCGGGCTTGTGCGAAGTAGACGAGCGACTTGCCAAGGCAGTTGCCCGTTTCATAGTTCGGCATGAGCAACAGATCCGCATCCCCCGCGCCTGCCGCGCTGTAGCGTTTATGCGCACAGGCTGCCGGGCTGATAGCAAGATCGAGCGCGACAGGCCCGAACACCGTCATGTGGTAACCGGACCAGTCGAGCGCCGCCAGCGCTTTTGCATCCATAGTAGAAGGAATCTTCTCACTGACCACTTCGCTGCCGCTGATGCAGGCCGCATTTATGGTATTATACCCGATCAGGGATAAAAGTCGAGCGGCATTTTCCAGGATAATCCTCTTTTTTTCGAAATCCGGCGCAGGGTTCATGGCCCCGTCCGTCAGGAAGAGCAACTTGTGATAGGCGGGGAACTCAAAGAGCATCACGTGGGAGAGCAGCGCGCCGCGCATGAGCTCCGAGTGCACCACCGCGCGAAGGAAGATGGTCGTATTGAGAATCCCCTTCATCAGGTAGTTCGCCTCGCCGTCCACAACGGCGGCCACCGCCGCGCGCGCGCAGGCTTCGTCGCTGCCGTCCTCCGGCTCAATAATCGTGAAACCCGCTTCACCGGCTTGCAAGGCAGCCAGAATCTCGCGAATTTTTTCCGCTTTTCCAAAAAGCAGCGCGGAGCAGATGCCCTGTTCGCGCGCTGCAAGTACGGACCGGAGCACATCTTCGTCGTGCGCGCTGGCAACCGCCACGCGAAGATGAAGACCCCGTGCCCGCTCGACGAATTCGTTCAGAGAGTGTTGCATGCGATGGGTTCTCCTTTGTTTATTTTAGATTGGTATCATTTCGATTTATTGCTTCGAATATCGTTTTTTCCGCCATTTTGATTTCTGCGCGGAAAGAAAGGATTAACCGGGATATACTTTTACCGGCTCGCCTTTCAGCGCGCGCAGCGCGCCCTGCGCCAATGCCGACATCTCTTCCTCGCCGGGATAGAGAAGAATCGGCGCAATTTTCTCCACGTAGCCGGAAATCTCGTCGCAAAACAGCTTGGAGTGCGCAATTCCGCCGGTGAGCACGATCGCGTCCACGGAAAAACGCAATACGGCGGCCATGGACCCAATGTCCTTTGCGAGCTGATAGGCCATGGCGCAAAAGATGCTTTTCGCCTCTTCGTCCCCCGCGAGCATACGCTGCTCTACGTCCCGGAAATCATGCGTCCCAAGGTAGGAGTAAACGCCGCTTTCAAACGCGAGGGTATGCTTCACCTCCGGACGGCTTAATCCGGAATAGCAGTAGTTGATCAGCGCGCTGACCGGCAGCGAGCCGCCACGGTCGAGCGAAAAACCGCCCTCGTCGCGAACGTTGAATACGTCGATCGCCCGACCCTTTTCATGTGCTGCGGTCGAAACGCCGCCGCCCATATGCGTAATGATCAGATTGATCTGCTCATAGGTTTTACCGAGCGACGCGGCGACCTTGCGCGCAACCGCCTTTTGGTTGAGAGCATGAAAAAAGCTCTCGCGCTCCATGCCCTTGAATCCGGAGATGCGGGCGATGGGGGCGAGCTCGTCCACCGACGGCGGATCGACGATGTACGCGGGAATACCCGCTTCGTCCGCAATGGAACGCGCGATGACCGAGCCGAGACTGGAGGCATGCTCGCCATAGGGCGGGTGATACACATCCTGCAGAACCGCGTCGTCGATTTCATAGGTGCCGGAAGGAATATGGCGCAAAAGGCCGCCGCGGCTGCAGACCGCGTCCAGATCGGCCGGCGTATAGCCGGCGCGCTTCAGCGCACCGCGAATCAGCGATTCGCGCATTGGGAGCTGATCGAGTATACTGGTGAAACCGGAGAGTTCTTCCGGTGAATGTGCGATCTTTTCGGAGTAAACCTCCGTTTCGTCTTCAAAAACGGCGATCTTTGTGGAGGTTGCGCCGGGGTTTATAATAAAGAGCTTCATTGGTTAGCCTCCTGATATGATATTGCAATCCAATCGCTAATGGTATCCTAGTCTTATCGGCATAGGCGTGTCAATTGGAAACGAACAAATATATAGTATATTTATTCAGTTAAAAAACATCGATACAGCGGCACTTTTCAGCGAAATTATATATCAAAATTCCTGTTGTTTGCATAAAAATATGTTTGGCTTTGAATACTTATTGAAAGCGCCGTTTTTCCATAATAACTGTTTGCTTACTTAAAGGATGGAACGGCCGTGTTTCGTCCGTGAACCGCAGCACATGAAACCGGCATGCTGCGATTATATCTTTCGGGTTGCAACTTTTGCCGAAAAACGGAATTCGTACGCATGGTACTCTATCCGCAGAGAACAGGACATTGACAATCGGAAATCGTATGCTAGAATCATTTTATTGGGGTAGTGCAGAAGACGGTTACTTCATTTCACGAAAGAGAGCGCGGGTTCGAGTCCCGCCGTTCCCATTGGGAAC
>JAJFTI010000020.1 GCA_021373115.1 Eubacteriales bacterium | reverse complement strand
TGCTTTCCGCCCTTCGAATCCCTTCATTCCGATGCAAAAACAAAGAGCACCGCTTCGGGTGCTCTTTGTTTTTGGCGGAGAGAGTGGGATTCGAACCCACGTTACCTTTAAGGGGTAAACACGATTTCCAGTCGTGCGCCTTCGACCAGCTCAGCCATCTCTCCACAGCTTGTTTTTTCGGACGCAATGAGTATATTACACGAACACGCTGGAATTTGCAAGCCTAATTTCTCGTCTTTCGCATCTCGTCAATAAGCCGATAACCTTCCTGAACCCGTACGCCCGTGCTCTTAGCGTCGCGCTCCGTATAGCGGAGCGTGCTGCCCGCCGCGTTCCCTTTTCTGTAAATCGCAAATGGCACCGGATCGGAGGAATGGGTGCGAATTTCAATCGGCGTTGGATGATCCGGCAGAACAAGAATCGTATAGTCCTCTCCGCTTGTTTCCAAATACGCCCACACCGGCGCTAGAATCTGGCTGTCGATCTGCTCGATGGAGTAGATTTTTCCCCGGATCTGCCCGTGGTGCCCGCATTCATCCGGCGCCTCGATATGGACGTAGACATAATCCGCGCCGCTGGAGAGCGCCCGAATCGCCGCGCGCGCTTTTCCGGCAAAGTTGGTCTCGTAGGTACCCGTAGTGCCTTCGACCTTGACGACCTCCATCTCCGCGCAGCGTCCAATTCCCTGAATCAGATCAACTGCGGAAATCACCGCGCCGCGAAGACCCGTCTTTTCGTAAAATGGAGTCAGCGCGGGCTTTCTTCCTTCCCCCCAGAACCAGATTGCGTTCGCCGGGCTTTTACCCGCCGCGACTCGAGCACGATTGACCGGATGCTCCTTCAGCCGCGTATACGCCTTTTCCATCCACTCCCGCAGCAGCATTGCGTTTTGTCCATCCGGCAAGCGGCCCATAACGGGTTTTCCGGTAAAATCGTGCGGCGGAGTGAGCGTTGCGCCGGTTTCCGCTTCGTTCAGCACAAGGCAGTGCCGGTAAGAAAAACCCGGATATAACCGTGCTTTTTCGTTTGAAAGCATACGATCCAGAAAAAGGATCAGTTCATGCGCTTCCTCCGTGGAGATTTCTCCCGCGCTGTAGTCGAGCATGGTCGATTGTTCGAGCTCGCTCTCCTGCGAAAGCGTAACAAGATTGCAGCGGTAGGTTACATCCGTTTCTGCAAGCGCAATACCGAGGCTTGCGGCTTCCAGCGGCGAGCGTCCGGAATAATATCTCCTCGGATCGTACCCGAAGACCGAAAGATTCGCCGTGTCACTGCCTGGCTTCATGCCCTCCGGCACCGTTTGAACCAAGCCAAATCGTCCGTTCTGCGCCAGCTTGTCCATGTATGGATGCTTCGCGACATCAAGCGGCGTTTTGCCGCCCAACTCATCCAGCGGCCAGTCCGCCATTCCGTCTCCGAGAATTACAACATATTTCATAGGTCTCTTACTCCAAAGTATTGATACAACGTACAGGGTATACCGCCGTTTGTAAGCTTCCTTCGCTTATCCGCGCGCCTGCCGTAGACCGTTTCGAATTCGCGCATGCCGGAAAACACGTTGACGCTCCATCCGGGATAAGCCGAAAAGACGCGGCGCATCTGCCGGTAAAGCGCCAGCACCTGC
The DNA here is from genome assembly GCA_021373115.1 of Eubacteriales bacterium. Classification (GTDB taxonomy): domain Bacteria; phylum Bacillota; class Clostridia; order Christensenellales; family CAG-138; genus UBA7703. The sequence continues at coordinate 182,745 of JAJFTI010000020.1, read as the reverse complement.
TCCTTTTCCAGCAGCCGCTCGCCATAGGGCGGGTTGACCACGACGACGCCGCTTTGCTCCTGTTCGGAAAAATCCTTTATGTCGCGCACTCGCCAGTCGCAAAACACCCCGGCCTTTTTCGCATGCTTCTTGCAAAGATCAATGCTGCGTTCGTCAATATCATACCCGCGCACTTCTATTTTATGGTCGGTTCGCGCTCCGGCAGCCTGTTCGCGCTCGCGCAGCCAGATTCCCTGATCCAAGAACCACCAGTTCTCCGCCGCAAACGAGCGGAGAAGCCCGGGAGCTACGTTCTGCGCGATCATCGCAGCTTCAATCGGCATTGTGCCGGAACCGCACATGGGATCCACCAAGGGCAGATCCGGCTTAAAGCGTGAAAGCAGGACGATTGCCGCACCAAGCGTTTCCGAAAGCGGAGCGGCAACATTATAGGTTCGGTATCCCCTGCGCGAAAGCCCCGCGCCGCAGCAGTCCAGGCAAAGCGATACGCGGTTGCGAAGAATGCCGACCTCAACGATAATCTCCGCCCCACCCTCCGGAATCGCCGTTCTGCGGTAGCCCGCTTTCAGGCTTTCGATAATCGCCTTCTTTACGATGCTTTGACAGTCGCTCACGGAGAACAGCGTGCTCTTTGCGGACTTGCCCGTTACGTGAATGCTGGTTTCCGGTTTCAGGTACTGCTTCCAGTTGACCGCCTTCGTTTGTTCAAAGAGATCGTCAAACGTTTCCGCGTCAAATTCCGCCGCAACGAGCAGCACCCGTTCCGCCGTTCGCAGCCAGAGCAGCGCGCGAATCATCGCGTCGGCTCCTCCGGAAAAGGTAACCCGCGCATCCGAAGTTTCCAGTACTTCAACATCTAAATCATGCAGCTGGCGTGTTACCAGCGCTTCCAGACCAAGTTTGCAGGTTGCGATAAACTTCATTCTTTCTCCTCCGGTACCGCAGCAAACGGTTCCAGCTTCAGAATTGCGTTGCGAAGCCGCGGTTTCGTCACGCGGTAAATCTCGCCGATCTCTTCCTCCGTAACCGATTCGCCGCAATTCCTGCGGCCGAGGAATTCCAGCGCGGCGGCAAACGAGATTTCCTGCGCGACGGAGATGCGAGGAAATTTGCGATTCAAGCTCTCGATGTAGCGGCGAAAGATGTTCGCCGCCTCGGTCGAGCACTCCTCCCTGCAATTACCCATCATGTACTGCATGATGAGCTGCATAACGCTTTCATAGGACTGCGGCATCTTATAGTCCAGATCAAGCAGATTTACGTGTCCGCTGATCCAGCGCCCGTTCAGATACGCCTGATACGGCTCCTTCGCTTCCAGATGTTTGAGCATGCCAAATACCGCGCGCTTTAACTCGTCCGGCTGGTCGGTGCGCAGAAGGAAATCACGCAAAATCCGTTCTGCATGCTTGTCCCCAAAGGTAAACAGGAGCGAAAGCATACTCTTTTTCACGCGGACGTCCGTTAGCGTTGTTGCCCAGACCAGTAAATCGCGAAAGCCCGTATCCTGATTCCAGGTGCGGTACAGTTGATCATGCGGCTGCGCGAGCATGCGGTTGATGTGGTTCAGCCGCCGAAATGCTTCTCCAAACGGTACCTGATAGGGCATGGCCCAACGAGCGGAGCTGTTCTTTTGCGGCGCATCCGTATGCTTGCACTGGTTGAGATAATACTTCGCCACCGTGTCGTGCGGATCGATCCGAAGCAGTTTCTGGTAGCAGGCCTTTGCGCCGTCCGAATCGCCCCGCATGAATCGCGCATACCCGACTTTATGCAGCACGTTTTCATCGTAGGGCATCAGCTGCAGCAGAATCGCGAGCGTCTTCTCCGCGTCCTCATACCTGCCCAAATCCAGCTGCAGAACGGCGACGCTGTGCAGTTCCTCCGGGTCGAGCAATCGAATATCCTCAATTGCGCTTAACCTCTTTTCAGCGCTCTCGCGGTCGCCCTTTTCAAATTCCATCAGCGCGAGCGTACTGTTTGCAATCACGTTATGCGGCAGTTCTTCCAGTATTTTTTGCGCGGTTTCGCTTGCATCGCTCTCGCGGCTTGCGCAGAAGTACGCAATTGTCAGCTGCTCGCGAACCTTAACGGATTCCGGCGACTGCCCGATCCGGTGTTCCAGCTCCTCCACCGCGTACGCAATCTCCCCGCTGGCAAGAAGCGAACGTGCAAAGCGGCAAACGGCGTTATCCTCATAATCATCGTCCGTTTTCAGTCCGGTTGCTTCAAACATTGCTTCGTCGTCTTCGATCAGATCCAGAAAGTCTTCCGCGTCGGCGGCAAAGGGACCGTCCGGCTCCGCTTCCAGATAATCCTCCAGGCAATCCGCCGCGCTGTCGTAGTCCTGCAGCCCAAAATAGTTGCAGGCAAGCCCGAAGTGGCACTCCGGCGGCGTTTTATCCAGGGAAGCGTTCAGTTGATGCAAAATCCGGTTGCTCTCCTCAAACCGCTGCATCTGGCTGAGAATCTCCGCCAGCGCAATCGAGATTTCCGGATCTTCCGGCGCGCGCTCATATGCCTCGCGGTATTTCGCAATCGCCGCGATATAGTCGTTCTTTTCCAGTTCCTTTGCGCCGCGCTTCATATAGAAGACAGCGTTTTGTGTAAAGGGTATTACTTTTCCGTTTTTATTTTGTTTCATCTTTTTTCGTGGTCGCGCTCTCAAGCAGTCGTTCCAGTTCTTCCTGTGTAAAATGGTAGATTCGGTCGCAAAAACGGCAGCTTACTTCGGCGCCGTGATCCTGTTCGATCATATCGTTCATTTCCGCGCGGCCCAGCGAGATCAGCGCTCTTTCCACGCGCTGACGCGTGCAGTCGCAGACGTACTTTGGCTCGCATTCACCGACCTTTTCTATTTTCAGGGGTTCGAACACACGCATTAGAAAGGAATCCAGCGTTTCTCCCGCGTCCATCCGCTCGGACAGACCCGCAATCGGTTCGCTCAGCGACTGCAGCCGGTCGATTTCCTCGTCCGGGCATCCAGGCAGCGGTTCGGCAAATATACCCGCCGCCGCACGGACATTGCCGTTCTTCGCGTCCTCGCGTACGCCGAGATAGACGAGTGCCGGACGCTGCAGGCTGGCCGCGTAATAGTTCGCAAAGTCAATGGCGATTTCACCGGAAACCAGATTGCACAAACCGGTGTACGGCTCCTTCAAGCCCATGTCGCGAATGACCGAGAGTTTTCCGTTGTGCCCGACGAAACCGCCAACATCCAGCTTCCCCTCCGGGGTAGGCGGAAGCTCCACGTCTCCGTTCAGCACAGAGCCCTTCACTTCGACGCGGCTGTTGCCGGTGCAGATCATGGTTCCGGCGGGACCGTCCCCTTTTATAACTGTTGATATCAGGTCGTCGCAGCCCTTTAAATCCGCAGCCATGATGGCGGTCATCATCAGTTGTCTGCCGAGCGCAGCGGTTGCGACGCGCGACAGCCCGTGGACGCGGCGCGCTTCTTTCACGAGATTCGTGCCGTCAATCAGCACGACGCGAATCATGCCGCTTGCCGCAACGCATTGGATCAGCCGGTCGCTCCGTTTCGGCCGGTAGGAAAGCACAGGATCATTCATTCGTAAACCGTTGTCTCTTTCTGTTCATTTTTCGGTGGACGCCGCGCGCTTTTTCGCTACAAATTGAATCCGCTCGCTCTCCGGCTTTGGTTCTTCGCGTCCGGGCCAGCCGAACACCTCTTCGATTTCAAATCCGGCCAATCGCAGCGCCGCACGCAGTTCTTCCACCGTATGCGCACGCTGTATGTGCCGCTCGTCAAAACGCGAATATTCGCCGCTTTCCTTTGTCCGGAAAAAAGCAAGTTTCATTTCAAGCAAACATGAATTTGGATCAAAATGATTCCGCCAAAGGTAGGTGCAGCCTTTCGTGTCGTCGCCAAAGGTATGTCCGCCCAGAATATGCTCCAGTTTATAGGCGGAAGATACGTCAAAAAGCAACAGCCCGCCCGGTATGAGCGCGCGGTTCGCGCTCCCGAAAAAAGCGGCCGTATCCTCGTTAGCAAGCAGATAGTTCACTCCGTCGCAGGCGCAGTTGACGGCGGAAACCGGGCGGTGCAAGTCCAATTCACGCATATCCTGCTGCACGAACGGTATCGAAAGCCCCGCCTTCCGCGCCTTTTCCTGCGCAATGGCCAGCATCTCCGGCGAACGGTCGCAGCCGGTTACGGAATATCCCGCCTGCGCAAACCGGATGGCAAACGCGCCTGTTCCGCAGGCGCAGTCCAGAACGCGGTCTCCGGGAGCAACGCCGTGCGCGGAAAGCAGTCCGGTCAGATAGCGCGACCATGCGGCATACGGAACGTCCTGCATCAGCAGGTCGTAAACTTCGGCAAACTTTCCGTACTCTTCGGTCATATTGCGCCCTTCCAGGATACACAGCGTTTAGTTTTTTATTTTACATCAGAAATGCAATTCTGACAAATATATCCTCGTATATCGTTTTCGCGATTTGACAAACCCAAGGATATTGATTAAAATCAGTCTAACTATAAGAAAGGTAGCGTTCTCTTCTTTTCGAGACCGCTAACATGACTACCATGAAGCAGTACAAGATCGCAGTTGTCGGTGCCACGGGCATGGTCGGCAGAATGTTTCTCCGCGTACTGGAAGAGCGCAAGCTCCCGGTATCGGAATATTTCCTCTTCGCCTCCGCACGCAGCGCGGGCACTACCGTTGAGTTTATGGGGAAAAAACATACCGTCCGTGAACTGACCGAAACCGCATTCAAAGATCTTGGCGTGGATATTGCTCTGTTCTCCGCCGGCGGCGGCACCTCCAAGATTTTTGCGCCCATCGTCGCCGCGTCCGGCGCGGTGGTCATTGATAACTCCAGCACCTGGCGTATGGATCCGGACGTTCCGCTCGTCGTTCCCGAAGTAAACGCGCACACGATTCCGCAATACAAGAACAAGGGAATCATTGCCAATCCGAACTGCTCGACGATTCAGGCGATGGTTCCGCTCAAACCGCTATCGGATAAATACGGCCTCAAGCGCATCATTTATTCGACCTATCAGGCGGTATCCGGCGCGGGCATGGGCGGCTACAGCGACCTCGAGAACGGACTCAAGGGCGAAGCGCCCAAGAAGTTCCCGCACCCGATCGCCGGAAACGTGCTTCCGCAGATCGACGTGTTCCTCGACACCGGCTACACGAAGGAAGAACAGAAAATGGTCGACGAAACGCGCAAGATCCTCGGCCTGCCGAACCTCCGCGTCACGGCGACCACCGTTCGCGTTCCGGTGTTCCACGGACACAGCGAAAGCATCAACGCAGAACTGGAAAAGCCATTTGAACTGGCGGATATCCGTTCGCTCTGGGAGCATACGGAAGGCTTGATCGTTCAGGACAATCCGGAAAAGGGCCTCTATCCCATGCCGATTCTTGCCGCGGATACCGACCCCGTGTATGTCGGTCGCCTCCGCCGCGATTTCTCCGTGGAAAACGGCATAAACTTCTGGTGCGTTGCGGACAACATCCGCAAGGGCGCGGCGACCAACGCCGTTCAGATTGCGCAGGAACTCATTCGTCAGTGGGAGGCGTAAACAGCTATGTCCATCTTTCGCGGCAGCGCCGTTGCAATCGTAACACCGTTTCAAAAGGGTTCGATTGACTTTACGGCATTTACCAGATTAATTGAACTGCAGATTGCAAATCGCACGGACGCGATCGTTTGCGCGGCCACTACCGGCGAAAGCTCCACTCTCTCGCTCGACGAGCGTTTGAGTATCATTCAATTCGTCGTTGAGCGCGTCAACGGGCGGGTGCCGGTCATTGCCAGCACCGGCGGAAACAACACCGAGGAGGTAATTGCCAACAGCAAATCCGCCGAAGCGATCGGTGTGGACGGTCTGCTCGTCGTTACCCCCTACTACAACAAAACAACGCAATCCGGTTTGATCCGTCACTATTTCACCGTTGCGGACGCCGTGGACACCCCGATTATCGTTTACAACGTGCCTTCCCGTACGGGGCTGAATGTCCTGCCGCAAACCATGGCGGAGCTCTGCACGCATAAAAACATTGTCGGCACCAAAGAAGCCAGCGGAAACATCGAGCAGATCGTCAACATTGCCGCGCTCTGCCCGCAGTGCGATATCTATTCCGGCAACGACGACCACGTTCTTCCCGTGCTCAGCATCGGCGGCAAGGGTGTTATCTCGACTATTGCGAACATCGTTCCCGGCGAGATGCATGCGCTCTGCGAAGCGTTCTTCAAAGGCGATCTCAAGCTCGCGCGCGAACTGCAGCTTCAGCTCATCCCGATCTGGAAAGCGGCGTTCTGCGAGGTAAACCCGATTCCGCTGAAAGCCATGATGGGGCTGATGCAGCTCTGCGAACCGGACGTGCGGCTGCCGCTCGTACCCCCCGCTCCCGCGAGCATGCGGCTCATTGAGGAAACGCTGAAGAATTACGAACTGATTTAACCCGTTTCGAACATTATCTTGGAGGACGCAAATGATTTCTGTTATCCTCAACGGAATCTGCGGTCAAATGGGACGCGCCGTATATGCAGCTGTTCAAGCGCAGAGCGGCGCTTTTTCCGTCGTAGCCGGTATTGACCCCTGCGATTGTCCTGGAACGTTTGCCTGCCCCGTTTATAAAAAGCTGGACGACGTTGCCCAGCCGGCGGACGTAATAATCGATTTCTCCGTTCCAGCGACCACACCGGATATCCTTCGCTATGCGCTGGAAAAGAGCATGCCCGTTGTGATTGGAACAACCGGGCTTGGCGAGCGCGAATATAAGCTCATCCGCTCTGCCGCCGAGCATATTCCCGTCTTTCAAACGGGGAATATGTCGCTAGGCGTGAACCTTCAGCTGGAACTCGTACAGCTCGCGGCTTCGACGCTCGGCACGAATTTTGATGTTGAGATTATCGAAACGCACCACCGGAAAAAGGTTGACAGCCCCAGCGGAACCGCGCTGATGCTGGCCAACGCCATCGCCTCCATCTCGCCGGAGGAGGAAGAGTTCGTCTACGGGCGGCACGAAAAGAACAAACGCCGCACGGACACCGAAATCGGCATCCATTCCGTCCGCGGCGGAACCGTGGTTGGCGAGCATCAGGTCCAGTTTATCGGCAACGACGAGATTCTGGAGATCAGCCATCGCGCATTCAGCAAGCAGGTGTTCGCGCAGGGCGCGCTCCGCGCCGCTAAATTTCTGATTGGCAAAGCAAACGGCCTGTTCAATATGAAAAACGTCGTCAGCGAGCACGACGCGGCCTCCCGCCTCATATCGCTGGAAAAGCAGGCGGTTGTCGTGGTCCGCTCGTTTGCCAAGGAGGATGCGTTTGCGTCCCGCGTGTTCGACGCGATTGCCGAGCGCAACGTATTTGTGGATATGATCGCCTGTTCCGAGCCGGACGAGCAGAGCCTGAGCATCGGCTTTTCACTGAACGAATCGGACCTGACCGAAGCGCTGAACGCGCTGAACGAATTGACCCGAAACGGCTACGGTTGCACGATTCGCGCGCGCGGCGACTTAACGAAGTTCACGCTGGAAGGTTCTGGCATGGCATTGCAGCACGGCGTTGCGTCCCAGCTCTTCTCTTCGCTGCGCAAGGCAAACATCCACGTATGGCTGATTACGACAAGCGAAACGCGGATTGAGTTCTGCGTGGACGCGGTTAACGCGATTCTCGCTTCCGAAGAGATCAAGCGTCAATTCAGGATCGGCTGAATCTGCAGGTATCAAAAAGCGCTTCCGGCAGCGGAAGCGCTTTTTTCTGCTTATTTGCCTTCCTTGCGAAGCCGCTGTTCCTCGCCGTGAATCAACCGCTGTATGTTATCGATGTGCCGAACGTAAACGATGATCGCAAGCAGTCCCGCGAGGATCACAAGCGGCAGATCGCTAAGCCGAAGCACGAGCGTTGCGATAAAAAACAGCAGAATTGCCGCGAGGGACATCAGCGACATCTTTTTTTGGAACAGCAGTATGGCCGCTCCAACGGCTACCGCAAGTAGAGCGCCAAGCGGGAACGTCCAGATCGCAATGCTGTAGGAGGAGGCAACGCCCTTTCCCCCGCGAAATCCGGCAAAAACAGGCCAGCAGTGTCCAATTACCACGAAAAGGCCGGCAAGATACCCGCCGATGACGCCGCAGACGAGCTGTCCCGCGAGAATGCCGAGAAACGCTTTCAAAAAATCGCCCGCAAACGTGATCGTTCCAGGACCGTAGCCGAATACGCGCACCATATTCGTGCTGCCCGCGTTACCGCTGCCGTGGTTGCGCACGTCGTCGTGAAAATACGCGCGGCTGACGATGATTGCGGTTTGAATATTGCCCAGCAGATATCCCGCAAGCACGCAAATAAGAGCCGTCCAAAATTGGAGCGTCCAGAGTCCGGTAAAGAATATCATTCCTCGTTGTCCTTCTTTCGATTGCGGAAGAACAACCGTATCGGTGTGCCTTCGAACCCGAAGGATTTGCGAAAGTAGTTCTCCAGATACCGTTCATAGGAAAAATGCAGCAGCTCCGCATCATTCACGAAGATGATGAACGTCGGCGGCTGAACGGAGGCCTGCGTGGCATAATAGATCTTCATCGTACGCCCCTTGTCCGAGGGCGGTTCGTTCATGGCGACCGCTTCGCTGACCACGTCGTTGAGCTGTCCGGTTGGAATCCGGCGGCGGCTCTGCTCAAAAGAATCGTCAACCGCTTCGAGCACTTTATTGACGCGCTGCCCGTTCTTGGCGGAAATAAACAGCATCGGCACGTAGCTCATGAAGGAAAGATCCGTGCCGAGATCCTTCTTGAAGCGATTCATCGTATGGGTATCCTTTTCGATCAAATCCCACTTGTTCACAATGAGCACGCTCGCCTTGCCTTCCTCGTGCGCATAACCCGCAATGCGAACGTCCTGCTCGCTCAGCCCCTGGCTTGCGTCGCAGACAATCAACACCACGTCCGCGCGCCGGATCGCCGCGAGCGAACGGATGACGCTGTAGCGCTCAATGGTTTCATCCTCCACGCTGCGCTTCCGGCGGATACCCGCAGTATCCACAATTGTATATGAGCGACCATTACGCTCAAACGGCGTGTCGATGGAGTCCCGCGTCGTACCCGGTATTTCGCTCACAATCGTTCGTTCTTCGCCAAGCAACGCGTTAACGAGACTGGATTTCCCCACGTTCGGCTTGCCAACCACCGCAAGATTGATCCGTTCGGTCTTTTCTTCCTCCAGATCCTTCGGAAAGTCGCGTACTACCTCGTCCAACAAGTCGCCCAATCCCAGCCCCTGCGCGGCGGAAACGGTAAACGGATCGCCCAGCCCCAGCGCATAGAATTCATACATCGCCTCTTCCAGCTTCGGCGTATCCACCTTGTTAACCGCGAGTACGACCGGCTTCTTGGAGCGGCGCAGAATTTCGGCAACGTCCGTATCCGCGCTGGTCAGGCCTTCCCTTCCGTCCACCAGAAAGATGATAACGTCCGCCGTCTCAATGGCAAGCTCCGCCTGACGGCGCATTTGCTGTGCAATGATGTCCTCGTTCGCGGGTTCGATTCCGCCCGTGTCGATCAACGTAAACGCATAGTTCAGCCAGTCCGCATCCTGATAGATCCGGTCTCTCGTTACGCCCGGCGTATCCTCCACAATCGCAACGCGCCGCCCGACCAGTCGGTTAAAGAGCGTCGATTTTCCGACGTTCGGGCGCCCTACGATTGCTACCAATGGTTTTTGCATCGTGTTCTCCTAATTTGTTCCGCCCTTTTGCCCTGCGGCAGGACGGAGCGTTCTGCTTATTCCGAAAAGACAATTTCAACGAGGTCTTCGCCAGACGCGACCGGTATTATTCGAACGCCGAGCGCTTCTTCGGCCTCTTCCCTCGTTACGCCGTCTAGAAAGATCTCTTCATCCGCCTTGAGCATCGCCCGCGGAATCAGGAGCGCGCGCCCAAAATCCGCTCCCTTTAACTGGTCTATGAGATCGCCGCCGGTAACAAGCCCGCCAACGGTAACGCTTTCACCGAAATACCGGTTCCGAATGGCGCTTGTTTCAATCGTAATCCCAAACGGAAGCAATCGCTTGTAGGATTCCCGAAAGAACGGCTCGGCGGAAACGCCGCCCGCCATCCGGAATCGCTTCGGTTCGGTCAGCGGTTTTCTGCCGTTCAGCGCGTCGAGCATTTCGCCTTCAAACAGGCGTAGCAAACCGACACCGTTTTCAATCTGAGAAAAGTCCTCATAGCTTTCATAAGGGGGCAGCGGCCTGCCGGACATCGTATACCATTCGTCCGCCGGAAATACGAACCTGGTGCAGTGTTTTTTCCAGATTTGATCCTGCAAAGCCTCAATTTCATCGATGAGTGCGCTTGCTTCCTCCGGCGTATAGCCGCGAAGCGGGAATAACCCCTCCCGATAGCGCGTCAACCCGACCGGCACAACCGCGAGCGACTGCGCATAGGGATACAGCGCGAGCATATCGGCAATCGAGCGGCGGAGCACTTCTCCGTCGTTGATGCCCGGGCAGAGCACGATCTGCAGGTGAAACGTCAGGTTTGCTTCCGCAAGGCGCTTCAGCTGCTGAACGATATCGCCAGCGGCGGGATTATTCATCATGGCGCGGCGCACGTCCGGATCGCTTGCATGCAGGGAAATATACAGCGGGCTGACCCTTCGGCGCAGGATGCGGTCTAGTTCGCGGTCGTCCAGATTCGTCAGGGTTACGTAATTTCCCATGATGAACGACATGCGCCAGTCGTCGTCCTTGACATGCAAACTGGTTCGAACGCCCTTTGGCATTTGGTCGATAAAGCAAAATACGCAGTGGTTTTTGCAGGTGCGCATCGCGCTCATCAGACTTGTTGCAAACGATAGGCCCAGCGGCTCGTAATCGTCCTTTTCGAGTTCGATGATCTCCCGCTCTGCGTTCCTTTTTAAAACGTCAAGCGTCAGATGCTCGCAGGCGGTCAACCCCTCGTAATCGATCAGGTCAACGACCGGCTCTCCATTGATCGCGAGCAACGCATCTCCGGGCTGCAATCCAGCACGCTCCGCCGGAGAACCGGGGAGTACATCGCTGATAACTTGTTGGATCATACGCATACTTTCCATAATTTCATTATAACATTCACCGTGAAAAAAACCAAACGTGGATACGCACATCGGCTTCTTTCGCGGCAACCGTATGATTCTAACGGAAATTGAATTCGGAATCAACATATCCTTTGCTGTCATACAGTCGTGTTTTCAACAATTTCACAAGAATACAGTCGTATTCCCACATGCTTGCCGCAGACCCGGTATTTCGGATCGGGTTTTGCGGTATGCGGAAATCCCCCAATGACAGCGCTTGATGATGCGCACCGTTTTCACCGGGGGTTCGGTTATAACATTCTATATAATCCTGCCCGGAACAAAGGGGTTCGTTTGTAACCAATTCTATCAAGCAATTTCTTGATTCCCTTTCTTCTATTTGATACAGTATGATTGATATCTAATCTTTCCTCTTTATAAATTCATAATCGAAAGCGAGGGATATTCATGCTGAAGAAAGACGCATTCGTACAACAGCTCGTAGACAACTACGGCAACTGGATCTGCGCCGCGGATAACTACAACCGCGCGGGCGGATCCGCCGAAATGACGAGCGAACTCTACCCTTACGACCACTTATTCTCCCCCATCCGCGTAAACTCCGTAACATTGAAAAACCGTCTCGTTATGGCGCCCATGGGCAACATCGACATGGCCGAAGAAACGGGGCGTCCCAACGCAAAGATGCAGCAGTATTTCTTTGCGCGCGCGAAAGGCGGCGTCGGCCTGATCACGACGGGACTGATTCCGATCAGCTACGGGATTGATCATTCCATTACGGAACTGGGCAATCTTTCCTATTTCCCTCGCATCGACCGCAGCCGCACGGTATTATCCGGCTGGCGCGATCTCGCGCAGGGCTGCCATAATTACGGCGCGCGCATCTTCGTTCAGCTGACACCGGGTCTCGGCCGCGTCGGCAATCCCCAGTGCCTGATCACGCAGCTAAAGTTCCCCGTTTCCGCTTCGCTGAATCCGAACTTCTATATTTCGGAAATCCCCTGCATGCCGCTCTCCGGCGGAAAGCTCCACAAGATCATCAAGAACGCCGGCCAGGCCACGGCGGACGCAAAGGCCTCGGGTCTCGACGGCGTATATCTGCACGGTCACGAAGGTTACCTGCTCGAACAGCTGACCAATCCGGCTTTCAACCGCCGCAAGCTCGGCAAGTATTCCGACTGGCAGCGCTTCGGCATTGACATTGTCAAGGAAATGCGTCATCGCGGCGGCCCGAAGTACCCGATTATGTACCGCATCGACCTCTCTCTCGCGCTGAATGAAACCTACGGCGAGGAGGGAATGAACGAGAAAGCGCTGCGGAAGTTTAAGAATGGCCGAACGATTGAGCAGACACTCGACTATATGGTCAATCTGGTCAAGGCTGGCGTGGATATGTTCGACGTGGACCTTGGCTGCTACGATAACTGGTGGCTGCCGCATCCGCCGGCCGGTATGCCCGCGGGCTGCTTCCTGGACGTCAGCAAGCTTGTGAAGGAACGTTTCGAAGAACGCAAAGTCGTCAGCAACGCAGGACTTCCCGTTCCCGTCGTCGCCGTCGGCAAGCTCGGCTACCCCGATCTGGCGGAAAAAGCGCTGCGCGACGATATGTGCGATATGATCATGCTCGGCCGCCCGCTGCTCGCCGATCCGGAATGGCCGAATAAGGCTTACGCGGGCAAGGTTTCCTCCATCCGCCCCTGCATCGGCTGTCAGGAGGGCTGCATCAACGAGTTCGTGGACGGCGGCCATCCGCAGTGCGCGGTGAACCCGCGCACCGGCTTTGAAGAGATACTGCCGGAGGCAATCAACCCTGCCGAGTTGAAAAAGAAGATCGCCGTGGTTGGCGCGGGTCCGGCGGGCGTTCTGTTTGCCACCATGGCGGCACGGCGCGGTCATAAGGTCGATCTTTACGAAAAGACCGGACGCATCGGCGGCAAGATCGTGCCCGGCAGTGTGCCGCGCATCAAATACGACATTCGAAACTATCTGCTCTATCTAGAAAACGAGCTGAAGGCCGCTGAGAAAGCATACGATCTCGACGTGCATCTCAACACCGAAGTGACCGCAGACTCGCTGAAAGCGAAAAAATACGACGCGGTGGTCTACGCAATCGGCACGAAGAGCGGAACACCGAAGTTCTCCGGCCTCGACAAGATTCCGCATGTGGAAGCTACCGACCTGCTCGTGAACGACGCGCTGCTGGGCGACGCGAAGAACATCGTGGTCGTCGGCGGCGGCGTAGTCGGGTGTGAAACAGCTTACTGGCTTGCTTACGAAAAGGACGATCGCAAAATTAAAGTCGTCGAAATGCTTCCTTACTTCATGAAGGGAACCTGTACGGCAAACCGCGGACACATCATCCACTACCTCAAGGATCAGGGCGTAGAGCTGATCAACTGCGCAACGGTGAAGGAATTTGATGAAAAGCACGTTGTGATTGAGAAGAATATGCACAAGAACGTGCCGAATCCCTACAATACCTGGGCGCCGATTCTGCCGGAAAACATCGAAAACCCGCTCGCGCCGAAGCTCGGTAACGTGCCAAAGCGTGTGGAGCTGGAAGCCGACCTTGTCGTGCTCGCCATGGGCGGCAAGCCGGACGACGCGGCTTATCTCGACGGCCAGAAGCAGCACGTTGCACCGGAACTGTATAACATTGGCGACAGTTTCTCCGCCGGGCGCGTACTCGAGGCCTGCCGCGCGGCATACGCGCTGGCGACCCGCATTTAAGGAGGCGAAATCGATATGGCAATGACGCTTACGCCCGAACAACAGGCTCTACTCAACGGCGAAAAAGGTGAAACCATGGCGAAGGTCATGAAGACCCTCGTAATGTACGGCGAAACCTTTGGCGCCGAGAAGATGGTACCCGTCACCGGCGGCTGCGGCCATCTGGTTACGAGCTTCGGCCTCTCCGTAATGAAACCGGTCTATGCCCTGATGGATCAGCTGATCGACAGCGGCGTGCTCTCGGGTCAGAAGTTCTCCGCAGACCCGCGTCCGCTCGATCCAAACGTGCCGAAGAATCTGCTGCAGGATCTGTTTTTTAAGGTGATGTATTCCAAGCAGGAGAGCTATGAAAAGCAGTTGCAGACGCTGGGTCTGCTCAGCGAGGACTCCTTCACCTGCGCCTGCTACATGGACGAGGTTGGCAACAAACCGAAAAAAGGTGAAGTGCTGAGCTGGGCGGAAAGCAGCGCCGTGGTCTACGCAAACAGTGTGCTCGGCGCTCGCTGCAACCGCAACAGCGGCATTCTGGAGCTCTTTGGAAGCATCGCAGGATTTGTCCCCTACTTCGGTTTCCTAACCGATGAAGGGCGGAGAGCCACCTGGATTGTCGAAGTCAAGACGACCAGTAAACCGGAGGCGCAGATCCTCGGCAGCGCAATCGGCATGAAGGTTATGGAAGATGTTCCTTACGTCAAAGGTCTAAGCAAGTTCATCGGCACCGAGCTGAACGACGACGCAACCGCCTATCTCAAGGACTTTGGCGCGGCGACGGCGAGCAACGGCGCGGTCGGGCTCTACCACATCGACGGTCTTACGCCGGAGGCGGTGGAGCTTGGCGAAAAGCTGATTGCTAAAAACGCGAAGACATATATCGTTGACGACGCGGAGCTTGAACGTGTCAAGCAGAGTTATCCCGTTATGTGGAAGGACGTAAACGCAACCCCGAAGCTTTGCTTCGTCGGCTGTCCGCATCTTTCACTCAAGCAGTTGCACGACTGGACAAACGCGCTCTCCGAAGCGCTGGCAAAGGAAGGTCGCAAGAAGGTTGCGGTTCCAACCGTGTTCACCTCGCCCGTCGCGGTGCAGCGTGAATTTGAGAAGACACCCGATTATCAGAAGCTCTGCGGCATGGGCGTTGTCCTCTCCTACATCTGCCCGCTTATGTACATGAACAACCCGCTCTGCGGCAAGATGCCGGTCGTTACGAACTCGAACAAACTTCGCACCTATACGAGCGCACGGTATCATACCGACGCCGAAATTCTTGCTATTCTCTCAAAGGGGGGCAACTGATATGGCAAAGACCTTTCAGGGGCGCGCGGTCGTCCCCGGAAACGCCTCCGCAACGGCGCTGGTCTCCCGCAAAGGGTTCAACACGCTCGCGAGCTTTCAAAAAGCGCTGATGTTTAAGGACAAGGCCGCGAAATGCTCCGACCAAAACAACCCGGATATCTACGAAAAGCCAATGCACGGCGCGGCGCTCTGCCTGCCGCAGACCATCGGCTCCACCACCGGCGGCATGGTGCTCTTCTGCGCGGCGGCGCTCGGGCAGCAGCCGGCCTGCCTGCTGTTTAGCAAGCCCATCGATTCGCTTGCCGCGGCGGGCGCAATCCTCGCGGACGTCTGGACGGACGTTTCCATGCCCGTAGTCGATACGCTGGGCGACGAGTTCCTCGCCGCCGTGCAAACCGGTGCGAAGGTGACGGTCAAAAAAGACGGAACAGTTATTGTAGACTGATATTGGTTTTTGTAAAAGCGCTGTAAATTTATAATTTACAGCGCTTTTGTTTAACACCATCTTTTATTGTCAGACACTGATTAAAGATGTATAATGTTGACCATCAGCAATGTCGCTTCGAAAGGAATTGGAATCATGTGCTATTATGAATTACAGCTTCGTCGTTCTGTCGCACGTTTGTGGAAAACGCAGTTGAATTGCTTTTCCAAGCAGGATGTTTATTTAGTAAAAGAGATTTTGAAAACCTGCCTGCGCGCTTCTGAAAAAAACAGCGAATCCTATCAATCGATTCTTCTTGCACTCGTTCATTTTCCCCGCCCTTCTGTAACAACTGCAAACGATTTGGAAGTGGTTAAGTTATGCTTAGATCAGATATCCAGCACGCCTTCCTTGCTTTCGCTTCTTGATCCCGCGATTGCAACAAAAGAAGCCTTAGAGCATATCCGTCTAATGCTTATATCACATTTCAGCATAATGTAAATTCGTTAAGCATCTTGCCTGGCCGCCAATATATCATCGGAAAATTAGGCTCACTCATTTCCTTTTTCGTATTCTAGGTACAAGCAGTATTGAAAAAACTTTGCATTTTCATTTCAATATTACGCTTACCATACGATTCCTCCCTTACTATTGACGGAAACCCGGTTTCCCTTCGTCTAATGCCCCACCTCAGATATTAACGAAAAGTCAAAAAGAGAGCGCGAATTGCTCCGCGCTCTCTTTCGTCGTTCTTGGCTTAATACATGCCGCCCATGTCCGGGCCGGGTGCTGCCGGGGGCGCCGGAGGCGTCGGGATATCGGTCACAAGGCTCTCGGTGGTCAGCACCATGGCCGCGACGGAAGCCGCGTTCTGCAGCGCGCTGCGGGTAACCTTGGTCGGATCGATGATGCCTTCGTCCGCGAGGATCGAATAGCTGTCCGTCGCTACGTTGTAGCCATAACCGGGCTTGTTCTCGCGGCGGATGTTCTCGACTACAACCGCGCCGTCGATGCCAGCGTTGATTGCAATCTGGCGAACCGGTTCTTCCAGCGCGCGGAGAATGATGTTGACGCCGGTCTTGAAATCGCCGGCCGATTTGTCCGCGAGCTTCTGCACGCGCGGGAGCACGTTGAGCAGCGCAACGCCGCCGCCGGGAACGATGCCCTCTTCCACCGCCGCACGGGTTGCGGAGAGCGCGTCTTCAATACGGAGTTTGAACTCCTTCATCTCGATTTCGGTTGCCGCGCCAACCGCGATAACGGCTACGCCGCCCGCAAGCTTGGCAAGACGCTCCTGGAGCTTTTCCTTGTCGTAATCGGACGTGGTTTCGCCAATCTGAACCTTGATCGCCGCGACGCGCGCCTTGATCTCTTCCGGATTGCCGTTGCCTTCTACGATGATCGTGTTGTCCTTGTCCACCTTGACCTGGCGCGCGGTGCCGAGCTGACTGAGCTGCGCTTCCTTCAGGTCGAGTCCGACTTCGGAGGAGATGACTTCGCCGCCGGTCAGAACGGCGATGTCCTGCAGCATGGCTTTCCTGCGGTCGCCAAAGCCGGGCGCCTTGACGGCGATGCAGTTGAATGTGCCGCGGAGCTTATTCAAAACGAGTGTGGTGAGCGCTTCGCCTTCCACATCTTCCGCAATCAGGAGCAGCGCGCGGCCCTGCTGCGCAATCTGCTGGAGAATCGGCAGGATTTCCTGAACGTTGCCAATCTTCTTATCGGTGATCAGGATATAGGGATTATCGAGAATGCCCTCCATCTTTTCGGTATCCGTGACCATGTAGGCGGAAGCATATCCGCGGTCGAACTGCATACCTTCCACGATGTTGAGCTCGGTTTTCATGGTTTTGCTCTCTTCAACGGTGATGACGCCGTCGTTGCCGACCTTCTCCATCGCATCCGAGATCAGTTTGCCAACCTTTTCGTCACCCGCGGAGATCGAAGCGACCTGCGCAATGGCGTTTTTGCTGCCAACGGGTTTGCTGAGTTCCTTAAGTCCCTCAACCGCTTCCTCGACCGCGGCTTCGATACCATGGCGGACGACCATCGGATTCGCACCGGCGGCGACGTTCTTCATGCCCTCGCGGACAATCGCCTGCGCCAGCAGGGTCGCGGTGGTTGTGCCGTCTCCGGCCACGTCGTTGGTCTTGGTTGCGACTTCCTTCACAAGTTGTGCGCCCATGTTTTCAAATGGGTCGTCCAGCTCGATTTCTTTGGCGATGGTCACACCGTCATTGGTAATCAGCGGCGCGCCGTATTTCTTATCCAGTACAACATTGCGGCCCTTCGGTCCAAGCGTAATTTTAACGGTGTTGGCGAGTTTGTCGAGACCAAGCTGCAGAGATCTGCGCGCTTCTTCGCCGTATTTCAACTGTTTTGCCATAGTTCCATTTCCTCCTAATTTATTCTACAACAGCGAGAATATCGCTTTGACGCACGACGAGATATTCCTTATCGTCCAGCTTGACTTCGGTGCCCGCATACTTTGAGCAGATCACCTTGTCGCCGGGCTTGACGTACATGACGACTTCTTTGCCGTCCACAACGCCACCGGGGCCAACGGAAATGACTTCCGCCATCTGCGGTTTTTCTTTCGCGGCGGTTGGCAGCACGATGCCGCCCTTGACTACCTCTTCGTTCTCGATGCTGACAACGACAACCCGATCGGCCAAAGGTTTCAGTTTCATACGATAAACGCCTCCTGTTTGTTTCGTTTGCTTTTGATTTGTTAGCACTCTGTTTTGTTGAGTGCTAATCACAAAAATTATTATACCACGTATGCCGTTATAGTCAACTTTGAAAATGCAACGAAAATGTGAAAAGTACCCGGAATCCGAAGGAATCCACGGGACAGTATGCTGCGCATACGCGTTGCCGCGCCCTTTTGCGGCGAGTATTTCTTCCGGCAAATGATCCTGTTAATGAATCGTAAGTCTCGTTTCGGGTAAACAGCGAATTTAATGCTTGCATTGTTCGATTGTGTATGCTAAACTTTCATCTGTTCGAGTGAAATCAGAGACTGATACAGGGGGTGAATTGTTTTGGCAAATATCAAATCCGCTATGAAGCGCGTAAAGATTACCGAAAAGCAGAATCTTCGCAACCGTATGGCCACTTCGGAAATGAAGACGACCATCCGCCGTTTTGATGAAGCGCTGCAGTCCGGGGACGCCGCAGCAAGCGATAAAGCGTATTTAGCAGCCGTCAGCACGGTTGACCATGCAGCCGCGAAGGGCATGATCCACAAGAATGCTGCCGCCCGCAAAAAGGCGCAAATGGCCAAAAAGCGCGCCGCTGCGCAATAACCCCTTCGGTCTTTTCCAATTCGGGCACATCCTAACGGTGTGCCCGTTTTTCTTGCTTTCCAGCGTGAAAGCGAATAGAATAATCCTGTGGATGCGAACTTGGAACTTCATCCGCTCCATCCGCGTTTCTCTTCCGGTCATGCCGGGAAATCCGGCTGAAAATCCGATTTGAAAGGTGTGCCGTGTATGGACGCATATGAATCCAGGATGAAAAGTCCCGAGCTGGACGACGTATTTCACGCAATCCTTTCCCTGCGGGATCTTTCGGAATGCTATCGTTTTTTCGAAGATATGTGCACCATTAACGAACTTCAGGCAATTGCGCAGCGCTGGCAGGTTGCCCGCCAGCTTGACGCAGGCGTAACCTATCAGGAGATATCGCACCGCTACAACGCCTCCACCGCTACGATCAGCCGGGTGAACCGCTGTTTGGAATACGGCGCGGGAGGATACCGTCTCCTGCTGGACCGCGCAAAGCAAAAGGAGTAATTTTTCAAAAATGGCCATGGATGGTCTCGCGCTTCGCGCGGTGATAGCGGAATGCCAGCCGCTTGTCGGCGGCAGGATCGATAAGGTGCAGCAGCCTGAAAAGGACTTGCTGCTCTTTGTTGTGCGGGCAAATAACGAAACACGAAAGCTCCTCGTTTGCACGCACCCGGAAAACGGGCGGATGCAGCTTACCGGCAGAACCTACGATAATCCCATGAATGCGCCCGCATTCTGCATGCTGCTTCGCCGCAGGCTTGTTGGCGGGCGTATATGCTCCATTCGCCAGCTCGGTGCGGATCGTGTTTGTGAACTCATTGTGCTGGCGCGAAACGATTTGTTTGACGAAGTTTCGCTCCGGCTGATCGTCGAGCTGACCGGAAAGCACGCAAATCTTCTCCTGCTGGAACCAAACGGCGCAATTGTGGATGTTCTTCGCCGCGTTTCCGCGCTGGACGATACGACGCGAATTCTTTTGCCGGGCTTTCCTTACGAGCCGGTCCCTTCGCAGAACAAGCTCGATCCATTTACCGCTCCGGGCGATGCGTTCCATCCGATCTTTCTCTCCCCCGATCCGGTACGCTCCCTGACTGCCGCGTTCGATGGAATTTCCCGGCAGTCCGCCCAGGCGCTCCTTTCCGTCGCGCCTTCGCAGGATGCGCTGTATCGGCTGCTTCAGAATATAAAAAACGGCGCATACGCGCCCTGCCTTGCGTTCAATGCGGCGGGTGAGCCTGCCGCCGCCCTGCCGTTTCTGCCGGACGGCCTGTTCGCGCACATCGTGCCCTGCTCCTCCATGGGCGAGTCGCTTGACCGCTATTATGCCGATCGGGACCTGCTCGTCCGCATTCGCCGGCATGGCGCGTCGCTTCGTCACACAGTCTCCACCGCCCTGAGCCGCGCGCAGAATAAATACGCCGCTTTTCTGGAGGCAATTCAGCAGTCGGATTCGCTCGATCTAGCGCGCCAGAACGGTGAACTGCTGCTGGCGAATTTACACCGCATAACAGCCGGGCAAAGCGAACTGATCGTGGAGGATTATTTTGCCGATCCGCCGGCAAAGCGCGCCATTACGCTCGACCCAGCCTGCAGCGCGCAGGAAAATGCGAAACGTTACTTTAAACAATACCGCAAGGGCAAGCTCGGCAAGGCGTATGCCGAATCGCAGATTGACGCGCTTGCGGGCGAAGTTTCTTATCTTGAAGGGCAACTGGAAAACATTGAAAAGTGCGAAACGCCATACGAACTGGACGAAATCAAGGACGAGCTGATCCGCGAGCGTTATCTGCGCCCTGAAAAAACGCGCGGCGCAAAACCCGCCGCCAAAATTTCCGCGCCAATGCGGTTTCAATCGAGCGACGGCATTACCATACTGGTTGGGAAAAACAACCGTCAGAACGACGCGCTGACCCTGCAGACCGCCCGTTCGGACAATCTCTGGCTCCACGTGAAAAATATGCCGGGGTCGCACGTGATCGTCGATTACTCCGGCGATCCTCCGGAAGCTACCCTTCGGGAAGCCGCAATGCTCGCCGCTTACTATTCGCAGGGAAGGACGTCCTCAAATGTTCCCGTCGATTACACATTCCGGAAAAACGTTAAGAAACCATCCGGTGCGCGGCCGGGCATGGTGATTTACACGACGAACCGAACGATCTATGTTACGCCGGAATCCTCGCTCCTGTCCGCGCTCCGTTTTGATCGATAGTATCGTCTCCGCCGGTCGAATTTCGCCTGCCGCTCCGCTCATTGTGAACACTCTGTGGAGAAAAGGATCGTCACGCCCCCCTTTGGTTGCGCTCATCCGGCACATCCCGTATAATGGTTCCAGAAACGCATTATCCTATGGAATAAGGAGAGAGCAGGATTTGTCTCGCATTTTACAGATCTTTCAAAACCCGCTGCAGTTGCTGTATACGCTGCCGGCGATCATCATCGGCCTGACCGTACACGAATGGGCGCACGCTTACGCCGCCTACCGTCTTGGCGACCCGACGGCGCGCAACCTCGGCCGCATGACGCTCAACCCCCTCGCGCACATCGACCCCTTTGGTTTCATCATGCTGATTCTTATCGGTTTCGGCTGGGCGAAGCCCGTACCGGTCAACCCGCGCAATTTCAAGAACTACAAGCGGGACGATATTATCGTTTCTCTCGCAGGCATTGTTACGAACGTTGTCGTCGCATTTCTGTTTTCGTTCGTTTATGTTGCGGGTTTCCTGAAATGGGGTCTTGGCACCAACACGGCGTTTACCAGCATCTTCGGCGCGATTATCACAATCAACCTTGCGCTTGCCATTTTTAATCTGATTCCGATCTATCCGCTGGATGGATCCCATGTGTTGGAGAGCCTGTTCATCCGGAAGATTCCGCGCTTTTTTATGTTTCTGCGCCAGTACGGTCAGTGGATTCTGATCCTTCTGCTTTTGACCGGGCTGGTTTCCACCGTACTTGGATACTTGGTTTCCGGCATCACCAGCGGTTTCTTCACGGCAGCCGCTTGGTTTATCAATCTGTTTTAAACGTATATGGCGTACACGGTTCAGCTCACCCAATTTGAAGGGCCGCTCGATCTGCTTCTGCATTTAATTGAAGAGGCGGAGGTTGACGTTAAGGATATCTTCGTATCCGAGATCACCGCGCAGTACCTTGCCTATATGAATCAGCTGGACGAGCTGGATATGGACACCGCCAGCGAGTTTTTGACCATGGCGGCAACGTTGCTTTACATAAAATCGCGCCAGCTCCTGCCCCGCCCCCCAAAGGAGGACGAGGAGGAAGAAAGCCCGGAGGAGCTGCTGATTCGGCAGCTGCGCGACTATAAAGCGTTTAAGGAAGCGAGCGAAAAGCTCCGTTCCCTTTTTGAATCCGCGCGGGAAAGCTGCGCGCGTCTGCCGGAGGACGTTCCCCTGCCACCGAAGGAAGTCGCGCTGGACAACACAACCATCGACGGGCTGTTCTCTGCGTTTCTTGAGATGCTTTCGCGCAAAAAGGACGCGCCGGAGGTCATCCATTCGCAGCATGTGAATCCGGACCGATACACCGTCCGCTCGCAAACGAGTAAAATCCGCGCCATCCTGCTGGAGAAGACCGCCGTTACCTTTGAAGAACTCTTTTTGCCGGACGCGGATCGCGCGGAAATTATCACAACATTTATGGCTCTTCTAGAGATGATCACACGCGGTGAAATCGTGCTCAAGCAGAAAGCGCCGTTTTCGCCGATTCGCATCAGCGCGGATAAGCTCCTGCTCGACGACGATACCTATGAGTATATGGATGAAACGGAGGACTGAGCCGTTCGCCACAACGCTTAATCCCGTTTTGAGGTTTTTATGGAAGAACAAACGCTCACCAATCATGTTTTTAACCAAATCGAGTGTATGCTGTTTGTCGCGGGCGATCCCGTGGCAATCACCGAGCTTGCGCGCGTGCTGGACTGCCCGCTCCCGTTTGCCCGGGCTACGCTGCAGCAAATGGAGCAGTTCTACCAGCTCGAAGGACGCGGGATACAGCTGCTCGTAACCGACGATACGGTGCAGCTTGTCAGCAACCGCGCCTACTTTGATTCCGTTAAGCAGCTGCTCAATCCGGACGAAACAAAAAGCGTTTCCCAGTCCTTACTTGAAACGCTCGCGGTCGTCGCCTACCGCCAGCCCGTAACCCGCTCGGATGTGGAGCGTGTGCGCGGCGTTCGCTGCGACTATGCGGTAACCCAGCTGCAAAAGCTCGGACTCATTGTCGAAGTCGGGCGAAAGGACGTGGTCGGACATCCGGCTCTGTTTGGCACAACGGATAAGTTCCTTCACCAATTCGGCATCCACAGTGTGGACGAAATGCCCGAATTCTTCCGCTACTCGCAGGAAATATCGGAAGAGATCAGTGAAGAAATCCCCGTCGTATAACCGCGCGAAACACAAATGCTCCCCGCCGGGGGAGCATTTTTATGCTTGTATCTGTCTTTTACAGAGCGATCATCTTGACTCGAATGTCCTTTCCCTCCACCTCCAGCAACGCGCAGGAAGGGTGGCTTCCCCGTCTGGGCAGTGAGAGGCTTCCGGGATTTATGACCAGAATTTCCCCGTCCGCGCGAAGAAGCGGCTCGTGCGTATGGCCAAACAACACGGCCGCGCATCGGTTGTCCCTTGCCCGCTCCGCCAGTTGTCCGGTGGTGTAGTAACCGTCCCCGTGGACGAGGAGCATCCAGATGTCTTCAACCCGCTCGATTCGCTGTTTCGGGTAGACGCTGCCGCTGTCGTTGTTCCCGCGCACCGCAACACACGGGACGCCGCCCAGAGCTTGCGCAACCTGTTCGGCATCAATCGCAAAATCGCCCAAATGGAACAGCAGATCCACCTTGCCCAAACGTTCTGCGGCAAGCGGGAGCCATTTGAATGAATGATGCGTATCCGCAAACACCGCAATGCGTTTCATTCCCGCTCCCGCCGCAGAATTTCCTGCAGTGCCTCCAGCGCACGCTTGCGATGACTCACCGCGTTCTTCTCCTCCGCGCTGAGTTCGGCAAACGAACGTCCAAACGGCGGATAGTAAAAATACGGATCGTAGCCAAAACCGTTGCTGCCGCGCGCTTCGTTGAGCAGAATACCTTCTACGGTGCCGAGCGTACAGATCGTTTCCTTTCCCTGCCTTGCAAGCGCAACGGCGGAAGCAAACCGGCAGGTGCGCTCTTCCCGGGGAATACCCGCCATGTCGCGCATGAGTTTTGCATTGTTTTGCGCGTCGTTGTGCCCTTCCCCCGCGTACCGTGCGCTGTATACGCCCGGCGCGCCGTTCAGCGCGTCCACCATCAGGCCGCTGTCGTCCGCCAGCGCGGCGGGAAAGCCGGAAATCCGGAGCACTTCTTCCGCCTTTTTAATCGCGTTGGCCTGGAAGGTTTCTCCGTCCTCCACCACATCGATTTCCAGACCGGCCTGTCCAAGCGTCTGCATCTGCGGAAAATCGGAGCCGAGGATTTCCATGATTTCGCGCATTTTATGCGCATTGTTCGTCGCAAGTAATAATTTCATAGCGAAATTATAGCAGAACTTCCATGGGCGCGTAAAGCGCGAGAGCAAGCAAACATTCGTTCTTTTTTTCTTTTCCTTTCGTTTACTGGTTCAAACGTGCCGCTTCGCTATGTTATAATGGTTTGAATGATCTTTGGGGGAACAGAATGGACTTATCAAAACTCAACGAAAACCAGCGCGAAGCGGTGCAAGCAACCGAAGGGCCGCTCCTTGTGCTTGCGGGCGCGGGCAGCGGAAAAACGCGCGTTCTGACGCACCGTATCGCGTATCTGATACAGGAAAAGGGTGTTTCGCCCTGGAATATTCTTGCGCTGACCTTTACGAACAAAGCGGCCGGCGAAATGCGCGAGCGGGTTGGCAAGCTCGTCGGCACCGGCGTCAACGACATGTGGGTCATGACGTTCCACTCCGCCTGCGCGCGCATCCTCCGCAGTGAAATCGAAGCGTTGGGATATGAGCGCACGTTCGTCATATATGACGACGCGGATCAGCAGGCGCTGCTGAAGCGGATTATTCGCGATCTAAACATGAACGAAAAGATGTTCACGCCGCGCGAGCTCTCCAGCCGCATATCGGAAGCGAAGAACCAGTCGCTCGATGCGCTGCAATTCTTTCACGACTCCTACGCGAACAAGGAGATCGTTCGCGCGTACGTTGCTTACCAAAAGCAACTCAAGCTCTGCAACGCGCTGGATTTTGACGACCTGCTGCTCTTTACACTCCAGCTCTTACTCCGTTTTCCGGACGTACTGGAGAAATACCGCAGGAAATTCCGTTATATCCTGGTGGATGAATATCAGGATACGAACCTTGTTCAGTATCATATCGTCCATCAGCTTGCAAGCGAACACCGCAACATCTGCGTGGTTGGGGACGACGACCAGAGCATCTACGGCTGGCGCGGCGCGGATATCCGCAACATTCTCGAATTCGAAAAGGATTTCCCCGGCGCGGCGGTGATTCGTCTCGAGCAGAATTACCGTTCAACCGAGGTGATTCTCAACGCCGCTAACATTGTAATATCAAACAACCGCTCCCGTAAAAAGAAGGAACTCTGGACGGAGAAACACGGCGGCGAACCGATTGACGTTTACGAAGCGATGGATGAGCGGGACGAGGCGAACCGTATCTGCAACCGGATTCTCGAAGGCGCGCGTTACGGAGAAAAACGTTACGACGACTATGCAATCCTTTATCGAACCCATGCGCAGAGCCGCGTCATCGAAATGTACCTGCAAAGCTACGATATCCCCTACCGCGTCTATGGCGGCCTTTCGTTCTTTCAGCGTGCGGAGGTCAAAGATATTGTCGCCTATCTGCGTCTGCTGCAGAACTCGGCGGACGATATCGCGTTTCTGCGGATTATCAACGTTCCCAGGCACGGCATTGGGGATACGTCCATCGAAGCGCTCCAGCAATTTGCCGGCGAGCGGACCCAGCCGCTTCTGCACGCAATCCTGCAGCTTCACGAAGGCGACCTGCCCAAGGCGCGCGATAAATTCATTTCCTTTGCGGAAATGCTCTCCGTCGTTTACGCCCAGTTCGGCGTCCGGTCGTTTCCGGACGTGGTGGAATACCTGCTGGAAGTCATCGGTTACGACGCATATCTGCAAGCCGACCGCAAGGAGAATTATGAAGCGCGCGCGGATATCGTAAAGGAGTTTGTCGGATATATCCGTGAGTTTTCCGAATCGCTGGATGAAACAAAGACCGATGTGCTCACCGCGTTTCTGGAAAACGTCGCCCTGTTCTCCGCAACGGACGATGTAGACGAGCGTAATGGCCGCGTTTCGATGATGACGCTCCACAGCGCAAAAGGTTTGGAATTCCCCGTCGTATTTCTCTGTGGAATGGAAGACGGGCTTTTTCCTTCCCAGCAGTCGATTTTCGAGCCGGACAAACTGGAAGAGGAGCGCCGCCTCTGCTACGTTGGAATTACGCGCGCCAGAGAAAAACTCTATCTTTCCCATGCACGCCAGCGCCTGCTCTACGGTAAGATTACACCCGCCATGCGCTCGCGGTTTTTAATCGAGCTGGAGGAAGCGCTGCCCGCCGAAGCGAAGGCAGCGCCGAAACCCGCGCAGCTTAAAAGTACGCCGCCGCAACAGGCATTCGGGATTTCGGTTCATGCGCTGAAAGGCGGCGGACAGCCCGCCGCGCAGCCGATGATGCAGCGCAACCCTGCGCAGCCGGAGGCAAGACCGCCGGAAACGGACGTCAACTACGCGCCGGGGCAGCGCGTTCGCCACAAGGCGTTTGGCGAGGGCACGGTGCTCGCGGTGCATGGAAGCGGCGCATCCGCAATTGTTGAGATCGCGTTTGACAACGGCGCAAATAAAAAGTTTGCCTCGGCATTTGCGCCAATTGAAGTACTATAAATCGGGAGGCGGATTGTCATGACCCGTCAGGAAGAATTAACACAGCTTCTGGTGCGTTACGCCGAAGCCTATTATGATGCGGACACGCCCGCTATCTCGGATGCGGAATACGACGCGCTGTACGACGAGCTGTTTCTGCTGGAGCAGGAGAGCGGTTTTGTTCTGCCCGGCTCCCCGACAAAGCGGGTTGGCGCAAGCGCGGGCGCCTTCCTTCCGCATACCCATATTCGCCGTCTCTACAGTCTCGACAAGGTTCGCACCGAAGAATCGCTTGCCGATTGGGTAGCCCGCGCTGTGAAAGCGGCGGACGGCCAAAACGTGGAGTTTGCGCTTGAATACAAGTTTGACGGGCTTACCGTATGCCTGACCTATGAAAACGGGCGTTTCACGCAGGGAGCGACCCGCGGAAACGGAATCACCGGAGAAGGGGTATACGATCAGCTTTTGACCATTCCGTCCATTCCGAAAACGATCCCGTTCCAGGGAAAAATGGAAGTGCAGGGCGAGTGCATTCTGCGTCTCTCCGTGCTGGAAGAGCTGAACCGAACGAGTGACGAACCGCTGAAAAACGCGCGAAACGCGGCGGCCGGCGCGCTGCGGAATATCGACCCGAAGGTCACCGCAAGCCGCAGACTCGATATCTTCTGCTACAATGTCGGGTATATTGAGGGAAAAGAACTGGCAAACCAGCGCGGTATGCTCGCATTCCTGGCTGAAAACGGCTTCCCCGTCAGCCCTTACATTCGCTACTGTCACAACGCGGAGGAGCTCAAGCGAGAGATCGATCTCGCCGAACAAACGCGCGGCACGCTCGATTTTCTGATCGACGGTATGGTTATCAAGGTAACCGACTTTGCCCTGCGGGAAGCACTCGGCGAAACGGAGAAATTCCCCCGCTGGGCAATGGCCTATAAATTTGCCGCCGAGGAGACCACTTCCATCGTTGAGGACGTCACCTGGGAGGTTGGGCGCACCGGAAAACTCACGCCGCTTGCGCACCTTATGCCCGTTGAACTTGCGGGCGCGACGATCCAGCGCGCCACACTGAACAACTACGACGATATCCTGCGCAAACGTGTAAAAATCGGCTCGCGCGTGTTCATCCGCCGGAGCAACGACGTGATTCCGGAAATTCTCGGTGCGGTACCGGACGATACGGCAACAAGAATAATTGAAAAACCGGCCCGCTGTCCCGTCTGCGGCGCACACGTGGAGGAAAACGGCGCGCATCTCTTCTGCACGAACTCGCTCTCTTGCAAGGCGCAGATTACGCTCCGGCTGGCGCACTATGCCTCGCGGGACGCAATGGATATTGAGAGTTTCAGCGATAAAACCGCCGCGCAATTGATTGAAGACCTTGGAATCCGTTCCATTCCGGAGCTGTACGCGCTCACGCACGAACAGCTTGTTGCGCTCGACCGGTTCGGAAAAAAGAAGGCGGAGAACCTGCTTTCCGCGCTGGAGCAGAGCAAAACCCGCCCGCTCGGCGCGTTTCTCTTCGCGCTTGGCATTCCAAACGTCGGCAATAAAACGGCAAAGGATCTGGCCAGGCGTTTTGGAACGCTTCCAGCCGTTCGTTCGGCCACACGGGAAGAATTGCTCGCAATTCCGGACGTAGGCGAAATTGTTGCAAGCAGCATTCTCTCGTTTTTCGCAGACGCGAATATATCCGCGCAGATCGACACGCTGCTGGCGCACGGCGTTGCCCCGCAAAGCGAAACTGCGGCGAATACCTCTTCTCCCCTTTCGGGCAAGATTATCGTCGTTACGGGCACTCTGCCGTCGCTTGGCCGGCGTGAAGCGGAAGAGCTGATCGAGCGAAACGGCGCGAAAGCCGCAGGCAGCGTGAGCCGGAACACCGATTATGTACTATACGGCGAAAACGCAGGCAGCAAGTTGGACAAAGCGAGAGAGCTCAATATCCCCCTGCTGACCGAACCGGAATTTCTTGCAATGCTTGGCACGCCAAAAGATGAGCAGCGGGATCCGGCACCGGTTACTCTCTTTTCGTGAATTTGGAGATGGATGAACAGTATGCTTAGACTTGGAAAACTCGATAACGACGATCTTGAACAGCTCGTTTTAAAAAAATTCCGCCGCGTGCGCCCGGAGTCGCTGTCCGCACCCACCATTGGTCAGGACTGCGCGACGCTGGATCTCGGCGGCGATCTCGTCGTGCTCAGCTGCGATCCGATTACCTCCGCAAGCGTCGCCCATCTCGGACGTCTCACGGTGCACGTTTGCTGCAACGACGCGGCGGCCGCGGGAGCGGAACCGGTCGGACTGCTCGTAACTCTGCTGATGCCGCCAAGCGGCTCCATGGAGCAGATTTCGCGCATTGCGGACGATCTCTCGTCCGCCGCGCAGCTGGCGAATGTGGATATCCTCGGCGGTCATACGGAGGTGACGGACGCAGTGAGCCGCGCGGTTACGAGCGCAACGGTGGTTGCGCGTCAGCCGCGGAATCGCGCTTTGCGCGGTATGCGCCCCGGAGACGAAATTGTGATGACAAAGTGGGCGGCCGTCGAGGGAACAAGCATCCTTTCGGAGGATTATTCGGATCGTTTATCCGCCCTGCCGGAATCGCTGCTGGATTCGGCGCGCGCGTTTTCCAGCCAGCTCAGCATTGTTGCCGAAAGTAAAATCGCGATGCAATACGGCGCAAGCGCCATGCACGACGTAACCGAGGGCGGCGTACTTGGCGCAGCCTGGGAGCTCGGCTATGCAAACGCCTGCGCGGTGGAGATCGATCCTTCCAGGATACCCGTTCGCGCGGAAACACGCTCGTTCTGCGAAGCTCTGGGACTCGACCCGTTGCGGCTCATTGGCAGCGGAAGCCTTTTAATTGCATGCGAAAACGGTGCCGAACTCTGCGGCGCGCTCGGCGCGCAGGGCATCTTGGCGACCGTTATCGGCCGCGCAATCGACGGCCGCTTTAGTTTTTCGGGCGGTATTCCGCTTGAGGAACCACATGCGGACGAAATCTATCGCTTGTATGATCGAGTCTAGCATGCTATAATTTATAATTGCGACTTGGGGGAAACTTATATGTACAGTATGACCGGCTATGGAAAAGGCAGCGCGACCGGAGACGGGCGCGAGATGACGGTGGAGCTGAAAAGCGTGAACCATCGTTACCTGGATGTCGGCATGCGGCTCCCCCGCCATCTTTCGTTTTTGGAAGACCCGATCCGCTCCGCGCTCACCGCGCGGCTCTCCCGCGGGCACATCGACGTTTTTGTCAATTACCGGAATCTCCGCAGCGATGCAAGAAACGTGGAAATTGACGTTCCGCTTTTAATAGCGTTCGTCGCCGCCGCAAAAAAGGCAAACGAATCCCTCGCGCTGCAGGACGATCTTTCCCTCACCGCCGCCCTTCGCCTGCCGGATGTTTCGAACGTTCGCGAGGCGGACGAGGATACCGAAGCAGTTCTTGCCCTGCTGAACGGAGCCCTTCATGGCGCAATTGACGCGATGCTCGTTATGCGCGGGCAGGAAGGCAAGCGCCTTGGCGTATACCTGGGCACCTGCACGGATACGGTGGAATCGCTCACCCGGCAGATTGCAAATCGCGCGCCGCTCGTTGTTGCGGAGTACCGCGCAAGGTTGGATGAGCGAATTCAAGTTCTGCTGGGCAACGTAGAGGTTGACCGCACGCGGCTTGCAACCGAAGTTGCGCTCTTTGCGGACAAGGCAAGCATTGATGAAGAGATTTCGCGCCTGCACAGCCATATTGCGCAGATGCGCCTTCTGCTGCTCGATCCGGAACCCGCAGGACGCAAGCTCGATTTCGTTGTGCAGGAAATGAACCGTGAATTTAACACCATTGGCTCCAAAGCCAACGATGGCGAACTGACGAAGCTCGTTTTGACCGGAAAAGCGGAAATCGAGAAGATACGCGAACAGGTGCAAAATATCGAATAGCGATTCTTCTCCACCGGCAGAACATGATTGCGGGAAGCGGATTGCTTACGTGACGTATTGGATAGGAGTAGTCCTTTATGATGAACCTTCGGCTGGTAAACATCGGATTCGGCAATATTGTTTCGGCGGACCGCCTGATCGCTATTGTGAGTCCGGAATCGGCGCCCATCAAGCGCATCGTGCAGGAAGCCCGCGAAAGCGGACGCCTGATCGATGCGACCTGCGGCCGGCGCACCCGGGCGGTTGTCATAACGGACAGCGACCATGTAATTCTCTCCGCCATTCAGCCGGAAACCATAGCAAACCGGCTTGACACCAAGGCGGACGAAGCCGACGACTGACGAGAAGAGGAGACCCTTACCTATGAATCAAAATCGGAAAGGCCTGCTGCTTGTTGTATCCGGTCCCGCGGGCGTTGGCAAAGGTACGATTAACAACACGCTGATTGAGCGAAACAGCGATATTCGAATGTCCGTTTCGGCCACAACGCGCGCGCCGCGCCCCGGCGAGATCGACGGCGTTCACTATTTCTTTAAAACGGAAGCCGAATTTGAGAAGATGATTGCCGAAGGCGCGTTTTTGGAATACATGCGTGTATTCGATTTGCATTATTACGGAACCCCGAAGAGCTTTGTCGAGCAGGAGCTTTCGGAAGGCCGCAGTGTCATTCTGGAGATCGACGTGCACGGCGCCATGCGCGTAAAAGCCGCTTATCCGGACGCGGTGCTCATTTTTATCGCGCCGCCTTCCATGAGCGAACTAAAATCCCGCCTCATCCACCGCGGTACGGAATCGTCCGAAGTGATCGAACGCCGGTTTGAAACGGCTTATCAGGAACTTGAGTTTGTAAAGCAATACGATTATGTCGTCGTAAACGATATTCTCGACCTCGCAATTGCGCGCACGGAACAAATTATCTCCGCAGAACGCTGCCGGGTCTATCGAAACGGCGAAATGATCGAGAAACTACAAGGAGGCAGGAACGCATTATGATGAATCTTCCGTTAAACGAACTGATCAAGAAGGCGGGGTGCCGCTATATGCTGGTCACCGCCGTCGCGCAGAGAGCGCGCCAGTTGCAGTCGGATCCCGAAAAGCTCGGCGGACGCAAACCTGTCTCCGTTGCGGTCGATGAACTCTACCACGATGAGCTGAATCTGGAATTTCCGAAGGAATTCTATCAGGACTGACAAGCCCGATTCTTTCGCGGGAATGTCTTTCCCGTATCCATACGAAATGATATGAATTCTTGCCGAACCCGCCCCGGCCTTGTTCCGTCGCGGTTTCGACTTGCACTGGCCCGCTTGCGGGCTGTTTGTGGTTTTGGCAAAACTGCATTCGCTCCAGCAAAAATAACCCTGTGATCGCAGGAGCAGGAATTCCAACGGTAAAGTGAGGTGAACGGCATGGAAGCCATCTGTGAAGTCATTGTTGACATTGCGCATGCAAACGTCGACCGCGTATACAGCTATCTGATAACGGATGGAATCACCGTCGAAGTCGGCAGCCACGTTCTCGTGCCGTTCGGCTCCGGCAACCGGCAGCGCGAAGGATTTGTCATTCGTTTGTTGCCTCCGGAAGAAACAGATGAGGCACGCTTGGAGTCCATGCGAACTGTCGTGCTCAAGCATGTGCTTCGCGTAATCGAGCCCTATCCGATTTTAACGCAGGAGCAGATCGAGCTCGCGTTCTGGATGCAGAAAAACTATTACTGCCTTCTCGTGGACGCGCTGCGGCTCATGATTCCGGCGCAGATGCGCGGCGGAAAGGTCAAAGAGAAGATCGAGCGCACCATTCGCCTGCGCTATCCGGAAAGCACCGCGCAGCTGCTTCCGCAGCTTCTCGATAAAAGCGGCAAACCCCGTTCTCCAAAACAATACGAGGTGCTGGAAACGCTGCTGCGCTGCAACATGGAGATGGCTGTTTCCGATGTGCTCGCATTTGTACCGAACGCGCAAAGCGCAATTAAAACGCTGATTAAAAACGGATATCTTCTGGAGGGAGACTATGTTACCTTTCGCCGCCCGAATATGGGAACGGCATTCGAGGATAAGCAGGTCAAGCTGAATCCTGCGCAGAATCACGCGGTAGAGGCAATTGTTCAGGCGATGGAACAGCGAAGCGGAACGCTCCTTTTACACGGAGTCACCGGCAGCGGCAAAACCGAGGTTTACATGCACGCAATCGAACGCTGCCTCGCTTCCGGCCGTCAGGCGATTATGCTCGTTCCGGAAATCGCGCTGACGCCCCAGACGGTCGGCCTGTTTCAGGAACGGTTTTCGGACGGAATCGCCGTTCTCCACAGCCGTCTTTCCGCGGGTGAACGCTTTGACGAGTGGCGCAGAATCCGCCTTGGCAAAGCCCGCGTCGCGGTTGGCGCACGCAGCGCCGTATTCGCGCCAATGCAGAACGTTGGCCTCATCATTGTGGATGAGGAGCACGAAGGCAGTTATCAGAGCGAAACCAATCCTCGCTACGGCGCGCTGGAGGTTGCGGCATTTCGCGCAAAGCAGTTTGGCGCGCCGTTGCTTCTGGGCAGCGCGACGCCCTCCCTCCTCTCCTACTACCGCGCCCTTTCCGGCCGATACCAACTGCTCGAGCTGCCGGAGCGCGTTCAGAACCGCCCGCTTCCGCAGGTGGAAATTATTGATATGCGGCAGGAATTCCAAAACGGCAACAACGGCATCTTCAGCGGCAGGCTCGTTCAGTTACTCGATGAGTGCTGCCAGAAAGGCCATCAGGCCATGCTGTTTATCAACCGCCGCGGATACTCTACCTTCGTCTCCTGCCGCAACTGCGGCCACGTCGTTATGTGCGACGACTGCGATATTTCCATGACGTATCACAAGGGCGAAAACCGGCTCCGCTGCCATTTTTGCGGTTCCGTCAAACCCCTGCCAAGTGTGTGCCCGGCCTGCGGTAAGCCGTTTATTAAATACTTTGGCATTGGTACGGAACAGGTCGAAGAACAGCTGCATACGCTTTTCCCGAAGGCCGTTACCCTTCGGATGGATACGGATACCATTCACACCAAGGATTCCATGCAGCAGATGCTGACCACGTTTTCGCGCGGCGAGGCCCAGTTTCTCGTCGGCACGCAGATGATTGCCAAGGGACACGATTTTCCGAATGTAACGCTGGTCGGTGTGGTCGCCGCGGACGCAACACTCATGATTCCCGACTACCGCAGCACGGAACGTACCTTCCAGCTCCTTACGCAGGTTGCGGGTCGCGCCGGGCGCGACGAAACCCCGGGCCGTGTAGTAATCCAGACCTACTCGCCCGCACATCCGGCCATCCGCTTTGCCAAGGACCACGATTACCGCAGTTTCTTCAACTACGAACTCGAACAGCGAAAGAAAGCCGTCTTTCCGCCGTTTTCGCTGTTCATCCGCATTCTGTTTTCCGGGGACGACGAGGCGCTCCTTTCTTCCAGCGTCGGCGAATATGCCGGCCGGCTCAAGGCAGCTCTGGACGAGCGCCTTGGCAAGGAAGGCGAACATGATATCCTGCTCTACAGCGTTTCCCCCGCGCCGATCAAGCGAAAACAGCGTGCCTATCGCCACCAGATACTGATCAAGTTGCTGCGTACGGCGCGTTTAAGCGACGCGATCCAAACGATTTATACGTTCGCCGGAGAACACCGTGAACAGCTATACGCCATTGTGGAAGTCAATCCGCAGGATATGCTCTAAAGCGGAATCCATCCAAAGGCTTTTTATTCACGATGATCAAAGCGAAATACAGGATAGGATATGAAGAAGAAAGAGAATTTGAAGAAAAACAGGGCGGTTCGCAAAGAAACGCCCGCCGCCACAAACTCCGAACACCGCAAGGTAAACTGGAAGCTCGCCGGGGAATTCCTGCACGGATTTCGGAATAATATCGTTCTTGCAACGCTGAGTGTTCTGCTCTCCACCGCGTTTTCCTACGCCGTTCCTTACGTAACGAGCTTCACGCTCGACTATGTGATCCAGGGAGTGGATCAGTCAACCCCCGCTTTCCTCCTGCCGCTGTTGGAATCGTTCGGCGGGCGGGCGTTTTTCACGCGCAACCTATTTCTTTGCGGCGTCGCGCTGTTCATCTTTACCGGACTGAACTGCCTGTTTACGTATACGCGCCGTCAGAATATTGCGTATGCTTCCGAAGGTCTTGCCAAAACCATGCGCGACAGCCTTTATCGTCATCTGGAAGACGTGCCCTACGACTACCACAAACACGCGAGCACGGGCGATCTCGTCCAGCGCTGCACGTCGGATGTGGACACTGTTCGCCGCTTTATCCAGCTGCAGCTGATGGAAATTGTTCGAACGTTCGTCATGTTCTTTCTCGCGGCGGCGGTGATGTTTTCCATTAACGTTAAGATGACGCTGATCTCCATGGCTTTTCTGCCGGTTCTTACGATCAGTTCGTTTGTCTACTTCCAGTATGTGCGGAAATATTTCACCGCTTCGGATGAGGCGGAAGGCGCGCTTTCCACCATGCTGCAGGAGAATCTCACCGGCATGCGCGTGGTACGCGCGTTTGGTCAGCAAAAAAGCGAGATCGATAAGTTCACGAAACTGAATACGAATTACCGCGATACGACCTATCGGCTGATCAAACTGCTCGGTTTATACTGGGGCATGTCGGACAGCGTAGGCTATCTGCAGATTGCGCTCTCCCTCTGCATGGGCGTTTACTTTGTCTGGCGGGGCGAATTCTCGCTTGGCAACGTCGCGCTGTTTACCACCTACGTTGCCATGCTGACCTGGCCGGTTCGCCAGCTCGGCCGAATTCTTGCGGACATGGGGAAAGCCGCCGTTTCTTTTGGTAGGCTTGATGAAATCCTTTCCGCGCCACTGGAAAAAGAACCCGGCAAATCGCTGACGCCGGATCTCTCCGGCGACATTGTATTCGACCATGTCTGCTTCGGCTACGAGCGCCCGAACGACGTTCTGGACGGCGTCAGCTTTACGGCAAAACCCGGCCAAACGGTCGCCATTCTCGGCGCAACGGGTTCCGGAAAGACCAGCCTAGTGCAGCTTCTCCAGCGTCTGTATGAACGCACGTCCGGCAGCATCACGATCAACGGAACGGATGTAAACGACATTGAGCACGGCCATCTGCGGCGTAACATTGGCATTGTGTTGCAGGAACCGTTCCTCTACTCGCGGACAATATTGGAGAATATCCGTATTTGCGCGCCGTGCGCAACCGATGAGGACGTGTACTGCGCCGCGCGCACCGCAAGCGTTCACGACGTGATTGAATCCTTTGAGCATGGGTACGAAACGCTGGTTGGCGAGCGCGGTGTTACGCTCTCCGGCGGTCAGCAGCAGCGTGTTGCAATCGCCCGAACGCTGATGCAACACGCGCCGATTCTGATTTTTGACGACTCCATGAGCGCCGTGGACTCCGAAACGGACGCGGCCATTCGCAGATCCCTGCTTGCGCTGAACCGAAAGGGGGTCACCTTCCTTATTTCGCACCGAATCACGACGCTGAGCCAGGCGGATAACATTCTCGTGCTTGAGGACGGACGAATCACCCAGCAGGGAACCCATTCACAATTACTTCGCCAACCGGGCCTGTATCGCCGCATTGCGGAAATACAGGACGCCGTTTCGGAAGGAGATGCGTAAATATGTATATTGAAGAACAGGATTTTGCGGCAAAACGAATCGACTGGAGCGTTTGGAAGCACCTATATCGTTACGCGCTGCAACAGAAAGGTTTATTCCTTACTGTCATCGTTGCGCTGATCTTCGTCGCGCTGATCGATATTGCCTACCCGTTGTTTACAAGCTATGCCATCGACCATTTCGTTGTGCCAAAGTCCCTCGACGGACTTGGTCACTTCGCCGCGCTCTATGCGGTCGTCATCCTGCTGCAGGGTTCCGGCGTCATAACGTTCATCAATTGCGCGGGACAGCTCGAAATGAAGATTGCCTACACCATCCGTCAGGATGCGTTTCATCGGCTGCAGGAACTCTCCTTCTCGTTTTACGACCGTACGGCGGTTGGCTATATCATGGCGCGCATGATGAGCGATATTTCGCGTCTCAGTGACATGATTGCCTGGAGTCTTGTGGATGTGCTTTGGTCGCTGCTCTTCGCGCTTGGCTGCATGGCGACCATGTTCGCGCTTTCCTGGAAGCTCGCGCTCATTTCGCTTGCGGTGCTTCCCTTGCTCGCCTTTATCAGCATGAAGCTGCAAACGCTCATGCTCAAGCACCAGCGCGAAGCGCGAAAGCTGAATTCGCGCATTACGGGAGCGTTTAACGAAGGCATTATGGGCGCGGTTACGACAAAAACGCTCGTCCGCGAGGAAGCTAACGCGGGTGAATTCAACGAGCTGACGGGAAGTATGAAGAAAGCGAGCGTGAAGAGCGCTCTGGTTTCCGCCTCGTTCTTTCCAATTGTCATGTCGCTTGGCGCCATCGGAACGGCGTTTGCGCTCACGCTGGGCGGAGAAGCGGTGCTCAGCCCGCAAACCGCGTTTGTCGGCGCGCTGACGGCGGGCACACTGGTCGCGTTCGTCTCCTACTGCACACAGATTTTCGACCCGATTCAGCAGCTGGCGAACATTCTTGCGGAAATGCTGGGCGCGCAGGCGTCCGCCGAGCGCGTCATTACGCTGCTCAACACGGAACCGGATATCACGGACCGGCCGGATATTGTGGAGAAGTACGGCGATATTTTAAATCCACACCCGGAAAACTGGGAACCGATTTCGGGCGACATAACGTTTGACCATGTTTCTTTCCAGTATAAAAACGGTGAACGTGTGCTGGATGATTTTTCACTGAACGTACAGGCGGGCCAGACCATCGCGCTCGTAGGTGAAACCGGCGCGGGCAAGAGCACTATCGTGAACCTTCTCTGCCGTTTTTACGAGCCGACGGAAGGATCAATCCGGATCGACGGCACGGACTATCGCGAACGCACACAGCTCTGGCTGCAATCAAGCCTTGGCTACGTGCTGCAGACGCCGCACCTCTTTTCCGGCACAATTCAGGACAACATCCGCTTTGGCAGTCCGGGCGCAACGGACGAGGAAGTCCGGCAGGCCGCGCGTCTGGTTCACGCGGAGCCCTTCATTCTTGCACAGGAAAAGGGATATGAAACGGAGATTGGCGAAAGCGGCGCGCGCCTTTCCACCGGGCAGAAACAGCTGCTCTCCTTTGCCCGTGTCGTACTGAAAAATCCGCGAATTTTCGTTTTGGACGAGGCAACCAGCTCCATCGACACGGAAACCGAACAGCTGATTCAGCATGCGATCTCGCATATCCTGCAGGGCCGAACGAGTTTTATTGTTGCGCACCGTCTTTCAACCATACGTTCCGCGGATCGTATACTGGTCATTCGCGGCGGTAAAATCCAGGAGAGCGGCACGCACGAAGAGCTTCTGCGTCTGCGCGGATACTATTACGATCTCTACACGCAGCAGTTCTGCGAAGACCGCACGGCGGAATCCCTTGGCAGTGTGAAACCGGAGCGCAGTTTGGAATAAGCGCTGCTGGCGCGCATCTCGTTTGTAAGCAAAAACACCGCCCGGTTCATTCCGAGCGGTGTTTGCTTCATCGGCCGATCTTAGCGATAGAAGATATTGATCGTTCCAAACGACACGTCCCCGTCCATTACCAGAGTCTCCGTCGCTTCCGCATTCGGCGCGCCGTTCATCTGTATGGAGCCGAAGGACTTATCCGATTTAACGTAGACTCGTATCATTTTAGGTACGATCAGGTCGAAGGTCGCAAACGATACGTCCACATCCAGAATAGCGTTCGGTTTCACGCGGCGAACGTTCGTCAGGTCAAGTTCGCTCTTTCCGAAGGAAAGGTCAACATTCCCGCCCGAAAACTCCTCTGCGGCAAAGCGACGGTTCTCTTCGGAGAATGCGCAGTCGTAATGGATCGATCCGTCAACCTCGCCGTAGTCGCTGCGCTTGTTTTTGTCTTTGCTGAAGTTCACGCCGCACCATTTGTCCTTATGCGGAATCAGCGCTTCGTAGAGAATCGTCAGTCCCAGTAAAACCAACAGGCTTGGCCAGATCACGCTCCAGGTCAGCACAAACGAGATTCCGCCGAGATTGAATAGCAAAAAATACAGCCCCAGTCCCGCTACCGCAAGGCTGAAGAACGAAAAGCGATGAAGCATCCAGCTGATTCCAAGGCCGATCAGCACGGCAGGCCAGACGATTCCCCAAATGCCAAACGAAAGATTCCCGACCCGCTGGATCAGGAACGCTGCGCCCAATACGATAACCAGAATCGCAAACCAGATTCCGTCCTTCTTGGCGGTCTTCGCGCCGTCCCACGAAACGGAGAAATTCCCGTCGCTTTCTCTTTTATTCTTTTGTGCGTCCACAATAACCACCTTCGGTTCAATCGGCTTTACGCCAAGCAGTTCATCCGTCGTAACCCCCAGCAACTCCGCCAGTTGCGGCAGAATCGAAATATCCGGGCAGGAGACATCATTCTCCCATTTGCTGACCGCTTGCGCAGAAACGCCGCATGATTCGGCCAGCTGTTCCTGTGTATACCCCTTTTCCTTTCGAAGCTGCATAATGCGCTTCCCCATTGACTGTTGTTCCATTTATATATCCCTCTCTTTCATGGTTGTATTATGCCATACGGTAAAAGTCTTGAACATAGCCTGTTTTTCGTTTTTTCCGGTTCAGCTCAACCAGCAGTAGATTTTGACTCAACCAGTGCTTTTCTTTACAGCCTTCCAAATATTTAGTACAATACCGTTGGTTGAATAAGGAGGAATTTCCCATGGCACTGCGTACCATTCGCACGGACGATGAACCGTGCCTCTATAAAATCTGCAAACCGGTCGAAAAATTCGACGCGCGTCTGAGCGAACTGATCGACGACATGTTTGAAACCATGAATACCGCGGACGGCGCCGGCCTCGCCGCGCCGCAGGTCGGTATTCTCCGCCGCATTGTCGTGATTGACGCGGGCGAAGGCAAGGTGGAACTTGTGAATCCGCATATCCTTCTGCAGGAAGGTTCGGTTGGCTGTTTCGAAGCTTGCCTTTCCTTCCCCGGTCAACGAGGCTACGTCGAGCGCGCCGATCATGTGGTCGTGGAAGGTTACGACCGCGAAGGCAAACTGCACACCTATGACACGAAGGGTTTCTTTGCGCGGGCGGTTCAGCACGAGCTGGATCACCTGGACGGAGTTGTTTACCTTACCCGCAAAATCGATCCGCCGGAAGGGTTTAGCGAAAAAGAGGAGCAGACGGAATGAGGATTGCCTTTCTTGGTACACCGGAGTTTGCAATCCCCTCAATGGATATGCTCCTGCAAAGCGGGCATACGCTTTGTTTGTTTACGCAACCGGATCGTCCCGTCGGCCGCCACGCAACGCTGACCCCTCCGCCAACAAAGTCGTATGCGCTGGAGCATGGAATTCCGGTTCTTCAATTTGAGAAAATCCGCTTGCCGGAAGGCGTTGCCGCGCTGAAATCATTTGCGCCGGATCTAATGGTTACCGCCGCGTTCGGGCAGATCCTTTCCGCCGAGAATCTCGCAATTCCAAAATACGGCTGCATCAATGTGCACGGTTCCCTCCTGCCGAAATACCGCGGCGCGGCGCCGATTCAATGGGCGCTGATCAACGGCGAACGGGAGACGGGTATTACGACTATGATGACCGATATCGGCATGGACACGGGCGACATTCTTTTGACCGATCACATTTCGATTGCGGACGACGTTACGGCGGGTCAGCTGTTTGAAGAGCTCTCCGTTCTCGGCGCGGAAACGCTCCGCCGCACGATCCTCGCGCTCGAAGCAGGCACGCTTGTTCGCATTCCGCAAAACGAAGCAGAGGCTACCAGGTGCCCGATGCTGAAGAAAGAGCATGGGAAACTTGATTTTTCCGAACCCGCCCGAAGTGTGCACAACCGCGTTCGCGGAACGAATCCATGGCCGGGCGCATACGCGTTCCTCAACGGCGAAACGCTGAAGATTCACCGGACGCGTTTGATCGGCCGTCAATTAAATTCCGGCGAGCCGGGGTTCTTATCCGGCGGTGCAAAGATGGGGCTTTTTGTGCAGTGCCGGGATTACTGTCTCGAAATTCTGGAGCTGCAGGCGGTTGGCGGAAAGCGGCTGCAAGCCCGGGAATTCCTCGCCGGTTGTTCCCTGGAAGGAAAGGTGCTGAATTGAACTCCAGAAAGTGCGCGCTGGAAGCGCTCTGCGACATTACCGACCGCGGCGCTTACGCGAATTTGCGCGTCAAACAACTGCATGGCATTCTGCCGGAGCGCGAGGCAAAGATGGCCGCCGCGCTCGTTTATCATACGCTGGATCATCTATTGACCATCGACTACTACCTTTCACACTTTGTGCAAGGCTCGCAGAAACCGGCGATCCGCGGAATCCTGCGCTTGGGCGTCTGCGAGCTGCTGTTTCTTTCCACCCCGCCGCACGCGGCGGTTTCCGAGAGCGTTTCCCTTACAAGGGAAGTCGGAAAACCGGCGCTGTCGGGTTTTGTCAACGCAGTACTGCGCAACATCGATCGCAGTCGCAATGCGCTTCCCCCGCTGCCGGACGAGCCGGTTCTGCGGCTCTCGGTTCAATATAGCTATCCGGAATGGATCGTAGCCGACTGGCTTTCCGTCTATGGTGAATCACAGACGGAAGCGCTGCTTTCACACCCCGAATCGCCAATGGAACTGCGCCCGCAATATCCCTGCACCGTACGGGAACTTCAGGCCGCGCTTCTTTTCCCGAGCACGGTTAATGATTGGGATGAAAATTCCATCCGTCTTTCGGGTGGCTTCGACATCGCTTCCTTTCCGCCATTTCTGGAAGGCAAATGCACGGTCATGGGCGAAAGCGCCATGCTCGCATGCCGCGCGCTCGGCGATCTCGCCGGCAAGCGCGTACTGGACGCCTGCGCCGCGCCGGGCGGTAAAAGCGCGTATCTTTCGAGTCTCGCAAAAGGCGATATCCAGCTGACCTGTTTTGAACTTCATCCGCACCGGAAAGAACTGCTGGATAAAACACTCCTTCGTCTGCACGTTGCAGCGGATACGCAGGAACGGGACGCCGCCGTTTTTGATCCGGCGTTCGAAAGCACGTTTGACGCCGTACTGGTGGACGCCCCCTGCAGCGGGCTTGGTCTTCTGAGCGATAAGCCGGACATCCGCTACAGCAAATCGGACGCGGATGTCGCCGCGCTCGTAAAAATTCAGCGCAGTATTCTCGAAACCTGCGCGCGGTATGTCAAGCCGGAAGGTATTCTTCTTTACGCAACCTGTACGATTTCCCGCCGTGAAAACGAACAGCAAATCGAGTGGTTCCTCTCGAACCACACCGAATTTCAACTGGAACGACTCCCACTCGCCATTGAGAACGAAGGGATGCTCCAGCTGTTGCCGCATGTGCACCATACGGACGGATTTTTTCTTGCGAGGATGAGACGATGCCGCTAGCCGATCTGAACAAAACGGAGTTGGAAGCGCTGCTCTCCGGCCTTGGCGAACCAAAGTACCGGGTCAGGCAGGTTTATGAGTGGCTCAACAAAGGCGCTCGCCCGGAGGAGATGTCCAGCCTCCCCGCCAAGCTGC
Organism: Eubacteriales bacterium; assembly: GCA_021373115.1. Taxonomy (GTDB): domain Bacteria; phylum Bacillota; class Clostridia; order Christensenellales; family CAG-138; genus UBA7703. The sequence goes on along the minus strand of JAJFTI010000020.1, from coordinate 140,559 downwards.
GCGAAGAACTTGCGCGGATTCCATACGGCGGAGTTGAGATCGAGCGCAAGTTTGTTTCCGGTCAGGACGGCACGGTAAAGTACCTCTTCCGCCTTGCGGATGAAAACCTTGTGGAAGGCGTACTGATGCGCTATCATTATGGTAATACGTTGTGCCTTTCCACGCAGGTCGGCTGCGCGATGGGCTGCAAGTTCTGCGCTTCTACGCTAGAAGGCTGCGTTCGGAACCTTTCCGTCGGCGAACTGCTCGGTCAGATCCACGCGGTGGAACGGGACGAACCGGCAAAGGAACCCGGCCACCGCACGGTAACGAATCTTGTGCTGATGGGAAGCGGCGAACCGCTGGATAACTACGATAACGTCGTCGCGTTTCTCAACCGCGTTACCGCGCAGGACGGGCTAAGAATCAGCCCGCGCAACATTTCGGTTTCCACCTGCGGAATCGTACCGAAAATCGATGCGTTTTTCAAGGATGCCCCGCATGTTACGCTCTCGATTTCGCTGCATGCGCACGACGATGAAACGCGCACCTCGCTGATGCCGATCAACAAAGTGTATCCCATCGGAGAAGTGATTGCCGCGGCAAAACGATATGCCGATCAAACCGGCCGCCGCGTCGTGTTTGAATATGCTTTGATCGGCGGCGTAAACAGTTCGCTTTCGGATGCGGACTCGCTGAGCGCAAGACTGCGCGGGATCCTTTGCCACGTTAACCTGATTCCGCTGAATCCCGTTCCCGAACGCGGTCTTAGCGGCGTTTCCCGCACCGAAGCGGAGCGATTCTGCCAGCGCCTTGCAGAACGAAATATCTCCGCAACCATCCGCCGCGAAATGGGAACGGATATCGAAGGCGCATGCGGCCAGTTGCGCAGGAGGATACTGCATGAAATTCGCAGTGAAAACGGAAATCGGTAAACGCGCGCACAATGAGGACAGCTATCTGCTGCCCCGGAGCGAGACGCTTCCGCTTTTGTTTGCCGTTGCGGACGGCATGGGCGGACATGCCGCCGGAGCGGTAGCAAGTGGAATGGTTGTTGAGAAACTGGGCGAATCGCTGTCTTCCGGTTTTCAGGAGCGCGAGATTGAGCAATTGATCGGCGCGATACAACACGCGAATCTCGCCGTATTTGAAGCTGCGGAGAAAGATCCTTCGCTGGACGGTATGGGTACGACGCTTGTCTGCGCGCTTGTGCTCGGTCATTCCTATCTTGCCGCGAATGTTGGCGACAGCCGATTGTATTATTTTGACGGAAAAACACTTGAGCGGGTCACGACCGATCATTCGCTTGTCGAGCAGCTGGTGCTCGCGGGCGTCATTACGAGGGAAGCCGCAAAGCACCACCCGCACCGCAATATCATTACGCGCGGCGTCGGCCTGTCCCCGGTTGTGGATGTGGACGTTTTTGAGCGCGAGTGGAATGCGGGCGACCTGCTCCTGCTGTGTTCCGACGGGATGCACGGTCAGCTGGAGGACGACGCGATGACCGCCATCCTTTCCTCGGAGCGTTCATTGGAAGAGATGTGCGACGAGCTGGTGCGCGCCGCGCTGGATGGCGGCAGTACGGATAACATTACGCTGATTCTGATACGCTGCGAAGAAGGTGACCTGCTATGATTGCATCCGGAACCATCGTAGGGCATCGTTATCGAATTGGCGATTTGATCGGCACGGGCGGAATGGCGCTTGTTTACCGCGCTGTAAATCTTTCCAGCCGCAAAACGGTGGCCATCAAAGTTCTAAAAGACGAATTTCGAAACGACGCAGAATTCCTTCGCCGTTTCGAGCGCGAATCAAGAGCGGTTTTACACCTCTCGCACGATAACATTGTCCATGCTTACGATGTTGGCGAAACGGACGGCCTGCCCTATATCGTCATGGAGTATGTGAATGGAAAAACGCTGAAACAGATTCTGGACGAAAACGGGCCCATGCCGCCCCGTATTGCCGTCGAGCTCGTCGCGCAGGTGCTGGACGCCCTCAGCGCCGCGCATGCCGCCGGTATCATCCACCGTGACGTGAAACCGCAGAACGTCATTGTGATGCAAAGCGGAAAAGTCAAGCTTATGGACTTTGGAATTGCGCGCGAAGTCAACGCGAACACCGTTACCTTCACCGGCGCAACTGTGCTCGGCTCGGTACACTATCTCTCGCCCGAGCAGGCAAAAGGACTTCCCGCTACGGAAGGAAGCGACCTGTACTCCGCCGGTATTATGCTCTATGAAATGCTTACGGGACGCGTTCCTTTTGACGGCGAAAGTTCCGTGGCAATCGCGCTGAAGCACATCAGCGACAACCCTACACCGCCCATTGAGCTCAGCGGGAAAGTCACTCCTGCGCTCAACGATATTATCCTTCGTGCATTGAACAAGGATCTTTCCCATCGTTATGCCTCCGCGCACGATATGAAAGAGCATTTACGCCGCGCACTGCGGGAACCGGCCGGGGACTTTGCCCGGTTTATACCGGCTGCAAAACCACAACAAACTAGAAAACCCGCTAAAAAACGGACGCATGGGGCGCTGAAGATCGGCCTTGCGGTTGCAGCCATCGTGCTTTCGCTCATCGGCGTTTTTCTCGTTTTAAAGGATGTGTACCAGAGCGATACCTCGTCGTTTGAGGTTGTTCCGACAATTGTGGATCGCTCTTTAGAGGAGGCCCGGCAAAAATCGGAGAATTTTGGATTTTCGTTCGACATTCAGGATTACGAAAACAGCGACACGGTAGCCAGCGGCGACATCATTCTTCAAACGCCGGAAGCAGGCACAAAAGCCAAGCGCGGAACCATTATCTACGGCGTTGTAAGCCTTGGCCCGGCCGCCCCGCTTGTGCCAGACCTCATCGGCCTTTCTCCGGACGAAGCAAAGCACGCGCTCGAGGAACTGGGCCTCGTGCTCGGCAGCGTAAGCTATCGCGTATCCGAGGTCGCAATCGGTTATGTTTGCGAGCAGTCTCTTCCGGCGGAAACGGAGACAAAAAACGGGCAGACGATAGATATCGTCATCAGTGCATCCTCCGAAACAACATCTGAAATGCCGTACTCCATGGATCAGCCGCTCAATATTATCCTCGATCAATTGCGGCTTGCCTCGTTTAACAATCTTTTCGTGCGCTATGCCGAATCGGATATCGTTGAGGACGGCGTCGTCTATCTGCAGGACCCGCTGCCCGGCACGCAGGTTTTGCCGGAAACACCCGTTACGCTTACCGTTTGCGGCAAACCGGAATATGGCTTTGAAGCGGATATTGCGTTCAATGTGGATATCGAAAGCAGCGGCTCCAAGGTTCTTGCGGTCATTCAGGAAACCTATAACGGCTTGGCGTACGACCGGATCGTTTTCGAAGATACGCTGGAAAAAGGTGAAAAAATCCCCGTTGCGTTTACCGCGTATTGCGATGTGGAGGGCACGCGGGAAGTTCTCCTCTTCTGCGACGGCAAACAGGTGAAACAGCAGGACTTCACGTTTACCGCGAAAGGATCATAACGGTATGCAGGGTCGCATCATCAAGGGTGTCGGCGGTTTTTACGAAGTTTTACTGCAAGACCGGTCGGTCGTCACCTGCAAAGCGCGCGGTCGTTTTCGTAACGAGCATATCATTCCCATGGTAGGCGATTTGGTCGAGATTTCCAGTCCGGAAACGGGTTTTGCTTCCATTGATGATCTGCTGCCCCGAAAGAACGCGCTGCTTCGTCCCCCTGTGTCCAACATCGATCAGCTCGTTATCGTCATTTCCGCAAGCGTCCCGAAACCGGACTGGATCCTGACCGACAAGCTCCTGCTGCAGGCGCATCTGCTTGGCGTTTCCCCTCTGCTGGTATTGAATAAAATCGATATGGCGGACGATTCGATCGTCTCCGAATTCGAAGCGGACTATGCGGTGTTTCCAACGCTTCTTGTTTCATCCCGGACCGGCGAGGAGCTCAAATCGCTGAAAGCCGCACTGAGCGGACGCATCTCCGCCTTTGCCGGACAGTCCGCCGTTGGAAAATCGTCCCTGCTCAACGCATTGTTTCCCGAACTTTCATTGGAAACCGGGGATCTGGCAAAAAGAACCGATCGCGGGCGCCACACAACACGGCAGGCGGAGCTATGGCCGCTTCTGGGCGGCGCGGTTCTGGACACGCCAGGATTTTCACTTTTTGAACTGGAAGAAATTTCACAGGATGCGCTCAACGCCGCGTGGCCGGAATTTCAGGGTACCTATGAACACTGCCGTTTCGCCGGCTGCCGCCATATCAAAGAACCGGACTGCGCGGTGAAAATGCTGTTGGATTCCGGAAAATTAACGCACGCGCGTTATGAACGCTATATAGAGTTGTCGCAGGAAATCGAACAAAGGAGAAAACACCGCTATGATTAAGATTGCACCATCCATCCTGTCCGCTGATTTTAACCATCTTGGCCGCGATATCGAATCGCTTGCCGGCTGGCAGGCGGATTGGGTACATTTTGACGTGATGGACGGGCACTTCGTGCCAAACATGTCCTTCGGACCGCAAATTTGTGCAACGATCCGCCCGAAAACAACGCTCCCCATCGATGTGCACCTGATGGTGGAAGAACCTTCGCGCTTTGTGCCGTGGTTTATTCAAGCCGGAGCAAACATCATTACAATTCACGCGGAAGCGGAAAAGCACCTGCACCGCGCTCTGCAGCAGATTCATGAAGGCGGATGCCAGGCGGGTGTCGTGCTCAATCCCGGCACGCCCGCGGTCGCGGTGAAAGAGGTATTGCCCTACTGTGATCTTGTGCTGGTCATGTCCGTCAATCCCGGATTCGGCGGCCAGCAGTTCATACCGGAATCGCTCGGAAAAATTGCGGAACTGCGCCAAATGATTGATCGCGCGAATCTTTCAACAGAGATCGAGGTGGACGGCGGCGTAAATCCGGAAACGGCCAAGCGCTGCATCGACGCGGGCGCGACGGTTCTGGTTGCCGGAAGCGCGGTGTTTCGCGCCGGCGACCCGGCGGACATGATTCGCCAGCTGCGCTGCGGAAAATAGCCTGAATCGTACGATAGAGATGAGCCGCTTAAGCGGCTCATTTTTTATCGTATGTAAATCGCAATTTGATTTGCTAAACCTGTTCGCCTTTCAGTAAGACCGTCAACAAATAGGCATAAAGCGATTCGGAATCATGCTCCCAGTTGGCGCGCATGCGCTGCGCCATGTCCCGCGTGGCAACACGAATCGACAGCTCCATAACCGTCGCGCTTTGTTCCAGCGCACGCAGCCGAACAATGTATCCGCCGGACGGCAGTTCCTCCATATCCGAAACAATCTGCGTTTGCAGCAGCATCTCTTCCCGGTGTTCGCGCGCGTATCGATCCAGCCGCTCCCGCAGCGAGACCGGCAGGCTTTCCACAAACTGATCCAGCGCGTCCGCCCCGCGTATGGATACACGGTATGTCTGCCCAAACGCGCGCGGAACGGCGGCGATAAACGCATCCTCTTCCAGCTCGTGCATGCAGTTCTGGTAGTCAAAATAACTCATCACGTCGTTTTCCACCATAACGCGATACAACTGCTCACGTGTGATATCCACCTTTGACGCGTGAATCGTATAAAGAATGGTTAATTTATTTTTGGTCACGCCCTGCGCGAATATCGGCATATAGCCTCCGTATCCAAAAAACCCTGTTTATGCTTCCGGCAGGCCTATCTCGCGCGCGAGGATCCTCGCCGCGCTCTCCACGTAACATCCGCAAGGCCGCCGTTCATAATACGCTTGCGTCCGTTCCTCCGGCGCGCTGCCCGAAGACGTTTCCATGCCAATCAGCAGGTCGCGGCAAATGATTGAGTGGTGTTCGGCCTTGAATGCTTCGGCCAGTTTTTGAACGCGGTCATACAAAGCCGCTTTCTCTTCTTTCGCTTTGGGGTCGTCGTAACCGCCGGTCATTCCCAGCACCAGAAACATAGCGCTCACGGCTCCGCAGACCTCGCGCAGCTTTCCCATTCCTCCGCCAAACGTGGAGGCGAGTCTTGCCGCCTGCTTCTTTTCCAGCCCCGTTTCCTCGCAGTATGCCAGCAGCACCGACTGCGCGCAATTGTACCCTTCTTCGAAATATGCTTTTGCCAAAGCGCCTTTTTGATCAATCGTCATTTCATGCTCTTTCCATTCATTTCCTTTCCGAATCATAGCATAGATCGCATTCCTTTGTCCAATCCCAAGGGCTGCAATGCGGTATAGAAAAAAGCCGCCCTCACTGTATCAAACACAGCGGGGGCGGCGTTCGGCGTAAAGCAACCGTTTATAAAAGATCAAACGAAAGGACGATTTGCTCTACATACGGGTACAGCGTTTCCAGTTCATCCATCGTCGCGGTGAATGTAATTACATATGCATCCGCCCCTTCGATCGTCATGAAATCCATGGTATAGAGGTCGTAGCCGTTCCTGGAATAACTGTATTCGTAGATCGCCATGTCCCTGCCGTTCACCGAATCGATGGTGCTGCTTACGTTGACATATTGATCATGTCCGCTTTCTTCCGTGCTCTTGATCCAGGCTTGCTGAAAATCCTCCAGTGTGTAGCCGTCCACATAATCTTTGAGCGCAACGATGATGACGGCGTTTACATCACTTTCGTTGTCGATTGTATATTCAGCAGGGAAAAATACGACGGAGTTGCTTTCCTTTACCTCGATGCTCTCCCAGCTGGAAGGATAGCTTACCTTGAATCCCCCGTCCTGCATGGTATACGAGGTAAAATCGCCGAGATTCGCCGTGGATTCCGCCGCAACGTTGCTGACGGTAAAGCTGATTTGCGCGGCCGGTTCCGACCCATCGTCCAGATAGATTTCAACCCAATACTCGCCTTCCGGTGCAATCGTTGTCAGCTCCATCGTGCCGCTGATATAGACGTCCGTTGCCCCTTCCGGATCAAAATCATATTCGTCAATTACATTATCTTCGGTATCGTACCAGACATAATGAACGATCGTATCCGACTGCGTGTTACGCAGAACGGCGGAAACATACCAGGTTCCGGTAGGCGCTACGGTGTCGATCGTATCCAGCGGAACCCCTTCCGAGTCGAAGCCGGAGGTCATGTGAACATCTTCCACATAAGCGCCCGTCGTATCGACCGTTTCCTTCGTTTCCGCCGCCGTTACGCGAAACTTCACCGTCGCATCCGGCTTTGTCCGTTCGCCTACGAAATACTGCACCTCATAATCACCCTCCGGCAGCGCAGAACTCGGCTCAAAGGAGGAGTAAATATATCGGTCGGAGATATCCCCGCTGTCCAGCGTGATCTCATCGAACGTATCGTTATCTGTGGCATAGATCCATACGATTCGAATCTTTGTATTGTCCGGAGCGTTTAAAATCTTGGCGGAGGTATAGAGCATATCCGCGTTCGAGGGATAGTAGGTAACCGTATTGCCCGGCATTCCGTTCGCATCAATCGAATCGGTCATGATCGCATCGGCGATCTTCGCCGTGGTAACGCTAAAGCTGCATCCGAACGAGCAAACAGCCACCAGCGCGGCAATGGCGATGAACAGGATACGTTTTTGAGTGTTCATATTAGCTCCTTTCTGTTGTTTAAAACGACAGCCCCCCTACTGACGGTGTTCGTATCGCCTTGTTCCGGTATGGCGTTTTCTCCGTCAACGCAAACGTTGGCCGCGGTAGCGTCTGCGGTTTTATCAACACAAGAAATGAATCTGTTTTATAACTCTATAGTATCATATTGCTTACTATGAGAGAATATATTTTTATGAATTCGTTTGCCAGAGCAGCTGCCCGTCTTCGAACCGAATATCCATTCGTCCCATATCCTTCAGCCACGCAAGGTAGGAACGCACCGTACTGCCAACGAGTACATACTGTTCAAAACTCATCGTCAGCTCATATGCGCGGAACAGTTTTTGCAGCACCGCTTCGAAGTTGACCGGTGAAATGCAGAGATCCAGAATCCGGTTTGCTATTTCGTTGACTTTGTCGATGTTCCTCTGCGCAAGCGGCGCAATATCGTCCGTAATCTCCGTATGCGCGGGGATGTAAACGCGCGCGCGCATCGTCTTTATGCGCTCCAGCGTTTCCAGATAGGCGGCTACGTCGTAGATAAACGTGATCTGATATTTATCCAGCGTTTCTTTGCTGGAAACGCAATCCGCCAGGAAAGCGGCCCCGTCCGTGCTCTGAAAGCCTGTCATGTCAAAAAAATGACCTTGCAGCGGGATCATTGTTATACCTTTCGGCAGGTCGCCCTCCGTCAGTTGTTTCACGTCGCTTTCCTGCGCCATCAAAAACTTATGCCGCAAATCCTTCGGCGGAAAGCCTCCATACAGGAAGGAGGGTTCCAGCAACGGATGCACGGAAAAATCCCGCTCGATCCCGGGCGCGAAGATATCGCATCCGGTTTGCGTCTGCAAATACTTGTTTCCGCCAATATGATCGGCATTGGAATGCGTACTGTAAATTGCCTTTAACCGCCAGTGATTCGCATCCAATATCTGGCGGACCTTTCGTCCCGACTCCTTGTCGCTTCCGCTGTCGATCAGGCAAACGTCCGTTTCGTTGAGGCGTATTACACCGACTTTCGCGGGGCTTTGGATATAGTAGGCACTCTCGGTAACCTGATGTAATTCAAACATAAAGCACTCCCGGATTTCGTACATTTTCGACCCGATGATTTATTATATTATGTATTTATTCAGCAAAGGGACTTTGCTGATTGCATAGGATACGACGAAACTAAGCGCGAAAACAAGAATAGTGTTTCCGGGTATTGAAAAAATGGGATTGTAGGTGAGGATCGTCAGATGAAGAGCGGAAAGAAGATCATTAAACAAATCATGAACCAAATACATGCCGAAGGACAGCTTGGCGAGAAGATAAATTCCACTCAGCTGTCTTTCGGACCATTTGATTCTTGCCACCTCATACTGAAAGAAAACAAAGATTGCCGCACTTATGACAGCGATGTTCGGCAGCAGATAGTTATTCCAAAACGCATTGAAAGAGCCGCTGTTAAGCGACAATATGCTTGTACTGATAATCGTAAACAACGCACTTGCGATTCCGGCCGCATATAGAATCAGCCTGACCGGTTTGCTGATTTCCGACCGGTACAGGAAATTTCCCAGCATATAATATCCGGTATACCCGATTACGAAATCGATGTGCAGGCTATCCGTAACCGGCGTGATAAGGGCGTCTAAAAAATGATTCGCTTTCAGCGCATTCAGCAGCAAACAGAAGAATGCAAAAAGAAGGATAAAATACCCCTGCATCCTGATATCTTCGGTTATTTTTCTAAGACAGGGCGTTATAATATATAAACTTACAATCGTAAACAGAAACCAAAGATGATAATGCCCCTTTACGAAATAGAAAAACATCTCTCTGGCCGAAGTTTGGCCGGCAGAAAGATATATATAAAACGTATAAATCAGCGACCAGAAAATATATGCCGTCACAATTCTTAAAATGTTTTTCGTAAACAGCTTTTTCATCGTTAGAGGTCTTTCCGGATCGAGCATAAACACGCCGGATATCATAAAAAAAACCGGAACGCAAAAATGGACGCAGCAATTGTAAATATTGGAGACTTGCCAGGCAAAGGAAGAGACCGGTATTGTGTAGAACTTTGAAGTCGCAACATGAAGCAACATCATCGAAAACACCGTTACGGTTCGCAGCACGTCCAGATAGACGACTCGATTGTTTTTGCTTTCCGCCATACAATTCCTCTCTCTTCGTTTGCAAAACGGATAAAATACCGTTTTATGAAAGAAAGATCAACTTTAATACATACATGCATTAAAATTGATCTCTCGTTGGTGCGGCAGATGGGACTTGAACCCATACGCTCGCGCACACGCCCCTCAAACGTGCCTGTCTGCCAATTCCAGCACTGCCGCGCACCCTGTAATTATAGCCGCAGGGTAATAGATTGTCAATTCTTTTTAACCGAAATATCGCTGTTGAAAACGTGATTTCCGAGCGGTACGGCAGCCGTTCAAAAGGAAGATTTTTTTCTTTTAAATCACAGTATCTTCTCGGCTTCGACACGTTATTGCGCAAAAACAATCGCTCTCTTTCTTTTTAATCGTCTGAAGAAGCGCTATAATAGAGAAAATTACGTTTCGTTCCCGATTGGATTTGTCTCTGCTTCAGACGGCATCCCGAACGGATTTTAGGAGGTGCTATTCCCATGCGAAATTTAACCATGCTGACCGACCTGTACCAGCTTACCATGATGTATGGATACTTTAAGGAAGGCATGCGAAAGAATACCGGAATCTTCGATCTCTTTTTCCGTCCCAAGGAAGATATCGGTTTTGCGTTAATGGCGGGTACGGAAAGCGTTGTCAATTACATTAACGAAATCCATTTCTCCGAAGACGACATCACTTACCTGCGTTCTCTCAGCCTCTTTGACGATTCTTTTCTCGAATACCTGAAAACATTCCGCTTCACCGGCGAACTCTACGCCATGCCCGAAGGCACGGTCGTTTTTCCATACGAGCCGCTCGTCCGCGTCCGTGCGCCAATTATGGAAGCACAGCTCATTGAAACGGCAATCCTGACGTTTGTGAATCATCAAACGCTGATCGCAACCAAAGCCAGCCGTATCTGCTACGCCGCGCAGGGTGATTCGGTGCTCGAGTTCGGCCTGCGCCGCGCACAGGGTCCAGACGCGGCAATATACGGCGCGCGCGCGGCGATTATTGGCGGCTGTAACGCAACCAGCAATGTGCTCACCGGCCAGATGTTCGATATCCCCGTTTCCGGAACGCACGCGCACAGCTGGGTGCAAAGCTTTCCGGATGAAATCAGCGCATTTCGCGCCTACGCCCGCGTCTTTCCGGACAGCGCGCTGCTCCTCGTAGACACCTACGATACGCTCCGCAGCGGAATTCCGAACGCCATCACCGTATTTCAGGAACTCCGCGCCTCGGGTCACGAACCCGTCGGGATTCGCCTGGACAGCGGCGACCTTGCCTATTTGAGTAAAAAAGCGCGCGCCATGCTCGACGAAGCAGGCTTCCCCAAGGCGAAGATTGCGGCAAGCAGCGATCTGGACGAGTATCTCATTCGCGATCTGAAGACGCAGGGCTCCACCATCAGCGTTTGGGGCGTTGGTACCCGGTTAATCACAAGCGAAAGCAATCCCGCGCTCGGCGGCGTGTATAAAATGAGCGGCGAAATCGTGGACGGCGTACTGGTGCCAAAAATCAAGATTTCCGACAATCCGGAAAAGGTAACCAACCCTGGCTTTAAAAAGGTATATCGTCTGTACGATAAGGACAATATGGCGATTGCGGATCTGATCTCGTTAGAAAACGAAGAAATCGACTGTTCCCGGCCGCTGCGCATCTTTGACCCGATTCAAACCTATAAGCGCATGACGCTGACGGATTTTACCGCGCGGGAGCTACTCGTTCCGGTTTTTATCGACGGCAAGCAGGTTTACCAGTGTCCGGATATCCACGAAATCGCCGCCTATGCCAAGCGCGAACTCGCCTCCATGTGGGATGAATACAAACGTCTCATGATGCCGCATACCTATAAGGTCGATCTCTCGGACAACCTCTACGATCTCAAGCAGAAACTGCTGCGTCAGGCGGCGGGAGACCTCGCATGAAGCGGCTGACCGCGCTGATACTTGTGCTGGCGCTCCTCTTTGCTCTGGCCGCCTGCGACAACGCAACCCCTGTACTTGCGGGAACACCAACGCCCGCCGCTACGCCGACCCCCTTGCCGGACGCGTTTTCCGCCGAGATAACCGCTCAGCCGCTGCCAACGGATCTGCTCGGAAATGAGATTCAGGCAGGCGAGCACTACTGGCAATACCTTTCGTTCGGAGAAATGCGGGTTTATGAGTACAGCGACGGAACATTTCTGGACGGTCTCTGCGTCAACGCGTATCCGGAACCGCTCGACGGTGCGGTGCGAATCGCCTACTATACGTCGGAAGGTGAACTCTGCGGCGTGGGCGCCATACACAATGCGGAGGGAACCACGCGTCTTGAAACGGGCACCAACGCGATCTACGCCGAAATCAACACAGATATCGATGTAACGCAGATGGACTTTGTTCTGGAGGTCGTCACGCCCTACGCTCCAGCTGCCGCGGAGACGCCCGCCCCCTGAGGCATATTGACTTATTGAAAACTCAATTTTACGCGCAAAGAAGACCCGCCTTCCGGCGGGTCTTTCGCTTGTCGTTTTGCGTTTGATTACAGATTCTTCAGCACGCCGGAATTATCGTTAAACTCTTGGATGAGCGCGTCGATCTCGCCCGCCTGCGCGTGCATATCCGTCCAGTAGTGCTCGTCGTACCACTGCTGGTTGATCTCTTCGTAGGTCTTGCCCTGCTGTTCAACCCAGGTATAGTACTTCAGGTTATGGACGCGTTTGCGCGCCTCGTAGGTGAGCTCTTCCATAACGTCCGTACGAATGCCGTGCAGGTGCTCCGCGTAATCCGCGGCGGCTTTGACCGCGCTGTACGCTCCGTCGGCCTCTTCGAGTTCCTGAATACGGCTCGTATACATCACGGAGGAGTCCGTGCCGACGGTGGCAAGCACATCGTGCTCGGTCAGCTCATAGTACTTGGCCATCTTGATGCAGCAGAGCATGTTCGCGATGCCGGAGATGCCCAGCAGCGAGAGCTTTTCAACAAATTCCTTCGGAACGCCGACTTCTTCAACCAAATACTTTTTGCCCGCCGGGTCGTTGAAGAGACGCAGCAGTTTCTGGCTGTCTTCGTCGTCAATGTCAATCACCATATCGGTGTTCTTAACGTTGTGGATCCACGGCACATGTTTGTCGCCAATGCCTTCGATGCGATGCCCGCCAAAACCGTTGTTGAGCAGCGTCGGGCACTGGAGCGCTTCGCCGACCGCCAGTTTGCTGTTCGGGTAGACTTCCTTGAGATAGTCGCCTGCAGACATCGTGCCCGCGCTTCCGCTCGTAAACGCAGCGCCTGCGAACCGGTCTCCCTCGCGTTTCATCGATTCAAACGCATCCGCAATCGCTTTGCCGGTCACCTGATAGTGCCAAACGCAGTTACCCATCTCCTCGAACTGGTTGAAAATCATAACGTCCTTGCGGGTCGTTTTGAGTTCCCAGGTTTTATCGAAGATTTCCTTCACGTTGCTCTCGCAGCCCGGAGTCGCAATAATCTCTCCGGCAACGGTCTTGAGCCATTCAAAACGCTCCTTGCTCATTTCGGCCGGCAGAATTGCGATGGAATCGCAGGCCAGCAGCGCGGAGTTGTAAGCGCCGCCGCGGCAGTAGTTGCCGGTACTCGGCCAAACTGCTTTGTGATAGGTTGGATCGAACTGACCGGTCACCAGACGCGGCACGAGGCAGCCGAACGATGCGCCAACCTTATGACAGCCCGTCGGAAACCACTTGCCGGTAAGGATAATGATACGTGCTTTCACGCCGGAGAGCGAGGACGGAACTTCTATAAAGTTCACGCCGCCGAACGTTCCGCCGGATTCCTTTGGCTCGTTGCGCCAGCTGATGCGAAACAGGTTCAGCGGATTGATGTCCCAAAGGCCGACCTTGGTCAATTTTTGCTTGATTTTATCCGGAATTAAATCAGGATTGCGCATTTGCGCGAATGTCGGAATGATAATTCCCTTCTCGCGTGCCCTGCTAATGCTGTTTTGCAACCCTTTTGGGTTTTTGGTCAAATCGATCATGTATTTCTCTCCTAAATAATTTTATTTAGATATCATACCTTTTCGATATCAGCATACAACATCGACAAGGGTTTGTAAACCCAAAATGGGTAAAATATTGAAATATATTTATGTAATCTAATTTTTTGTTTGGAGTGTGGCGGTCACCCGTTTTTTCCGTATTTCGCGTAAAAAGCCAGCATGAGATCCACCGATTCTCCGTAGCTTCGTACCCCGCTTTCCTGTGCGTTATGTTTGAGATATGCGTCGTTTCGCTTGTCCGCGCTTTCACGCACCTCGCCGTCAAACGCGCTCCAGTAAGCGTCGTAATCCTCCAGATCGCGCCAGATCGCTTCCCCATATGTTTCTGCCGCCGCAAGATAGCGGCTTGCGTCCGACTGATATAGCGCGTTTCCTGCCAGAATCAGAGCGTTCATCAATCCCGAATAGCGAACAGACGGATCGCTCGATTGCAGGCATGCCAAATATGCGGTAAATTCCGCCTCATTTTCACCCGCAATCCCTGTTTGATGCGCCATCTCATGCGCCGCCGCCTGATAAAGCAGCAAAGGCGGCTGATCCGCGTTGATATTCGGTTCCGCGGTCAGCCCGATGTAGATCCCCGCAATGCCCTGCCAGGATAGCCCTCTTGACCATAGAATCATCTTCGCGCGCGTTGGATCCGGCTCAAATTTCGGGTACTTTTTCGCAAGCGCCGCGTATGCTTCCGGCAGATCTTCGAGAATGGCCGATTTTGATTCGGCGGGTGAAAATACGCCGCGTTCGTCCTCCCGTAAGGTTGCGCGGGTCTCCCTTGCTTCCTCGGCGGTTTTCAGCACGAAGGCTTCCAGCTCGTCCACCGGCCGTGACAACAGGACTAACCCCATTCGCTGCGCAAGCGGTTCCCGGAAATAGTTGAATCCCCAGGTGATGTAAAAGAGGTTCAGAACGATCGCTCCCGCAAGCAGGACGGAGGCTATGGTTCGAGCCAATCGTTTCCAATCCGCTTTTTGCAAAATGAGCTGCAGGATACGGTATAGCAGCAGAACCGGTATTCCAATTGAGAGTGAATACAGCGCCAACTCCGCGATTGAAAACGGGACAAGAGCGGTTACCAATGAAATCGCGCGGCGAATCAACTGGTAGGCCGTCCCGCTGTAGTACGTTTCGATCCAGGCGGCTCTGCCCGCGAGCAGATACGGCCAGGAAAAGCCAAGCGCCGCGAGAACGGCCGCAAACACAAATCGCGTCAGGATTCCGCCGAGGCGCGCAGTTTTTTTTCCTCTGTTTTGTTTGATCTTTTTTGAGCCCATGCGCCGATTATACCACGTTTTATCGCGGTTGCGTCTCATGCTTTCCTCCGTTTTTTCTGGCGCTATTCTGTTCGCCGTGATAGAATATTCCGCGAGGTTAACCAATATGGATATCGGTATTTCAACAGCCAGTTACTTCAGTAAAATGCAGCTTGAAGATGCGGTTCTGGATATCGGCGCGCACGGGGTCCCGCTTTGCGAAGTCTTCTTTAATTCTTTTTCCGAATACGACCCTGTTTTCGTCGAATTGCTCCTTGACCGCCTTCGTCGCGCAAATTTGCGGGTGTTCAGTGTCCACCCGATGAGCATGCAGTTTGAACCGCAGCTTTTTTCCGTGCATCCCCGTCAGCGAGACGACGCCTGGCGTATTTTTGAGCAGGTTTTAATCGACGGCAAGCGTATTGGCGCGAGCCATTATGTGATGCACGGACCCGCGCGTCTGTTTGGCGGCGTTAAGAATATTGGATTAACCCGTATTGCGCCTATCTTTACGGAGCTATGTACGCTCGCCGCGCAATACGGCATTCAGCTGACCCTGGAAAACGTGAGCTGGTGCGTGTTCAACGAGCCGGAATTCGGCATTCGCCTGCTGGATGCAATCGGCGGGGATCCGCTGCGCTTTACATTGGATGTAAAGCAGGCGGTACGCAGCGGGTTCGATCCGGTCGATTATGTTCGCGCGGTCGGCAGCCGCATTGTTAACGTTCATCTTTGCGACGCAATGCAGCAGGAAACCGGCTCCGCGCGGTACGCGATGCCCGGATTCGGCCAGTACGATTTCCCCCGGATGTTTCACGAACTTGCTCTTTGCGGTTATTCCGGACCGGCGTTTATCGAAGTCTACAGCGATATGTACCATGAGGTTCCGGAACTCTACGAAAGCTACGACCGGATGAAGGCGCTTTGCGCAACATCCGCACTCGGATCGGCGCGGTAACGTCGAATGTCATTCTTGCGGGATTTGTTTACAGATATCCGCTTTTTTCCGCACACAAAATATGATACGATGATCAAAACCAACTGGAGGTTTTTACGATGATGGAACGTTACACGGATGAATCCTGGCGCAACGCCATGCGCATACGTCTGGATTTTAACAACATGATGACCGACCAGCTCGGTAACCGCGGGATCTACCGCCGTGAGCTTGAAGGCATGCAGTCGCAGATCGACACTTCCATTGCCAGCATGCGCGCCAAGCGGCCGATCATGCGCTGGCGTGAACTGCCATATAATCAGGACGATATCGTTGCATCCATACTGGAGGATGCGGCACAGATTCGCGATCATTTCGACGATTTTGTCGTGCTTGGCATCGGTGGCAGCGCGCTGGGTCCCATCGCCGTTCAGCAGGCGCTCAACCACCTGCATTACAACGACCTTCCGCGTGAAAAGCGGAACGGCCCCCGCTTGTTCGTTGAGGACAATATTGATCCGGAACGCATGGCCGCGCTGTTGGACGTGATCGACGTGGAGAAAACCTGTTTCAACGTAATCAGCAAATCCGGCGGTACATCCGAAACCATGAGCCAACTGCTGATCATCTCCTCCCTTCTGCACGAGAAGCTCGGCGCGGATATCAGTACGCATCTGATTGCGACGACGGACGAAAAGAAAGGCAATCTTATTAAAATTGCCAAAGCCGAAAACCTGAAAACGTATTTTATTCCGGAGGGCGTCGGAGGTCGGTTCTCCGAACTTTGCCCGGTTGGCCTTCTTGCGGCGGCCGTTTGCGGAATTGACATCCGCGAATTGCTTGCGGGCGCGGCGTATATGGATGCCGTCTGCGATACGCAGCGGGACGTTTGGAAGAACCCCGCCTATATGCTCGCAACCCTGCAGGTTGCCAGTATGAAGCGCGGCTGCAATATCAGCGTCATGATGCCGTATGCGGATTCGCTTCGCTATATGGCGGACTGGTACGCCCAGCTCTGGGCAGAATCCCTCGGTAAAAAAGTCGATTGGGATGGCGCTGTTGTAAACGCAGGTCAAACTCCGGTCAAAAGCCTCGGCGTAACCGACCAGCATTCGCAGGTGCAGCTCTATACGGAGGGTCCTTTTGACAAGGTGCTCACCTTCCTTGCGGTGGATCGCTACCGTTGCGAAACCATGATCAGCGACGGCTATTTCGATGTTCCGGATGTTTCGTTCCTCTGCGGACACACGCAGAACGAGCTGATCGCCGCCGAACTCAAGGCGACGGAGTACGCGGTCAGCAAGAGCGGGCACCTCAATCATACGATTTTACTGCCAGAAGTGAACGCGTTTACCGTCGGCCAGTTGCTCTTTCTTTTCGAGATGGCGACCGCGTTTGCGGGCGAACTGCTCAACATCAACGCGTTTGACCAGCCGGGCGTGGAGGAAGGCAAAAAGGCGACCTATGCTCTGCTCGGCAAGCCCGGTTTCGATGAAAAGCGGGCGGAGCTCGCCGCAATCCCTGAAAAAAACGAGAAATATATAATTTAAAGGAAAATGATGGCGACAATCCGGCCGCTGACGGCGGCAGACAAACAAGAGGCTATGGAAATCTGGGAGTTGCGTTTTAACGACTCCCTTTCCTTTATCGACTGGTTTTTCACCGAGCGCTTCGCGCCGGACACCTCGTTTTGCGCGGAGGAAGACGGCCGTATTATTAGCATTGCGCATGGTTTTGTCATGCAGCTTCGCATTCGCGGGGTCGTTCTGCCCGCAATGATGGTCTCCGGCGTTGCAACGCTGCCCGGTTACGAAGGACACGGGCTCATGAAGCGCGTACTCTTCGAGCTGTTTTCCGAGTGCAGACGGCGCAGCATCCCTCTGGCTTTTCATAAGCCGTCCCACTTCTCTATTTATCGCGCCATCGGCGAGTTTCCCTGTTACGACGCGCTGTTTCATACGCGCGAAACGGAGCCGTCCTCTCCGGTTCTCTGGGACTGTGTGCCTCTATACGATGAACTGCTGCGCGTATATGAGCAGGCAACCAGCCGATATAGCGGCTGTGTCGTCCGCTCGCACGGCGATATTGAAAAACGCGTTCATGATCTCACGATCGATGGCGCGCGCTGCCTGGTTCACCGTACTGGCGGCATTGCGGACGGTTACCTCTTTGCATCGGAGGAAGCGGACGGTTCGCTTTACTGCGAAGAAACGCTCGCAACATCCGTTCCGGCTTACGAAGATATGGTGTCTCGTCTTCCGAAAGGTTCGGTCGTAAAGCTCCCGCCGGATATCCCACTGTCCGGGGAGATACGTCCCTGGGGCGTCGTCATTCCGATAGATGTTTCGTATTTACTGCGCGCGCTCTGCGGGGATGCTGCCGTTCTTTCGCTCAGCGTGTTGGATGATCTTTTGCCTTGGAATCGCGGCATATTCGACGGCGCGGGGAATCGGACTTCCTCCCCCTTTTCGGATACCCTCTCCGTTGGACGGCTGATGCAGTTTCTTTGCGGCTACCTTCCGTTTCAACGCGTATTCTCGCAGGAAATCTGCTATTGCGCGGACGAATACTAATTACAGGGTTTCACAGAGTTCATGCTTGTTGCTGCTTTGCCTCTATTTGTCAGACAGGAGTTTGCTATGTACGACATTGTTTCCCTTGGAGAGTTGCTGGTCGATTTCACGCAGAGCGGCGTTTCTCCCGCCGGTATGCGTTTATTTGAGCAAAACGCGGGCGGCGCGGTAACAAACCTGCTTTGCGCAGCCGCGCAATGCGGCGCGAAAACCGATTTTATCGGCAAAGTGGGCGCCGATATGCACGGTGCGTTTTTAAAGCGGTCTATGCAAGACGCGGGCGTCGATTTGAAAGGACTCGTCGAATCGGAGGACGTTTTTACCACGCTGGCGTTCGTCTCGCTTCAGCCAAACGGCGAGCGTGAATTTTCATTTGCGCGCAAACCCGGCGCGGATACGCAGCTTCGCCCGGACGAAGTCAACCGGGATCTGCTGGAGCATACGCGTATTTTTCATACGGGTTCTCTTTCACTGACGCAGGAACCCGCGCGTTCGGCAACCTATGAAGCGATTGATCTCGCCAAGCATTCCGGCGCGATCCTCTCGTATGACCCGAACTATCGCGCTTCGCTCTGGAACAGCGAAGCGGAAGCCGTTCGCTTCATGCGTTCGCTGATTGTTACGGCGGATATCCTGAAACTCTCCGAAGAGGAGCTTCCGTTCCTAACGGGTGAAACGGATCCGCAAAAAGCTGCTAATGAGCTTATCGATCAGGGTGTTAAAATCGTTGCCGTTACGCTTGGCGCGAAAGGCGCTTCTGTCGTTATGCGAAGCGGAAGCCAACACATACCGGGTTTTCATGTAAACGCGGTCGATACTACCGGCGCGGGAGACGCCTTTTTCGGCGGATTCCTCTATCGTTTTCTCGCCATCGGCAAGACGCTGAAAAATATCACGCTTGCCGACGCGGCGGATTGCGCCCGTTTCGGGAACGCAGCCGCTTCCCTCTGCGTGGAGCGGCGCGGCGGCATACCGGCTATGCCGAAACTTGCGGATATTCTGAGCCGTCTTGAGCAATAAAAATCCAATCCCATAAACAAGCCGCTCCGTCCATCTCTGGAGGAGCGGTTTATTTTACAGATATTTCGCCGCCTCCGGATCGAGATACAGCGTTACGTCTGGGTGAAGCTGCAATATGGATGCAGGAACCTTTTCCGCTACCGGCCCGTTGACCGCGGCGGCAACGACCTTCGCTTTTGATGCTCCTTGCGCGAATAACAGAATTGCGCGTGCATTCATTACGGTTTTTATCCCCATGCTGACCGCTTCTTTCGGTACCTCGTCAATGGAGGAAAAGAACCGGGCGTTCGCATTCCGCGTACTCTGTGAAAGACGGACGACGTGCGTGGTCGAATCAAACGGCGTGCCCGGCTCGTTAAAACCGATATGTCCGTTTTGCCCGATCCCGAGCAGTTGCAAATCAATCCCGCCCGCCGCACGGATCATCGCTTCGTATGCATCCATTTGTTCCGCCGACGTATCCTTGCCGTTTGGAACATGCGTGTGCTCCATGGGGATATCGATTCTGGAGAACAGGTTCTTGTTCATGAAAGCGCGGTAGGACTGCGGGTGGTTCTCGTCCAGGCCGGCATACTCGTCGAGATTAAAGGAAACTGCATGCTGAAACGAGATCTCACCTTTTTGATATGCTCGAATCAGCTCCGTATAGAGCGCCAGCGGTGTGGAACCGGTCGCAAATCCAAGTACGGCGTTCTGTTTTTGGCGAAGCAGCGCTCGGTAAAGCTCCGCGGCTTGTTTTGCCGCATCTTCTTTGGTCGTTACGATCAGTTTCATCGTTTTCTTCACTCCGTTACGTATTATGGTTGCTCATTTGTCCGTACATATTTTATTGCGGTTTTCGAAAAAAGTCAACATTATGTCCGTACAATTTTACATTCGTGTTCTTCGATTTTCCAGCTTTTGCGTCTTTCAACGGGTTGGTTCCATCGTTCGGGTCAAAAATGATCCTTGTTGCTTTTTAACATTCGTGTTATAATTCGTGTTATATGGGAGGTAATCCTGAATGATGAACGAACGTATCTCCAAGGTACGCGACTATATTCAGTCGCGCGGCGAAGTCAGCGTATCCGAGCTGCAGGGCCTCTACAGCGGTTATTCGTCCATGACGATTTGGCGCGACCTCAAGCAGCTCGAAGAGCAAGGTTATCTGCGCCGCGTTCATGGCGGAGTCATCACTATGCAGGCCTCAACCCTTCAGGTGGAAGGCGTATACAGCAAGCGCGCCCGCGAAAACACGCGACAGAAAATTGCAATTGCGAAAGCCGCCGTTCGGTTCATTCTGCCCGGACATGCGGTCTATCTTGACGCGGGCAGTACCCTGATGGCGGTTGCCAACCATTTGGGCAGCGAGCGGTATACGATTATTACGAGCGGCGCAAACATTGCCATCGAGCTGTCGCAGCGTCATACCTGCGACGTGCTGTTAACCGGCGGGCAGATCAGCGAAAACACGCTCTCCTGCTCCGGCTCGCAGGCGGAGCACTTTATTTCAACGATCAACATCGATCTGGCGCTCCTCTCCCCCTCCGGTTTCTCACAGAAAAACGGATTCACGAGCGGCTCCCAGAGTGAAAGCATGCTCAAACGCGCCGTACTTTCAAAAGCCTCAAAGGTCGTCATGCTGATGGATACCTCCAAGATCGGCCGTTCTTTGCCCTTTACGTTTGCCGCGCTTTCGGATATTGATACCATTATCTGCGACGCGGCTCTCCCGCCGGATCTTGCAGCCGACGCAAAAGCGCAGGGTGTCGAGTGCATTGTTGCCGAGTCCTGACCGGACGGATTCTGATGAAACGAATCCCGTTTCGTAGACATTTTACGCACAAGAATGCCCCCGCTTCAGCGGGGGCATTTACTACCGTTCCCTCATTTTTCTTTTCGTTGTTCTTCGACGAGCACCAGATCGGCGATTTGCTCGCCAACAAACTGCTGGCCTTCCTCGTTTAAGTGCAGTCCATCTTCACAAATCATGTTCTGTATAAATCCGTTTCGCGCAAGGCACCGCTGGCGCAGATCAAGCAAACGAACCTGGTATTCCCGAGCTACCTTTTCAATGAGCAGCGAATACATCTCCTGGTAGCGATAAATCTGATGTACGTCGCCCAGCCAGCGCAGAATATTCTTTGCGTTGAGCTTATCGCCCACCAGAAACCGGAAATAGCGCTCCGCGTCGATGGGCGGCAGCGTCATCAGCACAGGTTGAATTCCGCGCTCATAGAGCCAGCGCACCATGCTCCGCATTGAAGAAAGGAAGACCTCCGGCGGAGTCGCCGGACTGTGATTCGCCGTTGGCTGCTCGGAAATCTCCGCCCATTTAAAATTGCAGTCGTTACCGCCAAATTCCAGGAACGCCGTATCGCAGGTAATGCCCTCCGCAAAATCCCGCTCCATCATCGCAAACCCCTGCGGTGCCGTATAGCCGAATTTTGCGCGATTCAGCACCTGTAGTCCGAGTTTTTCAGCCGCTACATCCGCCGCGGTTTTCGGGGAATACCCCAAGCGCTTGCGCTGCTCGTTCCAGACTACGCCTTTTGCCAGCGAATCTCCCCAAACACCGACGGTTTCCATTGGGTTCTGTTCCATGTCGTTTTCCTTTGAGCTTTCTCTTTTTTTATTATTATACAAGGCCATTTTCAAATTACGCTCAAATTCAAGCAACAAATTGTGTCGTTTGTAACCACTCCGGCCGTTTTCTTGCACATGGAATAACATAGGAGCCGCGGTTTCCCGCGGCTCCCCTCGCTTGTGCGAAGCGTTATTCCATTGCGTTGAGTTTCTTGTAGTATTCGATCTTTTCCTTCGCTTCCTTCTCCGCGCGCTCATAAAGCGATTCCGCGACATCCGGGAACGTTTTTTTCAGCGACGCGTAACGCACTTCGCCGAGCAGGAAATCTTTGAAGTCACCGGATGGATCCTTGCTGTCCAGCGTGAAGGGGTTTTTGCCTTCGGCGGCGAGATCCGGATTGTAGCGGTACAGCGGCCAGTAACCGGCCTCGACGGCCTTCTTCTCTTCCATCTGCGAATGACCCATGTTGATCCCGTGGTTGATGCAGGGCGCATATGCAATAATCAGGCTCGGGCCTTTATAGGCTTCCGCTTCGTTGACGGCCTTCATCAGCTGATTGGGGTTTGCACCCATGCTGACCTTTGCGACATAAACATAACCGTAACTCATCGCCATGAGGCCGAGATCCTTCTTTTTCGTGCGCTTGCCGGCGGCAGCGAACTTTGCGATGGAACCGGTCGGCGTTGCCTTGCTGGACTGTCCGCCTGTATTCGAGTAGAGTTCCGTGTCGAGTACGAGAACGTTAATGTCTTCGTCCATCGCGAGCACATGGTCGAGTCCGCCATATCCGATGTCGTAGGCCCAACCGTCGCCGCCGAACACCCAGACAGACTGCTTGACCAGCAGATCTTCGTGATCCAGCAGTTCGCAGGCAAGCTTGCAGGCGTCGCAATCGCAAACTTTCCCGTTCTTGACCCATTCGGCCTCCCACTCGGTGCCGGTCATATCAATGCCGTCCCTCGCGGCTGCAATCAGGCGATCCGCCGCTTCGCGGGAACCCGCCGCGTCGTCCTTTTTATCGAGCCAGTTCTGGGCTGCAGCCTTCAGATCGTCCGTCGTGTAATCGACATTGACCATCTTGGTTACGATATCGATCACTTTGTTTCTGCGCTGCGTATTGGCCAGCAACATGCCAAAGCCGAACTCCGCGTTGTCTTCAAACAAAGAGTTTGCCCAAGCGGGTCCGCGACCCTTGTCGTTGACCGTGTACGGGCAGGTCGGCGCGCTGCCGCCGTAAATGGAGGAGCAGCCCGTTGCGTTGGCAATTACCATACGGTCGCCAAACAGCTGTGTAATGAGCTTGACATACGGCGTTTCGCCGCAGCCAGCGCAAGCGCCGCTGAACTCAAAGAGCGGTTTTTTAAACTGGCTGCCCTTGACCGTCGCCGTGTTGAGGTCGAGGTTCTTCTCCGGCAAAGCCGCGAAGTAGTTCCAGTTTTCCTCTTCCTTTTCCACCGCGTCGGCAAGCGGGCGGAATTCCAGCGCCTTGACCTTTGCCGGGCAAACGTCAATGCAGTTGCCGCAGCCGGTGCAGTCCCAGGGGCTGATCTGAATGCGGAACTCGTACGCTTCAAAGCCTTTGCCCTGCGCCTTCTTCGTTTCGAAACCGGCGGGTGCGGCAGCCTTTTCCTCCGCCGTGACCAGCGCCGGGCGGATAACCGCATGCGGGCAGGCAAGCGAGCACTGGTTGCACTGAATGCAGTTTTCCGGAATCCATTTGGGTACGTCAACCGCAATACCGCGCTTCTCGTACTTGGTCGTTCCGGTGGGTACCGTGCCATCCGCGCTCATCATGGAAACGGGCAGCTTGTCTCCCTCCTGTGAAAGTGTTGGCAGAACGAAGTTCGTAAAATACGGGTCGTCCGTCGTTTTAGCGGGTTGCGCGCCTTCGGTCGCATTCGCCCAGGATTCCGGATACTTGATCTCATTGATCGCGGTTACACCAATATCGATCGCATCCCAGTTCTGCTTGACGACGTCGTCGCCCTTCTTGCCGTAGGATTTTTTCGCGGCGGCCTTCATGTATTCGATTGCTTCTTCGGCAGGAATTACGTTCGCAAGTTTAAAGAACGCGCTCTGCATAATCGTGTTGATGCGTCCGCCCATGCCAACCTTGCGCGCAAGATCGATTGCGTCGATATTGTAGAAGCGGAGCTTCTGTTTCGCAATAGCACGCTTCATAGCCGCAGGCAGCTCGCATTCCATTTCCGCGAGCGTCCAGGGGCTGTTGAGCAGGAACACGCCGCCTTCGCGGATACCCTCCGCAACGGCATAGCGGGTCACGTAGCTCGGGTTGTGGCAGGCAACGAAGTCCGCGTTGTCAATCAGGTACGGACTCTGAATCGGCTTCTTGCCAAAGCGCAGGTGGGAAACCGTTAAACCGCCGGACTTCTTTGAATCGTAGGCAAAGTAGCCCTGCGCGTACAGCGGCGTATGGTCGCCAATGATCTTGATGGAATTTTTGTTTGCGCCAACCGTTCCGTCGGAGCCAAGACCATAGAATTTGCAGGCGATGGTGCCCTCCGGCGCGGCGTTGACCTGGCGGCGAATCGTGAGCGACGTATTCGTTACGTCGTCCACAATGCCGACGGTGAAGTGGTTCTTCGGCTTCTTCTGCTCCAGATTGGCGTAGACCGCGTCCACCATGGAAGGTGTGAATTCCTTGCTGCCGAGACCGTAACGGCCGCCGACAACTTCGATATTCGCCTTGCCGGTTTCGACCAGCGCGTTGAGCACATCCTGATACAGCGGTTCGCCAAGGGAACCGGGTTCCTTGGTGCGGTCGAGCACTGCGAGCCGTTTCACGCTCTTCGGCAGAGCGCCCACAAACTTTTCCGCAATGAACGGACGATACAGGCGAACCTTCAGCACGCCAAGCTTCGCGCCCTTTTTATTAAGATATTCAATCGTTTCTTCCGCAACGTCCGCGCCGCTTCCCATAACGACGATTACGTTCTCCGCGTCCGGCGCACCAACATAATCGAAAAGATTGTACTTGCGGCCGGTGATCTTGGCGACTTCGCCCATGTAATGTTCCACAATGCCGGGTACGGCGTCGTAGTATTTATTGGCAGCTTCGCGGCCCTGGAAATAGATGTCCGGGTTCTGCGCGGTGCCACCCTGATGCGGATGCTCCGGATTCAGCGCGCGGGCACGGAACGCCTTGACCGCGTCGTAATCCAGCAATTTTCCCATGTCTTCATAATCGATCGTTTCGATCTTCTGAACCTCGTGCGAGGTGCGGAACCCGTCAAAGAAATGCAGGAACGGAACGCTGCCTTTAATAGCGGAAAGATGCGCAACGAGGGAAAGATCCATGACTTCCTGAACGGAGGCGGAAGCCAGCATGGCAAAACCCGTCTGGCGGCAGCTCATCACGTCCGAATGGTCGCCAAAGATAGAAAGCGCATGCGCGGCGAGCGCGCGGGCACTGACGTGGAACACACCGGGAAGCAATTCACCGGAGATCTTGTACATGTTCGGGATCATGAGAAGCAGGCCCTGGGATGCGGTAAATGTGGTGGTCAAAGCTCCCGCCTTGAGGGAACCGTGAACCGCGCCTGCCGCGCCGCCTTCGCTCTGCATTTCGGCAATGCGAACGCGCTGTCCAAACAGATTGGTTCTTCCGTTTGCCGACCAATCGTCCGCAACCTCCGCCATTGGGGAAGACGGCGTGATCGGGTAGATCGCCGCTACGTCCGAAAATGCATACGCAACGTGCGACGCGGCGGTATTACCGTCGATTGTCATGGTTTTTGCCATTTGGTGGATGCCTCCTAAGTGATATGTATGGAATCGGGCTAGCCCTATGATTACCACCCAACATTATATCTTTTCCGGAATGTACTGTCAATGAAACCGATACACCGATCACGAATTAAATGCAGGAATGCCAATCATTTCGCAAATTATCGACTTGTTTTACACGATTCTATTGCAGGATTTCCTGCACTCCATATAACTATTGGTATTTGCGCAGAATTTCTTCATATAAGTTTACACAAAAAAGCGGAAGAGGCGCCTCTTCCGCCGAAAACCGGCTGTTCCGTATTCATTTCAAAAGCTGTTCCCGCGCCCTCTATTCTTCTTTCCGGCTGTCCTTTTCGGCGTTGTCCGTAATCCGCAGCTTGTCGCCAAAGTGCTCCAGCAGCGACATGAGCGGCAGGCCGATTACAAAGCATGCGACCGCCTGGCCGGCAGCAACATAGCCCGCCGCCGCCCAGTAGCTCACATGAACGCCGTACACATAGACCAGCAGCGCGCCAACGATGCCTGCGTTAATCACGACGGAAGGAAGCGGCGCGAGATATTTCGGCGCTTTGTTGCGTAGTGCATAGGTAGCATAGGCCGCCAGCAGCGTCGCAAGGCTGCCAAAAACCACGTCGTAAACCGGCGCGCCGATGATCAGGTTCGCCAGCACGCAGCCGATGAACAAGCCGGGTACCGCCGAGAACGTGAAATATGGCAGTACGCACATTGCTTCCGCCACGCGGCATTGAATTAATCCGGAGGAGATCGGCGCCAGCGCGATCGTTAGGATCGCGTAAATCGCCGCGATGACCGCCGCCCGTGCCAAGTCTCGAACGGACATGTTCCGTGTTTCTTTCAATGAATCGATCCCCCTGAATCCTGAGAATACCGAGCTTTTTAGAATCCGGCAGCCTGAACGACTCTCTCCGCCGCACTCCTGAACCGCGGCCTGCACCTTGCCAGTTCTGCGCGTTTTTGCTATACTGAATTGCTTTACAGTCGTAATATAAGGATAACACGCAATTCTCTCCGACGCGTTATTCTACCATATTGATCGGCGGAGAAACAAGAACATGCGCGGTTTCGCGCAATCGGGAGCGGTCCATGACACAGGAAACGGTCATCGAACTTGTCAACGTCGGGTTCCAATATACGGGTTCGGAAAAAGCAGCATTGAAAAACATCAGCCTTTCCATCAAAAAAGGAGAGGTTGTTGCAATCGTCGGGCATAACGGCTCCGGGAAAAGTACCCTCTGCAAATTATTCAACGCGCTATTGCTTCCCGCGGAAGGTATTGTAACCGTGCACGGCATGGATACGTGTGCGGAGCAGAACACGCTTGAAATCCGCCGCCGCGTAGGCATGGTGTTTCAAAACCCGGATAACCAGCTTGTTACAACCATTGTGGAAGAGGACGTAGGCTTTGGTCCGGAGAACTTAGGGGTTGTGCCTTCCGAGATCCGTTCCCGCGTGGAGGTTGCGCTCCGGGAAGTCGAAATGAGCGCCTATGCCGAAAAAGCAAGCCACGCGCTCTCCGGCGGGCAGAAACAGCGCGTCGCCATTGCCGGTCTTCTCGCCATGCAGCCGGAGGTGCTCGTTCTCGACGAAGCGACCGCTATGCTTGACCCAAAAGGCCGCGAAGAGGTGCTTTCCACCGTGCTTCGCCTCAACCGCGACCGCGGCATGACGGTTGTCATGATCACGCAGTTCATGGAAGAAGCGCTTGGCGTGGATCGTGTATTCGTCCTTTCCGACGGGCGGCTCGTTATGGAAGGTACGCCGCAAGAGGTGTTTAACGAACGCGCGCTTCTGGACGAGAGCCGCCTCGAAGCCCCAGCATACGTACAACTTCGGGATCGGTTGATTTCCGCCGGACTTCCCATTTCACAAAACGCTATGACCTGCAATGCGCTTGCGGACGAGCTTGCCCGCGTATTATCCGCTTTATAATCAAAAAGGACGATGCTATGCCAATTCTTGTGGAACGACTCAGCCATACCTATCTGCCGGGCAGCGCGCTTGCTTACCCGGCTTTATCCGACATTTCCCTGGCGGTTGCAGACGGGGAATTTCTTGGGATTATCGGCCATACCGGTTCCGGAAAAAGCACGCTGATTCAGCACCTGAACGGTCTTTTGCTGCCAACGGACGGAAATGTTCTGGTCGACGGATTCAATACGCGCGAAAAAAAACTGCGGAAAAAAATCCGTTCGCTGGTTGGCATGGTGTTTCAATATCCCGAATATCAGTTGTTTGAAGAAACCGTTGAACGGGACGTTTCCTTTGGCCCAAAGAATATGGGACTGGAAGCGCCGGAAATTCACGAACGAGCGTTCGAAGCGCTGCGACTCGTTGGCCTGCCGCCGGAAGATTTCGCAGAAAAGTCCCCTTTTGAGCTCTCCGGCGGCGAAAAGCGCCGCGCGGCGCTGGCGGGCATTCTCGCCATGCGTCCGAAATATCTTGTCCTCGACGAGCCGATGGCGGGGCTCGACCCGCGCGGACGCAGGGAGATTCTCGCTCTCATCGAGTCGCTGCGCAGGGGGCAGAATACGGGAATCGTCATGGTGTCCCACTCCATGGACGACGTTGCCATGTATGCCGACCGCATTGCCGTACTGGATCAGGGTTCACTTGGTATGCTCGGCACGCCGGAAGAGGTTTTTTCACGCGGCGACGAATTGATTCGCATGGGTTTGAATCTTCCGCAGGCAACGCGCCTTGTCCGTGCGCTGCGGGAGCGCGGCGTTGCGATTGAACGCGACTATTTCCGAATGGACGAGCTTTCACAGGAGCTGATTGCGAGGTGGCACCATGACCGCTAACATTTCGCTCGGACAATATCTGCCCGGCAACAGCGCCGTGCACCGGCTCGATCCGCGCACAAAAATCCTGCTCATGGTCGTCTATATCGTCATCGTTTTTCTCGTCAGGACGCTCTGGATTTTCGCGCTGCCCGTTCTGCTGCTCATCGCAATGTTCCTGTTTGCGCAGGTTCCGGCTTCCTATTTTCTTTCCTCGCTCAAGCCGATGAAATGGCTGCTTGTTTTCATGTTCGTCATCAACCTTTTTGCAACGCAGGGCGAAACGGTGCTGTTTCAATGGAAATTTATCCGGCTTACGCAGGAAGCGCTGGAGCAGGCGGTGTTCATCACGCTTCGGCTCGTTCTGCTCGTTGCGGGAACCTCCATTCTCACGCTCACCACCTCCCCCATCGCGCTGACAGACGGGCTGGAAAAGCTGATGTCCCCCCTTCGAAAACTGCGCTTTCCCGCACACGAGCTGGCAATGATGATGACAATTGCGCTCCGGTTTATTCCGACCTTGCTGGAGGAGACCGACCGGATTCAGAAAGCGCAAATGGCGCGCGGCGCGGATTTTGAGAGCGGCAATCTCTTTCAGCGCGCAAAGAGTATGATTCCCATTCTGGTGCCGCTGTTCGTTTCGGCATTCCGCCGCGCGGACGAGCTGGCAATGGCCATGGAAAGCCGCTGTTACCACGGCGGCGAAG
Organism: Eubacteriales bacterium; assembly: GCA_021373115.1. Taxonomy (GTDB): domain Bacteria; phylum Bacillota; class Clostridia; order Christensenellales; family CAG-138; genus UBA7703. The sequence goes on along the minus strand of JAJFTI010000020.1, from coordinate 111,269 downwards.
GACGGACGCGTATGCGCGAGCTGCACTTTCACGTCTCCGATCTATTCGCGGCGCTGTTGCTCTGCGCCGTGCTTGCGGGAATCGCCGTCCTGGAGAAACTGCCGTTATGAGCCGCCGCATCCGGCTGATTGTCGCTTACGACGGCACCGCCTATGTCGGCTGGCAGCTGCAGGAAAACGGCGTTTCCGTTCAGCAGCGGCTGAACGAAGCGCTGCTGGCCGTAACCGGAGAAACCATTCAGTTGCACGGTTCCGGGCGAACGGACAGCGCCGTCCACGCACGCGCGCAGGTTGCGCACTTCGATACGGAGGCGCGCATGCCGGCGGATAAATTTGCGATTGCCATGAACATGCGCCTGCCCCGCGATATTCGCGTGCTCTGCAGCGAAGAAACGACCGAAGCGTTTCACGCGCGCTTCTCCGCAAAGAATAAAACCTACCGCTATACGGTTCAGACCGGGTTGCATGCAGATGTCTTTTGCCGCGATACCGCCCTGCACGTCCATACCCCCCTGAATTTTGAGCGTATGCGGCTCGCCGCGCAGGATGCGCTTGGCGAGCACAATTTTTCCGCGTTTATGAGCGCAGGCTCCGCGCTGGAACGAACCGTCCGTACGGTGTATCGTTCCGAATGGACGCAGGCCGGGCAATATCTCTACTACGATGTAAGCGCGAACGGCTTTCTCTATAACATGGTTCGAATCCTGGTTGGAACCATGCTGGAAATCGGGTCGGAAAAACGGCCGCAGGATTCGATCCGGCGCGCTCTGGCCAGCGGTCTTCGGGAAGACGCGGGCGCAACCGCTCCTCCGCACGGGCTGACCCTCATGCGGGTGCAATATGAAGATTTCGACACGGACGAGGTGTTGCGCCGTTTATGAGCGACCGGCATGATTTTGAACGCTATATGCGCCTTGCGCTGGAAGAAGCGCAAACGGCTTTCGATGCCGGCGAGGTGCCTGTTGGCGCGATTCTGGTTAAGGACAGCGCGGTGATTGCCCGCGCGCACAACACGGTGGAACAAACCGGCAACGCTGCCGCGCACGCGGAACTTCTCTGCCTGCAAGCGGGCATGCAGGCGCTCGGTCCCCGTTTGACGGACTGCACGCTCTATGTTACGCTTGAACCCTGCGCCATGTGCGCGGGCGCCTGCGTAAACGCAAAGCTTTATCGCCTCGTATACGGCGCGTTTGACGACACGGCGGGCTGCTGCGGCTCCAAGATGGACCTAACCGACCGTTGTTTTCTGCACAGCGTCGAAACCTGGGGCGGCATTCTGGAGCCGGAATGCAAAGCACTCTTGACGGATTTTTTTCAGGCGCTTCGCTAGAAGCGCTTTTTCTCGCTTTTCACTTTTGATTTCGATCCGGTCATGATATGATACGAATACAAACCGTATTGAAGTGGGGAGGTACTTATATGGATTTTTTACGGCTCCTCGAAGGCTTGCGAACCCCGTTTTTCGACACTGTCTTTCAGTTTTTCACGCTCTTTGGCGAAGAAACGCTGTTTATGGTCATCGCCATGGCGGTATTCTGGTGCATCGATAAAAAGAACGGTTATTTTCTGCTGTACGTCTGTTTTCTCGGCAATACGATCAATCAGTTCCTAAAGCTCCTCTTTGTCGTCCCCCGTCCCTGGGTGCTGGACGAGAAATTCACCATTGTTGAAAGCGCGCGCGCGCAGGCAACCGGCTATTCCTTCCCGAGCGGACATACACAGAACTCCGCGGGGCTCTTTCTCGGAATCGCGCGGTCCAGAAAAGAGACCTGGGTTCGCATCGTCTGCATTGCATTGACGATGCTCGTCGCTTTTTCGCGGATGTACCTCGGCGTACATACCCCCGCGGATGTGCTGACTTCTCTTGGGGTTGCGCTCCTGCTCGTACTGGTAGCGTATCCGCTCTTCTACCGTGCCTGGAACAACCCGAAATGGTTCATTCCGATCGTCGGTTTTCTGTTTGTCGTCGGAATTGCGCTTCTTCTGTTCGTCGAACTGGTTCCGCTGCCCGAAAACGCCATTGCGGAGTTTTCCGCCGACGGCGCGAAAACCGCTTATACCATGTTCGGCGCATCGGCCGGTTTCGCCTTCGTTCTCTGGATCGAGCAGAAATATATCCGTTTTTCCGTAAAAGCCGTCTGGTGGGCGCAGATTCTCCAGATTGCGCTTGGTCTCGCCATTGTTATTGCGATACGTCTTGTGCTAAAGGAGCCGCTCCTTTCGCTTTGCGGCGGTCATAACGCGGCGCACGCGATTCGCTATTTCCTGATGGTCGCAGTCGGCGGCGCGGTCTGGCCGCTCACCTTCCCATTCTTTGCCAAACTCGGAAGAAAAGCCGAACCCGCCGCTTAATCTTTCATTTCATGCCCAAACGCCCCGCAAGCATTTTGCGGGGCGTTTTTTCAGATGCTCTTTATGCTTTTTTCGTTTAGTGAATCAAACCGCGCAGAATCAGCGCGAGAATGAGCGCTCCAAGGACAATTCCGGCATAAAGATAGCCGATTCTCCTCTTTAGGTGCGTTTCGTCTTTTGTGCCGGACGGTGCATCCGTCCTGTTCCGTTCCGTTGAAACCGCGTCTCCTACCGCATCGAGGGTGCGTTCGATCAGATTCCGTTTCTGCACCGGCTGCAAATCTTTCGCCGGTTCGCTATTGCGCTTCTGTTGCGCATTCGGCCGCGTATCCAGTATCGGTAGATTCGCTTCCTCGCCGCTGACCGGAATCTCCTCCGCCTCGATTTCAACGCAAGCCAGCGCATGCCGATACTCAAAAACAGAACGCAGGCCGCGCGCGCCGCTTTGGTCAATCATTCGCCGGAACAAATCGAAAAGCGGCTGCGGTATACCCGCGCTGGGCAAAATGCGCTCGTCAAAGACCGCCTGTCCCGTCATCGCTTTGTAAAGCGTTCGCGCGAGCGCCGCAAGATCCAGCCACGGCTCTGCATCGTCCACCTCGTGCCGCGCGCGCAGCCCTGCTTTCGCGGCGCCGAACGCAATCAGTTTCACCTTGCCGTCCGTACTAAGAAAGATCGAACGCGCGTTAATGTCGTAATGCAACGAATTCAAGCTATGAACGACCAGCAGTGCATCCGCCATGGAAGCCGCAATCAGCATGGCTTCTCCGGCAGACAGCCTTCTGCCGCGCAGGCGCAGAAAACGCTCCAGCGTAACGCCCTCCAGCCGTTCCATGACCGCATACGAAGTTCCGTTTTCAAAAAACGCGGTGTATACCGTAACGATATTGCTGCTTCCCTTCGCGTCCGTCAACGCGAGATGCTGCCGGTAGAACATTTCCGAACCGAGATAGAACAATCCGCCGCACGCCTTATTTTTGGGCAGGAGCGCGCCGTTTTCACGCGCGCGGTTTGCCAGCGCATACGGAAAATATTCTTTTATCACGATTGGCACCGCCGATTTCCCGTCATGTCCGTAATAGACAATCCCATAGGTGCCGCGCGAAATAACGCCGTCTATTGCGTATCTTTTATGCAAGAGCGAGCCAACCGGCAGCAGTTCAGCCGGTTCGAGCTCCTCCGATAAGAGTTGGATCATGTTTGTTTTTCAGGCCCCTTTGCCAAATAATCCCAAATCCCGTTTTTCTTCCGAAGTCAATCCCGTATCGATTAGTACCCGATTGCGTTTGCAAACAGCAGCAGCCCGCTTGTGAGCGCAAGCACCGCCAGCTGTATCTTTGCGCTCCAACGAAACCACTTGCCGTATCCGATCCCAACGATGCCAAGCGAGATGAGGAGCACCGGATTCGTCGGATAAAACACATTGGAAAACCCGTCGCCAAAGGCATATGCCAATACGGAAATCTGCCGTGAAATTCCGCTGAGATCCGCAATGGGCGCAATCAGCGGCATCAGCAGGAACGCCTTGGCGGACCCGCTCGAAATGAACAGCTCCATGACAAGCGCCAGCGCGTAGATCAAAAGCACGACGACGCCGCTGCTCGCATGCTGCGTCAGCTGTACCGTCTGGTAGAGAATCGTATCGAGTATCTTCGATTCCACCATCGTATAGCGGATGGAATTCGCCATTAATATCAGCAGAACGGCCGGCAGGATATTGACCATGCCCTTGCCGAACGAACGCAGATAACGCCTGCCGCCCATTCCGTAGACGAGCGACGAAATCGTTCCCGCGAGCAGGAAAATCAGCGCGATCAGCGGCATGATGATATTCTGCAGCAGCGGCACGAAGCTGGAGCAAAGAATCAGCGCGATTCCAGCGCCGAGAATCGCGGCAAACCAGATCAGCGCCGCGTCCCTTCGCTTTCCCTGTGAAAACTCCGTACGCAGGGAAGCCCAGCGGTCAATCATCTTTGAGTCGTAAATCAGCGAGCGCTTCGGGTCTCGCTCAATGCGCTTGGCATACGGTATTAAGAACGCAAGCAGCAGCGCGTAGATCAATACAAAAGTAACCAACCGCATCCATATGCCGGAAAACATCGGCAGCCCCACAAGCTCCTGCGCAACGCCAACCGTAAACGGATTTGCAACGCCCGTGCTAAACCCGAAGCCCACCGCGAGCAGGCTCATGCCCAGCCCGACCAGCGCGTCCCAGCCAAGGGAGTACGCCAGCGCGACGGCGATTGGAACCAGCGGAACACACTCTTCAAATGAACCGACGAACGCGCCAAGACACATAAAGAACAAAGAAACGAGCGGCAGCAGCTTATACTTCTGGCCTTCGGCCATGCGGTAAACGCGGTTAAACAGGTAGGAGAGCAGACCGCATTCGTCCATTGCGTTGAACGCGCCGCCGATGACCAGCAGAAACGCGATGATCGCGATTGCCGTAAACGACCCGGAAGCGCCAAGCGCAAGAAACGGCGAGAGCACCCATTTCCAAAGCGGAATCCCCCCCGGAACGGACTGATAGGTTCCCGCTACGATGGACTCCGTTCCGTCCGCCGTTACACGCTGGTATTCGCCCGCGGGAAGCAGGAACGTGAGCGCATACGTCAGTGCCATCAGGATAAACAGAATGATCAGCGCGGCCAGAAACGATCGCGTGCCAATATGGAACACCCGCTTGTTTTGATCCTCCATGTCCTATTCCCTCCAAGAATTCCGAAATCGGTCGATCTGAAAAATCCAATTAGATTAGTATACCATAGCCACCCGCCGGAGACAAAGATTTCCGTTCGGTCAATCCGTATAAAACAGCGGAGCTCCTTCCTCCTTTCCGCAGGTAAAACGCCGAAGCGGGGTTTTCAATTGCGCGCAATTTTGATATAATGGTTGCGCGTGAGGGAGTAGTTGGCGCGGCCGGTAACCGCGTTCCAAGTCAACATGGTAGCACGACGCCGGGCGTCTGGCTTGGATGAAATAACGAGACTCATGTACGACAGCGTGTTTGCCGTACATGAGTTTTTTGTTTTCAAAACATGCCGTCGTTTGCCGAACTCTGACAAAAACAGGAAAGGATCAGCAGCCATGCAACCATATCTTCAGGATTTAAACGCCGCCCTGCAGACGTTTGATTCTTCCGCCCACGGACTGACTTGTGCGGAAGCGGAACGTCGCTTGCGGGAGCACGGACCGAACAAACTGGCGGAAGGCAAAAAAACGCCCCTAATCGTCCGCTTTTTCCAGCAAATGAAGGATCCGATGATCCTGATTCTGCTCGCCGCCGCCATCATTTCCGGCGTAACAGCCGTAATCGAAGGTGAGAGCTTTGCGGATGTGATTATCATCCTCACCGTAGTCGTCATCAACGCGGTGCTCGGCGTCGTGCAGGAAAGCAAAGCCGAAAAAGCGATAGAAGCGCTGCAAAAGATGTCCGCCGCTACCTGCCGCGTCCTGCGCGACGGGCAGATTGCCCGAATTCAAACGGAGGACCTCGTCGTTGGAGACGTCGTTTTGCTGGAAGCGGGCGACGCGGTGCCCGCGGACGGGCGTATTCTGGAAAGCGCCAGCCTGCAAATTGAGGAAGCGGCGCTCACCGGCGAGAGCGTCCCCGTCAGTAAAATGATCGACGCGCTCAGCCTGGGCGGCGCAAAAGATATCCCTCTGGGCGATCGAAAGAATATGGTCTATATGGGCAGCACGGTCGTCTACGGACGCGGCAAAGCCGTTGTCACCGCAACGGGGATGCAGACCGAAATGGGCAAGATTGCCGGAGCGCTGGCGCAGGCGGAGGACGGGCAGACCCCCCTTCAGATCAAGCTCTCGCAGCTGTCCCGGATTCTCACCTGGCTTGTGCTCGGCATCTGCGCTGTGATCTTCGGCGTGAATATGCTGCGCTTTCACGGCACGGGCGAACGGTATATCCTCGATTCGTTCCTGATTGCGGTCAGTCTCGCGGTTGCCGCCATACCGGAAGGTCTCGTTGCGGTGGTCACCATCGTGCTCTCCATCGGCGTGACCAACATGAGCCGCCGCAACGCGATTATCCGCCGGCTGACCGCGGTGGAAACGCTCGGCTGCGCGCAGATCATCTGCTCGGATAAAACCGGCACGCTCACGCAGAATAAAATGACCGTTGTCGAGGACTATGGCGACGATATTCCCCTGCTGGCAAAGGCGATGGCGCTTTGCAGCGACGCGGAGCTTGATGAAACGAATAATGCCGTCGGCGAGCCGACCGAATGCGCGCTGGTCAATTTTGCGGTTGTAAAGGGTCTTCCTAAAGCGGAACTGGCAAAAATGGAGCCACGCGTAGACGAGGCGCCGTTCGACAGCATGCGCAAGATGATGTCCACTGTGCACGTTTTGCAGGGCGGATTCGTTCAGTATACGAAGGGCGCGCCGGACGAGGTGCTCAAGAAATGCGCGTTTTACTGGAAAAACGGAAAAGCGCTGCCTCTGACGGACGAAGTGCGCGCGGAAATCGTCTCGGCAAACCACGCCATGGCGGCTAAAGCGCTCCGCGTGCTCTGCGGCGCGTTCCGTCTCCATGCGGAAAAGCCGCTCGACAATTCCCCCGCCGCTCTGGAGCGCGAGCTCGTGTTCATTGGCCTCGTCGGCATGATCGACCCCGTTCGTCCGGAGGTGATCGGCGCGATACAGCAGTGCCGCACGGCGGGCATCCGCCCGATCATGATCACCGGCGACCACCGCGATACCGCCGTCGCCATCGCAATCACGCTCGGTATCATTTCGGACGCTTCCGAGGCGATCACCGGCGCACAGCTGGACGAAATCAGCGACGAGGAATTTGAAAAAACCGTCGGCAACTACAGCGTCTACGCGCGCGTGCAACCGGAACACAAGGTGCGGATCGTCAACGCCTGGCGCAAAAACGGATTCGTCACGGCGATGACGGGCGACGGTGTCAACGACGCGCCGAGCATCAAGAGCGCGGATATCGGCATCGGCATGGGCATTACCGGAACGGACGTCACAAAGAACGTTGCCGATATGGTGCTTGCGGACGATAACTTTGCAACGATCGTCAACGCCGTGCAGGAAGGGCGCCGCATCTATGACAACATCCGAAAGTCGATCCAGTTCCTGCTCTCCTCCAACATGAGCGAGGTGCTGAGCATCTTTTTTGCGACCATGCTCGGATTCGTGATCCTCAAGCCGGTGCATCTGCTGTGGATCAACCTGATTACGGATTCCCTGCCCGCCCTCGCGCTGGGCACCGAAGCCTGCGAGCGAAACCTGATGCATCGGCCCCCGCGCAACCCGAAGGACGGCGTGTTCGCGGGCGGCGTAGGCTTCGACGTTGCGTATCAGGGGTTCCTTGTAACCGTACTGACACTCGCGGCGTATTTCATTGGCGAGCGGATTCAGAACGGCGCCTGGGCGATTGCAAACAGCACGGACGGCACGACGATGGCGTTTCTCACGCTGAGCATGGCGGAGATCTTCCACAGCTTCAACATGCGTTCCCAGCGGCAGAGCGTATTCTCGATGAAGTGCCATAACGTCTATCTCTGGGGCGCGGCGATCCTCTCGCTGATTCTGACGCTCGCGGTGTTGTATGCGCCGTTCCTGCAAAAGGCGTTCAGCTTTGAGCACATCAGCCTCCTGGAATACGCAATCGGGCTTGGGCTGGCGTTCCTGATCATCCCGCTGGTCGAGATCGTGAAAGCGATTCAGAGGGCGGCAGCGAAAAGGAAATAAGGTATTCTGGATGTAACGCAAGAGCGCACCCGCGAGGGTGCGCTCTTACATGCAAAATCCACAATGTATATGTAACAAATCTACTTTGTTGTTTTTACCAAATCGCACGTTGGTTTGTTGAATATTACACCATCAGCTTTTACAAATATTTGCTGATTCTGTCTGTATATATTGCCATAAATATCTTCATAATGAAGTTCGAGAATATACTCACCGTATTCATCATTATCTCTTGCAAAACAGATTGCTATATAAAAAGTAGCATGGAGCGGAAAAACAGTTGGAATACTTTGCATTGTTTTTTTTGTTCCTATCCTATATAAAACAGGATGAAAATTAACCGCAGCATCTTTCCCGACATTAGTGAGCTTTATTAGCATCAATTGTGTTGTGTGCTCAACTGTGCCATTTGAGTTAATGATAAAAGTGCCGAGTTTACGCTCTTGTTCTTTTGTAAGTGAATCAATTACCCTAATGCCATTATCTATATTAAAAAAGTACCTTTTGTCTGCTTTAATGTACTCTTTATCATTAATCACTGGGGTGAAAATTATTTTGTCCCCTGGATTAAGTTTGCTTATATCTTTGTTAGGATTAATTAATGTAAGTTTTTCTGATTGATGATTTATCGAAATACAAGGAGTCACATTTGAAATAATAATTTCATCTTGTAACTTTTTTGAATGATTTGCTGAGATCTTTATTGTTAAAATCGTTATCAGAGCCGCTAATAACCCTCCCAAGTAAGTGATTAGATCAGACGAGTCCAGCGTTGTATTGGGAATATTGATTGAAAAACCTTTTAAGTAGACAGCATCGACTATTTTAATTAAAAAAAGCCAGGTTGAAACAATAATCAAATAGAACCACCATTTATCATACCATGGTTTCGAATCACTATTTTTCTTACCCAAGAATCAACCCTCCTTATCATACGCATTCCTGTATAAATTTTCTGCAACTAACAACGTTCGCAAGATCGATTTTCAATTAAACACCGTATTAAATTCTCATACTGTTGTATCTAATATACAGTTTTCAACGGGTTTAATCAACGAATATCTACGTAAAACAAAGCACCCTTGCGGGTGCTTTGTTTGAAGATTAGTTTTTACGCTTTGCCGTCGCAGCCAAGAACCGTTGTGATCTTGTGCGCAACCATGTTCTTGATCGCCATGCGCGCCGGAGCGAGATACTGGCGCGGGTCGAAGTGGGAAGGATTGTCGTTGAAGTACTTGCGGATCGTCGCCGTCATGGCAAGACGCAGGTCGCTGTCGATGTTGATCTTGCAGACCGCCATGCGCGCCGCTTCGCGGAGCATATCCTCCGGAACGCCGATCGCGTCCGGCATGTTGCCGCCGTTTTCGTTGATCATCTTCACGAACTCCGGAATGACGCTGCTTGCGCCGTGAAGTACGATCGGGAACCCGGGCAGGCGCTTTTCCACTTCCTTGAGGATGTCGAAGCGGAGCTGCGGCTTCGTGCCCGGCTTGAACTTGTACGCGCCGTGGCTGGTGCCGATGGCGATTGCCAGCGAGTCCACGCCGGTGCGGTTGACGAAATCCTGCACCTGATCCGGATCGGTATAGCTGCCCTCGCCCATGGCGACCTTCACATCGTCCTCAACGCCTTCGAGACGGCCAAGCTCGCCTTCTACGACCACGCCGTGGTCATGCGCATACTCGACGACCTGGCGGGTCAGCTTGACGTTCTCTTCGTAGCCATGGTGGGAACCGTCGATCATGACGGACGAAAAACCGCCGTCGATGCAGCTCTTGCAGAGCTCGAAGGTATCGCCATGGTCAAGGTGGACGCAGATGGGCAGATCCGTTTCGATGCAGGCGGCCTCGATGAGCTTCATGAGATAGGTATGGTTGGCGTATTTCCGCGCGCCGGAGCTGACCTGGAGGATCAGCGGGGCTTTGAGTTCCTTTGCGGCCTCGGTGATACCCTGAATGATCTCCATGTTGTTGACGTTGAACGCACCGATGGCATACCCTCCGGCATACGCGTCGGCAAACATCTTTTTGCTGGTTACGATAGGCATATGATATTCTCCTTTTCTTGAGGTTGGCTTGTTCTTTCGATACGTATTCTACCACATGACGTCCAAATTGCAACGAAAAGTTGGTATATCGCGGGCGTCCGGGACCGGAACGACCCGCTTAGCAGAATGAAAATTGCCTTTCCGCCCGCTTTGGACTATAATGCTGTATGAGAAAGAACCGTTGCCTGCCGCCGTCGGTCGGCTCGGACGGACAAGTTTTTTAGGAGGAGCAGTTCCATGGTTCAACAGAAAAAACAGATGCTGTCCCTTGTGATTCCGGTGTTCAACGAGCAGGAGGTGCTGAAGGATTCGTTCGCCCGAATGGACGCGGCCATGCAAAGCACCGGGTACCCCTACGAAATCATTTATGTCAACGACGGCAGTCGCGACAACACGCTTTCTCAGCTGCGCGAACTTGCTTCGGAACACGAGCAGGTCAAGGTGCTTTCCTTTTCCCGCAACTTCGGCCACCAGCTCGCGGTCACCTGCGGTATGGACGCGGCCAAGGGCAGTGCTCTGATCATCATCGACGTGGATCTGCAGGACCCGCCGGAACTGATTCCGCAAATGGTAAAAATGTGGGAGGACGGCGCGGACATCGTCTACGGCAAACGCCTGAAGCGCAAGGGTGAAACGCTGTTTAAAAAGCTTACGGCTGCCATGTATTACCGCCTGCTCTCCTGGATGAGCGCCTATCCCATCCCGCTTGATACGGGCGACTTCCGGCTCATCAGCCGCAGCGTCGCCGATCTGTTTTTGCAGATGCGCGAGCACAACCGGTTCCTGCGCGGCATGTCCGCCTGGATGGGCTTCAACGCGGTGCCTATTGAATACGAACGTCAGGAGCGCTTTGCGGGCAAAACGAAATACACACTGAAAAAGATGCTTCGCCTCGCGAGCGACGGGATCACCGGTTTTTCGGATAAGCCGCTCACACTGCCCATGCAATTCGGGATCGGCCTTTGCGCGCTCGCCGGACTCGGCCTTCTGGCGCTGATCGTGCTCGCCATCGTCGCCGGCATTCCCGGCTGGCTTTGGGCGGCGGATGGAATCCTGCTGGTACAGGGCTTGACGCTCTTTTTTATGGGGCTGCAGGGGATGTACCTCGGGCGGATGTACGACGAACTGAAGGGCAGGCCGCTCTACATCGTTTCGGAAAAACACAACCTCGACTAAGCGCTTATCAGCCGTTATATCGATCCCGCGAGAACGATTCAATGCGTTTTTGAGCTTTGCTGAGAAAGTTTTTTCTTGCGAATATCCAGAGTATATTGTACAATACGTTGGGCTTAAAGAACAAAAACCCGGCCCATATGAACCCGTATATCAATAAAAGGAGAACATAGATATGGCAATCAAAGTAGGCATCAATGGCTTTGGCCGTATCGGCCGCCTGGTCTTCCGCGCAGCCGCAGCCAACCCCAACATCGCAGTCGTTGCAGTCAACGATCCATTCATCGATTTGGATTACATGGTTTACATGCTCCGTTACGACACCGTGCATGGTCAGTTCAAAGGCGACATCTCCACCAAAGACGGCAAGCTTGTTGTCAACGGCGAAGAAACCGCTGTTTTCGCCTGCATGAACGCAAACGAAATCCCCTGGAAGGACGCCGGCGCGGAATACGTCGTGGAATCCACCGGCATCTTCACCACCGTCGATAAAGCCAGCGCGCATTTCGCCGGCGGCGCCAAAAAAGTCATCATATCCGCTCCGTCCGCGGATGCGCCGATGTTCGTCATGGGCGTAAACCAGAACACCTACACCAAGGACATGAACGTTGTTTCCAACGCGTCCTGCACCACCAACTGCCTCGCGCCTCTGGCGAAGGTCATTCATGACAACTTCGGCATCATCGAAGGCCTCATGACGACTGTTCACTCCATCACCGCGACGCAGAAAACCGTTGACGGCCCGTCCAAGAAGGACTGGCGTGGCGGCCGTGCGGCGGCGCACAACATCATTCCCAGCTCGACCGGCGCGGCCAAGGCCGTCGGCAAGGTCATCCCGTCCCTCAACGGCAAGCTCACCGGTATGTCCCTGCGCGTTCCGACGCCGGACGTATCCGTCGTCGACCTGACCGTCCGCCTTGAGAAGGCCGCGACCTATGACCAGATCAAGGCCGTCATGAAGGCCGCTTCCGAAGCGCCCGAGTGGGCTGGCATCATCGGCTACACTGAGGACGAAGTCGTTTCTTCGGACTTCTACACCGATCCGCGCACCTCGATCTTCGACGCCAAGGCCGGCATCAGCCTGAACGACCACTTCGTCAAGCTCGTCGCCTGGTACGACAACGAGTGGGGTTATTCCAACAAAGTGCTCGACCTCATTTCGCACATGGCGAAGGTCGACGCGAAGTAATCGCATATCGCATATCGCATAATAACAAGAGAGCGCTTCGGCGCTCTCTTATTATTATTACGGAATTTTTTCGTAATGAACCGGTCTATTTCAGCGCCAGAAACGCAAACAGCGGATAATGATCCGAATACTCCGTTGGAATTGCGCGCGCATTCAATACGGTAATGTTTTTTGAGACGATTATGTTGTCGATCTGCGACATTTCGATCCGTTTATAATTATAGTCGTAAAATTTTGTTTCGCTCGTATTCACGACGCGATAATTCTTACTAAAACCGCCAAACTCGCTCTCTTCGGCATTAAAATCCCCGGTTAGAACTTTATAGGTGTTTGGATCCGCATCCAGAGCGGCAATTACCTCCGCGAATTGCTTTTTCCGGATAGATGCGGATTCATAGGAAAAGTGCGTGTTGTAAACGGATACGCGTTTCCCGTCGATCACATACTCCACCTTTTGCAGGCAGCGCTGTTCCTGCCCATCGCTGGAAAGCATTATAACTTGTTCGTTCTGCGGTTTGTATTTGGAAAGCTGACCAACTCCGTACCGTCCGCCGGAATCGTAAGAAATGGTTTCGGCAAAGGACGAATATTGCGCGTTTCGCGTGCGCACCGAAAGAAGGTTGTTCGCCTTCTCCTTCTTGTTGATATAAACTTCCTGTACGCCGAGAATATCCGGCTTTTGCGCGGCAATGAGCCAGCCCTGCATCACAAGATTGTTGTTTCCGCGCTTGATATTCCAGGTTCCCACAGTCAGCACGTCCCGCACGAGATAAATGGAATAGCGCACCTTTCCGTTTACCGAGATGCGGATCGTCTTGCTGTTGCCGGAATTGATTGTATACTTCGCGCTTGCGATTCCCGTTGATCCAATGCTGATCTTTACGCCCGAGTTGGCCACCGCTTTCAGATTTACCTCTCCCTGCGTCGCGGTGAGCACATAGCCGTATTCCATAGGAGAAAACTTTGGCGAAAGCGCCCCCCCCGTGATTTCAAGGCCGGAGAGAACGTCGTTTCCAACTTTCGCTTTCAGTTCGACATAATCCGAAGAAACGTACCCGGTTTGGCCGTTAAAGTCGATTGCATGCCATGCGCCGGAGGCATACGCCTGCGATACGGTAAACGACTCGCCCTTTTTCGCAACGCCGATCTTTTTCGCGCCTGCGGATGCTTCGGCGCGAACGTTGATTTCGGTATCGCAGTTGACGATTGTTCCCAGATAATCCAGCTGATACGAAGGCAGCGACGCGTCGATGCTGACATACATGCGGTTGACATATCCCGTGCGGTTCACCGTTTCCACATGATACCACTCGGAATTGACGTTCGTTTCGAGTATCCGGACGATTGTTCCTTCGTCCAGGCGCGTAAGAAGCGATCCACCGCTGGAAGCGGTCTTGCGGAGCGCTATTCCATCGCCAACAATCATGCCGGTGGTCACGTCAAGCGCTCGCGCGCTCGCAAACGGCAGCGCCATAAGGCACAGCGCCGAAAGGATCATCAGCATTGAGGCTATCCGTTTTTTCATGTATTCTCCTCGTCAAGCACTTGGTTCGCGCGGCGTCCCCACACCAATTGAGTGTAATGAAAATTGAGCGGGAAGACAACCATCCCCCCGCCCAATTCACGAAAACGTTACATTGCCCCGAAAGCAAACCGTCAAGATACGCTTTGCAATGATCCCCGGCTTATACCGTCGGAAAGACCGGCGCGCCAATTCGATAGACATTCGCTTCATAAGGCTGCAGTCCGTCGCCCTGTGCCATATAGTTGGAATACAGCAATTCCATCTTCTCCTTCACGCGCGGCTGGCTGATATTGCGCGCGCAGAGGTTGATTTCGATATAGAAACGCTCGTTTCCGTCATCCCTGAAATAGCAGAATACGTCATCCTTACCGGCTTCCACCGGGATGAACCGCCCGTAAACAAGCGCCGGATGCGCTTTCCGGAGCGAAATCAGCGACTGATACGCCCGCCAGGCGGACGTTTCATCCTGCATCTGCGCCGCGGCGTTGCAAAGCTCCGTATCCCCCATGCGAATCCAGGGTTCGTGCTCGGAAAAACCGCCGTAGACTCCGTTTGTCCACTGCATAGGTGTGCGAGCATGGTCGCGCGTACCGCAAAGTACGGTCTTCCAGGCTGCCTCCGGCGAAGCGCCGGATTCGATCAGGCTCTCGTATTTATTCAGGCTCTCAATATCACGCAGTTCGGATAGACTCTGAAAATCGATATTCGCCATGCCCAGTTCCTGCCCCTGATAGAGAAACACCGTGCCCCGCGCGGTCAGCAGCACAACGGCCAGCAGCTTTGCGATAAAGTCCCGGTATTCCTCGCGCGGATCAACCTTGGAAACCATGCGCGGGTTGTCATGATTTTCCACAAAGATACTCGGCCAGGCATAGTCCGCATACGCCCCTTCCAGCTTGATGAAGCAGCGCTTTAGATGATTGAGGTTGTAACGATAGGAATCGAACCTGTTTTTTCCAAGATTTTCAAGATGGTCGAAGCTGAATACGGTGTTGAGTTCTCCGCGTTCGTCCGCCGTCAGTAATTTGTTCATCTCCAGGCCGGTGCCGGGCGTTTCGCCAACCGTAAACGCGTCTTTAAACGCGCGCACTCTCAGCTCGCGCAGGTATTCGTGCAGCCGTTTTCCATAGAAGTAGTGCTCGATTCCAGTAAACTGGAGCAGCTTGCCGAGAACTTCGCTGCCGTCTTCCAGCGAGGTTTTGCTGATGTAGTTGATGACATCAAGCCGGAACCCGTCTACGCCCTTTTCCCGCCAGAAGTCAATAAGACCGCAGACGTCGTCCCGCACGGCGGGATTCTCCCAGTTCAGGTCGGGCTGTTTTCGGGAAAAGAGGTGCAGGTAATATTCGTCCCTCTCATCCACCTTTTCCCAGGCGGGACCGGAGAAAAAGCTCGCCCAGTTGTTTGGCGGCAATACGCCCTTGCCTCTGCGCCAGATATAATAATCGCCGTGCTTGCCCTGCGGGTTCTTCACGGAGTCGATAAACCACTCATGCTCGTCCGACGTGTGGTTGACGACGATATCCAGAATAATCCGCATATCCCGCTTGTGCAGTTCGCGTATCAGCTCTTCCACATCCGCCATGGTACCGAACTCGGACATAATGGCGCGGTAATCGCGAACGTCGTACCCGTTATCGTCGTTCGGGGAATCAAAAATCGGCGAGAGCCAGAGCGCGGTTACGCCGAGATTGTTCAGATAATCCAACTTTTCTATGATACCGCGCAGATCGCCGATTCCATCCTGATTGCCATCCTTGAACGAGCGCGGATAGATTTGATATACGACCGCTTCCTTCCACCAATAGGCGGTGTTTGAGGGCTGGAGTGGTTTTGTCCCCTCTTCCTGATTGAACAGGTCGATCATTGTATTTAAAATACTATCGATGTCGGGAACGGACTTGCCTGCGAATTTCGGAATTGCGGAAAGTTTGAGCCCTTTCGTGAGGGGATTGATCAGCGCCGATTCCTTGATTCCCGCGTATTGAACCATCTGTGCAAGAACGTCTCTTGCAATGGGGTTTTTCATTAGATCGCCAACTCTGGTCTCTCTTGTGATCATTCGGTCGTTTCCTCCGTACACTCGATCCGTCAAGCGGCGGCACGAATCCTTCGCGCCGTTTACTCGCTACATTCCCACCCATTGTACCGCAACCCTGCCGAAGTTGTCCACGGCTTTGCGTTCAATCAAGGAGCGATATCGTTTGCCGATTTTTACGAGCGGCTGAATTTCGAGTTTCTCCCCCGCGCGCTTCCAAACCGCGCCGACCGTGCCTTCAATCAGCACCGCCGGAAATACGATTCCGGTATTGTTGTAGATGCTCTTGATCGTGTTCTTTAAAAGAATCGGATTTTCCGCTTTTCGATAGCCCATCAGCATTGGATCAAACCCCGCGAGAAACAGTACCTGCGGCATTATGGCATCTTCCGGCAGCGTCTGTCCCGCTGTATAGTACGTCTGCTCCCGGAAGGAAAACGAATCGCGCGCGCAGTGCTCCAGATACGGCGCGAGCGTCTTTTGCGGAATACCGAAAAACGTCTGCGCGTCGCGCAGGGAAACGGGTCCGTAATGCTCTACGTAGCGATACATCAGTTCCTGCAGCGCGGGCACCTTTTCGCGCGGTTCAAATGGAGCCAGCCGCGTGAAAACGCGGTTGCCGGTTGCCGTATAGGCGATTTCGCCCTTCTCCGCCATAGCGCGGAACAGCCCGCCCCAGGGGTGCAGAATGATCTGCGCTTCCTGTTCGCTCATACCTTCGCGCTCACAGGCAGCCTTGAGTTCATCCCGCGTTTTATCGCCATCCGAGAGCGCTTCCAGAACCAGGGAGCGGAAAAGTTCGCTCCGCCTTGCGTCCATGCTTTCGTGCTCAAACGCCATCTGCCCGAAGTTCGTTTCGCTGCCGCGGTACAGGACGGTCGGCAAATCGCAGATTGCATGTAGATGCAGCGTTCCGCGCAGGGTCCAGGTTTTTACATAACGCGAAAACGCCGGAGCATCGTTCGAGCGGATGTTCAGCGCGTGCAGCGCGTTTGCGCCATACTGCGCCTGCAGCCCGATTAAGCCGGATACGACGCGCTCCGCAGGCGCCGGAGCGAGCAGATGCTGGCTCTGAAGCCGCAGAAGTTTGAATTGTTCTGCTTCCATTTTACTCCCCGTTTCTTTGTTCCCAAACATGAAAAGAGCGGACGAGAACATCGTCCGCTTCTTTCAAAAAGCAACTTTACTCGCCTGCGGCGACCTCGTAAACGCTGACTTGCTTCTTGCCAAAGTGCTTGGTTTCGAAGCGAACTACGCCGTCTACTTTCGCAAAGAGCGTATCGTCCTTGCCAATGCCAACGTTGACGCCGGGATGCATGTGCGTTCCGCGCTGGCGAACAAGAATGTTGCCCGCGAGTACGAACTGACCGTCCGCACGCTTGAGGCCGAGGCGCTGGGACGCGCTGTCGCGGCCGTTGCGGGACGAACCGACGCCTTTCTTATGCGCAAACAGCTGCAGATTCATCTTGAACATATCGTTACACCTCCCTGTGTCGGATTTTGAGTGCTTTGCGATACTCCTCCTGAATGGAGGACAGCCCCGCTTCCATCGTTGAAAATAGAAGCTCGGCCTTTTCCAACTGCTCCCCGCGCGTATCGCCCGCGAGAACGCAGGTCATTCCTTCTGTTTCGTCGATGGAGACGGCAACCTGTTCGCCCTCCTTCAATCCGACGACCCGAACCAGTCCGAGGTAGCAGGTCTGCGTCAGCGCGGAGATCGCGCTGCAGACGATGTCCTCACCCGCCTCGCCGCAGTTCGCATGACCGGCGGATGTAAAACCTACCGTTCGTCCCTGCCTGCGAAGCATCGTTACCGTTACCATTGCCCTTACCCGATCGCCAGAATCTCGACCTTGGTATATGGCTGACGATGGCCGCGCTTTGTGCGCGTGTCTTTCTTCGGCTTATACTTGAATACGACAACCTTTTTGCCCTTGCCGTGTTCCAGCACTTTGCCGCGAACGACCACTCCGCTTAAAATGGGCTTGCCCACCTTAACGCCGCTGTCATCCGCAACCAGCAATGTTTCAAAATCGACTTCGGCGTTCACATCGGCTTCGAGCTTTTCCACCAGAATCTGGCTGCCAACCTCTACCTTGTATTGTTTCCCACCGGTTTGAATGATTGCATACACGATAACTGCACCTCCTCATACCAGACTCGCCCAATCACGGTGGCGCAGAAGTTTCCGCGCACTTCAACCGTCCCGGAGCGGCTCACCGCAAAATAATACCACAGACCGATTCCTGTGTCAATGAAATCCTCCCGGATTTACAGGGTTATTCGCACTATCGAATCGTTTTGCAATCCCGTTTCGCCTCGGCGACTTTTTTCTCCGCGAGGGGACGCACCGTGAATTTTTCAATGTGAATCGCGGGATTCGGCCGGACAAAATAGGTTCCGCCCTCCTCGGCCGGAAAAACGCAGCCATGCTTCTTTTCCGCCTGCTCCAGCGCGGAAACCACGTCCGGATGTGCCTCAATGAGCATCCGTTTGTTGTTGCTGCCCTTGATTACCTGCACGGTCTGTTTACGAATCCGGCTGATCATCGTTTCCGGCGCGAGCACCTTCGCATCCCCGTTGCAATACGGGCAGATCTGCTGCAGCGTGTCGGAGATGCTCTTTCCGGTCTTTTTCCGCGTCATCTCAACGAGACCCAAATGCGTAAAGCCGAAGACATGCGAGCGCGTATGGTCGTCCCGCAGTGAATTCTTGAGCGTGTTGAGCACGAGCGTCCGGTTGGCTTCCTTCTCCATATCGATGAAGTCGATGATGATAATGCCGCCGATGTCCCGCAGGCGAAGCTGTTTTGCAATCTCCTTTGCCGCTTCGCAGTTGACCGCCGTGATCGTCTTCTCCAGGTCGTCCTTGCCAACGAACTTGCCGGAATTCACGTCGATGGAGGTCAGCGCCTCGGTACGGTCGATGATCACGTAACCGCCGCTCTTGAGCCATACTTTCCGCGCGAGCGCTTTTTCGATCTTGCTCTCCGTATCGTAACGGTCGAAGAGCGCTTCGCTCTCCTTGAGCAGAATGCGCGGTTTGAGCTTTGGCGCCATTACGTCCGCGATTTCACGGAGTTTCTCGTAAGCTTCCGTGTCGTTTACGAACACACGGTCGATATCCTTCATCAAAAAATCGCGGATCGTCCGGAACAGCAGCGACTGCTCGGCGTGCAGCAGCGCAGGCGCTTTCTTGTTTGCGGCGCGTCTTTCGATTTCCGCGTAGAGGTTCACAATCCCATCCAGATCTTCCGAAAAGTCCTGCTTCGTTTTGCCTGCGGACGCGGTGCGCACGATCACTCCCATGCCCTTCGGCTTGATCTCGGACAGAATTTTACGAAGGCGCTGGCGTTCCTCGTCCTTGTCGATACGGCGGGATACGCCCACATAGTCCATAGTCGGCATCAGCACGAGCGTCCGTCCCGCAAGCGTGATATGCGTGGTGACCCTTGCGCCTTTGGTTCCGACCGGATCCTTTGCGACCTGTACCATGATGGTTTGACCGGGTTTTAGCAGGTCGCGTATGTTCTTGGACTCCGGCACCTGCTCGATCTCGTCGTCCGGATCGTCCGAAAGGACGATGTCTCCCGCATAGAGAAACGCGTTCCGCTCCAGGCCGATATCGACAAACGCGGCCTGCATGCCGGGCAGAACATTCTGCACTTTGCCGTTGTAAATATTGCCGACGAGTCGCTCCGTTCCCTCCTGTTCCACATAGAGCTCCACGGGAGAACCGTCCTCGACAACCGCAACGCGGGTTGCCACACCGCTTGCGTCAACCAGAATTTCCTTATTCATATTCCCTTCTCTTTCCTATTCCGCAGGCAAACGCGGCAACAGGCCATCTTCGGCAAAATACATACGCGTACGATGGAGTGCGTACGACGCATGCGCATCCAAACGTTCGAGCAGCGCGTCGATGAAAGCATCGACCCGCAGCCCGCCATCGGCTTGCAGTTTACCGAGAACGCGGAGGGCAACCGTTTCGCCCTCGACCTGCTCTACGGAGACCCGCAGGATATACGGACGCATGTCTACGGGGCGTATGCCGCCCTTCGTCCGTTTTTGTATGACTATTTCGCCCGAAAGCATCGCTTCGAGCGTTCGATTCAGCTTTTCTTCCGAAACCGGTTCGAAGAACGAGAGTGAAACGAGGTATTCCGCTGCGCGGAGCTTCGCCGAGAGCGAGCCAAATCCTTCCGGCGGTTCGAACGCATCCGAAACGGAAAACCCGGCCGGCATGGCCGCGTTCGCGCGGCGAAGGAACTCCTCCGGCAAGACCGGTTCGGAAAGCTGCACCTCAAACCATTCGTATTCGCTGCTCATGCCCGTTGCCGCGGCGGTGGCAAATGAAAACTGGGGATGCGGATTAAACCCGTTGGAATACAGCAGCGGTAGCCCTGCGCGGCGGAACGCGCGCTGAAGCGTCCGCTGGATATCAAGATGCGAGATCAGGCTCAGTTCGCGCCCTTTTTGATAAGCGGCAATCAGCTTCATATCCCGCCTCCGGCAGCGCGCTCCTGCATGCGGCAATCGGTTTCATATCTTGCGCCAAAGCAGCCGTTGCAGCGCTCCCTGCAATCCGGCGTGGTTTCACCGGAAAGCGCGCGCAAATATTCCCGTTTCAGATAATCCTTGGTCACGAGCATATCCACAAAGTCCCAGGGCAGCGGATCGTCAAGCGCGTATTCCCGCTGCGCGTAGTCCTGCTCGGAAAGGCCGCAGTCCGCAAACGCCTGCGCCCAGGCTTTTGGCTGGAACTGCTCCGTCCATGCGTCGAACCGGCACCCAAGTTCATAAGCCCGCAGCAGCACGTCCGCCAGTTTTTCGTCTCCGCGCGAAAACGCGGCTTCCAGCACGGAAAGCAGCGAGTAGTGGCAGTTCAGCTCCGCACCGCGGACGCCCTTGATCGCGCCGCGTAGGAGCTCCTGCCTGCGGCGGATTTCGTCCGGTGAAACCTGTCCGCACCACTGAAACGCCGTAAACGGCTTGGGAACAAACGTGGAAACGCTGACGTTCAGACGAAGGCCCTTTCCGCGCTGCTCCTTTGGGAGCTGGTAGAACTGTTCGCTGATCTTGCGCGCCAGCACGGCAATGCCCAGAATGTCCTCGTCCGTCTCGGTTGGCAGCCCGATCATGAAATAAAGTTTCACGCCGTTCCAGCCCGCGCAAAACGCATCCTTCGAAGCGCGGAGGATATCCTCCTCCGTTACGTTTTTATTGATTACGTCGCGCAGGCGCTGCGTCCCTGCTTCCGGCGCAAAGGTCAGCCCCGCCTTACGTACGGTCTGCATCACTTTTAAGTCGCCGGCCAGTTCGCTGTCCACGCGAAGGGACGGCAAGGAAACGGAAACCTTGCCCGCCTCCATTTCGCGGATGATTTGCGGAACGAGTTTGTGCACCTCGGAATAATCGCCCGTGCTGAGGCTCAATAAAGAAACCTCGTCATAGCCCGTGCAGTCGATTTGCTCGCGAGCAAGCTCCATGACGGTGCCGCTCTTACGCTCCCGAATCGGGCGGTAGATGTACCCCGCCTGGCAAAAGCGGCAGCCGCGCGTGCAGCCGCGCATGACCTCGAGCGCGGCGCGGTCGTGTACAATGTTCAAATACGGTACGATGGGTTTGCCCGTAAACGGCGTTTTGTCGAGATCGCGCACGATCCGCCGGACAACCTTTGTTTCCGGCGTTTTTCGCGCGGGCACCTCGATGCCGGGAATCTGCGCCAGCTCGCGCAGCAGATCGGTTTTACTCTTTCCCTCCGCCTTAGCGCGGCGCACAGCGTTTACCAGATCGAGTACGATCTCCTCACCGTCGCCAACCAGCACCGCGTCCATAAACGGCGCAATGGGCGCCGGGTTGCAAACGCAGGGTCCGCCGCAAATGACCAGCGGATCGCTCTCCCGCCGGTTCTTGGCCAGCAGCTCAACGCCGGAAAGATCCAGCATTTGTAAAATGTTGGTATAGCACATTTCGTAGAGCAGCGAAAAGCCGAGAATATCGAACTCGCCCAGCGGTCGTTTCGTTTCGAGTGAAAAGAGCGGTACGTGTTCCTCCCGTAAAACCTGCTCCAGATCCGGCCAGGGCGCAAACGCGCGCTCGCAGGCAACGCCGTCCTCTTCGTTTAGAATGTGATAGAGAATCCGCGAGCCGAGATGCGACATGCCGATTTCGTATACATCCGGAAACAGAAGCGCAAAGCGCACGTCCGCGCGTTCTTTTACGATGCTGTTCCATTCTCCGCCGATATAGCGCGCGGGCTTCTCCACGCGGGCCAAGATTCGGTTTAAAACCGTTTGATCCAATGTACTGTTCCGTTCCATCCTGCTAAAAATAAGGCGAATTTCACCTGATACATCAGTTTAACACACACTCTTTATCCGGTCAAATGCAGCCTGCGGGATTCCTTCCTGCGGTTTTTTGCCGCCGATTCTGCCAGATACTTGTGAAAAAAACCTACAAAAACGAGAAGATGTGATAGAATAGTATCTGCTTTTCAAGCAATTTGAAAACAGGAGACTGCTATGCTGCTGCTCAAACACGGTCTGATCCACACCATGGTTCAACCCGCTTTTCTTGGCGATATCCTGATTGAAAACGGCAAAATCGTCGCGGTCGGACCATCGCTGACCTGCGAAAGCGGTCGCGTCCTTTCCCTCGATGGAATGAGTGTCTTTCCGGGGCTGATCGACGCGCACTGTCACATTGGCATGTGGGAAGACGGCATTGGCGAGGAGGGCGCGGACGGAAACGAGATGACCGATCCGATTACGCCGGAGCTGCGCGCCATTGACGGGCTGAATCCCTTTGATCCCTGCTTTAAGGAAGCGCGCGAGGCGGGTATTACCACCGTTATTACCGGCCCCGGCAGCGCAAACGTGATTGGCGGCCAGTTCGCCGCGCTGAAAACCTGCGGCCGGAGCATTGAGGAGATGACCCTCGTTGCCCCCATCGCCATGAAGGCGGCGACGGGTGAAAACCCCAAGGCGGTCTATACGGAAAAAAAGGTCGCGCCGACCACGCGCATGGCCATTGCCTCGCTCTTTCGCTCCACCATGACGGACGCGATCGAATACCAGAAAGGCATGGCAAAGGAAGAGGACAAGCCCGACCGCGATATCGCGATGGAAGCGCTGCTTCCGGTCATCAACCGCGAACTGACCGTAAAAGTGCACGCGCACCGCGCGGACGATATTTTAACCGCGCTTCGGCTCGCCAAGGAGTTTAATCTGAAAATCACCATTGACCATTGCACCGAGGGGTATCTGATTACGGACGTTCTGAAAGAACGGCTCACGGAGCAGGGCGCGGGTATCATCATTGGCCCGCTGCTCTCGGAACGCAGCAAAATTGAACTGAAGAATCTGAGTTTCGCCGCGCCGCGCATTCTGGACGAGGCTGGTATCCCGTTTGCCATTATGACCGACCACCCGGTCATTCCGATTCAGTTCCTCGCCGTGCAGGCGGGACTCGCCGTACGCGAGGGGCTGAGCGAGGATACGGCTTTCCGTTCCATCACGAAGAACGCCGCAGACATCGTCGGCATTGGCGAGCGCGTTGGCACGCTGGAAGCCGGAAAAGACGCGGATATCGCCGTGTTCGACGGACATCCGTTTGATTTTCGCACCCATTGTGTGATGACGATTATCAACGGAATAATCGTCCATAATAAACGCAGTTTGGAGGTGTAAGCGTATGCGATCGACCTATGCATCCGTTTCTCTTGCCAGTATCAAGCACAACATCGGAATCATTCGTTCCCGCCTCAACCCGGAAACGAAATATCTCGCCGTCGTCAAAGCAAATGCCTATGGTCACGGCATGGAGGCGGTTGCCAACTGTGCGCTGGAAAGCGGCGCGGCATATCTCGGCGTCGCATTCGCCGAGGAAGGCGTGCGCCTGCGTTCAGCCGGCGTGACCGCGCCGATCCTGCTGCTGGGCGCGACGGACGAGGATCATATGGACGATGTGATCCGTCACAACCTGATGCCAACGGTATTTACCGTGGAGACGCTCTCTCTGCTCCAGACGCACGCCGCCAAGCTGAACATGGTCTGCCGCGTCCACATCAAGGCGGATACCGGTATGAACCGGATCGGTTTTACAAGCGAAGCGGAGTTTACGGAAGCGATTCTTCTGCTGAAAAGCTGTAAGAATCTCGCGCTCGACGGTTTGTTTACCCATTTTGCCGTTTCCGAGCTGGCCGACCCTTCCTTTACGCGGTTGCAGGCGGACCGCTTTCGCCGCTATGCCGCAATTGCGCAGATCAACGGCCTGAACCCGGTTCTGCACGCAAGCAACAGCGCGGCGGCGCTCCATCTGCCCGATACGCAGTTTGATATGGTGCGCGGCGGCATTGCGATGTACGGCTGCAACCCCGTCGGCCATGCGGTTGAGGGGGACGACCTTCGCCCCGTGATGAGCTGGCATGCGTATGTTACGCACATAAAAACGATTCCCGCGGGCGAGGGCGTCAGCTACGGTCTGAAGTTCGTTACCCCCCGCGATATGCTGGTTGGCACCGTTGCCGTCGGTTATGGCGACGGGTATAAACGCTGCCTTTCCGGCAAAGCGGAAGTTCTCATCCGCGGCAAGCGCGCGCGCCAGATCGGCACCATCTGCATGGACCAGATGATGATCGATCTTTCCGGTGTTCCGGACGCTACGGTTGGGGACGACGTCGTTCTGATTGGTTCGCAGGGAATGGAATCCATCCCGGCGGATGAGCTGGCCGACAAGGCGGGCACCATCAGTTATGAAATTCTGTTAAGTATTTCCGAGCGCGTTCCGCGCATCTATGTGAACGATTAATCCTCTGCGTGAAACAGCACCCGGCTCTTTCGATTCGGGCGCTGTTTTATTTTATACAAAATTTCTCAATCGTCTGTTCCACCATGCCGATTACATCCCTTGCAAGCAGCATCCGCTCCCGCAGGAGCTCCAGCGCCGTATCCGCGGACGCGCCGAGCAAAAACGCGCCTGCGCTCGCCGCGTCGAATGCGCTGAGACCTTGCGCGAGCAGCGCGGCGATCAGCCCGGAAAGCACATCCCCGCTCCCGCCTTTGGCAAGTCCCGGATTACCGCTTATGTTCAGCCGAACGGTTGCTCCGTCGGAAATGCAGGTGGTTGCGCCTTTGAGAAGCACAACGCAGTTCCAGCGTTTTGCGCAGCTTCGCGCGGTTTCGATTGGGTCGGTCAGAATTGCTTCCAGGTTCATTCCGCAGAGCCGCGCCATCTCGGCCGGATGCGGGGTAAGAACCACGCGTGAATGCGTTTTTTTAAGAAGCGCGTGCGTTTTCGAAATCTGATTCAGCGCGTCCGCATCCAGCACCGCGGGGATTTTGCTTTCGAGCACTGCTTCCAGCAGCGCAAGAATGCTTCCTTCGCCCACGCCGGGACCTATACAGACCGCGTTCTGCTTTGGCAAAAGCGCCGCCGCGTTTGCGCAGGCTTGCTCGTCCCAATCCTCACCCGGATTAACGCAGATTGCCATTGCCTCCGGCAACGCGGAAAACGCCTGTTTCAGCGCGCCGGGAATCGCGGCGGTCGTCAGCCCCGCGCCCGCGCGCAGCGCCGCGCCCGTGCAGAGCAGAGCCGCGCCCGTATAGCGCGCGCTGCCCGCGCAGAGCAATACTTTGCCGTTGTCGCCCTTATGGGAATCCGCAGGCCGTTTCGGCAGCAGCCGCCAAAGATCGTCCCGTTCAAGCAGCGCAACATTTGCTTCCGCGCCATCCGTCTCGTCCGAGAGCGGAACAACGGCGACTTCGCCGCATTGCGCGCGCCCGGGAAAGAGCAGATGGCCGCGTTTATAGCACTCAAACGCAACCGTTTCCCGCGCGCAAATCGCGCAGCCGAGAATCGCGCCGGTTGTCGCATCCACACCGCTTGGAAGATCAATCGCTACGATTGGCTTGCCGCTCGCGTTCATCCGTTCGACCGCGTCCGCGTATACGCCTTCCACCGCGCGGGAAAGTCCGGTGCCGAACATCGCGTCCACCAGAACATCGAACTGCGCAAGGATTTCCTCGGTCAATACGGAAAAAAAGCGTACGCCGCAGTCCAGCGCGCGCAGATAATTCGTTTTTGCATCCCCGGCCAGTTTTGCCGGATCGGCAAGCAATATGCCCGCACAGTCCGCGCCGCGTTCCGTCAGCAGCCGCAGCAGCGCAAACCCGTCCCCGCCGTTGTTGCCCGTGCCGCAGACGGCAAGCATGGAGCGGTTTTCATATCGCGCCTTTAAAAGCGCGTCCACACCCTTCGCCGCGCGTTCCATCCAGTCGAGGCTGCTCGCGCGACCGTCGGCGAAGCGCTGCTGTTCGAACAGTCGCATTTGTTCCGCGGTGAACACACACTTCATTCTTCCGTTCCCTCCGCCGCGCTCAGCGCCGCGCGCGCCTCGTCGTAGGGATAACCACGCGCCATCAGGCGCCGGAGCACCATCTCGGCGCGTTCCCGCTCCGGAAGTCCGGCATACTGCCGGGCGTATTTCCGCGCAATCTGCCTTGCGCTGTCCGCCTCCGTATCGTCGGAAACGAGCAGCAGAGCCTGTTCCAGCGCGGATTCGTCAATTTCGTGCGACCGCAACTGCTCGCGCAGATGCGCGCGGCTGACGGGTTTTGTCGCCAGCCGTGTTTTTACATATTCTTCCGCGTACGCCGTATCGTTGAGCAAGTTCAGCTCTTTCAGCCGCTCGACGGTTTCGTACACTTCCACTTCTCCGTACTCGCAGGCGTCCAGACGGCGCTCAACTTCGCGCACGGTCCGCGCACGCCCTTCGAGAAACCGCAGCGCGGCATCCATGGGCGACCGCCCGGTTTCGGCGGATTTTTTCGGTTTTGACATTGTTCTGTTCATAGCCCCATTTTAGCATAATTCCGCCGATCCTGACAGCCGGATTCAAACGCCGGCGAGGGTTGCGCCAACAACGGAGATTTCATGAAACTTTCTCATGAACATTCTGTAACAATTCCGCCGAAGCAGGATTTGATCGATGCAAACGGCGCAAAAATCCGTTACAATAAAGAATGATATGGTTCCGGTACTGCATTAGCCGTTTCGGCACGCGAACAGACCCGCGCAACCGATCGATTGAATTTTGATTATTGGATGATCCCGGGAGGATGTTTTCATGGAAGAGAATCGGCAGCAGCCGGGTCAAGCGCCCCAGCAATTCGACACGGGGCGTACGGAAGTGATTCTGGAGCCGATTGAGGATCTCGGCCTGCCCAAAAAGCCGAAAGGCAGCGGTTCGTTCGCAAAGAAGCGCAAAAAGCGCAGGCAGCAGCGGCGTATTCTTATTCTGCTTGGCGTCATCGGCGCGGTTGCGCTGTCCATCCTGATTTATATCTTCGTCAGCAGTCAGCAGCGCTCCGCCGCGGAAGCCGCCGCGCAGATCGCCGCGGAGGAAGCCCTCCGCGCCGAGCAGGAACAGCAGCAAAAAGAATTTGAGCAGATGGCCAATTCAACCGTGTTTCTGGAGGGAATCACGGTCAACGGCATTGCCATTGGCGGCATGACGATGGACGAAGCGAAAGCCGCGCTCGCCACCGCGGAGGCGAATATCTCCGCGCAGCGCGAACTGCAGTTAGTTTATGACAATAAGCTCTTTCCGCTCGACCTTTCCAATATGCCAAGCACCGTCAATACGGATTCTGTGCTGACGGAAGCGTATTCGCTCGGCAAAACCGGCGACTATACCGCCATGAAGGCTGAAACGGACGATATCAAAACGAATGGCCGCGCGTTTACGCTGACGGTGAGTTACGATATGACCATGCTGACCACCGGCATTGCGCAGATTGCTTCGCAAATCGACGTTGCGCCGGTAAACGCGAGCGTAAGCGGCATCGATAAGGACACGCACACGCTCACGATCAAGAGTGAGACCGTCGGCCACGCGGTGGATCAGGCAGCGCTGCTCACGCTGATTACGGATGCGATTCTCAACGGCGTAAAGACGCCGATCAATATTCCCGTTGTCGAAACCCAGCCAACCGTTACGAAAAGCGCGTTGCAGGGGCAGTATGTTATGCGCGCAAGCATGACGACGGATTTTTCCAGCAGTCCCAGCGCACGGAAATACAACGTCAAGAAGGGCGCCGGCATCATCAACGGCACGGTGCTGAGCCCCGGCGAAACCTTCTCCACCAACGATACGCTGGGTGTGCGCAGCGCGGCAAACGGCTGGAAGGAAGCAAACGCATACGAAAGCGGCGCGGTCGTTCCACAGTACGGCGGCGGCGTTTGCCAGCTCTCAACCACGCTGTATAATGCGGTCGTGAAAGCGGATCTGGAGATTGTGTTCCGCCGCAACCACTCCATGCCGGTTACCTACATCGACAAGGGTCTGGATGCAACCATCAATTCCGTAGGCAACGAAATTGATTTTAAGTTTAAAAACAATACCGCCGGGGAAATCATCGTCATCGGCTACACAACGAGCAGCAGCAAACTTACCTTCGAGATTTGGGGGTTGCCGTTTGCCACGAGCGAATATGACGAGATTAAGCTCACGAGCGCACAGGTTTCCTCAAACACGATTGACGGCGATCCGGTGGAAATCGAGGTACCCGTCGGCGCCGAAAAGGCAGACGGTTCCCTCATGGTCGCGGGCGAAACCTATATCGCCGTCGCCGCGCGGAAAGGTTACGTTTACCAGTCCTATAAGAATTACTACAAAGCGGGAACGCTTGTAAAAAAAGAGAAGCTCGCGGTTTCGACCTATAAGGCCTATCAGGGTGAAATCTGGATCTGTCCGGCGGACGAAACCCCGACACCGGTTGTCACCAGCACGCCTTCCGCCGTCGTTTGGGACACGCCAACCCCAGTGCCGACTGCCGAACCAACCCCCACGCCTACGACAGTTTACGTTGACCCTTCCACCCCTGAGGTAACGTAAATCGCAATTTAAAAATAGAGAAAGCGTAATCGCTTTCTCCATTTTCTAGATTTGCTTTTCAGTCGTCGTCTTCGTGCTCCACATCGTAGCGTTCCCGCTGGAGCAGCATGTCGCGCAGCCCTTCGGGCGATGCGGGCGACTGCCGCGTCCCCATGCAGGCGTTACAAACGGAAAAGCACTCTGGGCAGATACAGCGGCTGCCAAGTCCTTTCTCATCCTGCACCATATAAGCCCCGCAATTTTGACAGGAACAGCGCATGATAACCGCCTCCCTTCTGCTGTTTTCTATATTATACCACGTTTCACGCACTCGCTTGATGCCCAGACCCGCTGCAAGTCACCCGCGGGATTGGAGTTTTTTGCCAAACGTGCTATAATTTCTGCGTTATGGATCTATTTATCAAAACAATCCCTTCCGGCTCAATCCTTCAAACCGCAGCCGCCCGCCGAGCGCTCGGTGGACTGCTGGCGTTTGCGTTGCTTTTCTCCGGTATCCCCGCCGCGCATGCGGAGGAACCGGTCTTTCCGCTTGGCGACTGTTCGGACGAGGTGCTTCGCGTGGAAACCCGGCTTTCCGATCTCGGTTACAGCACGCTTGTTATCAACGGGCGCTGGGAACAGGCGGACGCGGACGCTCTCTCGGCATTTGCCGCAGCAAACGGCGTAACCACCGTTTCCGTCGAACAAGCGCTCTTTTCCGACGAAGCAATCCCCGCCGCCGGCAGCACCGGTTCCGTCTTTGCATCGGGCACAGGCGGTTTTGCGCTGACCTATGGGTCGCTGATGCCTTGGGACGAGGTAAAAGCAAGGCTCCAGCCGGAGGTATCCTATAACATTACGAGCTGCTATTCCAGCATCACGCTGCACATGGTCTGCGTTTCGCTGGGCGCGCATGCGAAATTCCGGCCGGAGCTCGAATGGGACAACGCAACGCTGCGCGGGTTTTTCTCCTCCGCTAGCAGTTCGGAAAAGCAGCCGATCGTCGTTTCGGTTGATGGAATTCTGATCGCCGCTTCGATTCAGCAGGCCGCGCCCGGAGCGGATACCGATGGTTTGCCGGAATACAGCGTTTACTTTCACGATTCGCTGACCGGAATCCACGGAATTCCGGATGCGGAACACGAATCGGTCATTCAAATTGCCGCTTCCCAGCCATAATCTTTTTAGCAAGATCGTTTCTATAAAGATCGTTTTTATTATGATCGCTTTTATAGAAATCGCTTTTTTATAAGCAGGAAAAAACCGCCGTCCCTTGAAAGGGACGGCGGTTTTTACTTTTCTGTGTGCCGTTAACCGACGGTTCTCTGTGAAATTCCCTTGATTACCGAAAGCGCCCAGTCGTGATCCGAGAGTGTGACGACCGTTCCGCAGTACGGGCATTTGCCGGTATGGTTGATATCCAGCGGCGCGCCGCAGTTCGGACAGCTGATCTGCGTTACACTCGGCTGCACCAGCGTCTTTTTGTCCTTCTGACGCGTGAGCTTCCAATCGTAGACCATAAACAGCTCGCGGGACGTGCTGCCGCTGACAATCGCACCCGTCCGGTCGTCCGTTGTATAGTCGGTAATGCGTGTTGAGAGCCGGACCACGAGAACGTCGTTGTCGCCTTCCACCGCGTAGCGAACGATCCGCGTTTCAAGAACGGCAATCCGATCGACATGGTTCGTCTGCTTCGCGTCGATCAGCGTCTGCAGCTGCCGTGCCATCTGGTTATACAGCGCGTCCGTCATGATCGCGCGCATCGGCTCCCACTGCTTCGCCTGCCAGGCGTTCTGCATCTGGATGTACTGGTTGCCAACCTTTTCGAGCAGGATCTGCTCGTTGAAGGCCGGATCCTTCTGCTTGAGGGTTTCAATCGGCAGACCCGGTTCTTCCGCCGCGGCCGTATAAACCGAGGAACCGCCGTTGTTCTTACCGGAACGCAGATACCGCAGGACAACGATCACGACGATCACGACCATGATCACCGTAAACAGATTTCCGCCCAGACAGCCGAGTGAATCGGAGCCGTCCGACGAATAGGAGGAGCCGCTGTCCGAATAGGTAGACCCGCTACTCCAACTGGAACCGGAATCCCAGCTCGAACTGCCCCAGTCGGAGCCGCCGCCCCAGCTGGAACCGCCACCGCCCCAGTCGGAACCGCCGGAAAAATTCCCAGCGTCCGCAAGCGAATAAGCGCCGAGCGACAGGCAAAAGGCCAGCGCGAATAGAAGAATCAATAAGCGAACGAATCGTTTCCTGTTCATCTTGAATCCCCCTGTGCTTCAGAATAAATACGAAATTATCATACCCTATTTTCTCCGCAGGGTAAATAAATATTCTTTATCGGCGTCGAAAACATATTCTAAAACATATTTTTCAAAGCGCCGCAAAATTTGTTAAAGGCACCGAAAAATCGGGCATGGGATTCCCCCCACGCCCGATCCAGACCATCGGATTTACTCTCGATATAGCAGTTCCTGAAACGTTCCTTCCCTGGGCATCCGTTCGGCCACGCGCTCTACGTCTTGATCCATCTGCTCCAGATGCGGATCCTCCGCCGAATATACGACGCAGGTACCGCAGCTGGCGCTCAATGAACGAGGAACCGGCGATAGACGCGCGCTGATCCCCAGCTTTACGAGCGAACGCTGCGTGCGCATGGCCGATAGGTGCGTGTGAAACGTTGCGATATACTCCGTCATTTCTTTGAGAGTTCCAGTTTGAACTCCCCGTTTTGCTCGCTGACCGATACGGCATATCCGCGGGACGCGGCAAATCGGGTTACGTTTTCCCGCGCCGCAACCGCATCCACCAGAACGGTAAGCGCCGCCGTTCCATTCTTAATTGCCCGCTGGGTCAGAACGACCGGTT
Organism: Eubacteriales bacterium; assembly: GCA_021373115.1. Classification (GTDB taxonomy): domain Bacteria; phylum Bacillota; class Clostridia; order Christensenellales; family CAG-138; genus UBA7703. The sequence goes on along the minus strand of JAJFTI010000020.1, from coordinate 79,469 downwards.
CGGGACAGAGCAGCCCTCTTGCGTCTACGATATCCATGTTCATACCGTCCTCTCTCTGTTTGCCAGTCCAATGACTGCCAGGATCACAAAGCCCGCAATTACCGCGATCATGCCGTTCGCCGTTGGCCCTTTTGCGGAGGAGGCAAGCCCGAAATTGTGGCAGATTGCCGCACCCACGAGAAATCCGGTTACCGTAACCGCCGCATCCGAATTACCTTCGCCCGCGAGAATCACCTGCCGCAGCGGGCAGCCGCCGAGCAGCACGCTGCCCCATCCGACGAGCGCCATACCCAGGAAGTTCCAGATTCCATCCGTATGCGCAACCGGCTGGTCGGCAAACGAAAGATGGAACTTGCCGAGGATCAGGTTGCCGGCAATACTGGTAACGATGACCGCGAGAAATCCCCAGAGCATGGAAAAGTCTTTAAACAGCATTGCGTCCCGGCTCGCGGCAACGGTGCAGAAACGGGAGCGCTGGCAAAGCCCGCCAACGACAAGCCCAACGCCAAGCGAAATCAGAATCGGCGCGTGCGCGGAACCCGGGCCGGATTCGCTTGCTGCAAACAGCGAAGGAAGAAACGCAGCCAGCGCCATCAGCACCGCGACGGCGGCGGGCAGGACGCTGCCCTCCGTTAAGCTCTGCGCATAGGCGCGCTTGAGCGTAAAACCGCCGCGCAGCCAGAGTGTTCCAACGAAGATGCCCGCGATAAATCCAACCAGACCGATCAGCGCGTTCAGATCACCGCCGCCAATACGCAGCATCATGCGCAGCGGACAGCCAAGGAACATCAGCGCGCCGACCATCACAACGATTGCCAGAACAAACCGCGTCATCAGTGAAGAACCCCCGCGCGGCTTGAATTCCTTGGCGAGGATCGAAACGATCGTCGCGCCGAGGATCATTCCGACGATCTCCGGGCGGACATACTGCACAGCCTCCGCCGAGTGCAGTTTGAGCGCGCCGGATATATCGCGTATGAAACAGGCGATACAGAACCCCATGTTGCCGGGGTTTCCCAGCTCGGTCAGCGCCAGCGCGGCTACGCCGATGACGAACCCCGTCAGTATGACCCAAATGTTTCGTTTCTTCATGTGCTTTTTCCTTATTGTCTTTTTTAGGTTAACTGAAAATACCTTGCGAAACTCCCTCGCAAGCCGCTTCTTTTGAATCCTAATTTTGATTTACCAAGAAAAACAAGATATTAATCGTTGCCGTTTTCCTCTGGTTCACGTATACTATAGCATATGATTTCGTTATACACAAGTGAGGATAACGATATTGTCTCAAAAAAAATTATCGAATCAAATCATTTATCTGGATCAGGCGGCAACCTCCCGGCCGAAAGCGGACGGCGTTGGCGACGCGATGCGCGCCTACATCGACGAGGTCTGCGCAAATGTCAACCGCTCGACGTATGCACCCGCGACGGATGCGTCGCTTCGCGTTCTCGAAACGCGGGAGCAGCTCTGCGCTCTTTTCGGTTTTTGTGATCCGACACACGTAATTTTCACGCCCGGGCAAACAGTTTCGCTCAATCTGGTTATAAAAGGGTATCTTCGCCCCGGCGACCATGTGCTCGTCAGCCCGCTGGAACACAACGGCGTTATGCGCCCGCTTACGCAGCTGCTGGAACGCGGGGTCAGCTTCGACCGGATTCCGCTGACCGGAGACGACGAACTGGATCTTTCCGCCGCGGAACGTCTGATCCGCCCAAACACAAAGTTCATGGTGCTGACCCACGCCTCCAACGTCAGCGGAACGGTCTTTCCCATTCAGGAAGCCGGAAAGCTCTGCCACAGTCACGGAATCTGTCTTGTCGTGGATGCCGCGCAGACAGCCGGGCACATGCCGATCGATCTTTCCAGCCAAATGATCGACGTGCTCTGCGTTCCGGGTCACAAGGGGATCCGCGGGCCGAGCGGAATCGGCGCGATGCTTCTTTCCCCCGCATTTGCCGCGCATCTTGATCCGTTGATTACCGGCGGTACGGGAAGCGACTCGGACAGCGAGCTGCAGCCGCGCTATATGCCGGATCGCTTTGAGAGCGGAACGCCGAATCTGCCCGGTATATACGGTCTGAACGCCGCGCTCCTTTCGCTGCTTTCCGAAGGAGTGTCTTTGCGGCAGGAGCGGGAGAACGCGTTGCTTCGGCGTTTTCTTGCCGGATTGGACGGATTCAGCGGAATTCGCAGCATTGGAACGCGAGACGTTTCACGCCGCGTCGGGGTCGTTTCCATCGATTGCACCCGTATTCGCGATAATGCGGAAGTCGCCGACCGGCTTGCGAACGAGTACGGCATTCTGACGCGCTGCGGACTGCACTGCGCTCCAAACGCGCACAAAACCTATGGCACCTTCCCGCAGGGAACGGTTCGATTTTCGTTCAACAGCTCCAACAACGAAGAGGAGATCGATGCGGCCCTCGCAGCGCTGCAGGAGATTCTCGGTTAATAAGCATCAAAAAATACTGCCAGGCGGAGTTCCTCTTACCTAGACAGCATTTTTATCATTTTCAAACCAAAACTTCTAGATCAGATAAATCGATTTGTCACCTTTTGCCAGCACGGTTCCGATCCGCTGCGCACTGGGTACGCTCGCTTTCAAATCGCGCTCCATCGCGTCCGCGTCCTTTGGATCGACGGCAAGGAGCAGTCCGCCGGAAGTCTGCGGGTCAAAGAGCGCGTCCCGCACCGGGAGCGGCAGGTTTTCCTCGTCCACATACGGTTCGGCAAACGCGCGGTTACGATAAACGCCCGCGGGCAGCAGACCCATATTGGCGAACTCCAGCACGCGCGGGAGAAAGTCGATCGCGCCGGTTTCCACGCGCGCGGAGACGTCCGACCCCTGCATCATCTCCAACATGTGCCCCATAAGCGAAAACCCGGTCACGTCTGTGCAGGCATGAACGCGGTAACACACCGCGCAGTCGCGCGCGCCCCTGTTCAGGGTTGTCATGATTGTTATCGCGCGGTCGATTTCGCCGAGTTCCAACATTTCCGCTTTTTCCGCCGTGGTCAGGATTCCCGTGCCCAGCGGTTTCGTCAGAAAGAGCACATCGCCTTCGCGCGCGCCAAGATTTTTAAAGAACCGGTCGGGATGTACGAATCCAGTAACCGATAACCCGTATTTCGGCACTTCGTCGAAGATGCTGTGGCCGCCGGTGATGATTGCGCCCGCTTCAAATACCTTGCTGTACCCGCCCGCAAGAATCCCCTTTACCGCGCTTTGTGGCATTTTCTCCGGCACACAGAGCAGATTGAGCGCCAGTTTCGGCTCGCCGCCCATGGCATATACATCCGAAAGCGCATTGGTTGCCGCGATCTGACCGAACGTGAACGGATCGTCCACAATCGGCGGAAAAAAATCCACCGTCTGCACAAGCGCCAGTTCATCGCTGACGCGGTAAACGGAAGCATCGTCCGAACGGTCGAACCCGACCAGCAGATTCGGGTCGGCATGTGTCGGCAGATCACCCAGCAATCGGGAAAGCGTTCCCGCGCCGACCTTCGCGCCACAGCCTGCGCAGCTGGACAGTTTCGTCAATTTTACCTGTGCTTCCATTCGTAACCTCCCTGCGCTAAACCATGCAGAACCGCCTCGAGAACGCCGCCGCCGATGGAGAGCGCTTTATCCGAAATCATATAGCAATGGGAAACTTCGCAGCGCGGGTCCACATCCCCGCTCTTCATTCCTTCCCATACTTCAATGCCATCCGGCAGCAGGCCTCGCAGTACGCCTGAAATTCGCGTAACAATCGGCTGTTTTTCCACATACGCGCAGATTTCACCCGCGCTAACCACGTCCCCAATCCGCTTTACGCCGCGAAATTTGCCGGCACACGGCGCGCGGAGCAGCCGCTCCAGCGTGAAGCCGCCAATGTTTCCGGGAATTCCCGTGTCCGGCAGCGCGGATCCTTCGTGATAAACGCGGCCAAGCGTGTGCCCGCGCATGGTTTCGACAACCGCGTGGCAGTCTTTCCCCGCCGTGAAACCCGGCCCTACGCCGACGACGATTTCCGCGTCCGTAATTTTCGTGCCAAGATTTCGCTTTGCCAGAATCGCGTCCACAACCGCCTTAGGGTGGAGCCGCTTTGCCTGTTCCCCATCCGGATCGGCCAGAACGGCAAGATTGCCGCGCGACAGAATCCGCTTTGCTTCGTCCGCGTCCTTTGCCCGTTCGGCGGTTACGTTCTCTACTGTCGTCGTTCCCTTGATGATCGCTTCCGAAAAACAAACCGTTCGGCGGATCGACGTTGGAACCGCCAGATCACTCAACACAACCGAAAATCCGCTTTGATGCAGACGATATGCTATGCCGGACGCAAGATCCCCCGCGCCGCGAACCCAAATTACCATTTCGCAATACCCGTTTTCATTTGATAATTTCCATCCTCATTCGTTGAAATTGCCGAGCGCGGTGATGATTATGCGCTCTGCTTTCGTTTGCTGTACTTGCAGGGCAACTTCCAGCGCTGCGCGCGTTCTTTCTTCGTCATCGGCCTTGTTGAGTACGATACAAAACCGAATGCCCGCTTGAACGCCTTTTCGCTGACCGTTTTCGTGCACCAGTACGTATGCCAGATCGCTCGCGGTCAGACGGTGCTCTTCGTTCTCGCCAAGCAATGCCGCATAGAGCGCCGGCCGAAACGCGGATTCTCCGATCGATTTCCCAAGGCCGTCCAATCCCGCAACCGCGACAACCAGTTTCGTTTGCGCCGGAATGACCGGTTCGTGGTTCGCCGGGGCTTTCAGCGGAAGCCGCTTTGCCCCGTCCGCCTCGACGAGTACATGATCCGCCAGTTCCGCGAGTTTCTCCATAGGAATGTCCGGCGCCGCTAGCTTGCCGTCCCCGCAAGGCGTACCGAGACAGAGCAGCCGTTCGCGCTCCAGCGTGGTTTCAATTTCCGGTATGGCGGCGTTTGCCAGCGCAGCGATGCCTTCCGGCGGAAAGATATGCGTCGTGGTGGTTACGATCACGCGGGCGCCGCTTTCGCTCAATTCACGCGCAAGCCGGAGCATCAGCGTGGTTTTTCCGCCGCCGCCTACGATGGATGTGATCCCGCGCGGGATGTCCAGCGCGGCAGAGAGGCGATCCGTTTTTTTTAGTAAGATTGTTTGCATTGTTTTTTACCGTTCTCCCCGATTGAGGATAACACCGAACTGCCTGGCCTGTCAATTCGCGCCAAGCGATAAAAAACCCGCGCGATGTTTCGCACGGGTCGTGGTACCCCCTCAGGGATTCGAACCCTGGACACCCTGATTAAGAGTCAGGTGCTCTAGCCAGCTGAGCTAAGGAGGCAAATTTTTAGTTTGATCCATCATTTGCGGAGCTTCGAGCTGCTTGAAATCCAGTTCAAATGATTATGGCGGCAATTAGCCGCCATAATCATTTGGAGCGGGAGACGGGGCTCGAACCCGCCACCTCAGCCTTGGCAAGGCTGCGCTCTACCAAATGAGCTACTCCCGCAGGTTGCCGCTTGCGAATGCGGCGGGAAAGTTGGTACCCCCTCAGGGATTCGAACCCTGGACACCCTGATTAAGAGTCAGGTGCTCTAGCCAGCTGAGCTAAGGAGGCGCATTTGGGCGTTCGGACAATCCTCGTTTCCTCGAATTGGCCAGAGCCCTATCGACAGCGGCGGAACGAAACAGTACGTCCTGTTCCAACCGCGGCAAAAAGTATTATAGCATTTTTCGGGTGAATGTCAATGCGTATTTCTTTGGATTTCGCATTTCCTTTCTGTGTGACGCCACGCCAATTTCTCTTTCCGCCGCGCTTGTTCCAAAACCGTACTCCGCTCTGCCGGATCGGTTTAAAATCGTTCTGCCGGCAAAAGTTGTTTACAGAACGAGTCCTTGGCGATTAAAATAATCGTAACACCATGTTGGAAAAAAAGAACGTAACGATCGGCGGTGTTCGAATGCTTCGATTTGCTCTTTGTATGCTGTGCGCTCTGCTGTTTGTCCTGTGTATTGGATGCGTACCCGAAACGCTTCCTGCCGCGCAGGCGACGGTTCCCACAAGCACGCCTTCCTCGGCACCGACCGCGTCGCCAGCGCCCACTCCGACCCCTGTGCCAACTCCGTCTCCGACGCCCGGCCCGCCGGAGGGCTATGCGCTGCGTTTTTCCGACGAATTCGATTCGGCCGATATCGACGAGTCCGTTTGGAATTTTGAATCGGGCCCCTGGCCATATAACGAAGAGTTGGAGTGCTACCGCCGCGAAAACGCATGGGTAGAAAACGGCAGCCTGGTCATCGAAGCACGTGCGGAGGAATGCGAAGGACGGCCGTTCACATCCGCCCGACTGACAACGCTGGAAAAGCAGGATCTTTCCTATGGTTATCTGGAGGTTCGCGCATCGCTTCCGGCCGGTACCGGCACCTGGTCGGCCATCTGGCTGCTGCCGACGGATCTTCGTTACGGCGGATACCTGGACTCCGGTGAAATCGATCTGGCGGAACGTGTTGGTTACGACGCAAAGCGCGTTCACCACTCCATCCATACCAAGCAAAACAACGCGGTTCAAAGCAACGCCATCACCGCGTTTTCCCGAGTGGGAAAGAAGGATACGTCGTATCATATCTACGGCATGCTCTGGACGGAGGACGAATTGGTGATGTCTCTGGACGGAGTGGAAGCGCTTCGATACCAAAAACCGGAAAATGCCTCGCTGGATACCTGGCCTTTCGACGTTCCGTTTCACCTGATTCTGAACCTCGCCGTCGGCGGAACCTGGGGCGGCGCGAAGGGCGTGGAGGAAACGGTGTTTCCGCAGCGCATGCTGGTGGATTATGTTCGGTACTATATGCCGCCAGTCCCTGCAGAACCTTAAGGAACAAGCGCATATCTTTCAATTAAACAATATAAGCCAACAGGGACGCGATTTCTCCTCGTCCCTGTTTTTTTTCGTTCGTTTTGCCTTTAGGATTCCCCTGCTTTGATGCGAATGTGCAGCCGGAATTCCGTATTCGGTTTGAGTTCGTAAGGTTCGTGCAGCATGAGTACGCCCGGCAGATCGCCGCCAACGCCGCGCATCGCCCCGTCCAGGCTCAGTGTTGTTTCCGCCTCGCGGATCAGCTCGTGCTGATGTTCCGCGTCGTCCAGCGACGACTGTGTATAACGCCAGGCTGAAAACTGGAGCGCACTCGAAAGCCGCTCAACCGTAAACCGTTTGTTTTCCCCCTCCAGCGACAGCGTTTCAACATCGCAGCGGGCGCCGTTTTCCTGCGGACGCATGTAAGCGTGTTCCATTTGTTCAATCGATTTTGTATATAACCCGATGGCGGAACCACTCTTTCGATCCGGATAGTTCTCCTCCGGCCCTCTGCCGAGCCAGCGAACGCTGCTAAACCCCTCGCTCAACGAACATTGCATTCCAGCCCGGATCATCTTTCTTGCCCGCGATACGGCCGTATGTTCAATTTCAACCGTTCCGTCCCCGAAGACTTGGTAACGCGTTTGCGCCCGTTTGAGATACGGATGCCGCCAGCTTGCGGTTATCGTTACGCCTTCACCCGTCTGCTCGGCGCGCATGGCCGCGCCCGGGTTTCGATTCGTTCGCTTCCATCCACTTTCCGCCAGAAACGGCAGTAAAAACGGAACAAAGTTGGAATATCCCCGGTCGTTATCCGTCATCGCTCGGTAATAGTTTGGAACAAGCGGTCTGGAAAGATACTCTGTTCCACCTCGCTTCCAGCTTACAAGCGCGCCGTTGGTAAAGCGCAGCGAAAAGTCTTCGCCCTCTACCGTATATTCACTGCCGGATTTTATCAGCTTCAGCCGGTTTTGCGCAGCGGTATTTCCGGCGGGCGTTCTGCCCTGGATCACGAACTGATCAAAAGCCTGCTCAAACCCCGCGCTCGCCCAGAGCGTATCCGCATTTTGCAGCCAGCGGAAGGTCAGCGTAACGAGTCCCTTCCGTTCGGATTGTATGTTCAGATGAATCGCCGCCGTCCCGCCCGGTGGTACCCTGGAAAACTGTTCTTTGGGAACCTCGCCGCAATCCAATACGCTTCCATCCGCTTCCAGCGACCAGATCAGCCGGTAGCCGGAAAGGTCGCAGAACATCTGCCGGTTTTCCAGCAAAAAATCGCCCCGCTCCAAATCATGTGCCCGAACGCGCAATACCTGATAGCATTTTTTGACCTCTGTGGCGGCGGGGTGCGGCGTTCGATCCGCCGCAACGATTCCGTTCGCGCAGAAATAGCGGTTCCCGCCCACCGAAGCGCGCCGCTTTCGCCCGTTCTTCGGATCGTATCGCTCCATATAGTCCTCTCCATGGAGCCAGCGTTCGCCGTTTTCATCCGTTTTGTGGATCGCCTGATCGACAAAATCCCAGATGAATCCGCCGCAAAGGTGGTCATACCGCTCAAACGCATCCGTATATTCCTGAAAATTGCCAAGGCTGTTTTCCATGCAGTGCGCATATTCACAGAGCACGACCGGCATTTTCGCGTAGTGCTCCTGCGTAATCTCAAAATACTTGAGCGAGGGATATCCAACGTTCACGCCGAACCGCGCGTTTTGCTTCTGGCAGAGTTTGTGAAACAACTTCTGGTCGGGATACATGCGGCTGATCAGATCGCTGCTTCTCGGGTTCACTTCGCCTTCGTAGTGGAAGAGCCGCGTTCCATCCAGCGCCTCCGCCGCCTGCCGAATGACAGCAAAGTTTGTCCCCGTGCCCGCTTCGTTGCCCAAACTCCAGAGAACTACGCTGGCATGGTTCCGGTCGCGCAGCACCATGCGCCGCATGCGGTCCACGCAGGCCGCCGTCCAGCGCGGGTCGCTTGCGGGCAAATACGCACGTATGCCATGGGACTCCAGATCGTTTTCATCCATCACGAGAATGCCGTATTCGTCGCAAAGATCGTAAAGGCGCGGGTCGTTCGGATAGTGGCTTGTTCGAACGGCGTTGATGTTATGCCGCTTCATCAGGCGGACGTCCTCGCGGTACCGTTCGTCCGAAAGCGCCCAGCCCGTGTCCGGATCGTAATCATGCCGGTTGACGCCGCGCAGCACCAGCGGCTGATTGTTCAGATACAGCCGGTTTTTTCGGATCTCGATTTTGCGGAATCCGAAACGGAACGAATAATACCGCGTGATTTCCCCGCAGGAGAGCTCCAGCAGTACCGGGTAGAGGTTCGGCGTTTCATGGCTCCAGAGCAGCGGGTGCTCCGCCTCTGCCGCAAAGTGCATCTCCGCTTCGCCGCAAAGCACCGTGCTTCCCTCGCCGACGGTAAGCCCAAGGGCGGGGATGCTCGCCCGCACCCGTACGGCTGCGTTTTCCCCATATTGATTCAGCCGGATCATCAGGTTCAGACTGGCTTTTGTCAGCGATTCTTCCAGATCCGCGCGAAGATAAAAGTCGCGGATGCACGCCTTCGGCTCCGCATACAGAAACACGTCTCGATAGAGGCCGCTAAAGAACCACATATCCTGGTCTTCCAGATAGGTTCCGTCGCTGTATCGCCAGACGATCGCGGTCAGTTGATTTTCGCCTGCCTGCAGAAACTCCGTTACGCGGAATTCATGGGGCGTCATCGATCCCTGCGAATAACCAACCTCCTTGCCGTTGATGTAAACGGCCAGCGCCGCCTTTGCCGCGCCAAAGCAGAGGAAAACCTCCTGTCCGGTAAAACAATCCGGCTGCGAAAACTTTCGCCGGTAGATACCGATCTCCTGCAACCCGTGGCTGATTTGCGGCACCTTCTTTGGGTTTATACCAATCGCCTGCGGATATGACATCGCATAGTAATACGGTTCGCCATATCCCTGCAACTGCCAGACGCAGGGAACTTGAATGTGATCCCACCCCGTGTCGTCCGTTTCCGCCGCGAATACACCGGCGGGCACCTCCGGACCTTTCACGTAGAGAAAGCGCCATTCCCCGTTGAGCGAAACGCAATAGGGCGATTCCAAACGTTCCAGCGCGCTCTTTTCGTCGTTATATCCTCGGAACAAGGCGTGACCCTCTTCTTTGTTTCGGCCAATGATTTCGAGATTCTCCCAGTCGTAAACGATTTCTTTCGGCATGCTTCGCTCCCTCCATCGGAATCCGCTGATTTGATTTTTCCTGGTTGAATTTTCTTGAAAATTGAAACAGGCAAGAAATTTGGATGCGGCGTTCTTTTCCGTGTGCGCCGTCATCGAATTTGAAACGATCTCCGTGCCCGAAGACGGCCCGCTCTTTTATTGTACTCATCCGCAGGCTTCGCTTCAAGAGAATCCGGATGTCCGAACACCGTGTTTTCGCCGGTGTTACCCGCCAGTCTGTTCCGGTTGAGCGAAGGTTGAGCAAAAACCGTCTGTTCTAAACCGAAAGTTGTAAATTTATTTGATATGTATCTAATTAGTTGATTGACGTGCGTCTTATATATGATAATATTAGTTCGACACGCATGAAAGGATTTGTTTTATGGAAGCCGAAGTAACAAGCTACAAACCGCTTACTGCCCAGCCGGAATATCTCAAGCTCGTCGCGGCGAACTTGATCAACCGGTTCGGAGATTCCATCGACGCAATCGCAATTGCCTGGCTGATGTATGAAATCACGCACAGCGCGGCACTTATGGCGCTGATACTCGGATTAAACTATATTCCTACCATTCTTCTTCAGCCGTTTACGGGAGCGCTGGTGGAGCGAATGAACAAACAGCGCGTTATGATCGTTTTTGATCTGGCGCGCGGCTTTGTTGTCGCCGCAGCCGCCGCTTGCTACCTGTTTGGGTTTCTCACCCCCGCGCTTTTAACGCTGATGATGCTGCTCATCTCCTCTCTGGAAGCGTTTCGCTCGCCTGCTGGTTCCGCTATCGTGCCCATGCTGCTTTCCAAAGAACTGTATAAAGTCGGTTCCGCGCTGAATCAAACCGCGAGCCGGATTACGGAGCTCGTCGGCCTAGCGCTCGCAGGCGGCGTGATTGCGCTGCTGGGTTGCCAGGGTGCGCTGATCATCGACGCGGTAACGTTCTTTCTCTCCGCGTTCATCATCGGTCTGATTCGCCTGAAGGAGGATTTGCCGGAGGAAAAAGTGAGCCTTCGCTCAACGGCAAAGAGCTTCTTCGAAGGATTTCAGCTGATACGGGAGACGCGCGTCCTTGTGGTCCTGCTCCTGATCGGCGCTCTGATGAACTTTCTGTTTGTACCGCTGAACGCCTACGCCGCGCCTTTTATTTCCGATTATCTAAAAGGCGGCGCGGAGGTGCTTTCGATTCTAAACATCCTTCTTGTTGCCGCAATGGGTCTTGGTTCCGGCCTCGCGCCAAAAATCACGCGAATGTCCGGAAAAACGCAGCTGATCGTATTTGGTCTGGTTCAAAGTCTCGCTCTCTGCGCGTTTGCCGCCGGCGGATACTTTACCGATGTCACCTTGCGTTATGCAGTTGTGCTCGGTTCCTGCGTGATTCTCGGGTTCTCCGCTGGGATTATCAATGTTGTATACAACGCGGCGTTTCTCCGGCTCATTCCGCAGGATTATATGGCGCGGCTTTCCGGTCTCTCCAACGCGATTCTTGTCTGCTCCATGCCTGTTGGCAGCTTCATCTGCTCCGCGCTGGCGGCGGTGCTTCCGGTTCCGTTCGCCATTCTCGTTTCCGGCGTAATGAGCATTCTTCTTTATCTGTCGCTTACGCGGGTACGAAGTCTGGAAGCGCTGTAACTTTTTGTGTTTGGTTGCCGCGTCTGGTATACTGGGTTTGGTCGTTTGCGCGGGTGAAATCCCGCAAATTACCGGAAAGAAAGGTTTTGATTATGGAGCTCGTACAGTTTCATCCAATTGATTATCGCCTGGAAGCGGCCGCCGTGCTTACGCGGCTTGCCTACCGCGGAGACGACGTACGCAATGGGGATCTTCGCCCCTCAGCGGAACACTACAGTAAAAAATACGGCATCGATATCGGCCGGTTTTCCGGCATGATCGAAGCATACGAATACGTGAAGGCGAATTTCGCCTGCGACGAATCGGAACTGCTGGCGCTGTTTGCTTTTCCGGAAGGAATGGAAACGAACATCAACGACCTGCTGACGCAGCTGCGGTTCAATCTCGGAGAAACGCGCTTAAAAGACCTGAACATGCGCATCGCCCTGTTTCTTTCGGATGAAAAGGATGAACCCATTTTCGAACACGCCGGCGTTGCGGATTTAATGGCTTATGCGGAACGAATCCCGATTTCGGACAGCGCGCGGTGGCTCCTGTCCGACGCGATCATTCGGTATGACGCGTACGCCGCGCGCGCAAATTGCCTGTTGGATCAGGCGGAAAGGCTGATTCGAGAGAAATCCTTCTTGCTTGAACCGTATGCCGAGCAGGCTCTTAACGATTGGCGCGCGTTGTCAAACGATGAAGCTTTTTTTGACCGGCTGGCGAAAAACGGCGTTCGTCTCGACTGTTTTCGTGCGGACGTATATCCGCTCGTATTCCTGTTTACCTCCATCTCGCTGCATTCCAACGTACTCTGTGCCGAGCAGTTTGGCGAAGAGGAACGAACCGCTATTTCTTACGGCGTATGGATTGACGAGATCAACCTCAGCGAGCGGTCCGGTCGGGATGATTTGGAATCCATCTCCGGCGTGTTGCACGCGCTGGACGATAAGAAGCGTCTTCAAATACTCGTTGCACTCCGCACCCGCCCGCTCTACGGGCAGGAGCTAGCGAACGTGACTGGGCTTTCCCCCGCTACGGTTTCCCATCACATGAGCGAACTTGCAGGAAGCGGCCTTGTCACAATTGAAAAACAGGGCGTCAAGCTTCTGTATCAGCTCAACGAACCGCGCCTGAAGGAATTCACCGCCCAGATAGAAAAAAACCTCCTGCGCTGACCCGCCGAATCCGTCCGGGTTCCATCCGGAGAACCAGCGCGAAAAACGCAGTGGTTTCGTTTATTCAATCGCCTTGAGCGATTCCACCATATTGATCCGTTCCAGTTTTGGCCGCATGATCAGATCCACACAAAAAGCGAAGACAAACGTCAGCGCCACGGAAAGCAGGTAGCTCACCGGTTTGATCACGGCGTGAAAATTGACCATATCGAAATTCAGTTGGCTCATGACGAACGCATGCAGCCAGATTCCAAGCGGGATGCCTGCAAGCGAGCCAAGCATCGTCAGCACAAGATTTTCGCGGAACACATAAGCGCCAACCTCCGGCGCGTAGAATCCCAGCACCTTGATCGTCGCAATTTCGCGAATCCGCTCCGTAATATTGATGTTGCTCAGATTAAAGAGCACCACAAATGCCAGCGCCCCCGCGCTGATAATGACCACAAAGATGACCAGATCAAGGCTGGACATCATATGTTCCACCCGTTCGCGAATGTCCGACGTAACGGAAACGTTCGCCGCGCCGTAGTCGTCCAGCAGCGCCGCCGCAGCCACGTGCTTATCCGCCTGGGCCGAGTCCGCAAACGCTGTGTCGTAAGCGCAGCTTTGCCGATAAAGCGCCTCATAGGTTGCGGGCGTCATGAGTATATAGTGATATACAAAATTTTCAAACACGCCGCTGACGGGAAGATCGGCCTCCCTTGCATCGTCCAGGGTAACATGAATCGTGTCCCCCGCGGAAACGCCGGTCAGCTTCGCCAGTTTTTCGCTGATGACGACGCTGCCATCCGGCGGATAGGGCAGCGCGTCGCCGGAAACGGTATGCAAACTGATCATCTGCATGATCGCCGGGTCGCCCGTTGCTATCACGTTTACCTGTTTTCTGCCCTCGCGCGTATCCGTATGCAGGGTATCGGTGCAGATAAACACGCTCTGGGAAAGCAGTTTGTCCGTATCCGACTGGAACGTTTGCTGTTCCGCAATGCTCTTTGCTTCGTCGAATACAATCGCGAAATCATAGACCATGATATTGTCAAACTGATCGCCGGCGATATTGGCAATGGAATCCCGAATGCCGAATCCCGTCATGAGCAGTGCCGTGCAGCCGCCGATACCAAGCACCATCATGACCAGCCGCTTCGTATAGCGGAGTACATTCCTCAGCGATATCTTTTTTAAAAAACGCAGCCGCCTCCAAAGGAAAGGAATCCTTTCCAGAAATACTCGTTTTCCCTCCTTCGGCGTTTTCGGACGCATGAGTTCCGCGGGCATCCGTTTGAGTTCCGTACGGCAAGTCAGGTACGTTACGCCGGAAAGTCCGAGCAGCGTCAGCGCCAGCAGAGCTGCAAACAGGCTCCAATCCACCACATAAAGGATCGGCGCAAAGCCATAGAGCATTCCGTATGCCTGCCAGATTACCCATGGAAAGAGCTTGATTCCGCCAAAGAAGCCAAGTACGCAGCCAATCCCCGTTGCGCTCGCCGCATAAAACAGGTATTTCCACGCGATAGCCGCATTGCCATACCCCAACGCTTTCAGCGTGCCAATTTGGGTACGCTGCTCTTCGACCATGCGCGTCATTGTTGTCATGCAAACCAGCGCCGCAATGAGGAAGAAGAACACCGGAAATACCTTCGAAATACCCGCAACGATCGCGGAGTCGTTTTCAAAGCAGTTGTAGCCGGTGTTCATCTCGCGGTCGAGCACATAGACGTCCGGCGGCTCCAGTTCCGCCAAATCGGCCTTCGCGTCGTCAATTTTCTTTTTCGCGTCATCCAGCTTCTGCTTCGCGTCGTCCAGCTTTTCCTGCGCCTCTGTTTTTGCGTCAAGATACTCCTGCATTCCTTTATCGTATTGATCCTGCGCAACATAGAGTTTATGTTTTCCTTCTTCAATCTGCTGCCGCCCAGCGGCAATCTGCGCGGGCGCCGCGTCGAGCTGCGCTTTAGTTGCGTTCAGCTGCGCTTCTGCGGCGTCCAGCTGTGCCAGAGCGGTTGATTTCTGTGCGTTCAGTTGTGCCTGAGCGGTATTCAGCGCGGTAATCTGCGCCTGAATCTGCGCTTCCAGCACCGTATCGCCCGCCCCTTGCGCGGCAAGCAGCGCGCTGCTCAGCGAGGCCATCTGGCTGTCGATGCCGGACTGGCTTGCCGCAAGCTGCGCTTCGGTGTTTGTTCTTGTTGCGGTGTATTCGGAATATGCCTTTGGGTAGGCGGCAAGGCCGCTCTGGTACTGCTGTTCTGCAGCGTCAAGCGAATCCTCGTATTCGTAAATGCGTCCCCAACCGGCTTCGATCTGTTCCTTTGCGTTGGCAAGTTTTTCTTCCGCCTCGCCAAGCTCCCGATCCGCGTCGGCCTTTTTCGTGTTATACTCGTCCAGCCCGTCGTTATATTCCTGCTCACCGTCCGCAATTTTCCCGTTCGCGTCGTTACGCAGGTCTTCGTATCGCGCGTTTGCCAAAAGCTGCATCCGATCCTTCAGCGGCTGCTCCATTGCATCGACGGTATTCTGGTATTCGTCGCTGAAAATTCGCTGACCCGCACCCGCCAGCGAAACGTAGACCTCCGTAAAATAGTCCGTTGAAAACCCGTCCTTCGGAAGATAAAGAAACGCGCTGATCTTTCCGCCGGCGAGCTTCGTCGTTCCGCGCTCAATGTTGAGGTATTCAGTCGAGTTCGCCAGCCCGACGATGGTATAGTTATCCCAGGCAAACGCGTCCTTCGTGTCCGCGTCATTTTCACCGGAGATATGAATTTTCGTTCCAAGGCTGCTTTCATCGAGCATGTCCGCGTCCGCAACGCATTCATCCGCCCGCTGCGGCAGCCTCCCCGCCGTTAAACTCAGCCGGTTCAGGTCGTTTGTAATGGAATGCGCGGCCAGCACATAGGAGCTGCCGTTTTCCATTTCCGCGATTACATCCAGAGTAACGGATCCTTCCGCTTTGGAAATGCCTTCCGTGCCGGCAATTGCGTTTACGTCGTCCTCCGTCCAGCCGAGCGTGGAGACCAGTTTGTCGTCGAACATTACGTTCTGCCGCAAATAGGCGTCCGCCGTATCGACCATGGCACGCCGTGTAACCCTGAGCCCGGCGAACAGGCCAACGCCCAGCGCTACGATCGAAAGAATCGCCAGATAGCGCCCCAACGTCTGCAGCACTTCGCGTATTCGGTTTTTTCGCCAGGCCGAACGCACGCGCATCACCATTCAATCTCCTCGATCGGTTTTGGATGTTCGTTGGTCTGCACCGAAACGATCGTTCCGCTTTTTACGCGCACAATGCGATCCGCCATTTCCGTAATGGCGGAGTTATGCGTGATGATTACGACGGTTTTGCCCTTTTCGCGGCTGAGGTCCGATAAGAGCTTCAGCACCTGCTTGCCCGTGCTGTCGTCCAGCGCGCCGGTCGGCTCGTCACAAAGCAGCAGTTTGGGATTCTTTGCCAGCGCACGCGCAATCGCGACGCGCTGCTGCTCCCCGCCGGAGAGCTGCGCGGGGAAGTTGTTCATTCGATCTTCGAGGCCAACGTCTTTTAGCGTTTCCGCGGCGGAGAACGGCGTTTTTGCCAGTTCGGTTGCCATTTCCACGTTTTCCAGCGCGGTCAGGTTCGGAATCAGATTGTAAAACTGAAAAACAAAGCCAACGTCTTCGCGCCGGTAGCGGGTCAACTGACGCTTGCTATAGGCGGAAATCTCTTCGCTGCCGAGAGAGACCTTGCCGCTTGTGAGCGTATCCATTCCGCCGAGAATATTCAACAGCGTTGTTTTTCCCGCGCCGGACTGCCCAACAATAACGCATACCTCGCCCTGACCGATGGAAAAGCTCACATCGTGCAGCGCATACACGGTTTCACCCTCGGTTTTATACACCTTGGCGACCTTTTCAAAAACAACGTATGGCGCATTGGAGTGCTCTCCGGTTAAGGCCGTTTCCGCATTCTGTTTCATTCGAATTTCTCGTTTCATTCCAAATACCAGCGCATTGTACTGCGCAATTATGAACGCAGTTTAAACGGAGATGGTTATTTTGTATTTTTGCACATTTTGTGAAAATTGGGTAGTTTTCTTCGATTCCTAACGTTTGCCACCGAGAAAATGATATCATAGGCCATATTGATTTTATCGCATAATGATTGGAAGGGAGCGCAATCATGCTGACACGCGAACCAACGGCGGAGGATATTGCGAATTGGAAACAGGTTTATTCCGCGTATCATGACCGCCTGAATCCAAACCGGAAAACCGGCGCGGAGCTGCAAGCCTATCTGCTGGCGCACTATCCGCTTCAACGCCGCCCGGGCAGCCACGCAAAGCAAACCGTTATTCAGAATATTCTTCAAAACGAAGTGTTTGCCCGCGAACTCCCGCAAGGATCGCAGCCCGAACCCGTTTGCTATTCGGTGCGGCGTTCCGGTGCGGGCAAGTCGCTTTACGCGGAACAGCCCGCGTACATTCGGATTGGCAGGATCTTTGTCGGCATCGATCTTGTGACGGGTTATTTTTGCGTGGAAGGCAGCGACCGGCTCTGGGACGAGCTTTACGCATTTCGCGGGCTGAGCGAAAGCGACCGAACCAACTACTACTGCGTAGCGGAATACATCGCCTGTTTAGAGCGCTTTCATTTGTTGGAACAGGTGCTGAATCCGTAATCTAATTCCGGGTATCGAAACGAAAAAGCAGGTGCGCCTGCTTTTTTTGCTGCCCTTCGGCAGCGATTCCGCGCCTTATTCCATCCGCTCTTGCCCAAAACGCAAACGATTGGTAGACTATAGGAAGCAACCTGTTGCGAAACATGCCGTCTGCAAGTGAACATGAAAGGATTTTTCGCATGAATCGATTTGTCGTCCAAAATCTCTTTGGAATTCCGGGTTTAAATATCGCCTGGTATGGCGTAATCATAGCTTCCGGCCTTTTGCTCGGCGTTCTGCTCGGCATCCTTCGTGCCAAGCGCCGCGGCTGGAAGTCCGATCTGCTGCTGGACTTTATCCTGCTTGCCGTCCCGCTCGCGGTAATCGGCGCGCGCGCGTATTACGTTGCTTTCGAGTGGGATCAGTATTCGCAGAATCTCGTCAAGGTCTTTGCGATCAATGAAGGCGGCCTCGCCATCTATGGCGGCGTAATCGGCGGCTTTCTCGCCGCGCTGATCTTTTCGAAAGCGGCTAAGTTCCCGTTCCTCAAGCTGATGGATCTCGTCATTCCCAGCCTGATCCTCGGCCAGGCGATCGGGCGCTGGGGAAACTTTATCAATCAGGAGGCGTTTGGCGGGGTAGTAACCAATCCGTCGTTGCAGTTTTTTCCCCTTTCGGTCTATATCGAGGCGCTGAACGAGTGGCATCAGGCGACGTTCTTTTACGAAAGTTTTTCCAACGGTATCCTGCTCGCCATCACGCTGCTGCTAAGCCGGAAGCTCCCAAAGGACGGCACGCTGCTTTTCGTATACTTGATCGGTTATGGTTTTATTCGCTCCATTGTCGAGGGATTCCGTACGGACAGTCTCTACCTTGCCGGCAACATCCGCGTGTCCCAGTTGCTTTCCGCCGTGCTGGTGCTCGTTGGGATTGTGCTGCTGGTTCTTTTGCAGAAAGGCGTCATCCGATCCGGGGATTACACCGGAAAATACTGTATTTCGCCGCCTTCGGACGAGCAGGCGGCGTAACGGCCCTTTCAAGCAGAGAGCAGAATTTCGCTCTCTTTACTTTTTCAACGTTTCTTTTGTTCGATCAGCCATGTTTTCAGAATTGCCGCCTGGGTTTTTCCGTCGCAAATCTCGCCGGAGAGAACCTGCTCCACCAGCGTTGCGAGCGGAACGCGCTCCACCCGCAAAAACTCGTCCTCATCCGTATGCTGGTTTCGAAACGTAAGGTTTCGCGCGATATAAAGATGGATATTCTCGTCCAGCACCGCAACCGACGGGTAGAAGTCCCCTATGAACTCCAATTCGCCCGCCTCCGCTCCGGTCTCTTCGGAGAGTTCCCGCCGCGCGCAGACCTCCGGCAATTCTCCGGGATCAAGTTTGCCGGCGGGCGCTTCCAGCAGAGTCCTCGAAAAAGGATGCCGGTACTGGCGAACCATAATTACCTCGCCGTCCTCCGTCAGCGGAACGACGCAAACCGCTCCGGGATGGCGCATCACTTCTCGCATGGCAGATTTGCCGTTGGGCAAGCGAACGGTATCGCAAAACAGATGCACAATCTTTCCGCGATAAATTTCCTCCGAGGAAACGGGTTCTTCGAATAAACCTTCGTAACTTGTCTGCTGCTTCATAGTTCCTCTTTGCTTTTTTCGTTGATTCTGGTCGTCAGTTTACCATACTTGCTCTGCGATTGCCAGATCGGCCAGGCGACCCTATAATAACGGTAACAATTCCTTTGTACTTACTGCGAAAGGAAGTCCCGCATGGACATTGGCTACGCATGCCTGACCGTTGCGGTTGAGGGAACGGCAATCAAAAGCTGCGCGGCGAAAAACGCATCGCCGGAGCGGCTTCTTTCGCTCGCGGGGGATAATTTCGCCGCGCTTGAGCGCATGGTCGATTACAACATTGCCAATAAAATACGGCTCTATCGAATCAGTTCGGATCTCATACCATTTGGCTCCAGCCTGGCGGCAAATCTGCCCTGGCAATCGATCCATGCCGATCGGATATCCTCGGTCGCGGGAAAAATTGCGGCAAGCGGCATGCGCGTTTCCATGCATCCCGGTCAGTATACGGTGCTGAATTCCGCCGATTCCGGCGTTGTACATCGAGCCATGGAAGATTTGCACTATCATGCCCGCGTGCTCGACGCGCTCTCGCTCGACAGCTCCCACAAGATTATATTGCATATAGGCGGAAAATACGGCGAGCCGAAAGCCGCGCTTGCCCGCTTTCGGTCGGCTTATTGCGATCTGGACGATTCGGTCCGCCGCCGTCTTGTGTTGGAAAACGACGGTTCTGTCTATACCATTGCGGAAGTGCTCGACCTTTGCTCCTCCATCGGTGCTCCCGCCGTATACGATAACCTCCATAACGCGATTCATCCTGCGGACGGCGCAAAGAGCGACGCGTTTTGGGTCGAAGCCTGCCGACCGACTTGGCGTGCGGAAGACGGCGCGCAAAAGACGCACTATTCGCAGCCGAATCCGGAAAAGTCACGCGGCGCCCACTCCGATACCATCGCCCTTGATCCGTTTCTCGCCTACATCGCAGCCCTGCCGGGTGTTCTTCCGGATATCATGCTGGAGGTTAAGGACAAGAACCGCTCCGCCGTGAAATGCCAGCTCTGCCTCGATCCGCCGAACCAGCGCCTGCTCGAAACCGAATGGGGCCGGTATAAATATTCCGTTTTGGAACGCTCTCCGCAAATTTATCAGGAAATTCGAACGATGCTCAAGAACAAGAGCGGCAATCTTGCGATTCCATTTTACCGGCTGGTGGAATCCTCGCTTGCACAAGCGGAGGATCGCGGCCGGTCAGTCAACGCGCTTGAGCATGTTTGGGGGTATTTTTCGGATTGCACAACCCCTTCCGAACAGCGAAAATATAGCGTCCTGCGGGAAGCGTATCTTGGCGGAGATCTTTCGATTTTACCGGTGAAACACCATCTCTACCGTCTGGCGCAGACGTATCGGCAGGATTATTTGCTGGGTTCCTATTATTTCTCCCTCTGAACCAAAAAACACGCCGTTACCGGCGAATTCGTGCTGTGATTCTTGTTATTCTATGCTTCCCGTATTTGCCAGATCCAGGAAAATTTCAACCCATTCGGGATCAAATTGTTTCCCGGCATTGCTCCGAATTTCCTGGATACATTGCTCGTAGTTCATCGTTTTACGGTATGGCCGGCTGGAGCGCATCGCGTCGTAAGCATCCGCAATGGCGATAACGCGCGACCCGTCCGGTATTTGAATGCCCTGCAGTCCGTCCGGGTATCCCTTTCCGTCGTAGCGCTCGTGGTGATGTCGAATGATCGGCCAGATCCGGCTGCCCGGGTCGAGCGGGCGGATAATCTCCCCCGCAAGCCGGCTGTGCTGCTTAATGGCCTCATACTCTTCGCTCGTCAGTTTTCCGGGCTTTTGAACAATGCTGTCCGGAATGCAGATTTTCCCAATATCATGCAGCTTTGCTGCCCACTGTACATCCAGGAGTAATTCGTTTACTCCATATTTCTGCTCATAGAGTTTCACCGCAATCTCACATACACGCTTTGAATGCCCATCCGTATAGTCATCCCTTGTCTCCAGCAGGTTACAGAGCATTTCCATACTTGTCAGCACAAGGTTGTGATATTGCTCCCGCAGTGTGTCGTGCGCAATTTGCTGCGCACGCTGATAGTTTGCTTTGCTTTCCTCGCTCTTTCTTTGCTCCGTTACGTCCCTCGAAATAACGGCGATTCCCTGCAGCCCGACACCCGGTTCAAATATCGGGGCATACACGTTCTCGTAGATTTTGTCGTTCATGACGTCGGTCACCATGCGGCTGATCGAGCTTCCCTCGTGCGTTTTCAGGTAATCGAGCGCGCGCAGTACTTTCTCCCGCGAGCTTTCCTTGTGGCAATTGACCATGCTGTTCCCAAGGATATTTTCACGCCGGATGTTGCGGATTTGCTCCGCTGCGTCGTTGATAAATACAATCTTGCCTTCCGCATCCGAGAGGATAATCCCCTCCCGCATCTGCTGCAATACCAGCCGGTACAAATGATCCAGCCATGCACTATCCATCGAGTTTTCCCTCTTTTATGGCGTGTCCTATCGGCTATATTCCATCTGCAATTTGAATTGTATTCTTTGTACAACTATCACTATAGTATCTCGTTACTTATTTTGCAATAGTCGGATTCATTCTCAATAATTCGCGATACTAAGGTATTCATTATACTATTATTAGTATTACGAAACCTATGATTTCTGTTGTCGAAAATGTGCAGGATCCTTCTGCAATCAAAAACCGGCGAAGCCCCATCCCAGAGCGCTTCGCCGGTTCCCGATTCGAATAATGATAAATAAAGACGAAAAAACGGGTATCCTCAGAAGAAAAAGAGCCCAACGGAACCCGGCCCGACATGAGAAGCCGTGCAGGGTTCAAAATTGGAGACGGTAACGGATACACCCGGTGAGCAATCCACGACATCCGCCGCCAGCAGGTGCGCTTCTTCCTCGCAGTCCGTATGTGTAATTCCGACCTCACGGTTCTCCGCGTTTGGAACATGATACCGGCGGTAGAGCTCCAGCAGCGCTTTCAATGCTTTTTTTCTGCCGAAAATCTTCTGGTCGAGTACCAGCCGCCCTTCCTCATCCCCTTTCAGGACAGGTTTTAAGTGCACAATCGATCCGGCCAGCGCCGCACTGCCGGAGATACGGCCGCCGCGCTTGAGAAAGTTCAGATCGTCCACCATGATGTAGGAGTGGATTTCATGGCTGCGACGTTCGGCATGCGCCGCAACCGCATCCAGCTCCGCTCCGCTTTCGCGCAGTTTTGCCGCCTCCAGAACGATCATTCCTTCTCCGGCAACCGCCGTAAGCGAGTCGATGATCACGATTTTCCGTTCCGGGAACTTTGGCCGCAGGATTTCCGCCGCGGTCTGGCTGCAGCCGCAGGTGCCGCTGATCCCTCCCGACATGGCAAGATAGAGCACGTCCTCTCCCGCTTTTAGATGCGACTCGAAAGCGGCAAGAAAGGTAGCCGTATTGACCATGGAGGTCTTCATTTCCAACGTGCTGTCCTCGCGCATGCGCTGAACAAACGCTGCATGGTCAAATACGACGCCCGGTTCATAGCAAACGATCTCTTCCCCGTTGAGGGATACCGTAAGCGAAACCACTTTGATATGATGCTCGTTGATCTGCGCTTCGGTTAAGTTTGCCGATGAATCGGTATAGAGCGCAAATGACATTGTTCGCTTCACCTCTTTTTCTAGTTTATCAAACTATGATAACGGTTTTATTTGATGATGTAAAGAGGTATTGTAAATAAAATGCGTCTGGTTTTTTTGTGCGCAATCGACTATAATAAAGAGACAGCATGAAAAAGGTGGGTAAGATGCAGTACGATAAAGCAATTATCGCGGATAAGCTGCTCCGCTGGGAACGGTTTCTCAACGATTTCCGGCTGCCCGGCTGGAATGATCTGCCGAGCATTACGCTCTACATGGAGCAGGTTATCGGGCTCATCAATCAATATCTCGGCTTTTTCGTGTATGATCCGAGCGAGGAAAAGCTGCTGACCCCCTCCATGGTGAACAATTATGTGAAGCAGCACCTGCTGCCGCCGCCCGTCCGTAAGAAATACGGCAGAAAACACATCGCCCTGCTTATTATGATCTGTACAATGAAGCAGACCATCGGTATGGCGGCTGTAGCGAGTATGCTCCCGCCGGATGACGAAACGCTGATCTATCAGGAATACGAGCGCTTCACCGCGTCCTATCTGCGCATCTCCCGCTATGTTGTCCAGCAGGCGAAAGCAAGCGCGGAGCCCATTTTTGACCCCGTCAGCAATACCGGGGCGGAGGTCAACGATTTGATCATCGGCGCGGCGGTGGCTGCGAGCTTTGCCCGCCTGCTCGCGGGGAAGCTGATCGCCCTTGGCAATCCGCCCAATCAGGGAGCGGAACCGATTCCCGAATAGCAAGTATCGAAATAAAACGCGCTCCGGAAACACCGAAGCGCGTTCTTTCTTTTCTGGTTGTTTACCGTTTTTTAAGTGCAATCAGAACGAAGTTCATCCATTCTCCGGCTCCGGCGTTCATCGACGCGCGATCACCAACGGCGTATTCGTTGTCCGTATCCAGCCATTCCTGCCAGCACTCGTCAAAGTGCTCCCGTTCGAGTTCTTGTATCGCAAGAATCTCAATTCATTCCGTCGCGGAGATCACCGTTCTCCAATGCGCGCAGTCATGAATCGTGTCCAGCGCCTCCGGCGTCCAGGAAAGCAGCAGCTCCGGTGGCAGGTTTTCATGCACATCCTTCCGAAACCCCGGAACGAGCAGAATCAGCTTTCCGCCGTGTTTGACGAGCGGCAGAAGATGCGTGCCAAGATAGTCCGGGTCGAGTCCGAAGTATTGATACGAATCGATGGATACCGCCGCGTCGAAAAATTCCTCCGCGTAAGGCAGTTCGTGCGCGTCCGCATGGATCGGAACGATCTGCTCGCGATTCAGCCCCGCCGCCGTGAACCGTTTGAAATTGTCCGTCGCGGCGATCCACAGATCGGTTGCGAACACGCGAAGGCCATATTCCCTTGCTAGCATAATCGACGTGACGCCGCGCCCGCAGCCGAGGTCGAGCACCGTACTTCCCGCTTGCAGGGGATAGAGCGCAAGCGTTTCCTCCAACAGCTTTGCCGGATTCGGCCCCATGATGTTTTCCTTAATGAAGTCCTTGTCGAACTTGTTTACCAGTTTGTATTGCATGATGGATTCCTTTCTGTTTCGTCCTCCTTGTTACTTGCGTTTCACTCCAGGGAAACCCCGAAAAAAAAACGGGATGGAGCTTCGCCCCACGCCGTTTACGTTGCGATTCTTCTGATTCGCGGCCTGGTGCTCTTCTGCAGGAAACGCGCGCGTTTTTTGATGGGTAACACAAAGAAAGATACCCTTTTTTAAACGCGGATACCGTGTTTCTTACAGAACAACGACGAAAAAGACACTTCCTTTTTTTGAACTCTGCGCGTCAATCGCACTGCAGAAATTGTAACACGCGCGTTTTTCCGGCGCAAGCGTCTGAAAAATCGAATCAGGCGTGCAGCGACTTTAGCATATCTTTCGCAAACGCGTTGATCTTTTCCTGTATTCCAGGCGCCTGCATCGCCTCGCCGGGATTATTCGCCGCCTGAAAAAACGCAAAGCGCGGCGGCAGCATAAAGGTTTTGTTCATGCAGAGCGCACCGAGCACCTGCTGTGCAATGATGTCCCCTCCACTGTAGCCGGAAACGACGACGGCAAAGAGTGATTTGTCGTACAAGGAGTTATACACCAGCACACTGGTCAGGCGGTTGATAAACGCAAGAATATTCGCGCTCACGCTGTCGTTATAGTTTGGGCAGAGCAACAGCAGAGCGTTGCATTCGTTGATGGCGGGATATACGTCGTTTGTGATAACGCCGCCATAAAAGCAGCTGTTCTGCCGCGCAAAATGCGCGCAAGTGGTGTAGGAGCAACCGCGGCAGTCGAAAATCGCGCCGTTTTGCAAGGAGATCTCCCGAATATCGCATTGCTCTTCCAGCCGCGATACAATGGCCGACCCGATCTGCAGCGTGTTGGACGTCGCCCGGTCGGAAGCATGCAGCATAAGCACCTTCGGCCGTTCCACCCGTTTCGGTTCAAACGCAGCAAGCCGCAAAACCAGTTCACGCGCGGTCTGCCGGTACGCTTCCAGCGGTTCCACCGCACGGCGGGAAGCCTGCACGCGCCAGTTTCCCAGCGAAACGGTCGCTTCCACGAGCGGTTTGCCCGGAAAATGACACCCGGACATATTCGCCGCGAGCGCGAGCATATCCGCCGTCTGCTTTGTGTAGAATTCGCCCGCACCGTCAATGATCATTGCGCCAAAAGAGCCTTCCATCGCGCCCGCGTCCTGCCGTAACCCGGCAATCAGCGCGCAGACGTCCGCATCCAGCCCGTGCTCGCTCAGACTCAGCGCAAACAGAACCCGTTCACCGCGCAATCGCGGCAGCGCCGCGCGCGAAGAAACGCGTTCGTGCGGCACGCATTCCAGAGCGTATTCCAGTACCCCCTGCAATCTCGCGCTTGATTCGTTTGTTACAACGATCACTTGTCCCACGTTTCGTTAAACTCCTGCAGTTTCATGTAACTCGCTTCAATCCGTCGAAACAGGTTCCTGTGCAGCGGCTGGCGCAGAATTTCCGGCCCATTTTTCCCGAATCGTCCACTGCACCCAAAGTATACGCCGCCGATCGGCACCGCCGCGCTGTGCCATTCTCCGCGCAGCGCACGCAGAACGGAAACCGCCACGGAGGAAATGCCCGGCGCAAGATACGGTTTAAATCCGCTCTTTCGGATTTCGAGATTCGCTTCCTCCGTTTTTTTCGTTAAACGCTGTGAAATTCCCTCGTCGTATCCTTCGTTTGGAGCGTTAGCAACGACAAGGCCCTTGCCGTGCGGCCCAAACGAACACACCTTTTGGTACCGAACCCGTTCCTTCTCGGCGCAGTAGACCGCACGCGCCTGCATGACCCCGAGACCGAATCCGCGCACCTGTTCCGGCAGCAGTCCGTTCCAATCGAACTCACCACGGTCGTCCTGGTTGCTCATGAGAAACACCGCGCGGCTTAACTGATCCACCGGATCGGAAACCTGCGCAAACAGTCCCGCAAAATCCGCAATCCGCGCAAGCCGCGTATAATCGCGCAAAAGCTCGCGATTCGCTTTGTATTGCATCATTCGCACGTCCGCGCCGTTCTCTTCGCCAACGTCCGGCACGGATCTGGCCGCGGTAAACAGCAGCGCGTCGCACTCGAACATCCGGTTCATCGATTCCAGTACAACCCTCGGCAGACGCTCGCCGTCGTTCAGCGGCAGAATCTGATTCAGCTCGCCTTCGTAACGCAGGCATTTCCGCTGGTCCGCATCGAACAATCCGATTGTGTCAAGATCGGTCCCGAGCAGTTTCAGCGCGGTTGCAGCCGTGCCGCCGACATTGCCGAGGCCGATAATGTTGATTTTCTTTGGCACATCCATGCGCCTGTCATATTGCCGAAGAACACGCGCCCAGCGCAAAAACGAGGTATTGACGACGCGCGCGCCGTTCTCCGCAATAAAACGCGCTATCCCTTCTCTGGAATCCGACGTTGTCAATGGCAGCAGCAGGCGGATATCTTCCGGTTCCTCCATCTCGGTCAGGTCGTGAATCGCATACATTCCGCGGCTTACGAGCGGATCCCGCGAAATCAGGATGACCAGCGGTGAGAACAGTGCATCCGTCTTCTCCGCGCCTTCCGGCAGCGCGCCGCCGAATGGGCACAAGCAGTATTCATGATACCGGTAGAAACACAGCATTGCGTTATACGTCCTCCGCGTTGGAGATTCGACGCATCTGCCGGATATCGTCCCTGATATACGCCGAGGCGACGGCGTTGAGGTCGTAATGCATATGCGCGCCTTTATCCGGCAGGCGCGGGCGCAGGAGCGCTTCGCCAAGCCTCCGCAGCGTTAATCCCGTTCCCTGCAATTTCAGGTAACGCTCCTCCAGCACGGTCATAATCGTCAGCGTGTTTCGCAGCGCCACGCGCGAATACTGCCTTACGGCGGCCGGCGGCGCGCCATGGAGGTATTTCGGGTATTGATACGGCAGAATCAGGTTGATGCTCGGCGGAAAATCACGCTCGACAATCGCGCCTTCCACACTGTCCCCGCCGATAAACGGATACAGCAGGCTTTCCGTGAACCAGTAGAGCATGTTTGGAATAAAGTATTCACAATCCACATTCCGCTTCTGCTCCCGCATTAGGTCAAGCCCGCGGCCGGAAAGAATGCCGACGATGATTCGCTCAACCTCCACGCCTTCCTGGCGGAACAGCGGATCCAGTTTTTCAAGCCGGTAGCCGTTGTGCAGCAGATCGTCAATCAGCAGCACCGGACGGCGGAATGACTTCAGCGTTTTAACCTGATTCACCAGCGGCGAATAACCCGGTGACTCCTTGATATCAAATCCGCTCTCGTTTGCGTGGAACGTCTTGTCCGCGTGCAGCGCCTTAGTCACCGTATTCGGTACGATGGTTTCCGCCAGAACCTTTCCATACGGCACGCACATGGCGCGGCCAAGCGTCTTCTCCGCAGGCGGAACATTCGAAACGCCGTTGTAAGCGCGCACCTTTTCGATCAGCCCCGCGTTAATTGCTTCCATATCGAAGCTGAGCAGCAGCGTTCCCGGAAACATGGCGCAGATCGAGCGGCGCAGCGCGGGCCGCGTGGACATAACCGCCGCACGGACGGCTTCGTCCTCGTCGAACGGTTCCTTGATTCGCTGCAGTGTGTCCTCCAGCAAAACAAGCGGCGCGCGCATATCCGCATAAATTAAGGAATCCTGGCCGGAGACCGGCAGAAAGCCAAGCTGCTCGGCGATTTCACGTTTGTCCAAATCGGCGCAGCGATAGAGCGCGTAGGTATGTTCGCGAATCAGGGAACGCGCCAGCAGGTCGCAAAGCAGCGCGCGCAGCGGCTCCCCCTCCCCGCCCGTTTCATCAATCCAGATAATCCGGCCGGAAGCGAGCCGCCGAACCGTTTCCGCCGCGCCGCGCATTTCGCCGAGTACGTCGTACAGATCGGTTACGCTTACGCTGCGGGCATTTACATGCGCAAGCACGCCGCCCGCTTCATCGCGATAGATGCCGCGATACTCCTCCCCCGTTTCCCGCACTTCGCAGCGGTTCTTCTCGATTTCACTTAGTTCGCGCTTGTACTGCGGCATACGCAGATACAGACCCCGCGCATAGATATAGTCCTGCACAACGGGGTCAACCAGCATGCCGATGTCCATATCTTTATCAATATAGTCGCGAATCTGCGTGCTGCTTGCGCTTTCGTAGTAGGCGGGAAGCGTCAGGGAAACGATTTTGCCACGCAGAATATCTTCGGCTTTTCGCGGATCGTTTGCATGCGCGGCGTCCACGCGTGAGAACAGAATATGATTCCAGGTCGCCGCCGTACCCGGTCCGGTCTGGCGGTATGCGCTCGCATTGAGAATCACGTCGCTCCCCGCAACGAGATAGATTTCCCGGTCGCTAAACAGGGAGGCCAGTTTTTTCAGATCGTCCGGAACGGCCAGATTAACCGGAATTTCGTCCGGAAAGAGATAAACATCCGGGAAGGACGCGGCGGACATGCTCACAATTTCCCTGCGCAGCAATTTCGCCAGCGTACGCTTGCTCCAGGAAAACTCGTCCACCGAAAGGTAAACCTCAAACCCGCACGCTACAATTTCCTCAATAATGCGCTTATGTCCTGCGGAAAACGGGTCGAACGTACCGGGAAAAAACGCAACCGGTTTGAGCGGTTCAAATGTAAAGCCGCCGCTCGTTTCGCAGAGCGTGAGAAAACGGTAAAGATGGTTGAGCATTGCCGCTTCGTTAAAGAACGCGAGCATGCCGTCCCGCCGTTCGCCAAGAAGCGTCAGCAGCTTTTTCCCGAACCGGATCAGGCAGGCGCGCCGCACGGGCAGCGGGCATTCCGCGTTTCCAAAATAGTTCCGGCAAATCGCCTCCAGCGCAGTCAGCCGGATATCGTCGTCAAAATGCGCAACGCCGGTGAGCAGCAGCCCGAAGATGCGCTCGGTCACCGCATCCGTCCGCGCGCCGTTTTCCGCGGTATAGATCGTTAAGATCACCGAAAGCGTCACCAGTGCCGCCCGGGCTGCCCGTGGGTTGGAGTCCCGGATCAAGCCCTGCAGATAGTCGATTGCTTCGTCCATTTCCTTTTCCGGCACACTGCAGACCAGCCGTCCCAGGTAAGGCGGTATATAGCCGGATATCTCGTTCTGTCCCGTTTCGAGCTCGCGGAGCAAGTCGATCATAATCTCGTTTCGCTGATCAACCGAGAGCGCGGCGGAAACCTGCACCAGCGCTTCGCCCGCGCGCTCCCGAACGGGCAAATGCTCGCTGACCGATAAAAGGTTGCTCAAATGCATGGCGATATGGAACGCCTCGTCCGGGTCTTCCTGCACGGATTCGCAAAGCCGGTCGATATGCGAGAGCTTCATCGTCCATGGAATGCTGCTTTTGAGATTCGCCAGATAGATTTCCGCAACGGGAAACGCCGGTTCGGACAGCGGATCCAGCGCCGCTTCGACACGCAGGCGGTTCAGCATCCAAACCGAAGCGAACTCCGCGTCCGAGCATAAATGCACTGCCTCTACGCCGCGCCGCAGCAGTTCTCCGTCGCCGTCCACCACCGCGCGGATGGCGCGGAGCGCGCAAATGCGAATGCGCGCGTCAATGGAACCGGCCGCCCCGGCAAGGATTGGCAGCATGCGTTCGATTTCCTGCCGCGACATCACTTCCTGCGGCACGTGCGGCAGGGTATCCATCAGAACAAAGAGATCTTCGCTGCCGCTCGAAAGAATCCGGCGGCAGAGCTTTTCCCAGTAACCGCGGCGCTCCTCGGGCGAACAGTTCACAAACAGGCTTCCCGCAACCGTTTTCAGCGAATTGGAAATGCGCGAAGCATGTTTCTGCGAAATTTTATAGTCTGGGTGGAGGCAAAGCTCCACATAGTCGTCCCAGAGCGTCGTGCTCTCGCTCAAGACCGCGTGCAGCGCAGGCGCAGTCGCGAGCGACCCTGCGCCGCGCGGCAGTTCCTTGCGGTAGCGCGGGCCTGAGTTGGCCAGTATGCTGCCCATAATACGCCCCGCGTGCCGGCGTACGTCCCCATCGTGATGCATGAGCAGTTCATAGAGAAAATGCAGAGTCAGGAGTTTATGCGTACGCGTCATATAGGTGCTGTATTCCTCAAACAGCATCAAATAGGTTCGAATCCGGTTGAGGTTCTTCTCGTCCCGCGCCTGCTCCAGCAGCGCTTCGAACGAATCGCTGACCGAGATGGTATGCATGAGGTGGATGTTGTTGTCGAACACATGGTTTGTCAGCTCGCGCACAACCGCATCCTGCGTCAGCAGCGCGGCATCCCGGCTCTCGGCGGCGCCGCCCGTTTCCGTAAATACGTCCGTGCCAACGCCGTTTGCTTCCAGAAACCGTTCGAAATCCTCCAGCTTTTTATAGACCGTTTCGTAACGCAGTTTCTTTTCCGGCGTCATATCCGCAAGTTTCGTAAAAATGCGGTCGCGCGCTTCCAGCAGCGTACCAACGATAGTTTGCTCTTTCCCGGCTGCGTCGCGTTCGGCGCGAACACGGAAATCCGCATAAATCAGCAGGAGGGACTCGATTGGCAGGTTTTCAAATTCAAGGTCCCAAGTGGAGTGATTTGCCGCTATGTGCGCGATATCCGGCATGGCGTGCTCTTCGAGCCACTTCCAGGTGTAATAATAGTGCAGGTAAGCGACGCGTCCCATATCATCGCCCCGGCAGCCGAATTTACCGATATCGTGGCTCAGCGCCGCGGCGGCAACCAGAGCAACGTCCACGGGAAGCCCCGCTTTCGACGCCCTTCGCGCTGCCTCCACCGCTACGAACCGAACGCCAAAGGTGTGCCCGGCCGGATCAAACGTCTTAATCTCCCTGCCGATACGAAGCAGTTCACGGTAATTGCTCCGTTTGATCGTGTCCGAAAACACAGCGCACTGCGCGCGTATGGCGCTCTTCTCCAGCTCTGCCTCGGAAACGGGCATATAATCCGACAGCGGGTCGAACGCCTGCTCCCGCTCCGCATCGAGCATGCGCGAAAGCACGGAAAGATAGAACTTCATTGCGCTCTTGCGCCCTTTGGTTGAACACGGCGCGCCGGAATAGGGATACAGCCCTGCGGAAAGCGATTCGTAAGCAAAGGGCAGCAGACCTTCCTCCGGTATTTCGCCGAAGCGTTTGATCACCGGCTCGCAAAACGATGCCACCCCTGAGCAGGAAACGTGTTTTCCATATTGGGATAGAAATTCCGTTTCGAATTTCGTTTTCGCCGTCCAGGCGCGAAGCTGCTTCACGGAAACGCCTATGCTCTTCGCAAATTCCGCATAATGCGCATCCGAAACGCAAACCGCTGTGCGATCGTCCATGTACTTTCCTTCCGCCCGCGCCGTCTGCTTCTCGTTATACCGCGCGGATGATGATGCTCCGGTAAAGATGAAATAAACCCTGTTTCCGTCGTTTCCTTGATTGGAGGCGTTCTGAATTTTTCGCTTTTCATTTCTATTTTAATCAGTGGAACGCCAACTGTCGAGCACCAAGCGAAATTTTGCGTTTACCCGTAAAAGCGTTGTCACAGAGAGTTTCCAATTCGATGCGGCGCGTCGCTTGACAAATCCGCTTTCGCATGTGAAAATTATGAGAGTAATTCTCATATTTGAGGTGATTATTTTGGCGGAGTATGAAACAAGGCAGCGCAAAGTCCTGCTGGACTATCTGGAGCAGCATCCGGATCGCGGCTTTTCAATCGAAGAACTCTACGAGGCGCTTTCGTCCTGCTATCCGCCGGATCAGGTTCCCGGTAAGAGTACGCTTTACCGCCTGGTTCCAAAGCTGATTTCGGAAGGTCTGGTGAAACGCTTTTCCGGCGAGCATGGGCGGCAGTTTAAGTATCAGCTGGTACCCTGCAAAAGCTGCGAAGCGCATCTGCATCTGAAATGCACCTCCTGCGGCAGCCTGCTCCACCTGGATCACGCGGCGTCCGAACAGATTATGGATGAAGTACTTGAGCAAAGCGCGTTTTCGCTCAATCAACGGGATACCATTCTGTTCGGCGTATGCAAGAATTGCAAAAAAGGGAAAGAATGAATACGCATACCACCCGGAGGTATATATGAAAAAAACCAGAATATTCGCGTTTGCCGCAGTCCTTCTGTTTTTGTTTCCGGTTTTTACCGCTTGCGCGCCAAAGGCCGGTTTTGCAAAATCGAATGGAATATCCATCGTTTCAACCGTGTTCCCCTCCTATGATTTTGCCCGCCAGATCACGGCTGGTACGAACGCGAACGTCGTGATGCTGCTCCAGCCCGGCGAGGAGGTGCACGCCTTTGACCCGACGAGTCAGGACGTCATCCGCGTCCAAAGCGCTGATCTCTTTCTCTACGTTGGCGGTGAAAACGACGCCTGGGTGGAGAACATCCTTTCCGGTCTCGACAAGAACGTTCATACCTTCAAAATGATGGACTATGTCACGCTCTACGAAGAGGAGCTCGTCGAAGGCATGCAGCCCGAAGAGGAAATAAAAACCGAAGAAACCGCCGAAGCGGCGGAATGGGACGAGCATGTCTGGACCGCGCCAGTCAACGCCATCTCCATCGTGAAAGCCATGACGAGCGAGCTTTGCTCCGTCGATCCCGCCAACGCGACCGCCTATCAGACGAATTCGGACGCTTACGTCAAGCAGCTCGAAGCGCTCGACCAGTCGTTTTGGAGTGTTGTGAACGCGGCTCCGCGGAAGACCGTTGTGTTTGCGGACCGCTTCCCCGTTCGCTATTTCGTAGAAGAATACGGCCTGAATTATTACGCGGCATTCCCCGGCTGCTCGGCGGAAACCGAGCCCTCCGCCGCAACGGTCGCCACACTGATTGACCATGTGAAGTCGGAACACATTCCATACGTTTTTTATATTGAGATGTCCAATCAGCAGATGGCGGATACCGTTTGCGAGGCAACGGGCGCGCAGAAGCTGCTGTTCCACACCTGCCATAACATTACCAAGGCGGAGTTCGAAAGCGGTGCAACTTACCTTTCGCTCATGCAAAACAATGTGCTCGCCCTGCAGAATGCGCTTGGCTGAGCAATCCTTATAAAGGAGTCCCGTTCCAAAAGAAAGCTGCGTTTCAGGGAGGCAAAAGAACGTATGCCATTGATCACCGTTCAAAATGCGTCGTTTCGATATGACGGGAAAGAGGTCGTTCGCGATCTTCATTTTCAGGTCGAGCGCGGCAACTACATCTGCGTCGTTGGGGAAAACGGCTCCGGCAAGAGTACGCTCGTAAAGGGGCTGCTCGGGCTGAAGACGCCTTTCAGCGGTTCCATCGCGTTTTCGGAAGGGCTGAGAGCGCGGGAGATCGGTTATCTTCCCCAGCAGAAGGACGTTCAGCGCGATTTTCCCGCGAGCGTAATGGAAGTTGTGCTTTCCGGAACGCTCAACTCGCTCGGCGCCCGCCCCTTCTATACCCGAAAACAGCGTGAAACCGCGCAGGCGCACTTGACCTGCGTTGGTCTGGATTCGCTGAAAAACGCGAGCTTTCGCGATCTTTCCGGCGGGCAGCAGCAGCGCGCGCTTCTGGCGCGCGCTCTTGCCGCAACGCAGAAACTGATTATCCTCGACGAACCGATTGCCGGGCTGGATCCGCTCGCCACCTCGGAGATGTACCGCCTGATTCAGCACGTAAACCGCGACCACGGGGTCACGATCATCATGGTATCCCACGATCCCCATGCTGCGGCGCATGAAGCTTCGCATATTCTGCACCTTGAAAACAAACAGCTCTTCTTCGGTACCGCGGCGGAATACCGGAAAAACGAAATCGGCAAACGATTTTTAGGCGGTGAGGCAAGATGATCGGCATCCTAAGCGAAATGCTCTCCTACCCCTTCCTCGTCCGCGCGCTTGGCGCGGGCTTGCTGGTTGCGCTCTGCGCGTCGCTCCTCGGCGTAAGCCTTGTATTGAAACGCTTCTCCATGATTGGCGACGGGCTGTCGCACGTTGGATTCGGCGCGCTTGCCATTGCGGCGGCGGCGAATATCGCGCCGCTGTATCTTGCGATTCCGGTGTGTATCGCGGCTTCGTTTCTGCTGCTGCGCATGAGCGAGAGCACGCGGATTAAGGGCGACGCCGCAATCGCCATTCTCTCGGCGGGTTCGCTCGCAATCGGCGTGATGGTGGTTTCCATGACGACGGGAATGAATACGGACGTATATAACTATATGTTCGGCAGTATCCTCTCCCTTTCCAGAGAGGATGCGATCCTTTCCGCCGTTCTCTGCGGCGCGGTTCTCGTGCTGTTTGTGCTGTTTTACCCGCGGCTGTTCGCCGTTACGTTCGACGAGTCGTTTGCCCGCGCAACGGGTATTCCGACGCGCGCATACAACGCCGCGCTCGCCACGCTTTCGTCCGTTACCGTTGTACTCGGCATGCGGCTGATGGGCGCGCTGCTCATTTCGAGTCTCGTGATCTTTCCGGTGCTCACCGCAATGCGCGTTGGCAAGCGCTACATAACGGTCACAATCCTCTCCGCCGTCGTAGCCGTCGTCGGGTTCATTCTCGGAATGATCATCAGCTATGTTTATGAAGCGCCAAGCGGTGCAAGCATCGTTTGCGTGAATATTGCGCTTTTTCTGATTTTTGCCACGGTCGGCGGCATTCTGAACGCAAGAAAAAAGAATTAAGGCAATAAAAACGCAAGCGCGTGCGGGTTTTCCGTTCGCGCTTGCGTTTTTTTTGCAATTCGGTTCTATTCCTTCAATTTTGAGGGGGCAACGCCGGTCGGAATGGTATAGATACTCGTTACGCTGCATCCTTTCGCTTCGATCATACGCTTCGTTCCTTCGTCGCTCGGGCGGGGATCGTTTCCGCCTGAACAGAGGAAAACTTCCACCTCTTTGCCCGCGGGCAGCAGGTCCGCAATCGAATTGAACGCAGGCGCGGGATAAGCCGCCCAAACCGGACAGCCGATATAGATACGTTCAAACGCGGAAAGATCCGCTTCCGGGGGAAGGATCTTCACCCGCTTGCGCTTCATCGCCTGAAAACCGCCGGGGATAAACGAGCCGAGCAGGCTTCTGTTTCTCTTTTCACGAACACGGTAGACGGGCGCTTCCAGTTCCGCGCCAATCCGCTCCGCTTCCTTCTTCGTAGAACCGCCAAACGTGTAATACAGTATAACTGATTTCATCTGCGATACTCCTCATTTCGGATTCGGCGGATCAGTTTCGATCCCGCCCAAGTGAATTGTATCATGTTTGAGAAAAAAGTACAGACGCGGCTTTCCTTCTCACCGTCCGTTGATCTGTGCGCGGTAGACGTCCGGCGTAATCATCGGTGCGTCCAGCAGAGTTTGCGTCTCGCCGCTGATGCGGCCCGTCGCTTTGAACTCCGCGCCGGCTTTCCTCACTTGCGCAAGATATCGATCCGCGACCGGCTTTGCCTCCGCAATGCCAAGCAGCGGCGATTCCAGGCAGTAGATACGCGGGCATTCCTTGCTGAACATGCGGTCGAACTGAAAGTCCATCGCTTCGTAATTATTCTCACGGTTGGGAAACCCGCAGCCGGAGATCAGCATGATCTGCGTATGGATTTCCTGCCGTCCCGGATGATAGGTTCCGCCGTTTTCATCCACCTTCTGCTCCATAGTTCCAAGCGGAATCAGCCGGTCGTATAGCGCTTTGCAGTTGGAAGGCACGCTGTAGCAATACAGCGGCGTGGACCATATTACAAGATCGCTGGCAAGGATTCGTTCTAGAATCCATTCCATGTCGTCCTTTTGGACGCATTTCCCCGGCGTTACCCTCCAGCAGGCATAGCATCCAAGGCAGGGTTTCACGCTGACCTGCATCGTATCGATCAGTTCAAAGGATTCCCCCATTCCTTCGATAAAGGCACGGGTCACCTTCAGCGTATCGCTCCGCTCGCCTTTCGGCGAACCGTTGATTACCAATATTTTCATCGCTTATTCTCACATTCATTTGCTATATTTTTCTTGCGAATAAACCGTGCCGGTTACAAAGCGCGTATAGGATTCCGTGGCCGGAGAGTTGAAACCGCGCTTCCGCATTCTGCTCGGGATAAAGTTTGACGAACTGCACATGATCCGATGTTACAAACGCGAGAAACGAAATGAAATGCGTCTTTTCCATGGAATGCCGCACGCGCATAAAATGCTCGTCCTCCGTCCGCTCCAGCAGGATTTCATGCGATTCGTCCGCTTCCTCCGGCTCTAGAGGCGGCAGCTGTACGCCGCAGCAGCTAAAGGAGCCCTCGCCGGTTGCAAACATCACGTTGCCGCAGACCGGGCAAACGTAAAACCTGCTTTTCAGCATGTTTCCGTGCCGGTTCCGGTTCTGCACGTATTCGCCGGAGAGCAGTTCCGCAACCGAAATCCCCAGCGTTTTTGCAAGCGGCTCAATCAGACTGATATCCGGCAAACCGCGTCCGGATTCCCACTTGGAAACAGCCTTGTCGCTCACAAGCAGACGCTCGGCCAGCTGCTTCTGTGTATATCCTTTTTTCTCCCGCAAGGCGCGTATCGCGCTGCCGGTAATATAATTATTCATGATTGTTTTCGCTCCTTGTTCCTGCCGTCATCATAGCATTACGAATATCGAGGTGCAACCTACGCAGCGTGGAATACAGCAGCTCGCGTAAAAAAACCCTGCCCATCCGGACGAGGTTTGAATATGTTGTGGGAATGATCCGATGAAAGGCCGGTTAATGGCGGTGTCCGCCGGAAGAGGCTGGAGCCGTATAATCCAATCCAAGCGCATCCGCAACCGCATCCAGAATGCCAGTGCTGCTGTAGGTTGCACCGGAAACGGTATCCACATCTACGCTCTGCGCGGAGATGATCCGGCTGATGATTGTATTCTTTGCACGCGAGAAAAACTCGTCGTCATCGCGATAAGACTCGATGGAAATGCTCGTGATATACCCGTTTGCAACATCAACCGAAACGGTGGTGTTTCCGCGGAAACCGGAGCCGGTTCCGGAGTATGTACCGTCTGCGGCCGCAATCGGGCCGTCGACAGCCGCCTGTGTTTTCTCCGGCGTCTCGGTTGGCGCAGGCGAAGGCGTTGGAGACGGAGTCGGCGTCAGCTGCGGCACAGGCGTGAGCGTGGAACGATCCGTCGCGAAAACGGAAACTCCGCTGTCGGTCTTGAGCGCACCGGACAGCGCGGAGGATACCGCGTCGATGATTCCCCGGCTGGAGAATGTGGCTCCGGTCACCGTATCCACCGAAACGCTCTGTGTGGAGAGAATTTCCGGGATAACCCCGTTCTTCGCCGAATTAAAAAACTCCGCGTCGTCTCCGGTTGCGAGTACGGAGACATCCGAAATATAGCCGTTTTGCACCGTTACGGAAACGCTCGTTTCCCCATGGTAACCGGCCGCGGAACCGGTGTAGACTCCGTCCGCAAAGGGACCGGATGTCGCCGTATTCGCGCTGCTGAGGCTTTCGGAAACGGCTACCGCCTGCCGCTCGGCGGAAAAGTTCCCGGCAATATTGCCGGCATAATACATACCGCTGAGCGCAACAACGGCAACCGCCGCCGCAATCGCGGGTTTCGGGTTTGCGGAAACATTGTCGCGCGGGCAGATCTCCACGCAGTTCATGCAATCGATGCATTCCGCGCTTTTGACCACGCTGGCTCGATACAGCGGAATTCCCATGGAGCAGCGTTTCGTGCAGGCGCGGCATGCGCCGCATTTTGCGCGCGGTTTTCGAATTTTAAACAGCCGGAACTTGGATACAACCGCAAACACCGCGCCGAGCGGGCAGAGGTAGCGGCAGAACATCCGCTCGATAAAGAGCGATCCGAAAAAAATCAGCAGAAGAAGCACCGCCCCAATGGAAACAAACGCGGAAAGATCCGACCAGCCCTTGATTGAGGCATACATGCCAAAAACCGTCCAGGGATTATTCGTCCCGTTCAGGATGGTCCATCCAAACGTCCAAATCAGCAGCACGATCAAAACGAGAAGGACATATTTCAGCTTCTTGAGAATGCGATCCGTCTTCGAGCCAATCTTCGGCCGGGGCAGCTTGAGCTTCGAACCAAGATACCAGAGAAAGTCGCCCATCGTGCCAAACGAACATAGAAATCCGCAAAAGAAACGCCCCATGATCGCTGTAATGAGCAGCATAGACACCGCAAGAACCATCTGCCCCGCGAGCGCGGCAACGCTGAAGGTTCCGCCAATCAGCGCCGTGTAGATGGACTTAATCGCGGAAAATGTGGAGATAAAAAGCCCCGGAAACAGCAGAAACGAGGCCACTTGAATGATGCGCCGCGTGAGCGTTAATGCCGTAATTTTATGAAACAGTTTCTTCTTCATGCTACCCAAATTTCTTTTCGATCCCGAAAAACGCAAATTCGCTCGTTTTTCCGATAAGCGCCTACCACGTCGCTGCTTACGGACAAACGCATATTCGTATTTAGTCGTCTATTTTTATCATTTTAGCTGTTTTTATTCTGTGACGTTGACACATTATGCGTCCTAACCGCTATGCTCTTGTACTCTGCTGCGCCGAAAGCAACGAAAAATTCCCCCGTAATTGCTCGGAGCAGAATACGTCCAGGGCGTCCGTAACAACAACGAACTCCGCGCCGAAATGATCCGCCAGCGGCAATCCCGCCGCCGCGCCAAGGGC
Organism: Eubacteriales bacterium; assembly: GCA_021373115.1. Lineage (GTDB taxonomy): Bacteria > Bacillota > Clostridia > Christensenellales > CAG-138 > UBA7703. The sequence continues at coordinate 40,721 of JAJFTI010000020.1, read as the reverse complement.
GAAAATTGCCGTTGAAACCGCGTCGAGCGCTATGGCGGATGTTCCAATCAGCGTAACGCTCCGCAGTTCCGAACGGGAAGGATAACCCGTTTTCGTATCGAGAATATGATGATAGCGCACACCGTCCACCTCGAAATACCGTTCGTAATCGCCGGAGGTCACCGCGCAGCTGTCGCAAAGCGCCACGCGACCCATAGCGATGCCCGTGCAACGGTCCGGGTGCTGGATGCCGACGTTACGATCCTTTCCAAGCGAAATCACCGTTCCGCCAAGATTGATCAGCGCGCTCGTTACTCCGCCTTCCAGCAGGATTCGGCGCGTTTCATCCGCGGCGTACCCTTTGGCGATTCCGCCAAAATCCACCGCCTGCCCAAACCGCCGGAGAGCAGCGGTTCCGCTTTCCTCGTCGAGCAGAATATCCTCGTCATTCACCAGCAAAAGCGCCTGTTCCACCTCCGCGCGGGAAGGGACGGTACCGCAGCGCGCGTTGATTTCCCAAAGCGCGCTAAGCGGGCGGGTCGTAATGGAAAATGCGCCGCCGGTTGCCTGCGAATAGCGTTTGCTTTCCTTCAGCAGATGCATCGTGTCGGAACCAATGCCGACATCCTTGCATCCCGCAGACGCATTGAGCCGCGAAACCTCGCTTTCCGGGCGAAACACGGAAAGGGTGTCGTTCAGTTCCAGTACGCGCCGCTCCGCCCGTTCCAGCGCATCCGCCGCTTCCGTGTAGTCCTCCGCCTGCTCGACCAGAATGGTATTCATGGTTCCCAATGCGTGAAAAAGTCTGCTTAATGTAGCCGTCATGTCGATTCCCGCCTGTTCCATCTTTGTTGCATACAAATAGTTTAGCGAGGATCCGAATTCTGGCAAGCACAGAATCTTGTTCGTTTGTGAACAAATGCGAATCCGCTGCGTCAAAAAATCCGATAAACAACAGGTACCCGTTTATCTGCGCCGACATGCCGAATTCTTTACAAACGGTTCATAGATCATATCCTTCGGTTTTTGTTTTCCGCCTTGTGGCGAAATACAAATGCGCGGATGTCGGATCAATATTTATACGCGATCTATGCATATTATTTCTTTTTTTACTTTTTTACATGTTGAAATGGAGCAAAGTTTATGCGATAATATTTTTTTCGGGGCGATCATTCAACCCGCTGGAAGGGGGATATGTTGTATGCGCGTTGTAGCGGCCCAATCGCTTGTCGAACCCGTAAAAAGGCTCTGTCTTGCAGCCTGCTGTCGCTTGCCGCAGGACGTTTGCGACGCCCTTGCCAGCGCGCGCAGCCTGGAAGCGGAAGGCAGCGCGGCACAGTCCGTCTTCGATCAGCTCCTGGAAAACCAGCTTCTTGCGCGGCAAAAAAACCGGCCGATTTGTCAGGATACCGGAATGGCGGTTGTATTTGCGGATATCGGACGGGAGATCTGGATCGACGGCGATCTGACGCAAGCCGTGAACGAGGGCGTAAGGCTTGCATACACGCAAGGCTGTCTGCGCAAGTCCGTTCTCGACCCCATTACCCGTGTAAATACCGGCGACAATACGCCCGCCGTTCTTCATATCCGCTTGGTTGAAGGCGACCGAATTCGTCTTACCGTCGCGCCGAAAGGATTCGGTAGCGAAAACATGAGCCGGTTAACGATGCTCCCGCCTTCCGCCGGGACGGAAGGAATTCTGAATCAGATCGTTTTGGCGGTGACGGAAGCGGGCGCTTCCGCCTGCCCGCCGGTCGTCGTTGGCGTTGGAATTGGCGGAACAATGGAATCCTGCGCCTTGCTGGCAAAACGCCAGCTGCTGCGCACACTCGGCGAACCCGCCAACCGGCAGGATCTTGCGCGGCTCGAAACGGAAGCGCTCGCGCGCCTGAACGTAACCGGCCTCGGCCCAATGGGGCTTGGCGGACGCACCACCGCACTTGCTGTTCACATTGCCGCCGAACCCACGCACATTGCGGGACTGCCCGTTGCGGTCAACCTGCAATGTCACGCCTGCCGTCACGCAAGCGAGGAGGTCTAAACCGCATGGAATATTCGCTTCGCGCTCCGGTTTCCGAAAACGACCTGTCCCTCCTTCGCGCGGGGGACGTGGTTCGGCTCAGCGGCGAACTCTACACCGCGCGGGATGCCGCACACGCCCGCTTCGGAGAATTACTCTCGCGAGGAGAAGCGCTGCCCATTCCCAAGGGCGCCGTCGTCTATTATGCGGGTCCCTGCCCCGCCGCCCCCGGCGAGGTGATAGGCCCCTGCGGACCCACCACCAGCAAGCGCATGGATCGCTTTACGCCGGCGCTGATCGACTATGGCATCCGCCAGTTCATCGGCAAAGGCGCAAGAAGTTCCGCCGTGAATGAGGCCATGCGCGGGCGAGCCGTCCATTTTGCCGCAACCGGCGGCGCGGGCATGCTGTATGCCTCACGAATTACGGCCTGCGAGCTTGTAGCTTTTGGCGATCTCGGCGCCGAGGCGGTCTATCGCCTGAACGTGCAGGATTTTCCCGTTATTGTTTCGTTTGATCTGGCGGGCACGGACCTTTACGGCCGGATCACGCCGTAGTCATTTTTAATCGAAATTTCCTTTTATTTCTCGGATGAGCGTTGTATTTTGAAAGGAGCAGAAACATGTCGAACTGCGCAATCGTTGGAATCAACTGGGGTGATGAGGGCAAAGGCCGCATGGTGGATCTTATCGCGGCGGACTACGACGTGGTCGTCCGATATCAGGGCGGCAACAACGCGGGGCATACCGTCGTCAACGAATACGGGAAATTTGCTCTTCATCTCCTTCCTTCCGGCATCTTCCGCAAAAACATTGTGAACGTGCTTGGAAACGGCACGGTGATCGATCCGGAAAAGCTGCTCGAGGAAATCGAGGATGTACGTTCGCACGGCATTGCCATCTCGCCGGAAAATCTCAAGATCAGCGATCGAGCGCCCATCGTATTTCCTTATCACCGCGATCAGGATGTGCTCGAAGAAGCGCGCCTCCTGGACGCGAAGTACGGTTCTACCAAACGCGGCATCGCGCCGGTCTACGGCGATAAGTATATGAAGAAAACCATCATGCTCGGCGAGCTGTTTTATCCGGATTATCTGAAAAAACGGCTGGAAGGCATTCTGGAGTGGAAGAACCTTACGCTGAAGAATGTATACGGCGGTAAAACGTACTCGCTGGACGAACTTTTAAGCTGGCTTTCCGCCTACGGTGAGCAGCTCAAGCCCTTCCTTTGCGATACGGGAAAATACCTGCGCGGCATTGACGGCAAGAAGAATATCCTTTTTGAAGCGCAGCTTGGCGTTCTTCGGGACGTGGATTTCGGCATTTACCCATACACCTCCAGCTCCGCGCCGCTCGCGGCTTATGCGCCGATTGGCGCGGGCATGCCGGGGACGAAGCTCGACCGCGTCATCGGCGTGGTAAAAGCATACTCAACCTGCGTCGGAGAAGGCCCATTTACGGCGGAATGGTTCGGCGAGGAAGCGTCCCGCCTGCGCGAGGAGGGTGCGGAATATGGCGCCGCAACGGGGCGTCCCCGCCGCGTCGGCCCGATGGATATCGTCGCAACGCGCTATGGCGTTATGATGCAGGGGGCGACCGAGGTCGCCTTGACCAAAATTGATATCCTTTCCTATATGGAGCAGATACCGGTCTGCACCCAGTACGATTTAAACGGTAAAAAAACAGACGAGTTCCCCTACCCCGCTATTATTGCCGAGGCAAAACCGGTCATCGAATACATGCCCGGCTGGAACTGCGACATCTCCGGCTGCCGCAGTTTTGAGGAACTGCCGAAAGCCGCGCAGGATTATATTCTTTCGATCGAAAAAAGCATCGGCTGCCCGATTACGAATATCTCCGTCGGTGCGTCGCGCGATGCGATCATTCGGAGGTGACGCGCCGTGCGCGATCGTTATGAGAGCCCGCTGAACAGCCGCTACGCGTCGGACGAAATGCAGCGGCTCTTCTCGCCGGACATGCGATATGCCACCTGGAGAAAGCTCTGGGTCAGCCTCGCCAAAGCGGAGCACAAGCTCGGCCTGCCTGTTTCGCAGGAGCAGGTTGACGAGCTCCTTATGCATGTAACGGATATCGATTACGACGCAGTCGCCGCGCGCGAGGCGGAAGTCCGGCACGACGTGATGGCGCATGTCTACGCTTACGGACTTGTCTGCCCCAAGGCGGCGGGTATTATCCATCTTGGCGCAACAAGCTGTTATGTAACGGACAACGCGGACCTTATCATCCTGCGGGATGCGCTGACCAGCATTCGAAACAGCGTCTACTCCGTCCTCTCCTCGCTCTCCGCCTTTGCGGAACGTACGAAATCGATCCCAACCGTTGGATATACGCACTTCCAGTCCGCCCAGCCGGTCACCATTGGACGGCGCGCCTGCCTCTGGCTGCAGGAGCTTTGGCTCGACGTGGAGGAGTTGAACGACACACTCGCGGCGATCCGATTCCTAGGCTGCCGCGGCGCGACCGGCACCGAGGCGAGTTTTGTTTCGCTCTTTCAAGGGAACACGGAAAAAATTGACGAACTGAACCGGCTGATCGCGGCGGATTTCGGATTCGACCGTATTTATGACGTAAGCGGCCAGACCTATCCGCGCAAGCTCGACAGCCGTATACTCAACGCGCTTTCGAGCATTGCGCAAAGCGCTTATCGCTTTGGGGACGATATTCGTCTGCTGCAGCACGACGGCATCCTCTCCGAACCATTCGAATCCAAACAGATCGGCTCTTCGGCAATGGCTTATAAGCAAAACCCCATGCGTTCGGAGCGTGTCTGCTCGCTTTCACGCTTTGTGATCGTCACTGCGCTCAACGCGCCAATGACCGCGAGTACACAGTGGCTGGAGCGCACGCTGGACGACTCCGCAAATCGCCGTCTTTCCCTGCCGGAAGCGTTTCTTGCAACAGACGCAATCCTTCGGATCATGGCGAACGTCGCGGGAGGAATCGTGGTTCACGAAGCAGCAAACGCACGTATCCTCGGGGATGCGCTGCCGTTTTTAGCAACAGAAAACCTGCTCATGGCGGGGGTAAAGAAGGGCGGCGACCGGCAGGCGCTTCATGAAATCATTCGCGCCCACTCGCTTGCGGCAAAGGAGCGCATGGCGCGAGGTGAATCCAACGACCTGCCCTTGCGCCTGGCGAACGATTCGGAATTTCCGCTGAGCGCAGATGAAATCCAGCTTGAATTGAATCCGCTGCACCACATCGGCCGTTCGATTGAGCAGACGGAACGGTTCTTACAAAACCATCCGGTTCCGGCCTCCATACCGCTTGCGGATATAAAAGTTTAGTCGCTTTCGCATCCAACAATGCCTGCTTTCCCACCGGAGGCAGGCTTTTGTTTACAAACGTGCAAACTATAAAAATCCTTGCAAAGCACAATTAGAAAAGCTATAATTACGGTAACTTTTAGTACATTTCTTCAATCGAAAAGGGCTGGTACAATGAAAGCGCTGCAATTGCTCGACATCTCGGTTGCGCCGGATCTGCACGAACTCACACAGCACGGCACGCCGGTTTTTCCCTGCGCCGGATACGATGAGGATCCGGGCAAATACCTTGTGGGCAACATTCCATGGCACTGGCATGAAGAAATCGAAGTCATTCTTGCGCTGGAAGGCGAAACGCGTGTGCTTTGCGGCGAAACGGAGTTTCTGTTGCATCCGGGCGAAGTCGTCTTTGTCAACTCCAACGTTCTGCATAAGCTGAAGCGCGGCAGAAAGGACTTCCCCTGCCGCATCAACAGTCTGCTGTTCACGCCGGAGTTTGTCTCCGGCTTTCCGCAAAGCATGATTCAGCAGCGCTATATCGCCCCGCTGATACGATGCTCTGCCCTCTCCGAAGTACTCTTACAGCCTGCCGTTCCCTGGCAGGCGGAAGCGATATCGCATTTTCGAAATGCCTTTTCCGCCTTTATCAGCGACCGGTACGGATACGAAATCGTGGTTCAGATCGAGTTGATGCAGATGCTGCTCGCCATTCTGGAAAACCTGCAGGATCGCGTTTGTGAAAGTCCGCTCATGCAGAATAAAGACGCCACCCGCATCAAGCAGATGCTGGGATTCATCCACGAGCACTATGCGGAACCTCTAACCGTATCCCAGATTTCCGCCGCCTCCGTTATCAGCGAGAGCGAATGCTATCGCTGCTTTCGAAAGGTACTGGATACGTCCCCGATCGATTATCTGCTGCAATACCGGATTCGCGCGGCAGCCGGACTGCTCTCCGGTACGGATCGAAGCATCTCCGATATCTGTTTTGCCACGGGCTTCAACAGCCCCAGTTACTTTGCGAAAGTCTTTCGGCAGGAATTGCTGATTAGTCCGCGAAAATACCGGGCAACCTATCAGGCGTCATCGAAAGAGGATTCAAACATTTATAGCATCCGAAACGCCTAACTAAAGAAAAGAGCACGGTATTACTGGAAATTTAACATACTCTTATGTTATGATATAAAGAATATTTCGTTTGAATCCATCGGCCTTTTACGTGTAGCTTTGGAACGATCCACATTCGCTGCAGGATTGACAAACGCATTATAGCAGTAATATAATATCGATAGAGTTTTCCGGAGGTGCGTAATGGAAAAAAATACTCCCGTCTCAATTTCGAGACAAGCATTGCAGCGTATGCCATATTACCTGCAGGCATTACGCGCCGCGCGGGATGCGGGCGCGGAAATCATTTCGGCTCCTACCGTCGCCGCACAGCTCGGTTTAAACGAGGTGCAGGTTCGTAAAGATTTTGCCTCCGTCAGCGATACCGCCGGAAAACCCAAAACCGGTTTTCAGACCAGCGAACTCATCGCAGCCATTGAACGCACGCTTGGATACGACAATACCAACGACGCGGTGTTGGTTGGAGCGGGCAGTCTGGGAAGGGCGTTGCTCTCCTATCGCGGATTCGAAGCGTACGGCTTGAGCATCGTTGCCGCGTTCGACGTGGATCCAAACCTGACCGGTGGAGAGATCTCCGGCAAGCAAGTTCTGCCCATGAGCAAGCTAAACACCGTTTGCCACAATATGAATATCCATATCGGAATCATCACCGTTCCCGCTTCGCAGGCACAGGGTGTTTGCGACGCGCTGGTTGCCAGCGGCATTCTCGGGATCTGGAACTTCGCGCCGGTGCATTTGAACACGCCGGAAGGAATTCTCGTTCAAAACGAAAACATGGCTACCTCGCTCGCGGTGCTTTCCAAGCATCTTTCCGAACGTTTAGGGTCCAAACTAATCGACGAATAAGCACAACGTTTCCCACCGCAGCGTCCGTTTCGGACGCTGCTTCTTTTTTTGTCCTCTCTTCCCTATACTCGGAATACTACACAAATTCACCGCCAATGAAAAATCGCTGCAACCTTTCGTCAACGGGTTGACAGGATATGATATCGGTGTTATATTATCGATTGAATTTTACCGATATGATGTTATCGATTGAGAGGAGCTATTCTTATGTCACGTTTTACACTGCCAAGAGATCTGTATCATGGAAAGGGCTCGCTGGAAGCGCTGAAATCGCTCAAAGGCAACCGCGCGTTTGTCGTCACGGGCGGCGGTTCGATGAGGCGCTTTGGATTTTTGGATAAGGTTGAGGCCTATCTGCGCGAAGCGGGAATGAAAGTAATGTTGTTTGAAGGGGTAGAGCCCGATCCTTCCGTCGAAACCGTGTTGCGCGGGGCCGAAGCGATGCGAAAATTCCTGCCGGACTGGATCGTGTCCATCGGAGGCGGGTCGCCCATTGACGCGGCAAAAGCCATGTGGGCATTTTATGAGTATCCGGAGATTACCTTCGAATCCCTCTGCATTCCGTTCAACTTCCCTACCCTGCGCACCAAGGCACGCTTCTGCGCCATACCTTCCACATCCGGAACGGCGACCGAGGTTACGGCTTTTTCGGTCATTACGGACTACGCCAAGGGGATCAAATACCCGCTGGCGGATTTCAACATTACACCGGACGTCGCTATTGTCGATCCCGAGTTGGCAGAGACCATGCCGAAGAAACTCACCGCGCACACCGGAATGGATGCCATGACCCACGCGATTGAAGCGTATGTCTCTACTCTGCATTGCGATTACACCGACCCGCTTGCCCTGCACGCCATTAAAATGGTCGGCGAATTTCTGGTCCCTTCCTTCCATGGCGATATGGCGGCGCGCGGGAGCATGCACAACGCCCAGTGTCTCGCCGGAATGGCCTTTTCCAACGCGCTGCTCGGCATTGTTCACTCCATGGCGCATAAGACCGGCGCGGCGTATACCGGCGGCCACATTGTCCACGGTTGCGCAAACGCCATGTATCTGCCAAAGGTCATCGCGTTTAACAGCAAAAACCCCGAAGCGGCGATGCGCTATGGCGAAATTGCGGCGCACATTGGCCTGGAACCTAACGCAAACGCGTTGATTCGGTACATCCGCGCATTGAATGTAAAGCTCGAAATCCCAGCCTGCATCCGTGATTACGAAGGCGGCATGATCGACGAAACGGAGTTCCTTACAAAGCTTCCGGGCGTAGCCGAACTCGCCGTCGGGGACGCCTGCACCGGTTCCAACCCCAGGGCGATTACGCCTGCCGAAATGGAAAAGCTGCTCAAAGCCTGCTACTACGATACGGAAGTCGATTTTTAAGCAAGCATACTCGCCGGTATCTTCCTTCTTGTCTCAGGAGTGGAACCGAACCGTATTTCGGTTCGGATTCCCGGTTTGACCGCCGACCACGGCGGCAAGGACGAACGCCATATTTCATAGGCGTTTGTCCTTTTTTTATTCCGGTAATTCCCGCTTTCCATAATTGTCGTAATATTTAGCCGGTTTTATGCCGGATAATACGGTTGGATACCCCGAATCGATTCTATGATTTCTGGGAGGAAAGCATGCAGACAAAAGATTACACGATTACACTCGACATGATGCGTACGTTGCCTTTTCGTCCGTTTGAGGTCGTCGAGGGCGATACCGGAAACGTCCTGCACGTAACGCTGCTGAACAACGGCGATCCTATGCCGCTTGACGGCTGCAAAATCAATATCGCGTTCGCGTCCAGCAGCGGTTTTGCCATGCAGGACGAAACGAGCGGTATTGTGAAGAAAGCAGCGAGCGGAACAATTGACATTACGCTCCTGCCAACCGCATATGGCGCCGGCAATGTATGCGCGGATGTGCAAATTTACAGCGGCGAGGAGGATGGAACGCTGATTACAAGCACGCGATTCGATTTTCGTTGCCGTAAGTCGCTGATCAGTGGGGACATCATTCGCGCCAACATGGCCTATCCCCCGCTTGTTGAAGCAGCGCGATCGGCAAACGATGCGGCCAAAGCCGCGCTCGCAGCCGCCGCACGAATCGATACCGACATTGGCGAGCTCAACGTTCAGGCGGACTGGAACGAGCAAGACACTGCTATGGACGCATATATCCGGAACAAACCGACAATTCCTATCGTCGCAGGCAATGTCGGCGCGCCTTTGACCCATGCGTCGCGCCACGCGTCCGGCGGAGACGATCCGGTTACTCCGGCTTCCATCCTGGCGGCGGGAAAGTCCGTTCTGGCGACGGTCACGCTCGACAAGGACAACTGGACGAACGATACCTATACGCTGACGGGCTCGGACGTTGCCGCGCTGTCCGCGGTCACCACCATGACCGCGTGGGAGATTTTGCCGGGGTTGACCGCGACGGACGCGGAGATCGAAGCGCTGCAGGAGGCGAACCTGCTCGATGGCGGGCAAAGCGCCGGCAGCATTACGGTCCGCGCAAAGAACGGCGCGCCGACGATCGACGTGCCGGTTCGAATCATTGTTCGGGGGGATTTATACGCATGAACCTATTGACACGAATCAATCATTATTTGGCGATGCTGTTGCTTCAATGCCCCGGAATCATCCGGGTGGGCGGGAACGTGGGCGGAGGCCTGCCGCGCTTTTCCTACACGGGAACCTATACGCTGATTGACGACGGCAGCCGCAACTGGCGAATCAAGTTCCTGACCAGCGGAACTTTCACGTCGGAAAAAGAAATAACCATCGATATCTGCTGTGTCGGAGGCGGTGCGGGGTCGGGCAAGTATGCCTGCGGCGGCGGCGGATACGTCAAAAACTATTTCGGGATCGTATGCCAGGCTGGCGTATCCTATCCTGTCGTTGTTGGGGCAGGCGGTGCCGCGAATTACAACATCCAAGCCGGTGGAATGTCCTATTTTGCGCTGAGTGGACAGTACTTTGCAAACGGCGGCGCTTCGAGCACGTATCAAAACGGCGGCAACGGTGGTTCCGGCGGTTCCGGCATGAATGGTTATGGTGGAAGCGACGGCGCAAACGGAACCGGTTCAAGCCCCGGCACCGGCCAGGGAACAACCACGAGAGAGTTCGGCGAAGCGGATGGTTATATCTATGCTGGTGGTGGCGGCCATTTAGGCGGCGGTGTAAACGGTGGTGCAACGAATGGGAGCAGCGGCACGCCGAACACGGGCGGCGGCGGTGGTTACGATTGTGTTGGGACGGGCGGCTCCGGCATCGTTGTCATTCGCAATCAGCGCGCGGCTTAAGGAGGCTTGTATGAACGATTATGCGATCATAGAAAACGGGCTCGTTGCCAACGTGATCGTCGGTCCGTTGCCGGACGGCATGGACGGCGTCGCGCTGAACGGCCGCCCGGTCGCCATCGGGGACGCCTATATCGACGGCGTATTCCTGCGAAACGGCGAACCGGTGCTGACCGACGCGGAGCGGATTGCCGAGCTGGAAACGCAGATTGCGGTACTACAGGCGCAGTTATCCTCCTGAACGACACAAAACAAACCCGGCGGAGCGTTTGCCTCGCCGGGTTTTTTGAGTAAGGACTTGTTTTAGATGTTCGAGACGCCCTCGTTCCGGTTATTCGGCTTTTTCTTCCTTCTTCTTTCTGCCAATGGAGAGAAGCAGGTGCAGCAGAATGCCGGCAATCGCCGCACCGGCGATGCAGGGCACATTCATTCCAAAGAACGGAATCATACCGCCGAACTTGTACTGGCCGCCGATGCCGATGATCATGATCACGGCGATGACGGCAATGTTGCGCGCATCGAACATGTCACACTTGCGGTCGATCATGATCGCAATGCCCTGCGCGGCGATGGCGCCAAACAGGAAGATCTCAATGCCGCCGATAACGGCCTGCGGAATGGCGTAGATCACATTCACGACCGGCGTGAAGAACGAGAGGATCATCGCGATGATTGCCGCCGTAACGAGAACGGCAACGGAGAAGACTTTCGTGATCGCCATCGTGCTGATGTTTTCGCCGTAGTTCGTGCCGGCGGGTCCGCCGAACAGGCTCGCGAGGATATCGCCAAGACCGTCGCCAATGAGGTTGGAGCCAAGACGATCGCCGATGTCATAGGTCTTGCCGGTGCCCTTCTTCTTGGCCAGGTCGTTGACATAGATATCCAGCTGGAAGACGTGCGCCGTGGACTCCGGAATCGTCGCAATCGCAATTGGCATGATCGCCGCAAGTGCGACCCAGTCTACCCTTGGTAATGTAAAGTGCGGAATGGCGAGAACGCCGTCAATCAGCTGGGTGCCCGCAAACGCGGCTGCCGGTAACGAACGGAACATGGACTGCTGACTGCTTGGTAATCAGGAACACAATAGCGGCCGCAATGCATCCGACAATCGGGCCGAGCAGCAGCGGGATCTGGCCGAGAAATCCCTTCATGTAGACGGAGAAGAGGATCGTCGCAACCAGCGTGATCAGGGACACAACCCAAACCCAGTTGGTTCCGGTGATGTCCGTCGCGCCCGCAACGGGTGCTGCGTCGCTCAGTGCGTTTGCCGCGAGGGTGAGGCCGATAACCATTGCGATTGGACCGGTGACCGTCGGCGGCAGGACCTTTTCAATCGAACTGCGGCCAAAGCGGCTGACGATGAAACCGGCTGCGATCGACACGAGGCCCGACGCCATGATGCCGAACTGAACGCCCGAAATCGCGGAATCCGGCAACACTTCACCAAACGCAACGCCGCCGGTCAAGCCGATGATGGCGGAGAGGTAGGAGAAGCTCGATCCATAATACAGCGGGATTTTCCTCTTCGTTACGAGGATGAAACCGAGCGTCGCAAAGCCGCTTGCGAAGATCGTCGTTGCCAGATGGAAACCGGTCAGCAGAGCAACCAGAATCGTTGCCGGGAACATAACGATGATCTGCTGCAGAGCGTAAAGAATCAGTTTCCAAAATGGCGGTGTTTCATCCGGCAGGTATCCGATGGTCTTGGGTTCCAAGGGTTCCTTTGACATGTGTGAATTACCTCCTACTCGTTTTTTGAAGTTCCGGGATACGCATATGGGCTCTTCGCCAGTACATTCTTTCCGTTGGCCTTTGCTCCGGGAACCTTAGCAAAACACCGTGCACTGCATCTATAAATGGACTGCTGTCTCATGGATTGATTTATAAATTCAGATGCCGCGATTTTTTGCCTTGGCGAACTTTTTCTCCGGTTCGTCTTCCAACAGAGAGACGCTCGCGAATGTCGAATTCACTGCTTTGCGTTCCTTTGCATCCTTTGTTCCACCGCGCCCGATCCCAAACGGGCAGAAGCAGAATAAGTCCGGAATCTCGAAGGAATCCGTATCATTTCAGGCTGGGCAACCATTCTCAAAGAGCGATCTCCCCCTGATGGAAACTTTTTTTGCACGAAAAATAGTATCCATACGTTTGTGATAGACCGTTTGCGCAGGCAGCCCTTGATATTGTCAAGGTGTGGATTCGCTTACCAACCGTTTTGCGTTTTCATTCGGGAAACGTTGCGATCTTTTTCTTGGCTATCTTACAACAGAGGTTGCGTTGTTTCAAGCTTTTTTATTCGTATTTTCGGATAAACTTGTGTGCTTTTGATTTGCGGAACAGTTTTTATTTGATGCGTTGTTTAATCGATAGTAAATTAATTTTTGTTTATTATATCAACTATTAACGGGAAAAGATACGGGGATGCTGATGGTGTCTCACTGGTCACTGATTATAAATGCATCGTATAAACATGCGCACTTTCTCGCAAATATACGGTTTGCATGCAGGTGCGTTTCAGCGGAAAGACCGCTTCCACGTGGCATTTTGCACGACCGGAGCGGGGCACCCCGCCCCGATCGTGCGCTTATTGGATCAATTATACATCATCGAACCCGTCGAACGCAACGACGCGCGAAATGCAGCTTTCGCCCTCAACCAGCTTCCACGGAAAGATGCCGATGACGCAGCGCTTGTTCGAGAGTTTCTCAATCTCGCCGCCCAGGCACTCCGCATGGATCGCTTCATACGGCTTGCAGAACAGTTCGATATGCATGGCCTGATAGTGTTCCGGCCAGGGATAAACCTCGTTGAGCGTTTTGCCATACTTCTTCTGGAAAATTGCGTCGCACTTGGTTGCTTCCAGGGGCTCCCAGTCGCGAATCTTCGTGTTCATCGGATGATCCGCGCTTCCGCAGTCCACGCCGATCCAGCTGATCTTCTTATTGCGCACCCACTGGATAAAGTCCAGCGACGGACCGGGATGGCGCAGCATATAGCGGCGCTCGTCCGCAGTCGGGCTGTCCCAGCCGTAGATGTGATAGCCGGTGTTGATAATCAGTACGTCACCTTCCTTGACCTTTACGCGCTTCTCAATATCCTGCGGCGTATAGATGCCGAAATCCTCCGCCTGATCGCTCAGATCGACCACAACGCCGGGGCGGCAAAGCCGGGTCAACTCAATGCTCGCAATATCGCGGCCGGCCGTATCAAAGTGCAGCGGGCCGTCGAGGTGTGTGCCAACATGGTTTGAGTGGGTCAGAAGCTGTCCATTCGCGCCGTTCGGCGTCAGACGCTTGAAGAACTTCATCTGCAGCGGCTCGTAGGTCGGCCATGCCGGTGTGCAGATGCCAATCGGGATGGTAAGGTCATACATTTTAATATCGGACCATTTGCTCATAGTGTTTGCCTCCTGCTTCAATGTATTCGTTGTATTCGTTCGAATTTGCTCCCTTACGGGCAACGCTTACGCAATCACTTCGCCCATGCTTCGGCGCAGGCCGCCAGTGCGGTCTTGAAGCACTCCTCCGGCGGATACACGATGCCCGCGCCGACCTGCCCCACGCCGGGGTTCTTATGCGCGATGCCCGTGTTGATCACGGGGCGAATTCCGGTTTCCATCACCTTTCGGAGGTCGATCCCTGTCGCGCTGCCGCGGAAATCCAGCGCGGGAATCTTATAGGACTGCCCTTCGCCAACGGTAATTTCATACATCTTCGTGGAATAATGGATCGAGTCGCTGACCTGCCCGCCAACAAACTGGACGATTGCCGGAGCCGCCGCCATGCAGAAACCCCCGATGCCCCCCGTCTCCGTAATGCAGCTGTCGCCCATGTCGCGCGCGGCGTCCTTTTCTTCGTAACCTGGAAAATACAGTCCCTTGACCATCTCCGCCTCGCCCGTGAACCAGCGGTCTTTGCCGAGTCCCGCAATGCGAATGCCAAAGTCCGTGCCGTTGCGCGCCATTGTCGCAACCACCGTGCAATAGGGAATATCGAATATCGGGTCAAGTGTGCACTTCATGGCGGGCATGGAGATGTTCAGGAACGTGTGATTGTTGCCGTTGATGAAATTGTAGGCGTTTAGCTTTTGCTCCTGTGTTCTGTCACAGCGCAGAATCGCCGGAACCAGCTCGCGAATCAGCAGCGAGGTTCCCGCTTCATTGCGGTTGTGGCCTTCGTCGCCCATCTGCAGCAGTTTTGCGATCAGAACTTTCACATCGATTTCGCCTTTGATTGCGACCGCTTCCTTCAGAATCGGGTACAGTTCCCGTTCTATCCAGCGCAGGCGTGTGAGCACTTCGTCGTCAAATGCGCCAAAGCGGAGCACCTTGCCGAGGCCTTCGTTGATCGTGCAGTAGGCGCGGTTCCCAAAGGCTTTGTTTTCTAAAATCCAAACCGGCATGCTCGCCGTGATGACACCCGCCATTGGTCCGACCGCATCGTGCATATGGCAGGGATCAAACTTAATTTCGCCGCTCGCGGCGAGTTTTTCTGCTTCCGCCGGATCCTTGGCAAGGCCTTCGTAAATCAGCCCGCCAATCACCGCGCCGCGCTGCGGCCCGCACATACGCGCCCAAGTCACCGGAGGTCCTGCGTGCAGAATCGTCTTTTGGGTCATTCCGGGAATCACTTCCCCGGCAATGCCCAGGCCAACAATCGCCGGTTTGGCGGCAAGAATGCGCTGCAAAGCTTCCCGGTTCGCCGCGTCGATTTTGGACGCGAGTTCCGGTTTTTTCAGCTTACGCAGGTTTGAAGCGGCAACCGGATCTCCACCCGCAACCGGCTTCCAATCCACATGAATCGCATCGACCTTCTGGCTGACCAGATCGTCGCAGAACGATTCGATCCCGAAGTTAACCACATGCAGCTGCTGCCCAAACAATTCGTTTAATTTCGACATGCCTTATCCCTCCTGACGCAGGTTCGCAAGGATGCGCGCGACAAAGCGCGTTGCCTGCGCGTTACTCGGCAGAACGACCGCTCCCGCTTCCTCGAGCTGTTTTTGCGTCCTGCTCAGGCACTGCGGGTCGCCTTCCGTACCGCAGACCGCGCACACGCAGCATAAATGCCGCCCCGCGCGCTCCGCTTCCGCTTTCGCGGTTTGAATCGCATTGGCAAGATCCTCCGCCGGATTGGGATGCGATCCGTAGCCGATGACGCAATCCGCCATGATAACCGCGCAGGAAGGATCTTTTCCGTCCGCAACGACGCGCTCGGCGCGAAGGCTTGGATCGATCATGGGATGCGGCCTGCCGACGGTGAATTCATCGTCCCCAAAGTCCAGAAATGTGTGCTCACGGCTCTTTCCGCCTTTCGCATCGGGCAGCTTATCCTCCGCGTGAAGCGGAATATTGCTGTAAATATGTCCCAGCGAGCCGATCATCAGCTTCATGGCTTCGTCGCAGAGTGTGCCGCCGGTGTAGAACCCGCGCACGTACTGCTGCCCTTTTGCCATTCTGCCCGCAATGGACTTCGCCTGCTTTTCCGCCTGCTGTTCACCCATTGTGAAGCCGGTATAATCCGCCGCGCGTTCGCCTCGGCTGAGCGCAACCGCCTTGTGCGCCGCGTCCTCCAGCGAAACAGCAGCGACGAGACCGTAGGATTCCACTTCCTTCCGATCCCCGCCAATAAAGCAAACGACGACCGGCTTTCCCGCCTTTGCCGCGCGCTCCAGCATTTCGGTTGCAATCTCTTTGGCAGGCGGCTTGCTGATCAATACGATTACCTTTGTCTGCGGGTCGTTCCGGAGCGCGTCCAACCCGAGCTTCATCATCAATCCGCCGATCTCCTTTTTCAGATCGCGCCCGCCGGTTCCAATCACCTGACTGACCCCGCCGCCAAGCTGGTCGATGATGCTGGATACCTCCTGCGTGCCCGTTCCGCTTGCGGCGACAATGCCGATATCTCCGCTCTTCACCACGTTGGCAAACGCGAGCGGCACGTGGTTGATGATTGCCGTACCGCAGTCCGGCCCCATCACGAGCAGCTCGTGTTCGAAGGCATAGTTTTTGAGCGCCTTTTCCTCTTCTATGGTCACGTTGTCCGAAAACAGCATGACGTTGATGCCGTTGTCCAGGCAGCTCTGCGCAACGTCCGCCGCGTGCTTGCCGGGAACGGAGATGACCGCCATGTTGAGCGCGGGGTCGATCTTGAGCGCTCCCTCCAGCGTCGGCGGCTGATAAGCGGATGCCTTTGCCGCCGATTTCTTGTTGAGCAGTTCCTCCACCGTTTGAATCGCAGCCTGAAACGCTGCTTCGCTCTCGCAGGACACCGCTACAAAGAAGTCGTTAACCGAGACCGCATTGTCCAGTTCGGGCGTGGAAACGCCGATATTCTGCGCAATTTCCTTGTTGAGATCCGTACCCATGCCAACCAGCGCCTCGGAAACGCCGTTCAGCTTCTTGATTTCCTTCGAAATAATCATTAGGGTAACGGAATCGTAATATGCGTTTTTCTTAACTTCCAGTTTGATCAATGTTCGTTCCCTCCCATTCGCTGCCGCAGCGCCAGAGCGATGCCGGTCAGCATGTCCGCACCGGATGTGGAGCCAATTTCGAGTACGCGCTTTGCCGCATGCCGTATTCGGTCTGGTTCCGAATTCTGAAAAATCTGAGTCAGCAAATCCAGAACCGGTTCGTTTACAAGTCCTTCGCCGCACTGCAGAAGGAAGGTCGCGCTGATGCGATTCGTTTTTTTCGCAGCCGCTATTGCCGTCCTGGCGATCAGGTTCGGCAGATTTTCACGTTTTTGTTCCCGCGCAAGCAGGCGCATCACCGCAAGAAACCCGCAGAGCAGATCGTCCGAAGATGGGGTCAGTCCCGGCCCGCAGCCGGCGAATCGCTCCGCCGCCTCAGTGGATGCCTTTTCGTCCTCCGCCCAAACGGCTTTCTCCAGCGCGCTAAAGCGCGGTGCAAGAAATCGCGTATACACGGTTTCTCCGGCTCCTGTCGCGAGCGGGGCGAGGCTTTCGCCTGCGTCCGCTTCAGCAAGCACCCAATCCAGAATTTCGGCCTGTGCGCTTCTTTGCGCCGCCGGGGAAATGGAAATCGAATCCAGGCTCAGATCAACCGAACTTGCGTCTAAGCAGTCGATTTCCAGCCCTGCCTGCGAAATAATAATCCTTCCATCCGCAGCCACCGCCGCCATGCCCGCACGAACCCCCGCTTGTGAAAACGGAATTTCGGTCCGCACAGACACGGCATACGGCGTAAATGCCTTTGGTTTAGCAATCAGCCCTGCGAGACCTTCTCTTTCCTCGAATTCCAGATTCACCGCGTGGTCGAAAACGGAGTGAACCGTTCCCGAACGCGGTGCTTCCTTGAAAAAGACGAGAAGACGTCTGCAGACGGCTGTTGCGATCATCATACCCGCTTATGTTTACGGTTTCTGGAAGATGAAACCGTACTCCTCGCAGTCGATGCTTTCCTTGTAGAGAATGCGCCGCGTACGAACGACGCCAACAGTGGAGACAAGCTCCATGCCGCTCTCAATGCCGTCGTCAAAGCCGATCTGGCCAGTTGCACGGACGCCATTTTCAAACTCGACCACGCCGAAGTTCAGCCAGGGCATCATATACCCTTCCGGCAGGTTATAAACGCGCGTCCAGGTCAGCAGTTTACATTTTCCTTCGAGCGGAAGCGCTTCGAACTCGCGCCCGTCGCAGTCCGGATTCTGACAGACGATATAGCGAGGATGGTGCAGCTTTCCGCATTTTTTGCACTTATATGCATACATTTGTTCCATGCTTCTATCCTCCTTTACTTCGTGGTCAGAATCGTTGCTACGACGTTGTTTCCAAAACCGCCGAAGTTGATGGCAAGCCCGGTTTTCGCGCCTTCAACCTGTCGGCCCGCAGCTTCGCCGCGCAGCTGTCGAACCAGCTCGATAATCTGCGAAACGCCCGTTGCGCCGAGCGGATGCCCCTTCGCCTTCAGGCCGCCGGAAGTATTGATCGGCATTTTGCCGTCCACCTTCGTATCCCCGTTCCGCGCGGCGATGTGCCCCTGTCCGCGCGGGAAGAGGCCGGTTTCCTCGCTCTCCTCGATTTCGAGGATCTGGAACGCGTCGTGCAGCTCGGCTACGTCGATATCCTCCGGCTTCATGCCGGCCATCTTGTAGGCTTTCTCCGCGCTCAGGCGAACGGCGAGCAGATCGCTTGGGTTCTCGCGGTTGGCGACCACGTGGGTATCCGTTGCGGAGGCAATACCGGCCACACGGACGAACGGTTTATGCCCAAAGCCCAGTTCTTCCTGTTTGTCCTTCGCAACAAGCAGCACTGCCGCCGCGCCGTCGGAAACCGGACACATGTCAAATTGGCGAAGCGGATCGGCTACGATCGGGTTCGTCGCGTTGATATAGGTTGGGTTCGTAATGCGCTCCAGCACCACGGGGCGCTGAATATGCGCAACGGGGTTCTGGCAGGCGTTGTCATGATTTTTAACGGAGACGATGGAAAGGTCCTTGCTCTCCACGCCGAAGCGGGTCATGCAAAGCCTTGTGAACATACCCGCAAATGAGGGCAGCGTCAGGCCGTATTTATACTCCGCCGTCGGATGAAGCATGGTTGCGACAAAGTCCGTGCCTTCCCAGCCGGAAACCTCGCGCATGGCTTCGCCGCCGATAGCAAGCACGCAGTCGCACATGCCGGAGGCAATCGCCATCACGCCGAGTTTAACTGCGGATGCGCCGGAAGCGGGGCCGTTTTCAACGGTCTCCGCCATGGCGGGACGAATGTTCAGCGAATCGACCACCGCGCTGGCCGCGCCGCTCACGCGGTTAACCATACCCGCGCCCATTGATCCAACAAACACCTGGTCGATGACGTTTCTGCGTCCGGTCTTCGCGCCCGCGTCGTCCATAGCGAGCAGCGCCGCTTCACAGAGCATATCGAGAAACGGAACGTTTGACTTTCCGAACTTGGTATGGCCAACGCCAACGATTCCTACTTGTCTCATTTCCTTTTTCCTTTCTTCTAGCATACGATTCGGGCGCGAGCAGAGCTACGCGCCCGGTGCCGCTGCTTCAGACGCTGATCTTCGCGGGCATGTGCACGACTTTATTCGCCTCAATGGCGTCCTCAAACGCCGGACGAATGCCAACGTTCTTATTGGCCTTGTGCTTTTCCCAGAGTGCGCGGGTCAAAACGAAGGTCGGCACACCGCCGAGTTCATGCGGGCACTGCGGGCGGGACTCCAGCTCATACTCGATCATCCAGCGTTTGAACCCGTTCGGGCTTTCGGCAACGATCCAGACTTCGTCCTGATTCATGAAGTCGAAATGATATTCCATCTTGGCGGCAAAGAGCTGCGCGCCGACGCGCGCGCCGCGCTTAAGCGTCATGGTATGGTAGCTCATGCCGATTTTTTCGTTGACCATGCGTCCGTTGACGATGCCCGCAATTTCGCCGTCCACGCAGCCGATGAGCAGGTATTCATCCTGCACACGATAGCGCAGCATGCCGAGCAGTTCCGCGACGATGCGTGCGGAAACGATATCGTAGAAATCCTTTTGATGATCCAGAAGAACCTTGATTCCGTCCAGCACCATTTCCGTCTCTTCGCGGCTCGCCGGGCGGACCAGCATATCTTCACCGGTGGTCAGCGGAATTACCTTCGGCTCATACGGTTTGAGACCGATGGTCGGCGGACGAAGCTTCGCTTCCATTTCGTCTACGAGAATGTCATACTTACCCATGTGATTTGCCTCCTTTAATTGTATCAAGATCGTTCGATTCAGAAAAAGATGTGTGCTCGTTTCTAGAATCATTGTAGCGTCAGAATGAAGCCTTGTCCAGTATTTCTTGCAAATATTCTTTAAAAATCATCCCTGGATTTTTCATCCCGCCGCAGGTTGCTGTTCGTGCGGTCTTTCGCGTGCGATCTTTCCATTTTATATATTTTCTTGCCGTATTCAGGTGTTTTAACAGACTGTGTATCCGCATTTTCGCCTGCAATCCGTATTATTATATTCGCTTTTTCGGCATCTTTTTTTCTGTTCCCCTGATTTTACTCATAAGAGTGTTGATTATTATTGCAGGATTTTTGCGTTTACGCTGCATTTTGCCGTATCTGTATCTCTTTCATCCTGTAAATTGTGTTTTCCGTCGCAATGTAGTATACTGGCTCTTGATAATAATGGGGTGGTGTTTTATTTTTACGATTCGCGCGCCGAAGCATTCCGCGTCTTCTTGCCGAAGCATTCCGTGTCTTCTTGGAAATAAAGAGCCCTGTTTCGACTCCATATAAAACAGGAAAGGTGTTGGCATATGGCAAGCAATATTCGTCGAATCGGTATTCTCACAAGCGGCGGCGACGCACCGGGCATGAACGCGGCAATCCGAGCCGCCGTTCGCACCTGTGTCCTGCACGATGTGATTCCCATTGGCATTCATCGCGGTTACAACGGGCTGATTCATTCGGACGTGGTTGAGCTCGACGCGCGCGCCGTCAACGGCATTACTTCCCGCGGCGGCACAATTCTCTATACCGCCCGCAGCGAGGAGTTTCGCACGGAAGCAGGCGTAAAGCAGGCGGCGGACAACTGTAAGTATCTTGGCATTGACGGCGTCATCGCCATCGGCGGGGACGGCACGTTCCGCGGCGCGCGGGAACTTTCCAAATACGGCATCAACACCGTCGGCATCCCCGGAACGATCGATAACGATATCGCCTGCTCGCACTACTCCATCGGATTCGATACCGCGGCGAACACCGCAATCGAAGCCATCGATAAGCTGGCGGATACCATGCAGAGCCATCAGCGCACCAGCGTTGTCGAAATCATGGGGCGCAACGCGGGGCATCTCGCCATCTATGTCGGCATTTCGGTCGGCGCAACCTCCATCGTGATTCCGGAACGCCCGTTCGACTTCGAGCGGGACATCGCCGAGCATATCCGCGAGGGTCAGTATCGCGGCAAGCATCATCACCTGATCATCGTTGCGGAAGGCGTTGGCAATACCAACGAAATCGCAAATCGCTGCAGGGATGAGATGGGGCTGGATACCCGCGTTACCATCATTGGCCATATTCAGCGCGGCGGCAGCCCTTCCGCGCGCGACCGCGTCATGGCAACGCGTATGGGACACCGTGCTGTCGAAGAGATTCTTGCGGGCGGCACGAACCTCATCGTCTGCTACCGCAACAGCCAGATTACGACCATTCCCATCGACGAAGCGCTGACCATGACGAAGGACCTCGACGAGTACATGTACCGCGTTGCACAGGAAATTACGATTTAAACTCTTGTGTGCGATCAGCCCGGGCCTAGCCCGGGTTATCTTTTATGGATACTCAATCGCATTTGAAGGCAAGTATTGCATTCGGAAAAGAGGGTTTTATGTTTTTTGACGCTTATGGAGATGAGAAAAATCCCGTGCTCGTGCTGCTGCACGGCGCGGCGGCACTGGATACCTTTGCCAATCAATACGGCCTGCTCGCGCAGGAGTTTCGCGTGCTTGTTCCGCATCTGCCCGGTGCGGGGGAATCCGTAAACGAACCGTATGACCCGCAGGCAGCCGCGGATGCGCTTGCGGTCTGGATTGCCTCCCTCGGCACGGGGAAGGTTCTTCTGATGGGGCATTCCGTCGGCGCGGAACTCGCGGTTAAGCTCGTTTCGGAACACGAGGGTCTGTTTTCACGCGCGGTTTTCCTCAGCCCCTGGCTTTGCGCCAGCCCGGCCAGCGTAAAGCTCTACGCAAGCATGGCGCGAATGTCTTACGGCGCAATCAAGAAGGAAAAGCTCCTTCGCATGCAGGCGAGATACTGGAACTATAACGAAGCGCAGACCGCAAGGATGCTGGAATACAGCCCGAAGATACCGCTTGAAACCTACCTCTCTTTCTATGAAAAGAGAATTCATATCGACGATCTTTCCGGCTATTCCTCCGTATCGATTCCGATGCTCGCTATGTGCGCGCGCGGCGATTCAGGGGAGACGAAGGCCTCCGTTCGCGCGCTGGGCGAGCAAAACACAAACTGCCTCACGGTGATCTTTCCGCAAGGCAGTCACGATTTCATATTACGCTGTGCGAAGCTTGTCAATCCAATGCTGCTGGATTTTCTGACCGCGGATGTTTCGCTTCCCCCGGCCAAATAAGGATCAGCGCAAACGGAATTACGTTATGCGCCGTGAGAAATCCGCGCATCGTATCAAAATGGTTTCCCTTGCCCCCGATTGCATTGAAAAACCGGAATCCGGGCTCCCCCGCTTCGTCCGGCACCGGCTCCGCAGACAAAAGCCGCGTAAAGGCAACAAAGTGCGGCCCATCCCGATGGACATAATAGATCACTCCCGCGTCTGTCCCGCCGGGCAGGCGCGCTTTTTTGTTCCAGCGAAAGACCAGACGCGTTCGATAGCCATGCCGCCTCAACATACGCTTTAGCCGGAACAAATCCGTTCCGGCAAGACCCCGCAGAATGGAATACCGAATCAGCTCGTCCGCCAGCGTCTTCCCGTTGACCGCATTCCCCTGCGCCTTCAGAAAGTTGAACGCGGCAATCCAGCCGCAGCCGTTGACGTCGCTTGTAAACGCACCGTAGCGAATATCCGTTACCCGCGCCTGATCAACGATATATCCATCCGACGAATAGTAGGAACGCTGATTTTGTTCCATCGCTAATATACCACCTTATAGATTGCGTACCCTTCGCCAAAGGTGTCCACCCGCTCGCAGCCCTTCGCGCCCGCGTCCTGCGTCAAGTAGTCGATCAGCACCTGCAGTTCCCCGCCGTCCTGTGTGCCCATCAAATATACATTATCCAGGCGGAACACGTCCGGTGTCAATCCATTGAGTCCGTTGATCTCCAGCTGTCGTGTTTTCCAGGCGCTGAACATCCCCGTATCGCCCCAGTCGAGCAGGTTCGTCGGTCTTTCTCCGGGATACGTTTTGAACGCTTCGCGGTTATCGATAAATGTCGGCATGCAGAAATACACGTTTTTCTTGTGTTCCATGGCATACGATTCAGCCGTGCGCATATTCTGCATTTGCTCCTGCGGCTGGAACTGACCGATCCAGAGCATGTTTTTCGTTACGCTCCAGCCGAGAGAAAAGAGCGAAATCAAAATCAGCATTACTCGCAAAACCGTCGTTTTCTTTTTTTCAGGCAAAGGATCGGAAGTATGGATTCGCATGCAAAGCGCGAGCATCATTACCGTTGCCGGAAGTGCAATCACCTGAAACGCGCGCAGGATCAGCCGCTCCACGAAGCAAAGATACAGGCAGAGCGCAAAGGAGCCCAGCCCGAGGCAAAGCACAATCAGTGTCTCTACGCCGCGCTTTCGTATCCGTAAATAACGCACCAACGACCAGATACCGATGAGTACCGGAAAAACCAGCATGTATTCGGCGGGACCGTTCCCGCGAAAGAACGCCTCGCCGTACCCCATCGCCGTAAGAAAGCGCGATGAAAGCGAAGCCGTATTCCCTGTGCTGTAGTCGAGAATCGCATTGATATTCTCGGCGGTGACATGCGGGTCAATAAAGCAGGATCTGTCCACAAGGTCGTAGACCTGACGATCCCATCCAAGCGACGCAAAGAACGCCGGGTCCTCCGCATAGGTCACGTGCGGAAAATCCAGATAACGTCCGCGCGCATCCTCAAACGCGGCATACCCCTCCGGATTCATGTTTTCATAGGACCAGTTGTTGAGCCAGACAAGCGCGCCGAACACCGCAAGGCAGCAAGCTCCATACGCAAGCAGGCGCATCCGCTCCCGTTTGCGCTCCTGCTTGCTCCGAATGAAAAAGGTGTTCAGCATATGGTATGCAACGCCCGCCGCCCAGAAGCAAACCATGGAATAACCGGTTGAATTGCGAAACAGGAAACAGACGATCATGAGCGCCATACTTTCCAGCATAGCGCAAAGCGGGAACAGTTCCCGGCGTTCGCTGCCCGTGTCGGCGGAAAGCAGGCGAAGAACCCCCGCCGCGCCAAGCATGCAGGCCGTCATTGTAAAGGATAAGCGAAACACCGCATAGATCAGTACCGAAAGATAAAGCAGCGCGTTGATCAGGAGCATTCCCCATCCGGGAACGCTGTTTTCCGCGCCTATGTCCCAGAGCGAATAAAAGATCACCCAGATCGAAATCGAGACGCAAAGAAGCTGGAGCACCGGCCACCACGGCACCGCAGGCATCCACATATACAACAGGCTGGTGAAATACCCCAGAGGCAGGTTGACGAATCCGTGAATCGGAAAAGGCTCGCCGGTGAAATAACCGGCGAAGGTGTACATGATATTCGTATCGTCGATGGTTAGAAACGTAATGGGAAACACCGCCGCCGTCAGCCCGACCAGCAGCAGCGCCAGGCAGGCGCTCATCCGCATCCGGCCGGACTTTGTCGCGCATATTCCGGCAAGCATTCTCATTTTCCGCTCGCGAATGTTCATTCCGCTCCCTCGAACGTAAAGTGCACTGCAACGATATCGTCTATGATCGTATCCGTAATCTCATAACCGCTCGCATTGCAATGCTGCTGCATATATTCCGCGAACATCGGCAGGTAACGGTTCGTCGATTCGCCAATGTAATATACGTTTTTCAGGGGAAACAGGTCTTTGGCAAACGTGCCGTCCAGCCCGTTTACTTCAAGCTGCCGTTCGCGTGTAATCGTGTTCATGTCGCACCCGCCCCAGTCGATCAGGTTCGTCGGCGGGTCGTCCGCATAGATGCTCAGCGCGTCCACGTTGTTTGCGGCATATACATCCCGAAAATAAACATTATCCGGATGTTTCTGCACGTAGGCAACCACTGCCTGCGCGCGCGCAAGCATGTCCGGCGTTTCGTTTTCATAGCTGATTACCGTTCGAAATACCTTGTATCCAAAACCGAGCGAAACGGCAAGCGCAAGAGCCAGCGCCGCCAGGCGGAGGAAATACGCCGCGCGCTTTCCTTCCTCCCTTGGCCGCATCAGCTTCAGCGCGCAAAGCCAAATGCTCACGCTGGAAAGAATGCAAACCGTCATCCACACGCGCAGATTCATTCGTCCGCTTGATATCAGGTAGGCAAGCAGCAGTACGGCGCCAAGCAGATACGCGCTCGCGCCAAAAAAAGCTGTCCACCGCTTCCGGTTCAGCAGAAGCAGCGCCAGCGCGGAGGCATATGCCGCCAGAACGAGCACACCGTAATGGATGGCAAGCGGGCTGATCCGGAAAAAGCCTCCGATGTTGGCAACACCGCTCGTCAACCGCTTGATCATCGGCGTGTTTTCAAACGCGGAACCGCTCGAAATCGTTGAAAACGCGTCCGTGGTGATGCGTTCGTCCAGATAAAACCAGCTCGAAGCGAGCGCGGCCAGCGTTCCGTCCCATCCGGCCTGTTGATAGAGCGCCGGATTGGCCGAATAGGAATCGACCGGATAATCCATATAGGAAGACCGCGCTTCGTCATATGCGACAAACCCTTCCGGATTCTGCGCTTCGCGCCCATATTCATTGATTCCCGCCAGAATCGAAGCAGCGGCAACCGTAACGGCGAAAAAAGCGAGCAGGCGTTTTGCCAGCGCACGCTCGCCTTCCATCCGGTTTTCTCCGGCGCGATAGATCAGCGCGCCAACCGTAAAGCAGGCCGCCGCCAATCCGGAGGAGTTCCGAACGAGAAGCGAAACCGCGAGCAGCGCAACGGAACCAATCAGATAGCCTCGCTGTGTTTTTTTCGAATCCCCGGAATCAACCGCCAGCACAAGCGCAACCGCGCCCGACCCGGCCGCCGCCGCGCTGAGCGTAAATGTGACGAGTACAATCCCGTAGTAAAACAACCCTGCGCCCAAGGCCACGAGAAGCAGCAGCGCCGGTAGCAGCGGAAGCCCGTTTTTGTGGCCTGTTTTCAGGATACAGGCAAATACCGCCGTCATACCCGCGGCGGTCGCAGCCAGCTGCAGGATCAGCCACCATGGCAGACCCGGCAGAATCGTATACAGCGCACTGGTCAGAATCGCCGTCAGGCAGTTGATGAACGGATGCGCAAAGGACGGCGTCCCGCTGCGATATCCCGCCAGCGCCCAGGCGATGTTCAGATCGTCGTTGTCGTAATAGGTCAGCGTGGAAAGACCGGCGGCAATGCCAATGATCGCAAGCACGCAAAGGAACGAAAACAGCCAGCGGAACCGCTCGCTTCCATATCCTTTTCGAATGAGTTCGCCAATCTTTTTCATAGCAGCAATTGCCCTTTCATGCGGAGATTATAGCGGAAGCGAAAAGATCGCAATGCCCGCAAACAGCACGCCCAGCCCGATCAGTTTTCTTCGATTGGGCTTTTCCTTCATAATCAGGTAGGCAAACAGCGTAACAAAAAAGTAGGAACTCGCGTTCCAGACCGGCATCAGCGACAACGGCAGCACCTTCAGCGCGATTACGGAGCAAAACGAGGAAACAAAGAAGATAAAGTATGCAAGAATCACGGGCGCGTTCAGATACTGCTTGAGCCAGGTATCGTAATGCTTCATCGCCGCTTTCTTCAGTATAACCTGACTCAGCGCGGCAATGACGACGCCAAAGATCATAAGCGCCATGTTGAGCGTGAAATTACTCTCCATCGCTTGTCACCACCAGATAGATCCCGAAAAAGATCACCGCAACCCCCAAGAGCATATTCCAGGTAATCGTCTCCCGAAATAAAAAACAGCCGAAGATCATGCCCCAGAACATCGCCGTCGCTCGGTTGGCGTAAACGGTCACGAGCGGCATGCGCTTAAGGAACTGCTGCCAGATGAGCGCGTAGCTCGCGAGAATCAATACGCCCGTGCCGTAGAGCAGGATCCAACTCCAGCTCAGAACGTCGTATTGCGCGGCAACCTTCATGAGCAGCGTACATCCCGAAAAGAGCAGAATCGCGAGCTGCAGCAGCAGAATCATCTTCCAGCTCGCGCGCTTTTCCGGCGCGGGCAGAACCGCGTTCGTCTGCTCCATTACGCGTCCCCCCCGCTGTCCTTTTGCTGTTTTCCGCAATAGACTTCGCGTACCACATACTGCGGCGAGCGGTTGATGCTGATGTAGATGCGCCCGACATATTCCCCGATCAGTCCGAGCATAAGCATGATCACCCCGCCGATGACGAGCATGACCGCCATCATGGAAGAATAGCCCGCCAGAATCTCCGCTGGATTCACCAGCTTTTGGATGACAATGAACAGTCCCCAGAGAAATCCGGTAATCGCGGTCGCCACGCCAAAGATAGTTGCAAGCCGCAGGGGTTTGACCGAAAATGCGGTGAATCCGTTCATCCAGAGTGTAATCAGTTTTTTGAAGGTATAGGTGGTCTTTCCGTAGAGACGCTCACGCTCCTCCATCGGCACGCAGGCAATCCGGTGCGTCGTGCGCAGCAGCAGCCCGGTCAGATAAGGATACGGATTTTCATAGCGCAGAATTTCGTTAATCACAAACCGGCGCATTGCCGTGAAATTGTTAAATCGAATCTCCTTCGGCTTGTCGAGAATCACATTCGTCATGCGCTCGTTTACTTTGCTGCCGAAATTTTTAAACCAGCTCTGTTTCTTAACCGGATATGCCGCGGTTGCGACGTCGTAGTCGCTTGTTCCGGTAACCGGCGCAATCAGATCGAATACGCGGTCCATAGGGCACTGGCCGTCGTCGTCCAGAATCACGACGATTTCCCCTTTGGACATACGGAATCCCGCCATCAGCGCGGGCAGCCTGCCCATATTTTTCGCAAGGGAAACGGCGGTGATTCGCTCGTTTCGATCCGCCGCATCCTTGAGCACCGGCCAAACATTGTCCGGCGAGCAGTCATTGACCAAAAAGAGTTCATAGTCGTATTGCTGCGATGCTTTAAACACCTGCTCAATCTCGCCGATGACCGTTCCAACGGTCTTCTCGCTGCGGTAGCAGGCAATTACAAGGCTGACCAGCGTTTTTTTTCTGCCCGGTTCAGTGGATTGGATCATGTCTTGGGCTGCTCCGTTTCCGCGCGTTGGATAGACCAAGCGCATGCATTTGGATGGTTTCTTTGCGTGTATACGCATTGCATTATACCCAAACGCATGTCGTTTGTCCAGTTAGCGAACGTTGACACAAACGCCGGCCGGAAGTAGAATGAAGCTCGACAGGCGCGCTTCTCCTGCGCCGCGCCGCCCACGCGAAAGGAATTTTAGCAGCCAATGAAAACCGTATCGATGATGCAGCCATTTTATCTGCCCTGGAAGGGACTGTTCGATATGATCCATCAGTCGGACGTCTTTGTATTTTACGACGACGCGCAGTTTGTCTCGAAAAACTGGCAGAGCCGAAACACGATCCCAACCGCAAACGGGCTCGTCTGGCTGACCGTTCCGGTGCTCACGAAGGACCGGCGGACGCAGAATATCTGCGACACCGAGATCAATCTAAACGAGGACTGGCAAAAAAAACACTTTAAAACGCTCTCGCTGACCTACGCAAAAGCGCCATATTTTAAGCAATACGCCTATCTGTTAGAGGATTTTTATCAGGGCCACACATGGACGAACCTTGGCGATCTGGATGCCTACACGACGGAAAAAATCTGCGGCGCGCTGGGAATCCAGGTGGAATTCGTCCGCTCGTCGAGCTACGGGTTCGAGGGCAGCAAGGAAGGCGAAAAGATTATTCAGCTCTGCAGCGCGCTCGGCTGCAATCATCTGATCAACGGCCCGAAAGCGGCGGAGTATATGAATCAGGCGCTGTTCGACGCTGCGGGGATCGAAGTTCGCTATATGACTTACAAATACCCTGAATACCGCCAGCTCTACCGCCCGTTTGAACACGGAGTCAGCGTTTTGGATCTGCTGTTCAATACCGGCGAGAAAGCCCCCTACTACATCTGGGGCTGGAAGGACGAGCGAAAAGAATAATTCTTGCGAATCCGTAAAAATTCGGCCCCTTTCGGAGCCGAATTTTTCTTGTTTTCAACCGAAGCTGACGGGACGGTCTTCCGGCTAAACAAAATCCGATTCCGACAGGAACCGGATTATATTTTTCTCAACCGAAGCTGACGGGGCGGTCTTCCGGCTTAATAAAGTGGTGGCTCTTGTAGCGCCGCGCTTCCCATTCTTTCCGGTAGTCCGCGAACATTACGTCCGGATCGGCGAATTTCGGCGTCCAGTTCATATCCCGCTTCAGCTTCTCCACGCTGTAGGTGTATCCGCGGCGGAGGCTTGGTTTATCCGGCCGAAGAACGATTTTACTTACGCCCTTCTCCGTTGCAAACGCCTTTGCAACCGCTTGCGCATCCTCCAGCTGGCTTCGGGCAACGCCCGTCGCACAGTTGTAAATGCCCTTTGTCCCTTTCGGGGCCGCGACGGAAGCCTCAATCGCCCCCAGCACGTCCTTAATGTAGATGTGGTCGCGTTTGATGCTCGTATCGCCCCAGACCTCGATGGGTTCGCCTTTGAGCGCCTGTTCAATGAATACCTCAATCGCGGTGCGCGTATAGCTTCCGTCGTTTTCCAGATAACCCATCAGGGCCCCGAATCCGTGCACACCGGTCAGCCGCAGCACGATGGTATCCATCCCATAGTCCTTACCATACCACTGGAGGAAATTCTCCGCGGCAATCTTGCTGATGATATAGGGTGAATGCGGCCCGATGAAGCAGGGCAGGTCATTTTCGGTGATCGGTTCCGGCCTCGTGATGTCCCAGTAGACCTTGTGGGAACTGGTCATGATGAAGCGGTTGATCCCGTTTTTCCGCGCAAACTCCAGCAGCTTGTAGTTGCCCATCATGTTTACGTCAAAAAAAGTCTCCAGCGGCAGTTCGTGCTCCGGCAGGGCGACCGCAAGGTTGACAATCGCCTCCACATTCTTCGTTGGGAGTTTGTCGTAGTCCGCGTCGTTGAGCAGGTCGAACTCCAGAAAGGGAACGCCCTGCGCGCGCAGGAATTCCGCGGATTTCGCATTGCGTCCGAGCGCGAGCACCTCGACCCCCTTTTTCGTCAGTTCAACCGATAAATACTTGCCAATGTAGCCCGTTGCGCCGGCAATAATGATCATACGCTGATTGCCTCCTTGTTTCACTCGGCCGGGGCGCCTGCAAGAGGATTCCCCCGCGAGGATATTTCTTTTCGCTGGCTTCCACAATATCATTTTGCCGGACGGCATGTCAAGCAATCGGCAGGAGACGCCGGTGTGTTTCCATTTTACCAGATCGGCAGCGCGTACAGCTCCTGCCACGTCATGCCGAAGCGATCCTGAACAAGGTCAGTGAATAGAGCAAAAACCGCCGCGCGATAGTCGCCTTCGGTGATGCCGGCGGCCTCGCTGAACAAGCGCTTCTGGGTCTCCTCGTCTGGATAAACGTCCGACGCAAAGGCATTTTCGGCAACAATGTATTCGGCAGAAGCGCCCTCGTCGCCTTTGTTCACCGCAATATGGAAGAGCCCCGTCGCCTCGGCATACACCATGTAGAGGGAACACCCGTTGGACTCGCCCAGAAATTCGAAATTCCAGTCCTCAACATGGCCCCAGCCCGGCTTGGCAATCGCGATTTCGAGATGGTTCTGGTCTTCTTTATAGATGCAAAGTCCGTCGTTCGGGTAACTGGTAAATCCCAGACTTGTGAACGATACCGCGGACTTTTTAAATTTGCCGGCTGGCGCGCTGTTGTTGTTTGGCGATAACGCTACATTGGCGATGTTGTTTTCCTTGTCAAACGAATATTTCACTCGCTGCATGGCATAGTCTAGGCCGAAACTAGCGGTATCCTCGTCATACCAGCTCGTCTGGAGTGTCCCCGTCATCTCGGTCAGCAGCGCGACAGCGTCCTTAACCTCATGCGAAACGTACACCTCTGTTTTATCGGGTTTCTGCACGTTCACGAAGATGCTGAGCATGTCCCGGCGGATGGTATCTTCGCCAAACCGGTCCGCAAAATCGCCGAGCATCGCCGTGCTGTAGTTCGCGAGAACCAGCGCCCGATACTGTTCCGCCTGTTCGCTCGTCACGTCAACCGCGAGTTCGATACGGCAGCCTTCCACGTCCGTGATCTGATCAGACTCATATCCCGCGTCAGTTTGCTTGAGCCAGGCATAGGCGGTTTTTCCGGCATAGGTACCGGTTATATCCGCATAACCGTCATTCGTCATCGCGTCTGCATACGCGGCAAGCATTGCTTCATCTGTAACGCCGAGCAGTTCCGCGCAATAGCGGGTGATTTCCAGGCGGTCTCCCTCCGCGGTCAGGTTGAGCGCGAATAAATCGTTTCTGCCCTTCTTCGGTTGCGCCGAATCAAAGAATGCGCCATACACCGTATATCCTGCGGGAAATACCACATCAAAAAAGAGGTTGTAGCCCTTTCCCAGTAGGTCGATTGGAGCCATCCCAAGCGGTTCCGGCGCAGGCTCGGTCGTTGGCGCAGGCGTGGCGGTTACCGCAGCGGCCTCGGTTGCTTCCGCGGTGGAATCCGTGTTCGCGCCTGTCGCCGCGGGCGCGCAGGCAAATGCAAAAATCATGAGAAACGAAATCACGGTTTTTACCAGACGCTTCATACTTTCTGCTACCTTTCTTTTTTAGCACGTTTCGCATAGATCGTACTACTATCAGTTTTATAACACAACTTTAATCATTTTGTTATACGAAAAGTTGCAGGTTCGATTCGTTATCCCCTTGCTTCCGCCCTCTTTGCCGCTAGGATGGCGCGCGCAAGCTGATCCGTGCAGGAGGTGTTCTTATATCCGCAAGTATTGCCGGAAAGAAGCGTGACTACGCGGTCTGCTTCCATTCCCTCAACCAGTTTTGAAATTGCCTTGAGGTTTCCGTCGCACCCCGCGCGAAAAACCACATTCCTTACTCTTCCGTCGCTAAGTTCAAACGTAATCTGATTGGAGCAAACGCCGTTTGGCGTATAGGTATGCTTCATTGGCCGTTGTGTTTTCCTTTCGTTTCAAAGCCTTGGTCTTCTTCTTCCTCCCCTTTCGCCCCGTCCTCTTCCCGCAGGAAGGAGATCAGCGGCTCCCGTTTCTTCTGCGGACGCTGGAGCAGCCATTCACCGGCCGGACGTTCCAGGCAATAGGTTGCGAGAACCGCCGCGGCAATCGTTGTGATCAGAATCAGCGCGGTATACTTCCACTGCCAGGCGGTATCCCCCGTCATGTTCGGCGGCGTGTCGCCGAACCAGTACGGAATGCGCCATTCCTTGAGCTTAACGGCGATCCATTGGTGCCAAATGTAGACGTTATAGGAGATACCCGCCAGAAAGCGCATCAGCGCATTGGAAAACAGCCAGCGTATTCCGGAGAAGGTCAGTGCCGCTGAAACAGTAATCAGCGCAAACACCATCGAAAGACGGAAGCGGTTCTGTGCCTGCCAAATCTGAATGGGACTGACCGCAGGAGCGGCCTTCATCATGCGAAACAGCAACCAGAACCCCAGCACCAGCCCGGCCAGCGCCAGAAGCGAAAGTTCGGCGTTGCGCTTAACCCGGCGGGAAAACCAGACGAACAGATAGGCGAACGCCATCCCGTTTGCAAACACTCCGAAAAACGCGGGAAGCTGATTTACCGTCGTCCGGATGGAATCCGGATTTCGAAGCGCGAATCCCCAGAGGTAAGCAATTGCGATTGACAGCATGCCGAAATACGTCCAAACCGGTTTTCGGGTAAATGCCCTCGCCAGCAGCGGGAAAAACAGATAAAACTGCATTTCGATCGCCGCCGTCCAGAGGACGCCGTTGAGCTTTGTTCCGACCAGCAGGTCGGGAAAGAGCGGCTGTGTAAAGGTCAGCGTTGGAATCAGGTCGCGCAGGCATTCCAAAACGGAGCGGTACGCGCCGGAAGGAATCGCGACGCAAAGCAGAATCAGCAGTACGCTGGCATAGTAGCTCGGAACGATGCGCGCAATCCGCTTCCGAAAGAACAGCCGCGTTTCCGGCAAAGCCGTGCCGTTCATAGCAGCCCTGGCGTACGGCAAAAAAAGGCAGAATGCGGAAAGAAACAGCAGCCAGTCCACGAAGAGAAAGCCGGATCGCGGAAGAAAGTCGAGGCTGAGCGTTCCCGGCAGCCCAAGCCGCGCCAGAAACGGCAGCCGCAGATTCGGCATAATCCAGTTCTGCTGCCAGAAGTGAAACCAAAGCACCCCGAAGACCGCGAGCGCGCGAACACCATCGAGCACGTCGATATGCCCGGCGTCGATTGCACCGTCTGCGGGTTTGTGTTGTATGCCGGATGGCACTTGCTTTTGTCCGGCTCCGCCCGATTGTTTTTCCAATTCCATGGCGATAGTGTAGCAGAAAACACGCGGCTTGTGAATGCGGATTCGACTTGCTGAATCCGCAGAATTCACGGTTGGTACTTTCCTCGCGGCGTCGTCTGTACTATACTGTTTACGACCTGTTTTTTCTTTTAATAACAGCTTGGAGGTTTTTCAGATGAGCGTTTCCGTTTCCGAATTTGGCAAACTCCCTTCCGGCGAGGCCGTGCTTCGCTATACGATCGCGAACTCGTCCGGCGCGCGCGTGAGCCTGATGAACTACGGCGCCATCTGGCAGACGATGTTCGTGCCGAATCGCAAGGGCGATTTGGTGGATGTCGTGCTCGGATACGATACCCTGGAAGAGTATCAAAAAAACACAATGTACTTCGGCGCAACGATCGGCCGCGTGGCAAACCGTATTAAAAACGCCCGTTTTTCGCTGAACGGCAAGGAATATCAGCTCGCCGCAAACAACGGTGCAAATTGTCTGCATGGCGGGCTTGCCGGGTTCGATAAAAAACTTTGGAACGCGGAGGTGGATGGCGATTCCGTTATCTTCACTCTCACGAGCCCGGACGGGGACGAGAACTTCCCGGGCGAACTTTCGGTAGCCGTGCTCTATTCGCTTTCCGAGGAGAATGCGCTCTCTATTCGCTATCTTCTCAACAGCGATTCGGATACCATCCAGAACATGACCAATCATGCCTACTTTAATCTCGGCGGTCAGGGCTCCGGGAGCGTTCTGGATCATATTCTTCGAATTGACGCAAACCGCTGCACCCCCGTTGATAAGCAGGTGGTACCCACCGGCGAGATTTCATCCGTTTTCGGCACCCCGCTCGACTTTACAAAAGGAAAACCCATTGGTCAGGATATTGCGGCAAAGTCGCAGCTGATCGATGTGCTTGGCGGATTCGATCATAATTTCGTGCTCAACCACAAGGAGGGTGAAATGGCAAAAATCGCGACCGCTAGCGATCCGAAGGGCGGCGTCGCTATGGATGTTTATACCGATCAGCCGGGTGTGCAGCTCTTTACCCCGCCGGATCTGTCCCATACGACCGGCAAGGAAGGCGTCCGCTACGGGAAGTATCCCGCGTTTTGCCTCGAAACACAGCATTTCGCAAACGCAATGGACAATCCGAATTTCCCAAGCATCGTATTGCATGCCGGGGAAGTTTTTTCCTCCGAAACGATTTACCACTTCCGGATCGAGAAGTAGACAAGAAAGAATGCGCCCTGACGGGCGCATTCTTTCTATGAGCTGAAACAACTGGAATATTAAATAATCGTTTCCGGAACGTTCGCCAATAGATTGTTGCTAAACAATTTGAAATAAATAGAATTTTAGGTAATCCGTTTCCGGAACGTTCATCAATAAATTGTTGCTAAACAATTTGAAATAAATAGAATTTCAGGTAATCCGTTTCCGGAACGTTCATCAGTGCTGGATGATCCGGCGCTTGTCGGCGCGCTTCCACGAGCTTGAGCGAAACGCCCGCGTCCCGCGCCGCGGAAAGGAGCATTTTTTCGAACAGCTCGCTCGGCATGAAATGCGAGCAGGAACAGGTTGCGAGATACCCGCCGCGCGGCAGAAGCTTCATTGCGTTATAGTTAATCGTGCGATACCCGCGCTCCGCTCCCGCAATCGTCTTCCGGCTCTTCGTGAATGCGGGCGGGTCGAGAATGATCATATCGTATGCGGCATGCTGCTCTATCATCTGCGGCAGCAGATCGAAAACGTCCGCGCAGAGAAAGTCCATCCGTTCGGACAGACCGTTTAGTTCCGCATTCGATTTTGCCAGCTCAATGGCCGCCTGCGAAACATCTACCGCGGTAACATGCGCGGCCCCGCCCTTTACCGCATTGAGCGCAAACGAACCGGTATGCGTAAAGCAGTCCAGTACGCGCTTTCCCTTCGCGATCTTCGCAGCGGCAATTCGATTATACTTCTGATCCAGAAAGAATCCCGTTTTTTGACCGTTTTCCACGTCCACGGCATAGCGGATGCCGTTTTCAACAATCTCAATCATCGCGCTCGGCGGTTCGGGCAGAAAATCCGCGCAATACCAGCCCTTTTCCAGCGGCAGCCCTTCCAACTCCCGAATCGCTGCTTCATTTCTTTCGAAAACGCCGCGAACCTCGATCCCGTCCTCCTTGAGCAGCGATACCAGCAGGCGATAGAGCATCCCCTTGATGCGTTCGATGCCAACGGAGAGCACCTGGCTTACCAGTATGTCATGGTAGCAATCGACCGTCAGCCCGGGCAGTCCGTCCGCCTCGCCGAAGATCAGGCGGCAGCAGCCGTAGTCGTCCCCCATCGCGGTTTTACGGTAGTCCAGCGCGTAACGGATCCGGCGGGCGAAAAACGCCTCGTCGAACCGCTCGTTCGCGTTGTTGGAAAGCAGGCGCAATCGAATCTTGCTCTGTCTGCTGAAAAAGCCGGTGCCAAGGTACGATCCCTTTTCGGAACACGCGTCAATCAGCGAACCGTTCTCCAGTGCGTCCGTATTCCCCTGCACCTCCGCGTCGTACACCCAGGGGTGCCCTGATTTTATGGAGGCCTCGCCTTTCCTGGTGATTGTTACACGCGGAAACGTACGATCCTGTTTCATATACGCTGTACCCCATTCTGCATCCGCATTGCTTCTTCACGGTATTCATAAAAAAATCAAATCCGGCATCATGGTAACATGGCGCAACCGCTTTGTCAAAGCGCGTTACGCCCGCATTTTCTTTGTTCTTTGCCGGCGAATAAATCCGAATTCGACGCTCGTGTCCCGAATTCCCTTTGTTTTGACCGCTACAGCGGAAATTTGTTTGGTATCTTTTGATTTTGCTTCTTTTCCTCGGCGTATTTACGGTTTATAATAAGTTCGAACTCAAAGAAAGGAGTGTGATTGGACGGTGGATACCGTTCCCGAACGAAGTAGCGACAATCGAATACATTAAGCGCGCGTTTGGGAGATGTCGCTTTCTCGCCGCGCGCGCGAAAGCGAAAGGAGTACACTGCCATGAAGAAGATCTTCAAAACCTTTGAGGCAGAAATGCGCCAGCTGACCACGCCCGAAAAGGACTGCTGGATCTCGCTCGTCAAGCCGACGGAAAAGGAACTCGCCGAAGTTGCCGAACTCTATGCCATTGAGCCGGACGACCTTCGCGCCGCGCTGGACGAAGAAGAACGCTCGCGCATCGAACTGGAAGACAACTACACCCTCATTCTAGTGGACATTCCCGTTGTGGAAAAAAATAACGGAAAGGATGTCTACAGTACGGTGCCACTCGGCATTCTCCTTGCAAAAGAGGCAATCATCACCGTTTGCCTCGAGGAAACACCCGTACTTTACGCGCTCAAGCAGAAACACGCAAACGAACTGAGAACGCATATGCGTACGCGCTTCGTCCTGCAAATTCTCTACCGTAACGCGTCGTTGTATCTGCAATATCTGCGGGTCATCAACAAACTCAGCGATAAAATCGAGCAAAAGCTGCATGTTTCTACGCAGAACCGCGAACTGATTGAACTTCTGGAACTTGAAAAAAGCCTCGTCTACTTCACCACCTCGCTGCGATCCAACGAGGTCGTGCTCGAAAAGCTCCTGAAAACCGAGCGTATTAAGAAGTATCCGGAAGACGAAGACCTGCTCGAAGACGTCATCGTTGAAAACCGGCAGGCCATCGAAATGGCGAATATCTACAGCGGCATTCTCAGCGGCATGATGGATGCGTTCGCTTCCGTCATCTCGAACAATCTGAACATTGTCATGAAATTCCTGGCGGTAGTAACGATTGTGCTCTCCATCCCCGTGATTATTTTCGGTGCGTACGGCATGAACGTGAACGGTGCCGGAATGCCGTTGGCAAACAGCCCTTACGGGTTTGCCGCCATCGTTGTGATTTCACTTGTTGTGTCCATCATCGTTTGGATTATTCTTGATAAGAAAAAGATGTATTGATCCCATCGAAAAAGGCTCCGTTTGTGTAAAACGGGGCCTTTTTTACTTTCATACGCCGCAGTAATATCAGTGGAGCAGCAGCAGCCTGCGTTCACCGCTCTTCACGAGCGAGCGCCACATCCACAAGGTCAGCGCCAGCAGGAGTATGACCGTAACCGGCTGCACCAGCGCGCTGCCGGTCAACGCGGCGACCAGCCCCGGAACGAACGCAACGCCCATACCGGAGAACACGCAGACCATCACGGAACCACCCTGCTTGACCACCTCGGCCTCATTCTGCCAGTCCAGCCGCGGCATGCGGATATTCAGCCACAGGCCGAAAACGCCAAACGCAATGGAATATGCAAGCGGGACCGCATACATCCAGAACGCGTCGAGCAACCCTGGTTTCAGGCCGATGACGATCAGCGTGCTTGCCAGAAGAATGCTGGGAATGGCAAGCATCAGCGTTACGGCCAGTTTTGCCGTTAGCCAGTCCCGCGCGCGAATCGGCATGCTCTTAACGATCCAGAGCGACTTTCCCTCCATTGAAATAGCGGCGGCGGTTGTCGTGCCCATGGATACAATCCAGCCGAGCACAAACGGTATAATTGACAGCAACGGCGCCATCTGCGGAATTTCGAAGAACGTTGCGACCGCATCCGCTTTCACCAGCAGCGCGATACCAGCGGCCAGCAGCATGATGTAGCTGAACGCCGTATTGACCACATACAGGCTCGAACTGAAATACCTCGCCCGCTCACGGCGAACGAGCGCTGCCATCTGGCCGGAGCGAACCTGGCGCCGCATCACGAAGGTTTCGCCACGTGGTTTACTCTTGATGCGCGAGTTGATGGAAACAAAACTCTTTCCAAGCCAGAGGAGCAGAACCGCAACCGAAGCAAGCGAGAGCAGCAGCAGCCACAGCGCGGAAACCGGCGAGCCCGCCGTCAGCGCGTCCTGAAACCACTGCGCGGGCGGATACATCCGCGCGACAACGCCGGAGAGCGTTTCCGCGCTGCCGGCAATCTTGCCCGGATCGGACAGGGGCATGCTCGTCCGCATGGAAAGAAACATGATCCCGACGACCAGCGCAAGCTGCGCGAGAATCCCGACGAGATTGCTTTTTTTGGCGCGCGCGGTAATTACGGTCAGCACCGTGCCTAAAAGCGCGCCTATAATCGTTGGCAGTGCGGGAATCAGCAGCATCAGAACCAGATAGAGCGGATAGAACCACCACGCCGGACCCGCTTTTACCGCGTAAACAATCCCCGCAGGCAAGAGCAGCAGCAGCCCGTAAATGAAGTTATACGCATACATGCTGATGACGCGGCTCGCGGCAACCGACCGGATGCTCACCGGCCAGCTCATTACAATGTCGTAATCCCCGAATCCAAAGAGCACCCCCTTGGTTTCGAAGATGGAGAACATCAAAATCAGCGCGCTGCTCGCCAGAGCCATCACGCCCAGCAGCGTTGGCAGCATGCCGATGGCGGCAAATCCTTCCGCCATCATAATGCTGTAGAGTACGGAAAAATAGCCAAGGGCAAAAATCATGGCAATCAGCGTGCCGAGTGCCCGTTTCCCCTGCTTCTTTTCCTCCGAATTCTTCATGTGCAGAATCTTGTTGATCCCAAAAAGGGAACTGATCTGCAGTTTCGTTAAAATCCAAAGTTCACGCATGTTCCGTCAGCTCCAAAAACAGCGTCTCGAGCGACTCGTCGCCCTTGACCTTGTCCATGTTCCCGGCCGTAATCAACCGCCCACTCTTGATAATCGCAATCTTGTTGCAGAGCTTCTCCGCAACCTCGAGCACATGCGTTGAAAAAAAGATTGCGCAGCCACTGTCGCAAAGTTCCTTAAAGAACCCTTTCAGCGTGTGCGCCGCCTTAGGATCGAGGCCGACAAACGGTTCGTCGAGCAGCAGGAGTTTCGGGCTGTGGATCAGTGCGGAGATCAGCGCGATCTTCTGTTTCATGCCGTGCGAGCAGGAGCCGATCAGGTCGTTGAGCCGCGGTGTCATCTCAAACGCGTCCGCATAGCGCTTGATTCGTTCATCGCGGTCGCTTTC
The DNA here is from genome assembly GCA_021373115.1 of Eubacteriales bacterium. Taxonomy (GTDB): domain Bacteria; phylum Bacillota; class Clostridia; order Christensenellales; family CAG-138; genus UBA7703. The sequence continues at coordinate 1,002 of JAJFTI010000020.1, read as the reverse complement.
GCTGACGCCGTAGATATCCGCAACAAAGTTGAGGTACTGAATCCCCGTCAGGTGCTCGTAAAGATCGGGATTATCCGGAATATACGCCATTTCCCGCTTGCAGGCAATCGGATCTTCGGCAATATTCCGACCGTTGACGCGGATCGTGCCGCTGTCAAACGACAGGATGCCCGCAACCGCGCGCAGCGTCGTGGTCTTTCCCGCGCCGTTGTGGCCGATAAATCCATAGATATCTCCGGGTTCAACGGTGAGCGATAAATCGTCCACCGCTTTCACGTCCCCGCCGTATGTCTTCGTCAGGTGTTCAATGGTAAGCATTTGTTTTCTCCTTGCGTCCCCCCCGAGCCGCGAGGTACCTGTTCGCGTGTTGGGGCAATTTCGCAGGTATTATACCACACCTATAAGTTCTTCAATATCGATTGTGCGCAACTCTATCGAATTTCACAATTCCGTAACTATATATACCCGTTCCCACCCGTCTTTTCGAAACGAACGAGGGTTTCATTGACATCATACCCGGCTTTGCATAGAATGAGCATGAAGAAATGTCACCAAACCGATTGGAGAAGATCAGTGCTATGAAGGACGGGTTCATCAAGGTAGCCGCCGGTACGCCGGAAATTCAGGTTGCCAACTGCGAATATAATGCGGACGCGGTCATCGCGCTCATTCGCCGCGCGGAGGCGGACGGTGTAAAAGTTCTCGTCCTGCCGGAGCTCACGATTGTCGGCTATACCTGCGGCGATCTTGTGCTCAGCACCGCGCTGACCGACGCCGCCATGCGCGCGCTGGAGCGCATCACCCGCTCCACCGTGGGAAGCGACATGCTCGTTGCCATTGGCGTTCCGATCGTATACGGTCATCTGCTCTATAACTGCGCCACGGTCGTCCAAAATGGACGCGTTCTCGGCGTCATTCCCAAAACACACCTGGGCAACTACGGCGAGTTTTACGAAAAGCGCACCTATGCCGCCGCGCTGGAAACCATTGAGGAAATGGAGC